>JANYHN010000052.1 GCA_025359045.1 Hyphomicrobiales bacterium | reverse complement strand
CGTGTTATAAAACAACGAGGTTTTCCAATCCAAATCTGTCATGATTTGTGTGCGAGGTTGCGGTGATTTTTTATGCCGCAAATAGCTCACAAAAATATCAATCGGACGAATATTCCTAGCATATTTTCTAACCGGTTTTTTGGCATCGCCTGCTTTCCCGATCACCACCAGCGCCTGCGTTTTATGCGCTTCGAATTCAGACGGTAGGGCGTGCTTCAATGCTAGGTCGGCAATGTTCATTGCTAGACCTGTGATTCCAATGCAGCAATGCTGGCGTCGATCACGGCGATGGCGGCGGCGCGGCGTTGGTTTTCGGGAAATTTTTCAAGATACTTGATGCTAGAAAATTTTCCATCGGCAAAAGTTGCATTAAGTCCGTCGTCTTTTAATGCGCCCCAATTTATGCCGGAATATAAACACGCAAGCGATAGTTGCAACAAACTTGCTGGGACTAAAGTTTCTAAATTGCATTTGGCATTGTTCAACCTGTCTATAAATCCTTGATTAGTCATTGTTTACTCCGTTGAAAGATTCACTCAGACTGGTTTCAACAGATCGTATTATTTCTAGATATTTCAACGGCCCTATCAAAGACGCCAAACAGCCACTTTGCAAAACAAGAGCTCTTTTATAAAGCTCTTCTGTTGTCTCGTTATTTTCAGGCTCATAATTTTTAAATTGCTCAATATATTTGAGCCAAAGGCTTTGATTTTGCGTATTCATTTAATCTCCAATTTTTTAAGTGCCAAGATGCTGGCGTCGATTACGGCGATTGCGGCGGCGCGGCGTTGGTTTTCCGGAAATTTTGCTAAATAGTCACAGCTAAAAAAGTTCCCATCGGCAAAAGTGGCGTTTCTCGAAACATTACCCCAAAAAATTTCAGCAGCAGTGCAACTGTGAAATAGTTGAGAATCAGACGTTTCTGAAAAATATTTAAGATCGTTTTTTGCGCGTTTAAGCCGCTCGATAAAGTCTTGGTTATTCATTTAAACCTCACGACGGTCGGGGTCGTTGCTAGGAAATAAGCCATGCCGCCGACAAAAAACAGCAGAGCAAACGCGGCGAGCCATGAAAACACTAGCCAGCGGGTATGTGCCCTAGCGCGGCGCAAACGTTCCGCGTGGGTGATGTGGCCGGTGTGGTCAAGTTCGCCGCGCGTGTAGCTATAGAGGTCATTCATGGTTTTGAGCTTGAATCATTTGCTTTTTCAATCACTTCTGGAACCAAAATTTTGATATGTTCAATCAAATCTATAAACATTTCTTTACCTATAGCCTTCATTGAAAATCCAGCAATGAGCAAAAAATGTTCCGCATAAAATTCTTGTTGATCGCATCCATCTTTTTGCCTGATTTCCTCTAAACCTTTTAGGTGATTTAGCCAAAAAGTTTCATCTATAAGCATCATTTTTTCACCCGCACGCGTAATTCGCTGAATCCGGTCATGGGTTGATCGGCAAGAATGGTTTGCCGGCCGTTGGTGAGGAGCATTTTGTTTTGCAGCTGGGCCGTCACCATGGCAAGCCATACGGGGGTTTCGGCGGGGATGATGTGGGTGATGTTCATATTGATTTCTTCGGCTTGTTGTTTTTATCTAACCCATCGAGATCATAACCATAGCGATCAAAACCATTGCGATCAAAACCATCGCGGTCATAATCATCAATGCAATAAAAGCCGTTCTTCAATACAGCCTCAAAATCTTCAATTGTTCGGTCCAGGTCAAATAAATAATTCGATTCATCAAGGCTGATATTTAGCCAAATGCGCGCATCAAAACGAATGGTGGAATCATTGGCTTTGCGCCCGCTTAAAATTTGCGCATGACCTCCGAAGCAATGAACAGTGTTGCAGTGCCACATTTTTTGATCCCACGTTTCAGGATGAGCTTTAATTTTTTTAAGCACTTTTTTGTAGTTTTTAATATTCATGCGGCCTCGTGATTGGTGTTGAAAAGTTGATGGGCGGGCGCGTGGGCAAAAATGCGCTTGATGCTGGCTTGTAGCTGTAGCAGCCGCTGGGTGTGGGCGTGGCCAATTTTTTTGCAATAGGCCGCCTCAGCCGCGTATTCATTGCGCAACACCGCGGGCA
>JANYHN010000045.1 GCA_025359045.1 Hyphomicrobiales bacterium | reverse complement strand
TCCACGCGGCTCATAGCGCTCAACTCTAAAACCTAAACCGTGCAAACCAAACCAAGGGCATAACCGACCTTTTTAATCAACCAGACTGGTACACTTTTACGCCGCCTTCTGGCACAATTTGTCTCCGCCATTGACACAGGGCGTCAGACATACAAAACGATGGTTTCTTAAGTGCACCCAGTATAGCTTTGGCTTGCCAACTAGCTTCAATCTCACGATCTCGCTCTTCTGGGTCATAAACATCAATTCCAAGATGCTCTTCAACAAAATCCAGTCGCTGTTCAAACCTTGAGGGACCGTCATCAAACTGCTCTTGAACCTTTAGCTCATTCAACGGAACGTAAGGCATCTTAAGGCTGCGAAGATACGCCTGTCCAAGCTCCCAAATTTGTTTATCATTCGTTGCTGATTTTGGGTTCGCCACCATGCGAGCCAATGATTGAAGATATTGTTCGGCATCACCGTGCACTTTTACGTAAGAATTCTGCGCTTGACGTTCGTCTCGAGTGTGAAGCGTTACGTTGATTTCACGCTTTCCAGCTGCAAGCGTCAGAGCCTTTGGAATCGCACGACGATACTTCCAAACCCCATGCCGTGACTGGTGCGCATATAACATTCGATAGAGCCACCTTTGCCCCATTTGTATCACCTTTTTGTATCACTTGGCAGTGAGAAGGCCAACAAATCCAATGTTATAAGAGTTTTATCACGGGTAGATGGTGCGCCCTACGGGAGTCGAACCCGTCTTTACAACGTGAAAGGCTGTCGTCCTAACCGATAGACGAAGGGCGCACTTATTTGCCCGATTTGGGCGAACGGCTGCTCTATATGCAGGTTCGTTATGTATTGCAAGTGCGCCCTTTTGACATCCACCTCTGAATCAGCAATCTTGACCACATGGGGCAAACAGAAGCTGATTTCGTCAAAAAATGGAAAAACGCCAAAGGTGGTGAACGTGCGCAGGCGCAGAGCTTCATCATAGAACTTTGCCACCTCATGCAAACGTCCGTGCCGCATGATGGTGACTATAAATTCGAATATTCCATGAAGGGCGCCAAGGCCACAGACTTTGCTGATCTCTATAAGCGCGGCTGCTTTGTGCTGGAAGCCAAACAGTCTCGCGCTAAAGGACAGAAAAAGGCCATTCCCGGCCAAGAAGACTTGTTTATCATCGACGCCATCGAAAAAGCCGGAACCGAAGGCCGCACATGGGATGTGTTGATGGAAAACGCCCGTCAGCAAGCCATCCGCTACGCACAACAACTGCCGCAAGATCATGATTGGCCACCTTTCATTCTGGTGTGTGATGTGGGCAACTGCATTGAGGTCTATGCCGATTTTTCCGGCAAGGGCCGCCGCTATGAGCAGTTCCCTGATGCACAAAGTTTTCGCGCCCGCATGGATGATTTTTCCAATCCAGAAGTGCTGGCGCGTTTCAAAGCCATTTGGGAAAACCCGCACAGTCTCAACCCCGCAACGCAATCGGCCAAGGCTACGCGTGAAATTGCCAAGGCATTGGCCGAAGTCTCAAAGCGGATGGAAGCCAAGAAATACAACGCCGAAGAAGTAGCACTATTTCTCATGCGCTGCCTGTTCACCATGTTCGCAGAAGACACGGAATTGATCGATAAAGACAGCTTCACGGACTTGTTGACGCGCAGCGAAGCCAGCCCTGATAGTTTCATGCCCAATTTGGAAGAACTGTGGCGGCATATGAATGCGGGCGGCTTCTCCGTGGCCATCGGCAAACAGGTGAAGCGCTTTAACGGCAAGCTCTTTGCTGATGCCAAAGCGTTCCCCATGGATAAGGAAGAAATCGGCGTTCTCAAAGCTGCCGCTAAGAAAGATTGGAAAGAGGTTGATCCTTCCATCTTCGGTACGCTGCTGGAACAAGCCCTTTCAACCAAAGACCGCGCCAGCCTTGGCGCACATTACACGCCGCGTGCCTATGTGGAGCGCTTGGTGCAAGCCACGGTGATGGACCCGCTGTGGCAAGAATGGGAAGCCGTCAAAGGCACCGTGGGGCTGGAACCGGCAGAGGCCGTTGCTCGCGTTTCCGCCTTTCACAAAAAGCTTTGTGAAACGCGGGTTTTTGACCCGGCCTGTGGCACAGGAAACTTTCTCTATGTCACCATGGAGCTGATGAAAAAGCTGGAAGGCGATGTGCTGGACACACTGGGCAAATTGGGCGGGCAAGAAGCCTTGAGGTTGGAAAACTTCACCATTGATCCGCATCAGTTTTTAGGCATTGAAATAAACCCCCGCGCCGCCGCAATTGCAGAGTTGGTCATCTGGATTGGCTATCTGCGCTGGCATTTGCGCACCACTGGCGGCCATCCGGCAGAGCCGATCTTGCGCGAATTCAAAAACATTGAGCGGCGTGATGCTGTGTTGCTGCATGACGGGCCGGATAAAGATGGCAAGCTGAAAAACCCGCGCCGCCCAGAATGGCCAGAGGCGGAATATATTGTGGGCAACCCGCCGTTTATTGCTGGGCAAAACTTCCGCCGTGAATTTGGTGATGGATATGTTGAAGCTCTTTGGTCGATTAATAAACACATTTCCGGTGGGGCGGATTTTGTAATGTATTGGTGGGATCGTGCAGCAGAGCTACTCACCCTCCCTGCCACAAAATTAAAGAGCTTTGGACTAGTTACAACAAATTCTATTACCCAGACTTTTCAAATGAGGGTCGTGGCCCACCATTTAATACAACGAAATCCGATTTCCTTGAAGTTTGCGATACCGGATCATCCTTGGACTAAAGTTACACCCGATGCCGCGGCTGTTCAAATTGCGTTTACTGTAGGCATTGCTGGCAGTTCGGCTGGAACTCTTATGGCTGTTCAATCTGCGACTGCAGTAGATACAGACAATCCCACTATTAAGTTCAGTTCCATGTCTGGTAAAATTAATGCCGATCTGACTATTGGAGCTGACCTCACCAATCTAGAAAATATGAAAGCGAATTTGGGTATTGCGCACGACGGCGTCAAACTTCATGGCACAGGATTTGTGCTCTCACACAACGAAGCCATGCTTCTTGGGCTAGGCCGGCGACAAGACTTGGAAAAATACGTTCGACCCCTGAGAAATGGACGTGACCTTGCGGGAACTCCTCGCGGAGCGTTGGTGATCGATCTTTTTGGTTTGGATCCTTCTTTAGTTAGAAACGCCTTTCCTGAAATCTACCAACATCTGTTGCGAACTGTAAAAATAGAACGCGAGAAAAACAATCGCGCCAGCTATAGGGATTTTTGGTGGATTTTTGGCGAGCCACGGAAAGAGTTGCGCCCTGCGCTTGTTGGACTGGACGAGTACATCGCGACAATTGACACGGCTAAGCACAGGGTATTTCAGTTAGTTGACGCGACGACAATTTGCGACGACGGCATCGTCATTATCGCTAGCAACAATCATACGCATTTGGGTATGTTGTCTTCTCGATTTCATGTTGTTTGGTCGTTACGGCAGGGTTCGCTACTTGGTCCAACACCTCGCTACAATAAATCACGTTGCTTCGATCCGTTCCCCTTCCCCGCCGCCACGGATGAACAACAAGCCGCCATTGGCCGCATTGCTGAAACGCTGGACAAGCACCGCAAGGATGTTCAGGCCGCGCATCCTGAAATCACTCTTACAAAAATGTATAACGTGTTGGAGAAAGTGAAATCTGGCCAGCAAGAGGGCCTGAACGCCGATGAGAAACTCATCTTCGATCATGGCCTGATCCTCATCCTTAAGGAACTGCATGAGGAGTTGGATGTCGCCGTGGCCGCCGCCTATGGCTGGCCCGTGGATTTGGAAGAAGAAGAAGTTCTCGCCCGCCTTGTGGCCTTGAACAAAAAACGCGCCGCCGAAGAGGCCAAGGGCTTTGTGCGCTGGCTGAGGCCAGATTATCAAATTCCCCGCTTTGGCAGCGTTGCCGAAAAACAGGCGCATTTCGATATGGGCGAAGAGCAACAAATCAAAAAACCTGTCGAGAAAAAAGACAAGCCAACATTCCCCACCGCCCCTGTGGCCCAAGGTGCCGCCATTATGGCAGCCCTTGCCTTGGCAGAAGGCCATGTGACGGCGGCCAATCTCGCCAGCACCTTCAAGCAAGGCAAAAAATGTGAGGCCCGCGTGGCTGAAACTCTCAAGTCACTCGCCGCCACGGGCTATGTTTCAGCTTTCGACAAAGGCACAAAATTTTCCAGCGCCCTTAACCCCACGTCGTCTTCGTGAGCTTGCAAGACTTGTGGGTTGAGGTTGGAAGTTTTGACCGATGTGTGGAATGTAGCAAGATATAGCCAGTTGACCGTACGGTGTCAAGCGTTATTTTCTATTTTGTGAATATTTTTGGTTTTTATAGCAATTTAAGGGAGTTACATCCTATTTTATGATTGCCGCATCTTCGATCTGCAAGCTGGGAACGCGCTTTGCGCCCCATTCGTCGGCCACCAGTCTTCCCGCGATATGGATGGGATGGTTGCGTTCGGAGAGCAGCAATTCGCCTAGCTCAGTATTTAACGCGCGAAAGGCGATGGCTTTGAGTTTGGTGCCGTCGCTGGCCACCAGTGTGCAGCGCACATGGTCGGTTCCGGCTTGGTCGGCGTAGATCACTTTATGGGCGGGGAAGACGAACATGGGTGATGGGTGGGCCGAGCCGTAGGGGCCTGCTTGTTCGAGAAGTTCGATCAGGTCAAGCGTGGCTCCGCTGGCGGTTAATGCGCCGTCGATGGACAGAGATGGGTCGCGCAGGTTTTCGACTTCGGCAGATAGGGCTTCGTCTAAGAATTGGCGGAGCTCTGCTAATTTTTCGATTGGCACTGTCAGGCCCGCCGCCATGGCGTGGCCGCCGCCTTTTGTGAGGATGCCTGCTTCGGAGGCGAGGCGCACAGCTTTGCCTAAATCAACACCAGCAATGGAGCGGCCAGAACCTGTGGCCAATCCGGTTTTGGTGTTCATGGCCAACACGAGGCTTGGCACCGTGAAGCGATCTTTGAGGCGCGATGCCGCGAGGCCCACAACGCCGGGATGCCAGTCATCGGCGGCGACCACGACGATTGATGGGCGTTGGTCTTTGCCCATGGCGAATTCAGCTTGCGCAATGGCTTCATCAACCACGCGCAGTTCGATCACTTGGCGTTTGCGGTTGAGCTCGTCCAGATTGCGCGCCAATGCATAGGCCTCACCTTTGTCATTTGTGGTGAGCAAGGCCAGCGCCTCTTCGGCATGGCCGACGCGACCAGCAGCATTGATGCGGGGGCCTAAGATGAAGCCCAGTGCATAAACATCGGGCTTTCGTTTCAAGCCGCCGACATCGGCGAGAGCGGAGATGCCCTGGTTTTCGCGGCGCGACATGATGCGTAAGCCTTGAGTGACATAGGCGCGGTTTAGGCCTTTCAGAGGAACTACATCGCACACGGTGGCCAGCGCCACGAGTTCAAGCCATTGCAGCATGTTTGGCTCAGGGCGTTGTTCGTTATAGTGGCCGAGTGTGCGGAGTTGTTTGTTTACTGCAGCAATCAAGATCATCACAACGCCAGCAGCACACAGATGACCCTGCCCTGATATATCATCTTGGCGGTTGGGATTGATCACCGCATAAGCGTGAGGCAGCTCCACACCTGCTTGATGGTGATCGACGATGATCGTGGTAAGACCAAGGTCAGCAGCATGGGCGAGCGGATCATGGCTCATCACGCCGCAATCAAGTGTGAGAAGTAATTCTGTGCCCTGCTCTTTCAATGTGCTCACAGCTTTTTCCGAGGGGCCGTAACCTTCAGTCAAGCGGTCGGGGATATAGACATTGGCTTCATGGCCCACGCTTGCGAGAAAGCGCACCATGATGGCGGCTGACGAAACGCCGTCCACATCATAGTCACTGATGATACCGATTGATTCTTTCTTCACGATAGCCTCGGCCAAACGTGCAGCACCTTTTTCCATGTCCATGAATGCCGAAGGTTGGGGCATAAGAGAACGCAGTGTTGGATTTAAAAAGGCTTCAGCTTCATCTGACGTAACACCACGCGCAGCCATGACGCGGCCTAGGATTTCTGGTAGTTCGTTTTTTTCGGCAATGGTGTGCGCCAGCCGTTGATCATCCAACCTGGCAACCCAGCGCTGGCCTTTGACGGACTTTTCAACATCAAGGAAGGCGGGTTTGTGATCAGAAACGTTCAATGCGGATCACCCGTGGAGTGCCCGCCACATGGCCGTCTTTTTGTATGCGGCCAACAGCCTTTTGGATCGACATTTCCAAAGTGTCATGGGTGATCAAAATGAACTGAGCTGTGGCGCGTTTTGCATCTTTTTCGGCCTTGCCGCGTTGCACGATGCTTTCTATGGAGATTTTTGCATCGGCCAGAATTGACGCGATGGAGGCTACCGCACCGGGTTTATCCAAAAGTTCGAGGGCCACATAGAACCCCCCTTCATGGGCCTTAGGTGGGGCTGGTTTATATTTCTTCAATTCTTTGGCGGGAATGCCAAAAGATGGACGGATGTTCTTGCGTGCGATATCAACGATATCTGATAGTACGGCTGAAGCAGTTGGGTGAGCGCCAGCGCCTCGGCCTTCCAGCACCAGATCACCCACAAAATCACCTTTCAAAACCACCGCATTGAAAACATCATCAGTTGCTGAAACGGGAGAACCGATGGGGATTAAAGTGGGGTGCACACGTTGTTCAACACCACCATCATGGGCCACAGCCACACCGAGCAGTTTAATTTTGTAACCAAGCTCTTTGGCATTGCGAATGTCTTCTAGCGTAATGGCTTCGATGCCTTCGATGCGGATTGAAGGGAGATTTACCTCTGTGCCAAAAGCCAGTGAGGTGAGTACCGCCAGCTTATGGGCTGTATCAAAGCCGCCCACGTCGAAAGTTGGATCGGCTTCGGCATATCCCAGCTCCTGTGCTTCTTTAAGAACATCAGTGAAGGCTCTGCTTTCATTGGCCATTTTGGTCAAAATATAATTGCAAGTGCCGTTCATGATGCCGAATAACTTGCGCACGGAATTACCAGCCAGGCCTTCACGCAAGGTCTTGATCACCGGAATGCCGCCCGCCACTGCGGCTTCGAAATAAAGCGCAACTCCTTTGGCCTCTGCCGCCCGCGCCAATGCGGCGCCGTGATGGGCGAGTAAAGCCTTGTTGGCGGTAATGACGTGCTTGCCTGAGGCAATTGCGGCCTCGACGGCATCTTTTGCGGGGCCACTTTCGCCGCCAATCAATTCTATAAAAACGTCAATGCCATTCGATTTGGCTAATGCCACCGGATCATTAAACCAGTCGAGGCCGGACAAATCATGGCTGCCACGGGTTTTGCCTTTGCTGCGGGCAGAAACGCCTGTGACTTTTACAGGCATGCCAGCGCGGGTGGTTAACATTGCTTCGTGGGTCTTTAAAATGTCGAGCACACCTGTGCCAACTGTGCCTAAGCCTGCAATGCCCACTCTTAATGCGTTCGTCATATTTGCCTTGTCCAATCAAGCCCGTCTTATGGCGGCTGAGGGTCGATTTGGCAAGAAATGCGCTTGCCGAAAATTTAATCAGCTTTAAATAGGAATTGGTAGAGGATATGGCGATGACAGATTCAAAACAACCGCTACCTGCTGAATTCAAGCTTCCAGACCCTGTGAAGCTGATGCAGAATCTTGCCCGCGTGTTCGAGCGCGCCTCAGCCATCGCCCGCCAAGTGGCAGAACGGCCAGACTTACAAAAACAGGAAGCTGAAACGCAGATATTGCCAATGGAGCAAGTGGCCAAGACACTCGGCGAAGTTTTCAAACATTATAACGATGATCCAGCCAAAACCATGATGGCGCAGATGAAGCTGTGGCAAGGCTATACTGTTCTTTGGCAAGGCGCATGGGCCAAGGCCTTGGGGCAGCAGGTGTTTCCACTCGCCACCCCAGCCAAGACGGACAAGCGCTTCAAGGATAAAGACTGGCAGGAAAACGCCATATTCGATTTTCTGAAACAGGCTTATCTCATCAGCGCCAAATGGGCGGCTGATATGGTCAATGACGCGAACCTCGATCCACACACCAAGCTCAAGGCTAAATTCTATGTCGAGCAAATCAGCAACGCGCTCTCACCCTCCAACTTTGCCATGTCAAACCCCGAAGTTTTGCGCGCCACGCTGAGCACCAATGGCGAGAATTTGCTCAAGGGCATGGATAAGCTGGAGCGGGATTTTGCCGATGGTCGCTTGCGGATTATGCAGACGGATAAGACGGCCTTTGAAGTGGGTCGCAATATTGCGCTGACCCCCGGCAAGGTGGTGTTCCGCAATGACGTGTTTGAGCTGATCCAATATAGTCCAGCGGGTGAGCAAACTTATGAATACCCCCTGCTCATCGTGCCGCCTTGGATCAACAAGTTTTACATTCTCGACCTCACTCCGAAAAAATCTTATATTAAATGGTGTGTTGAACAGGGTCTTACGGTTTTTGTTATGTCGTGGGTCAATGCGGGTGAAGCGCAGGGGCGCAAAACATTTGCCGATTATATGCACGATGGTTTTCTAACCGCTGTCACGAAAGTGCAGGAAGCCACGGGTGTTCAAAAAGTAAACACCGTCGGGTTTTGCGTCGGCGGCACAATGGTGGCCTCAGCGCTAGGATACATGGCCGCCAAGGGTGATGACCGGGTGAACGCCGCCACGTTTTTCACCACGCAAGTGGATTTCGAAAAGGCTGGCGATCTTTGTGTTTATGTGGATGAGGAGCAAGTGCGCTGGATTGAAGGGCGCATGGAGGATAAGGGATATTTGCCCGGCTCGCGCATGGCCGATGCGTTCAATCTGCTGCGGGCCAATGATTTGATTTGGTCAAATGTGGTCAATAATTATCTGCTGGGCAAAGACCCAATGCCGTTTGATCTGCTCTATTGGAACGCTGACAGCACGCGCATGCCTGCTGGCGTGCATTCGTTTTATTTGCGCGAATGCTACATGAATAACAGTCTGGCGAAGGGCAAGATGGTGTTGGATGATGTGGCTATTGATCTCTCGAAAGTGAAAATTCCGATTTATAATTTGGCGGCGCGTGAAGATCATATTGCGCCCCTGCCCTCGGTGTTTCGCTTGGCGGAATATTTCGGCGGTGACACCACGCTGGTGGTCAGCGGCTCTGGCCATATTGCTGGTGTGGTCAATCCACCGAGCATGGGCAAATATCAATATTGGACGAATGCAGCGGGTGCGGAAACGGTTGAGAATTGGCTGGCGGGGGCTATCGAAACTGCAGGCTCGTGGTGGCCGCATTGGAAAGAATGGATCACAGCTAAGAGTGGAAAGATGGTGAAGGCCCCAATGCCGGGGGAAGGCAAGCTCAAGGTGCTGGGCGATGCGCCGGGGGAATATGTGCGGGTTAAGGGGGAGTGAAATGTGTCAGAAAAATTTATATAGTTTGAACGATTCAAGCACTAACTCAACAGCTACTTATGGCCAAGCATTCTTGAGAAGCTGATACCGAAACCTGATAATACGGCCACTACAACTAACACAGCACCAATATTGAAGAACACATTTGCTGCTGAATACAACCTTCTCGATGTGATATATTCAGAGGAAAGATCATCCAACTTTACTCCATTTGGAGCATAATTTTTTGCTATTCTTTTGCAAACAAATTCGCCAGCGAAAACGACGCAAATTGGTATCAAGAAACTATTATCGAACGGGAACATGGGAAACCTTGCTGAATAATTGAGCTTTTTGTTCTGCAATTGATCTTTTGGAAGTCTAAAATTCGGTTTGAACTAATAATTCACGTAAATCAGAAAGTTCTGCTGATAAAGGCCCGTCGTGGTGATGGGGCTGGCGGTGAGTTTTCCGTTTAAAATATGTGTTCCGGTGCTGGTCCCGGCACTGGTACCAAGGCTTACAAAAACTTGGATATTGCCGCCCGGCCCTGTCAAATTTCCTGTGCCAGAAGTTTGCACGGCACCCGGTCTGAAGGACACGGAATATGCCGTGCCGGCAGAACAAGTTACTTTGGCAGATGATGTGGTCACTTCAGTTCCGGTTACCGCGGTGATATTGCCGAAGTTCATGCTCGAAACGGTGATGGCGCAGGCCTGGGCGATTGTGACACTGGTTGTCAAAGCAATGGATTTGCTTGCAGCAACGGCGTTGTGCGCAATTGCAGACGCTAATAGAAACGCCCCGATACCCGCACTGAATTTACCACCAAAACGCATTTATGGCCCCTGTATAGGGAACATCATGACGCAAATTCTTTAATTCCGTGTGCAAAGGAAGGGTAAAAAGATCGTTAGCTTTTTGTCTAAACGTCGAAAAAATTGGGCTATTTCACAAAAAGCCGCAATGACCCATTTGACCCAACATTTGCGCCAATAACGCGGTTAATTGAGACGCCATGTTGTTCCAAAGCGTTCCTTGTGACAGAGTTGCCCAGCAAGGCGGAGCGCAATTTGGCGATGCCTGCACTGTTTCTTTCTGCAGATATTAATAAGGTTGAAGTGTTTTCGCCATCATCGCTAAGGCGCGGGACAAAACCAAACTGCACGCGAACGATGCCCAAGCTGGGAACTGATTTCAGGTTACGGATTTTGGCAGAAGCTGAACCAGCAGACAGGATGGATGAGGCTGACTCACTATAGTTGGAGGTGTCAACTTGAGCTTGAGACGTCATAGGCAATGCCAATAGAATTGTAGCTGCCAAAACTACCGAATAAATTTTCATTATTAAACTCCTGCTTCTGCTGATACTTGCAATATAAGAACTGCAATCATGACTTCACACTCTGTTGTTTTGTTGGCCAGGTTATCGTTCCCGTGCAAAACAGTGCCCACCACACTAAAATTGGTTGCATCACAAATCTTGGGCCATGATACCACCAACTGTTTGGTAACGCGCCAACATCGATATGGTTCATGGCGTGGTTGATATTGGCAGGGAAAACGCAAATTGCATAAAGCGCCAAGCCCGTTCCTGCTGCTTTTTGCAATTTCGGAATCATTAGGCCAATTGCGCCAGCAATTTCGCAAACACCCGTGAACCAGACTATTTCTGCAGGCCATGGCACGAAGCCGGGAACGATGCTGATAAAGCCTGCTGGCGATTTCAAATGCAAAATGCCAGCCGCAAAATAGAAAGCCGCCAAAATCAGACGCATGACGAAGCGTGTTGTTTTAATGTTGAACATCGTGTTTTTAACGTTCCGCTTCGGCAAACAGATTAAGGCAGTTTTTCTGTCTGATAAAGATTAACGCTTAGGCCGCCATGCGAAATCGATGGGCCAAGTGCGATAAAGTTCAAACCAGTTGCTTTTGCAAGCGATGAGTCACTGGTGATAATGCCAACGCGCCAACCGGAAAATCGCTTGAGCAAGGTTTTGCCCAGAACTTCATAAAGCGCAAAGAGAGGTTTTTTATCACCAATGCGCGTACCATAGGGCGGGTTGACGATGACCAGACCTGGTGCTCCACTTGGCGGCACGAGATCGCTGATTGGTTTTTGGGTGAATGTTGTGACGTCTGCCACGCCTGCGCGTTCAGCATTTGCTGTTGCGGCTTTGATGGCGCCAACGTCTCGGTCACTGCCATAGAATTTATGAGTGGTGGTGCGCCCTTGCCCCGTGCTTTGCAATTTTGCCCATTGTTCTGCATCAAATGATTTCAACTGCTCGAACGCAAAATGACGTGATCGGCCCGGCACTAAACCCATTGCAATCTCTGCAGCTTCAATCACAAAAGTTCCTGAGCCACACATCGGATCAACTACGGTTTCATCGCCATCATAACCGCAACGGCGCAGCATGAGACTTGCCAGAGTTTCGCGCATCGGCGCTTTGGCAACCGCTTCTTTGTAGCCGCGTTTGTGCAGCATCTCGCCCGATGTGTCGATGCTGATCGTGCAGAGATCTTTTTCGATGCGGGCTTTAATGGCTATTGGCGCATCTTTATCGATCGTGGTTCCGAGCACGTCTTTCAACGCCGTTTCGATGCGTTGGGCCGCAGCGCCACTATGATAGATTTTTGATTTCTTGCATGTGGCCTCAACCGAGACAGCGACATCGTGGCGTAGAAACTTCTTCCAACCGAATGCATGTGCTAATTTATCGAGCTGCGCCAAGTGTCCGACATGGAATGAACCGATGCGTGCTAAAACCCTTGAACACCCTCGAATTTCTAAGTTTGCGCGCCAGACATCAGGCCAGCCGCCCTTGATGGTTACGCCGCCGGTGATGATTTTGGGTTCCTTGAAATGAAGCGCCTTCGCTTCCGCACACAGTTCCGCTTCCAGGCCGGGTGTGGCCACGAGAAATATTTCAAACTGATTAGTCGTCATCTCGCTTACGTCCCTAACAAAAAAGGCCGCCCTGTTGAGCGGCCTTTTCCAGAATATATTTCGAATTAGCGCTTCGAGAACTGGAAGCGGGCGCGGGCTTTTGCACGGCCATACTTCTTACGTTCAACAGCACGGCTATCACGTGTGAGGAATGAACCCTTCTTCAACACGGGACGAAGGCCCGGTTCGAAGTTTACAAGTGCACGCGCAATGCCGTGACGAACAGCGCCGGCTTGGCCAGAAAGGCCCCCGCCAACAACTGTGCAATCAACATCCATTTCAGAGAAACGGTTTACAGCATGCATTGGCTGGGCCAAAAGCATGCGCAAAACTGGGCGTGCGAAATACGTTTCGATCGGCTTGCCATTCACTGTGATCTTGCCTTTGCCGCGCTTGATCCAAACGCGGGCAATTGCATTCTTACGGCGGCCCGTTGCATATGAACGGCCCTTAGCATCGATCTTTGGTTGAACTGGAGCCAATGGTGCGGCAGCAACGCTGCCAGCGACGGCCGGAGCCATGCCCATTGCTGAACCCAAGTCAGCGAGTGTCTTTGTTTCAGCCATGATTTAGCCTCTCACTACGTTTTTAGGGTTCATTGCTTTGATATCAAGCACAACAGGGTTTTGGGCTTCATGCGGATGCGTTGCACCCTTATAAATGCGCAAGTTTGTCATCTGCTGACGCTTCAACGAAGCACCTGGCAACATGCGTTGCACTGCGAGTTCCAAAATCCGTTCAGGACGCTTCCCGTCCAAGAACTGGTGGGCATTGCGTTCTTTAATACCTCCGGCAAAACCAGTGTGCCAATAATAAGTCTTGTCTTGGCGCTTCTTACCGGTGAAGGCGATCTTCTCGCAATTGATAACGATGATATTATCACCGCAATCCATATGTGGTGTGAAGGTGGGCTTGTGCTTGCCGCGCAAACGGTTAGCGATGATCGCAGCAAGACGGCCAACAACGAGGCCCTCAGCATCAATCAGCATCCACTGCTTCTGAATTTCCGACGCTTTGGCCGAATAAGTCTTCATGAGCTTGTTCTCTAAATTCGTGTTAAATAATACGCGCTTCCCTTTTGAAAGCGCGATGTGGGCGGCTGATAGCCAATTGCATGCGACTCTGTCAATAAGAGATGTAGATTTATTGAGTATTTTTTATAAGGTAACATATTACCCGTTGAAAACGGCAGAAACCGCCAATTTGAGCTGTCATACAGTTTTTGCTGGCTGAATTTTGTCGGCTGGCGTAAATTGAATGAATTGAGGTGGTTCGATGAAGTTAATGTTACGGTTACTGGCTCCAATTGGTCTTTCAGTCTTTTTAACAATGCCCCAATTGGCAGTTGCGCAGTCAACCACGACGCAACCGACACCTCCTGTTGCAACGCCGCCTGTAGTTGTCAAACCCACTGTTCCTGCGCCTATTACACCGCCTGTGGAGGTTAAGCCAGTCGTACCGCCACCTGCCGCCCCGCTAGTTGCCACACCACCTGTTGTTCCTCCTGCCCCTGCCCCTGTTTCTCCGCCTGTTCCAGGCGCGACGGATTCACAAACTCCTGCCACCGGAGATCAAACTGCACCTGAGCCAGGGGTGGAAGACCCAAGTGCTGCAGATATGGAAGGCGATATCAGCATCGGCGATAACGCACCCATCGAAGTTGAGGAGTTGACCCCCGATTTAGCCCGCAAAGCGCTAGATGCTTATGTTTTGGTTCAAGACAAATATCGAGATTCTTCTGCCGGATACCAAGATCTTCAAGAGTTTGTTGATAAAGATCCGCGTGGCAAAGAATTTGAAACTGATGTCAAAGGATTTGGGTTCAAAAGTGTCGATGATTGGAATTTAGCGATTACGACACTGAGCTTGGCATACACCAATGTTGCCAATGATCAGACTGCCGACACTCTTCAACAAATTGAGGACGTCAAAAGTGATAATTCCATCGCACAAGACTTGAAAGAGCGGAAGATCAGCAATCTCAAAGCATCTATCCCTTCGGAAAATAATCGAAAGATAACGGAAGATCTGATCAAAGACGCGAGCTATTCCGAAAAAATCAAACAGCTCGAATCTACTGAAGAATGAGCGCTGTTTTAAAAGTCAGTCGTGATGGTGCAATCTTGCGATTGACTTTGAACGATAATTCCACGCGCAACAGCATATCTGAAGCGATGTTGAATGCCCTTGGCCAAGAACTCAAGAACGCGGAAGACGATCTCTCCATAAGTGTGGTCATCATAAATGCTGAAGGTGTTGCGTTCTCAGCAGGGCATAACTTGAAAGAACTCACTTCGCACCGCGCAGATGCTGACCAAGGCGCCCAATATTTCACAGAGATATTTGATCGGTGTGCAAAAGTAATGACCGCTATTGCGCAACATCGGTGCGTGACAATTGCTGAGGTGCAAGGATTGGCCAGTGCTGCTGGTTGCCAATTGGTGGCTTCATGCGATTTTGCTTATGCCAGCGCAAATGCACATTTTTGTACGCCTGGCGTTAATATCGGTTTGTTTTGTTCAACGCCCATGGTTGCTTTATCGCGCGCCATCGGCCCACGTCATGCGCGCGAAATGTTGTTGACGGGCGAGATATATGATGCGGCATTTGCGGTGCGGGTTGGCTTAGTGAACGGAATTGTTGAAGCTGACGAATTGCATGCGCATGTTTCAGATATTGCTAACAAGATCGCGACCAAATCACAAAATGCAATTGGCATTGGAAAGCCTGCATTTGAGGCGCAGTTGGGACTCGGTCTAGGCGAGGCTTATGCACATTGCAGCCAAGTGATGGTTGAAAATTTCCTGCAAGAATCTGCTCGTGAAGGCGTTGGTGCTGTTTTAGAAAAACGTAAACCTATTTGGCCGTCATCATGAACCACGACCACTATCAAGTTGAATACATCGCCGATATTCTTCGCGATGTTAAGACAATCGCGTTGGTTGGCGCATCAAACAACGAAGTTAGACCATCGTTCTTTGTTCTGAACTATTTATTGGAGAAGGGTTATCAGGTTTTTCCCATAAATCCTAGCTTAGCGGGAAAAGAGATTTCGGGGCGACTGGTTTATGCAAGCCTCGCTGATGTTCCAGTGGCTATCGACATGATCGATATCTTTCGAAACTCAGAAGCGGCTTTAAAGGTGACGCAGGAAGCTCTGGCTCTCGAGATTTTACCTAAAGTTATTTGGATGCAGCTCGGCGTGCGAAATGATGAGGCCGCAATACTGGCCGAGACACGCGGCTTGAAAGTTGTCATGGATCGCTGTCCCAAAATGGAATTTGGAAAAATATCCGGCGAATGGGCTTGGGTGGGTGGAAACTCTGGAATCATATCATCAAGACGTCAGGTGGTAAACGCTAATGGCCGCATGCAGAGTTTAGGAATAGCGCCGCGCAATTAATGCGACGGAACTTTAATGTCCTACCGTCATTTGAATAAATAGGAGCTCATATGTCGATTTCGCCGCCCCGCTATTCAACTGTAGCAATTATACTTCATTGGTCGATTGCAGCGTTGATGATCTATATGATTTTGTTTGGCGAAGATCTTATCCGCCGTCCAACAGACACGTTTTATCCCTCGCTTCACGCTTCGATTGGGATTTCAGTTTTGATCTTGTCATTGGCGCGGCTTGGTTGGCGACTGATGAACCCACCCCCTCCTCTTGCCTCCACCATGAGGTCTTGGGAGGTCTCTATTTCTCACATCACTCATTGGCTGTTTTATGTTTTGATGATCGGATTGCCGTTGACGGGACTTATGGCTTTCACTCACCAACTGCCTAAGGAAGCAATCTTGAGCGGCACGACCTTATTTGGCATTGCCCCTGTGCCGGGCTTGCCAGATCTCGGTGGAATTGGCGGCAATATGCATAGCCTTGCCAGCAAAGCCGCAGAAGTTTTGATTATTCTTCACGTTGTTGCTGCGTTGAAGCATCACTTCTGGGATAAGGATAATTTATTGAAACGCATGTCGCCCCATTGAGGCGCTTGCCGGATTGGAAATACAAGATTAGGCTCTGGTCTTCATACATAACAGGAGCAGCTTATGGCCGAAAAAACCCCAGGATTTGACACTCTTGCAATTCATGCAGGTGGCGCACCAGACTCTGCCACAGGTGCCCGCATAACACCTATTTATCAGACAACGGCATTCGTGTTTAACGATGTGCAACATGCCTCTGACTTGTTTGCATTGCGCGCATTCGGAAACATCTACACGCGGATCATGAATCCAACGCAGTCGGTTCTAGAGGGCAAGATTGCAGCACTTGAAGGGGGAACGGCGGCGCTGTCGGTTGCTTCAGGTCACGCGGCACAGCTTCTTGTATTTCATACGATGATGCAGCCCGGCGATGAATTCATTGCCTCACGCCAACTCTATGGCGGATCGATCAACCAGTTCAACCAATCTTTCAAGTCGTTTGGTTGGCATGTGGTATGGGCTGATGCCGATGATATTTCATCATTCGAAAAAGCCATTTCTCCAAAAACCAAGGCGATCTTTGTTGAGTCGATTGCCAACCCCGGCGGCCGTGTGACTGACTTGGAGGCCATTGCGAAAGTGGCACAGAAAGCTGGTATTCCGCTGATCGTCGACAACACTTTAGCCACGCCATATCTTTGCCAGCCGTTCAAGCATGGTGCAAACATCGTGGTGCACTCGCTTACCAAATTTATGGGAGGCCATGGCAACTCGATGGGTGGCGTCATTGTCGATGGTGGAAATTTCGATTGGTCGAAGAGTGGAAAGTATCCCCTGCTTTCTGAACCAAACGAAAGCTATCATGGCATGAAGCTGCACGAAACATTTGGTGGCATTGCTTTTGCGATTGCTTGCCGCGTGCTGGGCCTTCGTGATTTAGGGCCCTCAATTGCGCCACTCAATTCATTCTTGATTTTAACTGGCATGGAAACATTGGGGCTTCGTATGCAGCGCCATTGTGACAATGCGCTCAAAGTGGCGACATGGCTCTCGAAACATAAGAATGTGGCTTGGGTGAATTATGCGGGTCTGCCCTCTGACAAACACAACGCGCTACAAAAAAAGTATGCCCCAAAAGGCGCTGGTGCGGTTTTTACCTTCGGTCTGAAAGGCGGCTATGACGCTGGCGTAAAAATGGTATCATCAGTGAAGATGTTGTCACATCTGGCGAATGTTGGCGACACACGTTCACTGATCATCCACCCTGCTTCAACTACACATAGCCAGCTTTCGCCGGATCAATTGGTAAAAGCGGGGGCTGGGCCAGACGTGGTTCGGCTTTCAATCGGCATTGAAGATGCAGATGATATTATTGCCGATATTGATCAAGCGATGTCTTGACTTACTAAAGCTTGATCAATCGTTTTCTTATGTAAATTCCAGACAGCAGCGGCCAAAACTAACATGGCCGTTGCTTGGTGGGCCAAAGCAAATCCTAATGGTACATGCATCAGCAGGGTCATGATCCCAAGACCTGCCTGAACGAAAATAAGATAGGCAAGCACCATTGAAGTGAAAGAAAATGTTTTTACTGCGTGCAAAACGGCAATTAAGAATATTGTATATGCTAGTATGCGATGATCAAACTGCACAGTAAGTGCGTTTTCAAACAGGTTGCGCCAAACTGGCTGCATTAGGTTTAGACCATCGGGAATGTATTTTCCTTCCATCAGAGGCCACGTGTTATATCCCTGCCCTGCGTCCAACCCTGCAACAAACCCACCTGCGGCAATTTGCAAAATGATAAGCAAAAATAAAACTAAAGCTGTCAAAGCATCAAAATTGCGGGGAATTCTATGTCGCCAATTCAAGCTTGAAATCGTCCAAATGATTGCCGCAAACAAAACGCTCGCCAGCGTCAAATGTGCCGCCAGGCGATATTGACTGACATCCACGCGGTTTACCAACCCAGAGGCCACCATATACCAGCCCAGCGCGCCTTGCAGGCCGCCAAGAACAAACAGTGCAATCAAACGTGGCAGTAGGCGGAGTTCCAATTTCCGCATAATTGCAAAATAAAGAAATGGGACTAGGAAAACTACACCGATCAAACGCCCGAGCAACCGGTGCGCCCATTCCCACCAAAATATGAATTGGAATTCAGTCAAGGACATTCCGACATTTTGCAATTTGTATTGAGATGATTGTTGATATTTCTGAAATAAAATATCCCAATCTGCGGCATGCATTGGAGGGATGGCACCTAAGACGGGATCCCATTCCGTGATTGAAAGCCCACTATTCGTCAAACGCGTGGCACCGCCTACGACGACCATCAAGAACACCATAAATGCAACCCATCCGAGCCAAGTTCTTATGCTCGGTATTGCTACTCTTGATCGCGAGAGGGGCATGTTTTGTGCTATGTCTGTCATGACCGCGAAACTAAGCTTTCACTGCATATGAGGCAAGCGCCTGTTGGCCGCAGGGCCCACCATTTCATTTTTCGATTTGAATCGCTATGTGTGGCCTATGAAACTCCGAACCCGTAAGCTTTTGGGCACGATCTATACAATCGTCTTCATGATCGTATACGCGCTTATTGTAATGGCAATTGGCGGCGTATTCATAATTGGGCGCGGCCTAATGTTTGAACTGCCATTCTATATCTTGGGTGGTTTCGGTTGGTTGCCGGTGTCGATGGTTATTATCCGCTGGATGTCAAAGCCGGACCCAGTCAACTAACGTTTACTTGTTTAAATCGATTGAGCAACGCTGTAGGTGCGCCAGAAATCAGTGCATCGATATAGCGAATTTTCTGATAGCGACCCGAAACCATAATTCTGGGCAACGCTTGGAGATGTTTGCCATGCTTCTCAAAGACAACGCCTTTTCTTGTCGTGAGCGACGCAGTGAATCCTAGATCATTGGCAATTTGGAAATCGCGCGGGCCTGCAGCAGGTTCGTCACCATAGGGGTAAGCAAAGAAGTGAATTTTCTCGCCTAACTCTCGTTCTATGCAACGGCGAGATTCTTCCAATTCATACAGGCAGTCAGCAGCACTGAGTTTTGCAACTGCATAATGGTTCATCGTATGCGCACCAATGGTGCAGAGTGGGTCTTCGTTCATTTTCCGAATCTCATCCCAAGTCATCGCAACGGACTTGCAATATTCAACAAGATCGAAATTATACCTAGATGCCAATTCATGAATGGTCTTGCGTTGATCATATTCGGGCGTAGCGGCTAGTTTCGGGAATAGAACGTTCCAAGCGTGTTTCTTCTGGACTTCTGACCGAATATCAAGATCATATCGTACACCGTCAATTGTTGAACTAAATTGAGAGTTGCTTGATATTATCTTCTCCAACGCTCTCCACCACAGTTCGCAAGAAGCGTCTACAATTTTGGGGGCCACAAAGACTGTATATGGGCAATTGAGTTTTTCGAAAATCGGTTGACCATAGTTCAAGTTGTCCTTGTATCCGTCATCTAACGTAAAAACAGCAAATGGTTTTTGGTTTGGTTTAGGATTACGAATGCGCTCAATGGCATCAGCCAATGACAGCGTTTCCATGCCGCGCCTCCTGACCAGAAGAATAATCTCGCTCAAGAATTCTGGAGTGCATTCAATTTTGCCATTGGGGGCAAAACCTTTGGCCTTCCCTCCCCCAGGGCACACGTGATGGAAACAAAATATACTGCCCATCCCTTGAAACTGCTTTCTGAGGAGGTGAGACAAGCCCGTGAAGTGCATTACATCGAGGCACGCGCGTAAAAGAGCAGGAGAAACCATTATGCTACGCCGAAGCGGCCCTGCGGTTTTGAACGGCAGGTTCAGCGTTTACTTGAATAAACATCGGTGCCAACACGCCATTTGTTTGCAAGATTTTAGCCGCCGCCAACGCGTCGCGTTGACGAGCAGCGCCCGCTAAAATGAACGCGGCCGGGCAGTTCTTCACAAGATTGGGCGCAGCTCCATAAGCCTCGCCCACATGGACGAACACAAAATCATAGATGCTACTCAGAGCTGTCACGACCGACTCAAATTTACCAGCGATACGAGTTGTAACATCTTGGTCGTGTGATAGCCCTTTACGGATAATGTGAAGTGTAGAATGTGGATCGCGATTAATAATTTTAGTGAAGTCGGCTGTGCCTGACACTAAGTCAGTTAGACCTACGCCTCCGGGCAAACCTGCTAGCATTTCAATGTCGCCGCCGTTTTGCGAAATATCGATTATGGCTACACGCTTTTTGTTCTCTGAGAGAATGCGCGCCGTTGAAAGCGCGACGAGAGCGGCGTCAGGCCCACCACTGCCGAGGCTGGTGAACGAAAAGGCCTTGTATCCCTTGCTGTCTTTTAATGATTGGCAGGCCCCCGCCAGAGCGATGGCCATTGGAAATTCAGAAGCTGCACCATCTTCTCCATGCAATAATTCAAGCGCAGCGCTGCGCGAGCCTGAAGCGGTCATATGTGAGACAGGTTGAACAACATCAGATTCAGGTCTTTGAACCATCGACGTCACCACAGCTTCAATTGGCAGCTTTGCTGGAACAATCATTGGCGGAATGGTGAATGACTGTTCAAGTTGGGCTGCTGCAACATGTGAGCGCGTTAGTGGTCGTTGCATCCTTGCAGCATTGGCGGCTGCAGACAGTACCTCCAAAATGAACGCAAGGCCCAGACCAAGCGCTAACCCAGCCATCGTTGTTAAAAATATTGTGGGGCCGACTTTAGGGAAGTATGGTGTTGGAGGAACGGCGGCGCGCTGAATAATTCTTGCTTTGCTGGGTTGTTGTGACACGTCTTGACGCGCGCTGGCATCGGCATAACGACCTAACATCGATTCAAGCAAAGTGCGATTGGCTTGGGCTTCGCGCTCAAGTCCCTTGAGCTTTACATCACTAATATTAGCGCCAGACTCTCTGCCCTTTAGCGTTTCAAGATTGGCACGTAGCGTTTCAGCGCGCTGATTTGCAACTTTTGCTTGGCCCTGAAGGCTATCAACTACTTTCAAAGCTTCGCGCTTCAACGAACCCGTAATTGCAGCGAGTTCCTTTTGAGCGGCAATCATTTTTGGATGGTTTGGCAAATAAGTAGCCGACAGCTCTGACATTTTCCGATTGGCAGCGCTTTGTTGTTCGCGCAAATTTTGGATGAGCGGCGAATTCAAAACATCCGAAGAGGCTTCAACTCCGCCAGATGCCAAAAGACTTTTGATTTCTGCCGCCCGTGCGGTTGCCTCACCTGCTGCATTTTCAGCGATGCCAATTTGCGAGTTGAGTTCAGAAATTTGCTGGGTGCCAAGAGTTGCGGTTTGGCCTTTAAGCAAACCAGCCTCGGCACGATATTTTTCTACTGCATTCTCCGATTCACTGACCTTCTGACGCAAATCGGCAATCTGTCCGCCAAGCCATTGCCGCGCACGCTCAGTCGACCCTGCGTCGTTCTCACGAGTTGAAGAGACATAAGCTTCTGCCACGGCATTGGTGATGTCGGCCGCAGCTTTTTTATCATTCATTCGCGCAGTAATCGTCACAATATTTGAGTCAACAATTGCAGAGACCGAAAGTTTTGAAATGACCATTTTCAACGCATTTTCACGACCCGTGTACAAATTTGGATCATCGGCAAATCCAGTAGCAATCAATAATGATTTCACCAAACTTATTTTGGTCAATGCGGTGTTAAATTCTGGATTATCTTTGAGTGCCAATTGATCCGTTACACGTCCCAAAAGATCACCTGACTTAATTACCGAAACCTGGCTGGTGATAAATCTTTCGTCAACGGGTGCTACTGTTGCAGACTGCAAATCAGAGTTTGCCCGCTCAAAAGATGTGGCGGAGTTTTCAATAATGATCTGCGCTTCCGTTTGGTAAGTGGGTTTTGACAAAAACACTATAGCCGAGCCTAACCCTAAGCCGATCAAAGTAAGCGTTATCAATAAAGTCTTGCGCCGCCAAATGCCACGAATAACATCCGCTACATTCAGGGGCTGCGATGGTTCTGCACTAAGACTCATGAAAACAAATACCTATTGATATGATTTGTGTTTGATTGAGTATGGTAACTATTTGATTAACGCGGCTTTGATTAATCCACTTAAGGTCTTGCTAACCATAATTGATTATGGTCGCCGCAAATGGTCTTTTTAGCCAGTTGTGTACAGAGTGAGATTTGTGGGTATGCGTTATATTTGTGCGATGGTTTGTTGCTTGTTTTTATCGGCCTGTGCCGATACTTGGGAGGCGGCTGCGCCGAACTCACCAATTGGCGGCACAGGCATTTTGACAAACGGCAATTTGGGCGAAGGCCCAGAAGCTGTTTCAAGTGTGTCCCAGCTTCCGTCGTCTGGCCCACAAGGTCCACTGCCCCCGTTTGGCACACGTGGACACTCAGCTGCTTATGAATTTTCCACCGGCTACCGCGTAGGCTCTGGCGATAAACTAAGCATCCGCGTTGCGGGTGAAACTGATTTGACAGGTGAAGTTCCGGTTGATGCATCGGGCGCCATTTCGCTTCCCTACGTCCAGACAATCACTGTGGCTGGACTTTCGACACCGCAAATTGAGAATATGCTCACCCAAAAACTTCGCAATGGCTATCTCCGTGATCCTAAAGTTTCAGTACAAGTCACCACGCTGCGTCCTTTCTTTATTATGGGCGAAGTGACGACCGCAGGCAGCTTTCCTTATCAAGCTGGCATGACAGTCCAAAACGCAATCGCGATTGGTGGGGGTTATAATACACGCGCTGACAAAGCCGATGTATTGATCACAAGGCGCAACGCTAAAGGAACTCAAACTTTTAAAGTTCCGGTAACGACGCAAGTTTATCCGGGAGATATTATCTATATCAGGGAACGCTGGTTCTGATTGATGCGCATACTCCACATCTTTCGTAGCCCAGTTGGTGGCTTGTTCCGCCATGTTCGTGATTTGGCGCGTGGACAGGCTGAATTAGGCCATGACGTTGGTATTTTTTGTGACAGTGGAACAGGCGGTCAAAGCGCTGTTGATCTTCTCAATGAGACAGAACGTTATTGCCGCCTCGGTGTAAACCGGCAAGCGATGTCAAAACTACCCGGCTTCGGCGATATCTCAAGCGCCCTCCAAACTTCGAATCTCGCCCAGCAACTGAAGGTGGACGTGATTCATGGTCATGGAGCAAAAGGCGGGCTTTATGCGCGGCTGGCTGGAAAGCTTTCTGGGATAAGCGCGATTTACACGCCACATGGTGGCAGCTTGCATTATGAATGGGGCGAGTTTCCTGGGCCGATTTTTCTTGGCGCTGAAAAACTGCTACGCAGCACAAACGCAGGCATTGTTTTTGTGTGTAATTTTGAAAAGCAATTATTTCAAAAAAAAATCGGTCTTGGAAATTGCAAATCGATCGTTGTTCACAATGGTCTATGGCCTGAAGATTTCAGGAGCGTCGCTCCAAATCCTTCTGCTGCTGATTTTTTATTCGTCGGTGAGATGCGCAATTTGAAGGGTGTGGATGTATTGCTGCACGCTATTGCGCTGCTTAAACCCAAGAAAATCGTTACGGCTTGCTTGATTGGCGATGGGCCTGATCTCAATCAATTCAAATCACTCTCTGCAGCCTTGGGGTTATCCGAACAAGTTCAATTTGCTGGTCGCAAATCGATGCAAGAAGCCATCAGATTAGGCCGTGTATTTGTTTTACCTTCTCGAAACGAGTCTTTTCCATATGTTATGCTGGAGGCTATTGCGGCTCATAAGCCCATCATAGGCAGTGATGTCGGGGGCATTTCAGAGGTCGTCCCAAAGGCGCAGTTATGTGCCAGTGATAAGCCTGAGTTGTTGGCCGAATTGATTTTTAACACTTTGAATTCAATTGATTTATCCATAAAAAATGCGGATGCGCTTGCACAGCAAATTCAATTGAATTTTGGCGCTAAGCTGATGGCGGAAAAGATAACGACTTTTTACGATACATGCCGTTAACGCTTCCTTAACCACAGAATTAACCTTTCCCATTAATAACAAGATAAGGACTGAGTTTTGCTCCTGCTGATACGACACACAAGTGTTGTATCAGTTTGAAGCAGACCATGAAACCCGAACCAAAGAATACAAATCTTGCCGCTGTAATTGATTTGAGTAAGTTGAATGATGCTTCTGCTCGCAATCAACTGCGCGAAGCGGTCGGCGGAACACTCACCAATACCCATTTCGTTGCGCCAAAAGTTGTCGCCTCATTGTTGCGGCTGAGTGATTGCGCAGTGATGTTTCTTGCTGCCCTTTCTTCAGCATTGCGTTATCCAGGGTTTGTGAGCCGTGTCGATGGAATGGTGTTCCTTTCTATTGCGGTCTTTGCGGCAACAATTTGGCCAATCATGCTCGGCGCGTTCAATCTCTATAGATTGGAGAGCCTAATCATGCCGGCCAAGAGTATGTTCAGAATCTTGGTGGCATGGACCATGCTTTTTGCAATTCTTGTCGCGGGCCTATTTCTACTCAAAGAAACAGAGAATATTTCGCGAATATGGCTGATTACGTGGGCATTTGCGGGGTTTGCAATATTTTTAACGTATCGCTTTTTTGTTGCCGCGATTCTGCGCCGTCTCAACATGAATGGCCAATTCAATCGGCGCGCCGTGATTGTCGGCGGAGGCGAACCTGCTGCGAAAGTTATCTCCAATCTGCAATCGCACGAAGAAGCAGGTATTTCACTTGTGGGTTATTTTGATGACCGCGACGATCATCGTAGCCTTGCTGAAGCGCACGGCGTTCATAAGCTTGGCAGCATTGATGATCTCATAGATTTTTCGCGTGCTACGCGAATTGACTGCATCATCATTACACTTCCCGTGACGGCGGAAGATCGACTTTTACAAATTTTGAACAGGCTTTGGGTTTTGCCGGTCGACATTCGTTTGAGCGCATACGGGCAAAAGATTCGTTATCGTCCACGCGCCTACTCTTATATCGGCAACTTGCCTTGCCTCGACATGTTCGACAGGCCCCTTGGCGAATGGGGCCCCCTGTTAAAGGCGGCGATGGACAAGATTATTGCAAGCCTTGCTGTCATCGTGTTTTCGCCAGTTCTTGCCGCTGTTGCTTTGGCGGTAAAGTTGGACAGCAAAGGGCCAGTTTTATTCAAGCAAAAGCGGTTTGGATTTAACAACGAACTGATTGAAATTTATAAATTCAGATCAATGCGCATAGATGCGGCAGACGTAGACGCGACTAAGCTCGTGACTAAAGATGATCCGCGCGTAACCCGCGTTGGCCGTTTCATTCGCCGTACAAGCCTAGATGAGTTGCCACAATTTTTTAATGTTTTGAAAGGAGACTTATCTTTGGTCGGGCCACGTCCCCACGCGACAAAAGCCAAAGCGGCAGATTCACTTTATGAAAATGTTGTAGATGGCTATTTTGCGCGCCACAAAGTGAAACCAGGCATCACAGGCTGGGCACAGATCAATGGCTGGCGCGGTGAAACTGATACGGCCGAAAAAATCGAGCGCCGCGTTGAACATGATCTCTATTATATCGAGAATTGGTCGTTAACATTCGATCTCTACATCATGGCACGAACTCCGCTAGCCCTGTTGAATTCGGACAATGCCTATTGAAATGACACAACGTGAGTTTAACAACCGTCTGTTCCGCAAGCGTCAGCATTAGGCTATTTAAGTTGCCTAAGATGATTCCTAATTTTGCAATGGACTGGGGTGGTGATCGGTTTCGCTTGGCGCTGGTCTGGCTGATCTTTGCGGGCTCGTTTGTCGTTATTTTTGAACCCGCCCCTACAGACTGTTTTTTCTTCCTTGCGTTTCTCGGATATGTTTTTTCGGGTATGAATTATAACTCTGCCATCATGCCGATGATGTTGCTGTTACTGCTGTATAATTTGGGCGGCTTTCTCAGTTACGCAATCGTCGCGCCAACTCCCGAAGCATTCCAATCGGAGTTCACGTCTTTATACATGGCAATTTCGGCGGTATTTATTGCGAGCTTTCTCTCTGTCGACACTAAAAAACGCTTTGGCATCATTACCTCGGGGTATGTTGTGGGGGCGACGATTGCCGCTGCACTGGCGATGTTGGCTTATGTATTTGCCAGTACAATCGGCAAGCTCTACATCAGTCTGGGCGCAAATGACCTGATCAATTTTGGCCGCGCGACTGGCCTTTTCAAAGACCCCAACGTGTTTTCTACCTTTTTGGTCTTCCCTTGCGTCTTATTAGCTCAGCGTCTGTTACTTGGAACAAGTAAAAGACCGATTGTCGACCTTTTATGTTTCGCTCTCATATTTGTGAGTTTATTTCTTGCATTTTCGCGTGGTGCTTGGACCAACATCCTTATGTCCATCGTGATCATGGTGGCACTCACTTTTATACTGTCGGAATCAAACGCAATGCGCTCTCGCATTGTATTTTATTTCTTTGTCGGCGCAGTGATCGTTACA
The DNA here is from genome assembly GCA_025359045.1 of Hyphomicrobiales bacterium. Lineage (GTDB taxonomy): Bacteria > Pseudomonadota > Alphaproteobacteria > Rhizobiales > Aestuariivirgaceae > Aestuariivirga. Next base: position 11,952 of record JANYHN010000045.1, on the reverse strand, counting down.
ATTCCCTTGCTTTTGATTTTGTCTTCGCCGGAAATGCAGGCCGTGTTTCTAGATCGGTTCACACTCGTTAAAAGTTATGACGCGGGCGAAAGGGGACGGTTTGGCAATCAGCTGAATGCCATCCCCATGTTATTGGAGCGACCTTTTGGATTTGGACCGCTGCAGTTTTCGCACTATTTTCTGGAAGCCCCTCACAACACATTTCTTAATTCCTTTTCAGCTTACGGTTGGCTCGGAGGAATTTCTTATATTGCTTTGATCGGCTGCAATTTATTTGTTGGCGTTCGAACAGTATTCACAAAATCTCCATACCAGGCTCAGGCTATTTTGGTTTTTGCTTGCCTAACTTCCGTGACCTTTCAGGGCATTCAAATTGATACTGAACATTGGCGGCACTTTTACTGGATGCTCGGCATGACATGGGGATTATTCGCTGCAACGCTGATCTACAAAACGCAAGAACATGTCCAACAAGCAGCCGATGAGAAAAATATTCGCTACTACCAAGCGCTAGACCCATCATGACTAATCGAGATAACGCTAAAATTGGTTCCACCTTTCAAAACAAATTGAAGTCAGCGCTCGGTAACCGTCTTGTTGGTTCTGGCATAATCTCACTTTTGATAAAGGTTGCTGGTGCAGGCCTTAGCTATCTTATGTTTGTTGCGTTCGCTCGACTTTTGACAGCAGAAGACTACGGTATCTTTGCATTTTCATTTAATCTCGCCATTGTCATTTCGGCATGCGCTGGGTTTGGATATTCAACCGCCGTAATGCGTTATTGGCCAAAATACCTTGCTCAAGGCAAACCTGATTATGCCAAGGGCGTTATTAAAATGGGGTCACTTCTGACTCTTTTAGGTGTAATGGTAGCGCTTGCCGCAGGTTTGCTTGGCGACCAAATCACCGGCCCACAATCGACACGCAACTTTTTATCTATATCAGTTTTGGCCACAATCTTTTGTCTGGCAGATTTTGCTGCGGGCGTCTTGCGCGCACAAAATAGTGTGATTGGTTCAATGCTACCGCGTGATGTTTTGTGGCGTATTATTGCACCGCTTTTCGCACTCAGCGCGGTGTGGCTTGGATTTAGAGCTGGCAGCACAATGGCTATTTATATCTGCGCAGCTGCATTACTTTTTTTGATCATTGGTCAAATCTACTTGATTGGAAAAGGCGTCACAAAAGCGACTGGCGATGTCGTTGCAAAATCAGATTGGTCTGGAACCAAAAATAGCCTTTTGCCTCTATGGGGTGCGAGCATTGTGTTTGCCATGATCCAGCAAATGGATGTCGTTGTTGTTGGTTATCTGATGGGGGGTGCTGAAACTGGCGCTTACTTTGCAGCCCAAAAAACCGCAACTTTACTCAGCCTTGTCCTGATCGCCGGCGGCCTTGTGACTGCACCAACCATGGCAGCACTTTATGAAAAAAAGAACCATGCCGAACTTCAGAAACTCTGCAAGCAATTGGTTATCGCCATTGCCGTCATAACGCTTCTCGGTTTTGTGTTCTTGGTATTCACTGGAAACATCTTGCTCAGTTTGTTCAACCCCAGTTTCACCTCGGCTTATCCGATCCTGTTGATCTTGGCCTTGAGCTGCATGATTGATGCCATCTCCGGCCCCACCGCTTATTTGATGCAGATGACAGCCTATGAAAAATCTTATCTCAAAATTATGGTTGTTTGCTATGCGTTAGTCATTCTCATGCAATTTGTTTTGATCCCGCGCCTGGGTGGTTTAGGAGCTGCACTTGCCTCAGCGAGCGGAACCATTGTGTGGAACTTGTGGTCAATCTGGTTGCTTCGCGCCCAAGCGAAACTCGACCCTTCAATTATCGGCCTCATTTGGCCGGTTGAACAAAAGAAAAGTTAAATGTCAGATCCCGAAATTGCAGTCTTGATGCCGATTTATAATCCGGGAGATGACTTAAAAGAATGCCTCATCAGTTTGCGTGGTCAGACTGTTCCCTTTCGGCTTTTCATCGTGGACGATGGCAGCAATAAGAAGGTTGACTATAAAGCCTACACGCAGGGCATGGACTGCCAGATTATCGCACTCCCAAAAAACGTTGGCATCACGGGTGCAATGAATAGAGGCCTCTCAGAAATTCTAAAAGGACAATTCAAATATATTGCGCGGGTTGATTATCCAGATATTTCTGAACCGACCCGCCTTGAAAAACAGATTAAGTTTCTGGCCCGTCATCCGGATTATTGCATGGTAGGCACGGCCACAGACTATCTCTACACGCAAACCGGAATAAAGGTCGAGGCCAAGAATCCTGAACGTTACGAGGACTGCGTGCGCGCCCTGCGCTACAACGCCCCCCTCACCCACGGTGCAATCATGTTCAAAGCCGATTTTTGGCGCGAACTTGGTCAGTATACGGATCAATATCCCGCTGCCGAAGACTACGCAATGGAGTGCTATGCTTATGCCAAGGGGTATAAATTTAGCAATTTGCCTGAAAAACTTTACACGACAATCGAAATCCAGCAATCGATCTCGGTTGTCTCACGCGCCAAACAATTAAAAAGCAGGCTGCGCTTACAATGGCGCTATGCGGATTGGCTATCTGTGCACAGCTATTTGGGAATCATCCGCACGTTGCTGCTGATGTATGGGCCGACCAACCTTCTTCGCAAAATAAAAAGCCAACTAGGCTAATGCTTTGCCTTGGCGAAGATTGGTCGGAGCGACAGGATTCGAACCTGCGACCCCTAGTCCCCCAGACTAGTGCGCTACCGGGCTGCGCTACGCTCCGACTTAAGGCTCCGCATGTAGCATTCCTAATCCCAAACGCCAAGCTTAAAGCTTTGCATCTCTGTTACTGGCCATTAGCCAGAACATATCACCCCTGCGCCCCGTCAGCTTTTGAGTTTCATTACCAACAATCAGCCCCCAGCAAAGTTCTGCGGCAATGACGGCCAGTCCGACACCTAATATGCCAAACATGGGTTGGAAAATGAGCCAACTGAAGATCAGAATAGCCACGCCAATTGCGCAAGCCAGCGCCGAGCGCACTTGATAGCCACCAATCGAAAGCATGTGTTGGTTCATGCCGCTCACCGCGCGCACGGCTTGGCCAACAATAAACAGCACCAACAGCCAGTGTCCTTCTGAATATATAGCGCCGAAGAAACTTAAGAAATATCGGCCAAACAAAATTGCCGCTATGAGTGCGCCGATGACTATTGCAATCGTCACCAGATTCATCCGCATCAAAATAGAATTTGCTGCTTTTGAGTTGTGAACTGTTATGGCATGGGTCAGATCGCTCAATACAAATTGCTGTGAAGCTTGAATTACAAAACCTGCAAGGCTGGCGAGACGGATGGTAAGACCAAGTAATGCCACCTCGTCATGAGGCAGTAAGAATCCCCCAACAAGCGTAACAACATCCGAGAATAGAGTCGTGACAGCTGCAACAATTGACAGCGCCAATAATTTGCCCCGCAGTGCAGCTGTCAAGCGCGGTCGTGCACGAAACCAATGGCTGAACCTCAATCCCTCGTGCCCCATCATGAGAGCCCATACCGCTGCAACGATGGCATTAGAGGCGATGAATGCCCAGAGGACGTGGGTAAGCGAAAGTTTGTAGCCTAGAAAAAATGCGCCAGCGATATATAGAAAGAACAGTCCGGGCCTAAAAATAAAATCGGGCAGAAAAGCCAATTTATAACGCCGTAAGGTGTTAGCCAGCGATCCATTATACCTCATCAAGCCAGATGGAATTGCCGATAGACATCCAAAAATAAGCGCGGTTCTTAGCCCAGGATCAATCGGAGCCAGTAAGACAACTGCTCCAACTAGCAGAAATAAAATAAGAGTAACGGTAGCGAAGTCCCGCAAAAATGCGCCATGAAAAGCCGCAACCAACCTGTTTAATCCCAACGCTTGGAAGCGTGGAAGCTGCGTCAAGGAAAGTGATGGGTAACCAGCCGATACGATCAAACTAAAAATCGCTGCCATCGACATAGCAAGAAAAATCACGCCTACGTCTGCCGCCACAAAGCTGCGGGTTAAAACCAATTGGGTGATCAGGCTGATTCCTGCCCCAGTCAAACGCGAGCCCACGCTGCTCAAAGCCAACTGAATCATTTTTCCGAGGGTCATCGGCGCAAACCGCTGATTTTTGAATTACCGATCAAGTGGATCAAGCATTTTACGCGCGTCTGTCAAATCTCTCAGCGCCGCTTTCAGAGCATCAGACTGAACTGCTGACAGCTTATGGATAACCTTCGGGGCTTCATCAATAGGCCTTGCCAATGGTGCCTTGCCAATGCGTGGTGCAGCTTTGGCTGTGCCAGGCGGTGGTGCACCCTCACGCGCGGCATCACCTTTGCGCGGCATAACTTCGCCCCGGCCAATACCCACGACATAAGCGCCGCCCTCTTCTTTCAGAATGCGCTGCACACCTCGAATTGTGTAACCTTGGCTGTAGAGAAGTGTGTGAATGCCTTTCAGCAATTCAATATCAGCCGGACGATAATAGCGCCTGCCGCCTGCTCTCTTCATTGGTTTTATTTGTGTAAAACGCGTTTCCCAAAAGCGCAGCACATGCTGCGGAACCGTCAGTTCTTCAGCTGCTTCACTAATTGTTCGAAACGCGTCTGGTGATTTTTCCAAACTCAAAGCTCCTGCCCCCGTGAATCAATATCAATCGACGTCGCCCGGTTCCTCGCCGTTGATGATGTTTTTCATGATCTGACTAGGCCTGAACACCAAAACGCGCCGTGGCGTAATGGGCACTTCCTCACCCGTCTTTGGGTTTCGGCCCATGCGCTCGCGTTTGCTGCGCACCATAAATGTACCAAAGGATGAAAGCTTAACTGAATGGCCAGAAACCAATGAGTCAGCCACCAGATCCAGAACGGTATTTACCATATCAGCTGATTCTGTCCGCGACAGGCCAATATCCCTGTGCACCACTTCGGTTAGATCAGCACGCGTGAGAGTCTTACCACTCATACAACCCCCTACAGTTTTGACGACTCATAACGCTGAAGAACGCCATGGTCAAGTTAACAGTGTATCTTCTCAATAACTTAAGCGCAACTCTTAATAGCGCGCAAGGGTGGCACCCCAGGTAAATCCGCCGCCCATTGCTTCCATCAATATCAGTTGACCACGTTTTATACGACCATCTTTTAATGCCGCGTCGAACGCCAGTGGAATTGATGCTGCAGACGTGTTGCCATGATGGTCTAACGTCATCACGATCTTGGCTTCATCGATGCCAAGTTTTTTGGCCACGCCTTCAAGAATACGGCGATTGGCTTGATGCGGCACAAACCAATCAATCTCAGATGCAGTCATTTTTGTCTCAATCAACACCTCTTCAACAACTGAGGAAAGATTAGTAACCGCGTGTTTAAATACCTCCCGGCCTTCCATGCGAAGTAAGCCAACAGTTTTCGTTGTCGATGGCCCACCATCAACATAGAGCTTATCATTATAGCGCCCGTCAGACCGGAGCTTCGACCCGATGATGCCGCGATCATTGTTATCGCCCTCGCCCTGCTCCGCACTTAAAACAAACGCGCCTGCTCCGTCGCCGAACAACACACAGGTCGTGCGATCAGTCCAATCAAGAATGCGAGAAAACGTTTCAGAGCCAATTACCAAAACACCCGTGGCTTGGCCTGCTTTGATCATCGCATCGGCGGTCGAAAGCGCATAAACAAAGCCAGAGCAAACAGCCTGCAAATCAAATGCAGCACCGCGTGTAATACCTAAATCGGCTTGCACCATCGTTGCCGTTGCAGGAAACGTGTTGTCAGGCGTTGATGTAGCAAGAATGATCAAATCGATGTCTGCAGCACTCATGCCAGCGTCGTGCAACGCTTTGCTACTTGCAGCAACAGCAAGACTGCGCGTGGTCTCGCCTTCGCCTGCAATATGGCGCGCGTGAATACCAGTGCGCTCAACAATCCATTCATGACTCGTATCTACAATCTTACTTATATCGGCGTTGGTCATAACGCGTTCGGGCAGCGAAGTTCCCACACCCTTGATCACACTTCTTATCATCAGGAAAACTACTCCGCCGCTTGCGCTTGTTGCGGCAACAATGCGTTTACTTCAGCGAGATCTGAAGCAATTCGTGCAACCAAACCATTTTTTACCATATCGACCGCCACATCAATGGCCGTGGCAAAACCTAATGCATCAGTGCCGCCATGGCTTTTGACCACAACGCCATTCAACCCCAAAAACACTCCGCCATTGTGTTTGCGCGGGTCTAAACGTTCGCGCAGGGCATCAAATGCTCCACTGGCCAAGAAGGCTCCGAGCTTTGTAACAATCGTCGAATTGAGTGCGGCTTTTAAAAACGTGGTAATTTGCTTGGCTGTTCCCTCAGCGGTTTTGAGCGCCACATTGCCCGTAAAACCTTCAGTCACCACAACATCCACTTTGCCCTTGCCAATGTCGTCACCTTCAACAAAGCCCGCATATTGCAATGGCAGTTTAAGCTCGCGTAGCAATCTGCCAGCTTCCTTCACGTCTTCGTTGCCTTTGACTTCCTCGACGCCAATGTTGAGCAGCCCGACTGTTGGGTGTTCGATGCCAAACAAACAACTCGCCATGGCCTCGCCCATAATTGCAAATTCCAAAAGTTGCCGCGAGTCAGCGCCGACAGTGGCACCCACATCGAGTACAACGCTTTCACCTCTTGTGGTGGGCCAAACTGCGGCAATGGCGGGGCGCTCAATGCCGGGTAACGTACGCAATATAAACCGTGACATGGCCATTAAGGCACCTGTATTGCCAGCTGAAACCACAGCATGCGCCTCGCCCTTATGCACAGCATCAATTGCAAACCACATACCGCTTTTATTACGACCACGGCGCAAAGCTTGGCTCGGCTTTTCGTCCATCGCCACTGAAACATCCGCATGTCGCATCTGGGCAACGGCTGCAAGTTTAGGATGTTTGTCGAGCCACGGCTTCATTTTGGCCAGGTCGCCAAATAAAATGAATTTCAAACCCGGATGGCGCAATGCTGCCAAAGCAGCACCCGGAATAACCACTTCTGGCCCCAAGTCACCGCCCATCGCATCAAGGGCGAGGGTTCGTTTTTCTAACATTTGGCTGATAAATTCCGATTCTGTTGCTTCAACTGCACATTCTATAAGATAAAGCCTTGTGAGAATGAGACAACACCTAAATTCAACTGGTCTATTTGGAATTTTTGTCCAATTTTATCAAATTGGCGAAGGGTGATGGCCTTGCGGGTTCGCTTTCTGAAGTCTCATCGGCTTCCTCGTGATCGGCAAATTCTTCACCTTTTTTGCGCGGATAGGGATCAAGCTCCAAACTTAAATTTTCAGCCACGAGTTCACCTAAATCGACTTCGCCATTGTCGATGATTTCGGCATCCTCCTCAATTCCATCAATGGCAATCTTTGGTGGTAAGAAATAGCGCTCCACTTCATATTTATACGTCTGCCGAAACGGTTCAAGACTGACCACTGAAACCTGTTCTAGATCAGCTGTAAAATCACCCGTCACTTTCAATCCACCACCGCGCCAAGGTGTTGCAATTAAATGCGCCTTCAATGAATGAATTGCCGACAAATCAAACCGAACAGCCAAGGCTTTGCACTCAGCCTCTTCGGCTGCAAAAACTTCATGGCTGCCTTTACGCGGCACGCGGTCGACAATGAGCGGTCGCGAAAATTCAAGCTTTGGCACCTTAATCTTGCTCATAACAGCACCAACTCTCCGTCTAATATAGATTTCGTTGGTGTTGAACTTAACTTAACTTTGGCATTTTGCACCCATTGGACCAATTCAATCGCCTTTGGCTTTGCCTCGCCACCATAAACATTACGCTGTAAAGCTTCGACCAAAGAACCCTTTTCAGAAGCCGTGGCATAGGCTTTGACCCGCCCGGCGAATGCCTCAGCCATTGGCCGGATTTTCTTTGCCACCGACAAATCGCCAATGCCCATTTCGCGCAAAGTCCTGTCCAAATCTTTAAAAAATGTATCGGTTAGCTGCTGCCCCATTTCGCCACCCTCGCCCCGCAAACGATCAAGCACCAGAAACATATGCAACACGATCATATCAAACCTTCCATCTAAAGTGTCAGGCACGTCCATATCTGCATAAAATTTTTCCTGCCGTGCGCCTGCCACAATCGCCTCATAGAGACGCTGGGCCGCGGATGGTTTCCTTGCAAATAATTTGCTCAAAATCATCAGCTTGCTCCTCTCACGTTATCGGGGCAAAAGGTGTCATTGTTTTTGGTTTGGATATAAGATTCGGTCATGATGGGTTTTAAGCGGAGCAGCGCAGCTTCTCAATTGATGATGATTGGTTTGGTGACCAGCCTTATGACGGCTTGCACGCCGCAGATCAACCACCGTGGCTATTACCCTAAGGCAGGTGCCTTTGCACAAGTTACAGAGGGCATGGCTAAATCTGAAGTTGAAGGCATATTAGGATCGCCGTCCACAACCGCCTCGGTCAATTTCCAAGGTGATAGCTATTATTATATTACCAGCACAACAGAAGCGCGGTCATTTTTAACTCCTGTCGAGACCAGCCGCGAGGTCATCGCGGTTCGCTTTAACAAAAATGACCAAGTTTCTTCAACTGCCCAATATGGTCTGCAAGATGGGCGCGTTATTGATATCAATTCGCGCAAGACGCCAGTTACGGGTTCTGAACTTACATTATTGCAGGAATTGCTTCATTCACTCAGCTCGGCCACACCAGGTGTCGGTGGCAGTGAAAATCAGTTGAAACGTCGGTTCTAAGAGAAAAGGCAGTACTTGTGTAAACTGCAGTTGCCATAGATATTGTCGGTTATTTCCGCTTCCCGATTTAGCGATCACCGCGCGCAGTGGTTAAGTTCAACCGTGATGTGGGAAAGACCCAGTCCACTCAGGCGCATTTTATAATCATCAGCTTGGCGTTCCTCGTGCGTTATGACTGAAATGATCGCTGCGTTGCGCCCGGGGGCCACCTGCCACAAATGAAGATCAACAATTTGGCTATCACCATCACTTTCGATTTTGCTTTTTATATCGGCCAGCAAGGTGTTTGCGGGTTGTCTATCCAGCAACATTTGCATGGCATTTTTCAGCAAGGCATAGGCCCATTGCGCAATGATCACGGCACCGATGATGCCTACTAGCGGGTCCAACCATATCCAATGCCAATATTTTCCGGCAACCAACGCGGTGATGGCCAGAACTGACGTCATAGCGTCCACCACCACATGGGCGAAGGCGGCCTTCATGTTGTGATCATGCTCATGGCCATGTCCATCGCCATGCGCATGTTCGCCACCCACATGCAAAAGTTTTATCGACAGAAGATTGACACATAGCGCAACGATGGCCACGGGAATGGCTTCATTGTAGGCGATCACTTCGGGGTTGATGAAGCCCCAGATGGATTGACCAAAAACAAATAGCGCCACAAATGCCAAGATCAAGGCGCTGGAATAACTGCCAAGGGCGTGGATTTTGCCTGTGCCAAACGTGTAATTATTGTTCTTGGCATGCAGCCTCGCATAGCGATATGCAAAATAGCCAATGCCCACGGCGAGCGCGTGGGTGGACATGTGCCAGCCATCAGCAAACACCGCGATGGAGTGATAAAACCACCCTGCCCCAATTTCAATAATGGTCATAGCCGCCGTCAGCAGCATCACCCAAAATGTGCGGCGCTCACTTTCAACCTCATGGCCAAAGGCAAAGTTATGGCTGTGCTGATAGCGGGCGTGATCGTGGGCGAGTTTGAATTTATAGGGCTCGGTCATGAGCAGGTGATAACATTTTGATCATTACTTGTAAAAACTTTCGAACTAGAAGCTTGACATTGTACAATAATCTGTACATAACATCATGTATGGAAGTGATCAGCTATACAGACACACGCGAACGATTAAAGGATGTAATGGACAGAGTGGTTGAGAACCATGAGCCCGTTGTCATTTCACGGCAGAAATCGGAGTCCGTTGTCATGGTCTCGCTTGCCGATTGGCATGCCATTGAAGAGACCATGCATTTGCTTTCCAGCGCCAATAACGCGCAGCGATTGAAATCCGCCATTGATGAATTGAAAGCGGGCGGCGGAACAGAGCGCCACCTCATCGCGGAATAAGAGTTTGCGTCTGGTTTTCTCAACCCGCGCTTGGGAGGATTATCAACACTGGCAAGCCAACAATCCACAAGTTCTTTTGCGCCTCAATGATTTGATCAAGGAATGCACGCGAACGCCATTCACAGGCACAGGCAAACCTGAGCCTCTGCGCGGTGATCTCAAGGGTTGGTGGTCAAGGCGCGTCACTCTAGAAGATAGATTGGTTTACCGCGTGAGTGGCACTGGGGCCGCGCAGCAGTTGGAGATTGCACAGTGCAGGTGGCATTATTGAAGTTTACGGGACAAAAGCGGCTAAGCAGGTCAACCGATGAACTTGAAAACAATGACAGTAGATCGTAGCAAAGGCGAATATGAGCTAGACAAAGTGAATGGCGCACAACGAATTATTCACGCCACAACAAGAATGCTGTGGGCGAACGAAGATCCCCTTGCCATCAATTTGCTTGCACAATCGGCCGACAGAATAACCGCGGACCTTACGGTGGCGAAAACTGGAAGTGACTTGTTTTGGGATAGCCCCATTATCATCCGAGAGAATAAAAATGAATTACTGAATATCATTCGTGAGGCTAGCAATTTTGTGAAGCACGCAGACAGAGAACCCCATGGAAAAATTCAGATCCATGATTTGGTGGCCTCAGCAGAAATGGCAACATTCATGTCCATAATGCGAACGCGACATCTCACCAATTTGCTTACATGTCATATGAAGCTATACCTAGATTACCATTATTTGAGGTACCCAGATCATCTATCTATTGAAGGAATCGATTTAGGCCATATGGCGGGTCAGCTTGAAGGTGAAAGTTCGTCCCGACTTAGATTGCTTTGGGGGCAAGCTGCATTGCTTAACTCGGATTATGTGGCCGAAGCTGCCCGCGACACCATAGAATCTCGATAAAGGAAAAAGCCGGGGCGCTGCCACCCCGGCTTTTAGATCGCGTTCAGTTGCTCGAACTTAATGCCCCGCCAATACCGCCAACATCAAAAGTGCCACGATGTTGGTGATCTTGATCATGGGGTTGACGGCGGGGCCTGCAGTGTCTTTGTAGGGGTCGCCGACGGTATCGCCAGTCACCGATGCCTTGTGGGCATCGCTGCCTTTCAAATGCTTCTTGCCTGTGGAATCCACGAAACCATCTTCAAATGATTTCTTGGCATTGTCCCAAGCGCCGCCGCCTGCGGTCATCGAGATGGCCACGAACAGGCCTGTCACGATTACGCCCATGAGCATGGCACCCACGGCGGAGAAGGCTTGGGCTTTGCCAGCAATTGCGTTGATCACGAAGAACACCACAATGGGTGAGAACACCGGAAGCATTGATGGAATGATCATTTCCTTGATAGCTGCCTTGGTGAGCAAATCCACGGCTCTGGCATAATCAGGCTTGGATGTTCCCTTCATAATGCCAGGGTTTTCGCGGAACTGGCGGCGCACTTCAACCACCACAGCTTGGGCCGCTCTACCAACCGCCGTCATCGACATGCCGCCAAAGAGATAGGGCAATAGGCCGCCGAACAAGAGGCCGACCACAACATAAGGCGATGACAGATCGAAGGTTACGTTTACATTTTCGAAGAATGAGCCTGGCGTTGCGTGAGCAGCGAAGAACTTCAAATCTTGGGTATAAGCGGCAAACAATACGAGAGCGCCTAGACCTGCTGAACCAATGGCATAGCCTTTGGTGACGGCTTTAGTGGTGTTGCCAACAGCATCAAGCGCGTCGGTGTTGTGGCGCACTTCTTTTGGAAGGCCCGCCATTTCAGCAATACCGCCTGCGTTATCTGTCACGGGGCCAAACGCATCAAGTGCTACAACCATGCC
>JANYHN010000034.1 GCA_025359045.1 Hyphomicrobiales bacterium | reverse complement strand
TGATTGAAAAAGGCGGGGCACTACGACCTTGTCAGCCCTAGTGGGCAAGTAACTCTGAAGAACTCGCGGCTCGAAAGATGTCCCCCCGTTACAGAGGCACTGCGTTCACCAACAGCAAAAATCGCCGCAAAAGCGTGGGTGCTTATAGGCACTCTCATAGCCGGACTACTCCACCGGCATATTCGTGTTTGTTTGCGCCCGCGCAACCCTTCACTTCTTCCTACCAAAGAAACGGAATAACCGTTTTCATCGTAAGCAGAACTATGTCCAAACTCCCGAATTCCATTTGACCAAACCACTGCCCTCGACAATAGTCACCCTATGAACACTCTCAAATCATGGGCCGAACTAGGCCCAAGTCTCGTCTCCGTTGCCATGGGGCGCATGCCTGCTGATACTGTGGTGAAAAATGCCAAATGGGTGAATGTTCACTCAGGCGAGATTATCCCCGCCACCGACATCGCCATTTATGGCGGGCGATTTGCTTATGTGGGGGCCGATGCCTCTCACACTATCGGCCCCACCACCAGAATCATTGATGCGGCGGGCCGCTATGCATCCCCCGGTTTTTGCGATGGCCATATGCATGTTGAATCAGGCATGGTCACCGTCACGCAATTTGCCCGCGCGGTGGTGCCCCATGGCACCACATCGATGTTCATTGATCCGCATGAAATTGCCAATGTGTTGGGCTTGCCCGGCGTTCGACTCATGCACGATGAGGCGGCGGGATTGCCCCTGAATATCTTCGTTCAAATGCCAAGTTGCGTGCCCAGCTTCCCAGGGCTTGAAACACCAGGCGCCACGATTTCACCGGAAGATGTGAGAGAGGCCATGGGTTGGCCCAACATCATCGGCCTCGGCGAGATGATGAATTTTCCGGGCGTTATTAACGGCGATACGAAAATGTTGGCAGAAATTGCGGCCACGCAAAACGCCAGCAAAACTGTAGGCGGGCATTATGCTTCGCGCGATTTGGGCAACGCCTTCCACGCCTATGTGGCAGCAGGGCCTGCCGATGATCATGAAGGCACACATGTCGATGATGCCATCGCCCGTGTGCGCCAAGGCATGCGCGCCATGTTGCGGCTGGGCAGCGCTTGGTATGATGTGGCAACTCAAATCAAGGCCGTGACGGAAAGCAAACTCGACTCGCGGAATTTCATTCTGTGTACGGATGATTGTCATTCCGGCACATTAGTGAACGAAGGCCACATGAACCGCGTTTTGCGCCATGCCATCGCGCAAGGTTTAGCCCCCATCACCGCCATTCAAATGGCATCAATCAACACCGCCACGCATTTTGGGTTGGAGCGCGAATTAGGTTCCATCACCCCGGGCCGCCGTGCTGATCTTGTAATCACGTCTGATCTCGTAACACTACCCATCGAACTGGTGATGGCACATGGGGTGGTGGTGGCCCAGCACGGAAAGCTATTGGCCGAATTCCCGCGCTTTGATTATCCACCAGAAGCCAAATCGACCATGCATATGAAGCGCGATGTGACCGCTGCTGACTTTGATGTGAAAGCGCCGCTGGGGGCCAACCAAGTCAAAGTGCGCGTCATTGGCGTCATTGAAAACCAAGCGCCAACAAAATCTTTGACTGCCGAATTGCCCGTAAGTTCCGGACTTGTCAGTATGGATTTGAAAAATGACGTTTGCCAGATCGCATTGGTCGAGCGCCATGCCGCCACGGGCAAAGTGGTCAACGCATTCGTATCTGGTTTTGGCTACACCAAAGCCTGCGCCGTGGCCTCCACCGTGGCCCATGACAGCCACCACATGATCGTGATCGGCACCAACAAGGCCGATATGGCCCAAGCCGCCAACGTGCTGAAACAAATCGGTGGCGGCGTGGTGGTGATCAGCGAGGGCGTTGAACGCGCCCGCGTCGAACTTCCCATCGCCGGATTAATGTCAGATGAACCCGCCGAAATCGTCGCCGTCAAAGCCGAGAAAATGGTGCAGGCCATGAAGGATTGCGGCTGCAATTTAAATAATGCCTTCATGCAGCATTCATTGCTGGGCCTGGTGGTGATACCCGACTTACGCATTTCAGATTTGGGCTTGGTGGATGTGACGACGTTTAAAACAGTTGAGCTATTCGTAGGTGTTTAGGCTACTCGTCCCTGTAAACCCGCTCGCGCTTTTCGTGGCGTTCTTGGGCTTCAATTGAAAGCGTGGCAATTGGCCTTGCATCCAAGCGCTTCAAACCAATTGGCTCGCCAGTATCTTCGCAATAACCGTAAGAACGGTCATCAATGCGCTTTAAAGCGGCATCAATTTTCGAAATCAATTTGCGCTGACGGTCGCGCGTGCGAAGTTCCAGCGAGCGATCGGTTTCAGAAGATGCGCGGTCTGCCACATCTGGCAAAATGTGGTTCTCTTCTTGGAGATGCGAGATGGTTTCTTTGCTCTCCTTGATAATATCATCTTTCCAATTCAGCAATTTGCGGCGGAAATATTCAATCTGACGATCGTTCATAAACGGCTCAGAGTCACTTGGCTTATAGTCTTCGGCTAACGTAGCAGTCATTTGAAGTCTCTCTTCCCAGTAGAATAAGCGGGCTTATAGCGAGCAAGGCCAGCAGCAGCAATACTTGCTTAATGTCGCAAAACCAGTCGTGATTCGTGCCCTAAGGCGTTGCAATGCCCGCGCCACATTACCGAATGATGAACACTCTGTTTCAAATTGAAACACCAATAATTCCATATGCTTAACTTAAAATTAGAACAATATCTCCATGTTTAATGAAATCTGGGTCAGTTTGGAAATTCATCATGCGTTATGCGTCACTTGCAGTTTTATTGGCAGCCGGCACAGCCCTTTCGGGCTGCGATGGCAATCAACTTGATGCCGTCGCCAATCTCGGTAGTTCCTGCACGAGCACTACGCAGACACTCAATTGCAGCGGGCCCAATAGTGGATCAACAACAGGCGGCGGCACGGGTACGGGGACAACCCCAACACCCACCCCTTCACCTAACACTGGCAACACATCGACCATCACGACAGGTGACACGACGTTAGCCTTGGACAACGGCCTTCTTGTTTCGCGCGCCAACAACACCGCCGTATCGACGTTAACTCAATCAACGTTGCCAACCAGCACAGCTCAATTAGCTATCAACACAAATACGTCCTCGAACGCGATATGGCCAACGACAAAAGTGCTAGATGAGTATGTGGCAGGCACAACAAAAGGTTCCGGTATTGGCGGAACTTACAAGGAATATCACAAAATAACCAAGGCTCCTGGTGCAGCCTCCACACAGGACGAAGAACTCCAAGTTTGGAGGTGGAACGCGGGCACTGGCAGCAGCTATGCCACCCAATACCGCGACGTAACAACAGGCGGCAACCCAGCCACGCATCAAGCATGGTCATTTGGCGGCAACTACACGACCGCAGCTCAAATGCCGACATCTGGCAGCGCCACTTATAGTGGTCAATTTACAAGCGTTGCTACAACATCGAACTTCATAAATCCGACAAACCCTCCAGTCGGCGTTCAAACGCTCGATAGAAACAATATTTGGTCAGTCACTGGTGATACGGCATTAACTGCAAACTTTGGATCAAACGGTACTGTTACTGGAACGCTCACTCCAAATGCTTGGAAAGCATGGCAGACTTTAGGCGGTGCAAGTGGTTTTGCTACTGCGACAAACCCCAACACTATACCTGACGGAGGTATCGCCTACAACAATCCAGCAAACTGGTTTGGAGCAGCTCAAGGTGGTTTTATGGATCAACAAATCCAATTAGCAGGAACAATCACAACCAACGCTTCAACCACCGCCGGAACCCATGCGAACGTAATCAAGGGTACCGCCCAATATGACCCCACCAGCAATTGGATCAACACCTCTTCAAACAGCTTTTTTGAAGCGGGCTTTTTCGGTAACAACGCAGATAATATAACTGGTGTGTTTGCCATGGATGCACAGACATTGCAGCCAATCGGCGGTTCGACAGCCATTAACGATGATCGTCGTGGTTATGTATCAATGACTGGCATATTCAACGCGTGCAAGACGGGTCCTGTTTGCTAAACATATTGCTATATAAATCCAAAAAGCGTGAGGTAACACAAGCTTTTTCGTGTTTTGCGGCGTTCTTTGTTGTTGGCAGCTTTGCTTTGGCAGCCCCGCAAGGCCCACCTCCGCTCACGCAACAAGATTTCGCACTTTATCAATCAGCTTCAGAAGACATGCGTGTTCATGCTCTGATAACATTTGCCAAAGCCGGAGAGTTTGAACAGGCGGCAGAACTTTTACATAAGTATCCACTACGCGGGCCGCACGCCGCAAATCGGACACTTTTCATTGAAGGGCTGATTTTAGAAAGCCGTAATGATCTCTTTGGAGCAGCGCGAAAATTTCGCGCGGCCTTGGCTGATGATCCCAAACTTACTTTGGTGCGCTCGGAACTCGCCAAAGTTCTGATTGGCTTGGATGAAACAGACAGCGCAGCCCATCATTTGAAATTGCTTGAAGCTGATGCTCCATCTGCTGCGGAAGCTGCTGGTATTCGTTCGTTCATTGATCAAATTGGTGATAAAAAACCTTATTCGATTTCTGGTTTTGTTTCAATTGCACCGACAACGAACGTGAACAACGGTTCCAATCATGACAAGCTAGTTTCCGATACAATCGGAAACATATTTCCGGGTGTCGACCCCTCAGGCAACATTAACAATCAAAAGCAAAGTGGCTTGGGGCTTTCCGGCGGATTAAACGCTGGGTTCAGCAAGAGATTAAACGACCGACTCCAGTTCGTGCTCGGTGCAGGCATTAATGCAAGCATTTACACCGATCCCCAATTTGACTCCGCGTCAACCAACGAATCTGCAGAAATAAGATACTTAATTTCTGACGGATACATTGGCTTTGGTGGAGTCGCCTCTCAAAATTTTGCCCCGCCGAGTTCTAGTAGCGTCATTTTGACTTATAATGATTTTGGGCCTCGTATTTCCTTCAGCTATCAGCTCACCCAACGCGACTTAATAAATAGCAGCCTAACCTATGTTTGGCGCGATTATGCAAACTCAGTAACCGCCGACGGAACAGCCCTCCATACTGATTTGGCCATTACTCATGCCATTGATTCAACAATGAATGTGACAGGATTCGGCGGTTTCGATAGTGCTAAATCACAAGACCTATCAGCATCTTACGAAACTTATTTCGGCGGACTCAACGTTTACAAAGAATTCCCCATGGGAATGACTATCAATGCCAACGGTCAAATTCGCATCTCACCTTTTGACGGTGTGGAACCCTTCAGTGGCTTAACGCGTTATGATACTCGCTATATAGGTGGCCTAACTCTCACAAAACGCGACTTAAACATTTGGGGATTTGCCCCCTCTATGAGTTATTCCTATACTTTAAACAAAAGCAACATTGCCTTGTTCGACTATGACTCGCATTCCGTTAACTTAAATCTGACCAAAGAATTCTGATGATTGCTCTCAGCTTGGCCTTTGGCTAAACCCTCTCGCATGCGCTTTAAAACTGGCAAAGAATTTCTCGCCCTTCCTTCCAAAGCTGTAACAGTTCTTGGCATGTCTGGTGTTGGCAAGACCACGCTTTCGGCTTTACTTCAACATCACAATTGGTTTCAATATTCGGTCGATTACCGCATCGGCACGCGTTACATGGACGAGCACATCGTCGATAATTTTAAACGCGAGGCGATGACCAATCCGTTTTTGTGTGAATTGTTGCGCTCGGATTCAATTTACATTCGCTCGAACATCACCTTTCATAATCTTTCGCCATTGTCGACCTATCTCGGCAGACCTGGGAGTATGGCAAAAGGCGGAATTCCGTTTGCCGAATATGTGCGCCGCCAAAATCAACACCGCGATGCTGAGATTAAAGCTTTGCTCGATGTGCCGGAATTTATTGAACGTGCAGGCGATATTTATAAGTATCAAAATTTCATCTGTGATTCCGGTGGCAGCTTGTGCGAAATTGTGAATCCTGATGATGCTGGTGACCCTGTTCTCAAATCTCTCAGCGAAAACACTTTGCTGTTATGGATCGAAGGCACGCCAGAACACACGGCCATGTTGGTTGATCGCTTCCGCAAAAACCCAAAGCCCATGTATTATCAACCTGCTTTCCTCAAAGAAAAATGGGGCGAATATAAAGCGCTAAGCAAAATTAAAAATGATGATGATGTTGACCCTGATGGTTTTGCTGTGTGGGGTTTTGAACAATTGCTGCATCACCGCATTCCGCTTTATAAAAAGATCGCAGAAAAATTTGGGTTTACGATGCATATGCAGGATGTGCCCTCTATTAATAATGAAGCCGATTTCGTGAACCATCTGGCTAGATTGATTGACAAAGTAAAATAATGCCTATTCGTATTCCAAATGAGTTGCCGGCCCGCCGCATTCTTGAACAAGAAGGCGTTATGATCATGGACGAGTCAACGGCTGATCGCCAAGATATTCGCCCACTGCGCATTGGCCTGCTCAATTTGATGCCAAACAAGATCAAGACGGAAACCCAGTTCGCGCGCCTTGTTGGTTCAAGCCCATTGCAGGTAGAACTATCATTAATCAAGATGACCAACCACACGCCGAAAAACACATCTCAAGAACATATGTTGGCGTTTTATGAAAGTTGGGAAGACATTAAAGATCAGCGCTTTGATGGATTAATCATCACAGGCGCGCCCGTCGAGCTTTTACCGTTTGAAAGTGTGACTTATTGGGATGAGCTGAGCCGCATCTATGAATGGACGCAAACCCATGTGCATTCCACATTCAATGTATGCTGGGCGGCGCAGGCGGCACTTTACCATTTCCACAAAGTCCCAAAACATGAATTGGCAAAAAAAGCTTTTGGCGTATTCAGCCATCACAATCTAAAACCCTCTTCAACATTGTTGCGCGGCTTCTCGGATGATTTCGCCATGCCGGTTTCGCGTTGGACAGAAAATTTAAAATCTGAATTGCCTGCAGACAAAAATCTTGAGGTGCTGATGGAATCAGATGAGGTGGGCCTCTGCCTAGTCAACGATCCAAGCAGGCGCCAAATCTATATGTTCAATCATATTGAATACGACACGAATTCGTTGGGCGACGAATATGCCCGCGATGTGGAAGCGGGCAAGGCGATCAACATGCCCGCCCATTATTTTCCCGCAGACAACCCGAAGTCCGCGCCCCAAAACCGCTGGCGCAGCCACGCACATTTGTTGTTTGGCAATTGGATTAACGAACTCTATCAGACCACGCCATTTGATTTGAAAAATATCGGCAAGGTTTCCGCCTAAAACTTTCCCTTGTTTTCCGCCATTTAGCTCCCAATTATGCTGTGCGCACCTGAAGGACGGTAGAGTTGAAATTCAGCGAGATTATTGATGAAAGCAAGCTGGCTGCAAGCGGCTTGAAGGATTTTGCCTCAGGGTTGCTACAACCCACACTGCGCCTTGGTGTAACGGGCCTTTCGCGCTCAGGTAAAACTGTTTTCATTACGGCTCTGGTTCACGCTATTCTCAAAAACGCCCGGATGCCTGTGTTTGAAGCTCACACGCAAGGCCGCATCACACGCGCCTATCTCGAACCACAGCCCGATGACGACATGCCACGCTTTTCTTATGAGGAACACCTGAAAGCATTAACTGCCGATGAGCGTCATTGGCCTGAAGGCACCAAACGTATCAGCCAATTGCGCCTGACATTGGAATATGAACCCTCAAGTTTTTTCGCGCGTAACTTCAGCGGCGGCAAACTGCATATTGATATTGTTGATTATCCCGGTGAGTGGCTACTTGATTTGCCGTTGATCAATTTGACCTATCAACAATGGAGCCACAACACGATTGCTGCCAGCCGCTTGGCACCTCGCGCAGCAATGGCGCGCGATTGGTATGCACATCTGCAAGCACTTGATGCTGATAAGCCAGCAGATGAGGTGGAAGTGCAAAAATCAGCGGTACTGTTCACGGCCTATCTGGCGAGCTGCCGCAAAGATGAGATATCACTTTCAACTTTGCCTCCCGGCCGATTTTTATTACCCGGAGATTTAGCGGGTTCACCCCTGCTCACCTTTGCACCGCTTGATGTACCGCCAGATGCGAGGTTCCAATCAGGTTCAATGGGCGCGTTGATGCAACGGCGCTATGATTCCTATGTATCGCGCGTTGTAAAACCATTTTTCTTCGGCCACTTTGCAAGGCTTGATCGCCAGATTGTTTTGGTTGATGTGCTAACTGCGTTGAATGCCGGATCAAAAGCTGTCGAAGATTTGCAAACAGCACTAAGCGATGTGATGAGTAGCTTTCGCCTCGGTTCAAATAATTTCACGACATCGCTTTTCGGACGTCGTGTTGAAAAAATTCTGTTTGCCGCAACCAAAGCCGACCAGTTGCACCACACGAGTCATGACAAACTTGAGTCTATGCTGCGCGTGCTGGTAAATGATGCCGCAACCAAAGCAGAATTTGCAGGAGCCACTTATGATGTGGCAGCTTTAAGTGCCATCCGCTCCACGCGCGAAGCTACTGTTAAAGTTAAAGGTGAAGATCTGCCTTGCATAGCGGGTATCCCCCAAGATGGCGAAAGCATTGGCGCAACAAAATTTGACGGCAAAGCCGAAGCGGCAATTTTCCCGGGCGACTTACCACATGATCCGCAAGCGGCATTGGACGGCAGCTTGGAGGGAAAGTTAAAATTCGTGCGCTTTCGTCCCCCTTTGCTCAGCGGCGATACATTTCCACATATCCGCTTAGACCGCGCCTTGGAATTTTTGATCGGAGACCGTTTCCCTTGACCACCAAAACCGATCACCGCGCGCCCCAAGCCTTCAAGCTTGATTCAGAACCCACAAAGAGTAAGGCTAGGCCAACCAAGATAGAGTTTGCAGCGGAAGAACCTGAACAAGAATTGGCCACCATTCCAGTTCCGCCTGAACAGCGTGCATTCTCGCGCCCACGTTGGGGCTTCATCTTGATTTCCGCTTTAGCAACTTTGTTTGCGCTGTGGCTTGGTCTTTCAGTTGCTCAAATTGTTGAAAGCTTTTTTCTCAAGTCAGTATTCATGGGTTACTTGGCGCTAACCGTCGCTGGCGTGGCGGGCTTTGCAACGCTCGCCATTGTGTTTCGCGAAATTTTAGGGTTGCTCCGTTTGCGCCGCATCGAACATCTTCAACTCAGCGCCAGCCATGCGATTAATCAAGACGATGCTGCATCAGCTGAAATAGCTATATCGGGTCTGAAAGGCCTTTATGCCAAACGCCCCGATGCAACATGGAATTTGAACAACCTAAATCTCCATGCTCAGGATATTATGGACCCACGCGACCGGGTGCGCCTTGCCGAGCGCTATTTGGTCGATCCACTCGATGAAGCAGCCCACCGCATCATCGCAAAGCGTGCGCGTCGTGTAACACTTCTAACGACTGTAACGCCAGCAGCAGCGCTTGATGTGCTATTTGTTGGAGCGCAGAATTTGAGTATGTTGCGCGAAATTGCCAGCCTCTATGGCGGCAGACCTTCAATGCTTGCTACGTTCAGATTGGCGCGCATGGTGATCACCCATCTTGCTGTGGCGGGGGGCTTGGCACTATCCGATAACTTTATTCACCTCTTCGTCGGCAAAGGAATTCTGGGGCGCCTCTCCGCGCGCTTTGGCGAAGGTGCAGTCAATGGCATCCTCACCGCCCGCATCGGTTTGGCCGCGCGAGAGGTATGCAGGCCCATTCCTCAAGAGCAGTCAAAGCGCGAAAAGCTTTCAAGTCTGGTCAAAGAACTGGCAAATTTTAGCGATGAAACAAAGTCAGAAAATTAACCTTCCACACTATTTAGCTAAAATTTGAACGATTTCGGCAATATCTCGGTAACAATTGCGGCTTAGCGTCCGGCTTAATCTTGGGAGCCTTAAACGTGAGTTTCAAAGTCATTGCAGGTAGCGCCGAAGTTGTTCGCCATGTCCAAAGTGACGTGGCCGCAAGCCTAAATTCTGACTTGCCTTATGGCGGCATTCTCACCTTAATAACATCACCATCCCATCTCAGCGCGTTATCTGATCAATGGCAAAACCTTGAACATAGCTGCGCTGTTACACCAACCATATTCCAATCATATGCTTGGATAAAAAGTTGGAGCGACCACTATGCACAACCCGATTGCCAAAATGAGGTTCACATTGTTGCAGGCTTCCTTAACAATACATTAGTGTTCGTTTTTCCTTTGATGAAAAGTTGCCATATGGGCGTATCAACTCTAAAATGGGTCACCGATCCACTTGGCCAATACGGCGATGTACTCTGCGCCAAAGACCAAAGCATAACGAAATGGATGTCTGCATCACTGAGTTTTATTAATCGACTTAAGGGCATCGATATTATTCGTCTGCGCCACGTGCGTCAAAACAGTATAATTGAAAGCTTTGCATCACAGCATTTTGTTGATGCCAAGCTGCATGAACAAGCACCATTTCTCGATCTCACAGTATTTAAGTCCGATGCTGATTATGATGCGCGCTATAACTCCCAACAACGCAAACGCCGCAAAAAAATTCGCAATAATCTGGAAGAAATTGGCATCGTTGAATTCAAAACTTTAAAACCGGGTTCAGACAACGATCAAGCCATGGCCGAAGCCATACGCGAAAAAAATGAATGGCTGTCTGAGCGAGGCCGGTTCAACCGTGTGATGGGTTGCCCGAGGCACATCCAATTTTTGAAATCCTTGTCACGCAGCAGCGCGAAAGATTTCGAATTTGTGACCACTGAACTATCAGCAGGTGACAAACCAGTATCTTGGGAAATTGGCTTCAACTATGGTGGAACGCATTTTGCGTATATCACTTCACATGTGAACGCATTGACCGACCTATCGCCTGGCCGTCTGCACATGGATCTTTCACAAAGACTGGCATTAAGCTCAGGACAACAACACTTTGACCTGATGGTACCAAACGACAACCATAAGGAATCCTGGTGTTCTGATAAGGTCAATACGAAAGACTATTTCTATGCTATTTCTTGGCGCGGCAAATTTTATGGCCATTTCTACCTATCTGCCATCAGGCCAGCAATCCGCAATGCCTATTATAAATTACCACAACGGATTTTGAAACTTTTGCAGCCATTGACGCGCCATTAAACCTTTCACAGGTTCATGCCGTGAAACGGGTGGCGTCGAATCGCAGTGCCGTCTAAGTCTGCTTAAATGACACAGCAACAATCCGGTATGACTTCTTATGAATGGGGCCTCCTTGTGTTGCTCTCTGCAATTTGGGGCGGTTCATTTTATTTCTTCGCCATCCTCATAAAAGAACTCCCAGTTTTTACCATCGTATTCTTCCGTGTGTTCTTGGCGACAGCTGCCCTGTGGATTGTGGTGGTGGTAACTGGCCTCAAACCACCAAGCACCTGGGCCAGTTGGAAAAACTATTTTGTGATGGGCTTACTCAACAATGTTATTCCCTTCAGTTTGATCGTTTGGGGCGAAAGCAAAGTGGCCCCGGGTCTCGGCGCTGTGCTGAACGCCACGACCCCTTTTTTTACAGTACTTGTGGCCCACGCTTTTACAATGAATGAAAGATTGAGCTGGAACCGATTAACCGGAGCATTAGTTGGCCTGCTCGGCGTTACGGGCCTTGTAGGATTTGATGCGATCGGCAAACTGGGGGGTGATTTTTGGTATCAAATGATGTTTGTGGCCGCATCTGTGCTTTATGCTTTCAGTGCAATTTGGGCGAAGCGCTTTTCCAAAATGCCACCACTAGTGAATGCTGCCAGTCAAACTGCCGCCTCTAGCGCCATGCTTTTACCATTGATGTTGATATTTGATCAGCCATGGAAGCTACGTATGCCAAGCACGCTTGCTATCTATTCGCAGCTTGGCTTATCGCTGCTGTGCACTGCCGTAGCATACATACTATTTTTCACAATTATCAAGCGTGCGGGTGCAACCAATATCACTTTGGTCACGTTCCTTGTGCCAATAAGTGCCATGATTTTGGGCGCAACGTTCCTCAGCGAGCATATCACTCCCAACCACATTCTGGGCATGACTGTAATCGGCATCGGCTTGGCCTTGATCGACGGGCGCATTCCAGCCAAACTATTGAAATCAGTTCGAGGATAGAATGACCATTACAGAATTCACGCCATACGCAGGTGTTTTGGGCGGTGCGTTGATTGGACTTGCTGCGGTCATATTAATGGCCACAGTCGGCCGCATCATGGGGGCCACCGGAATTTTCCGCGGGCTACTCACCACGAATTTTGATGAAGCATTTCGCTGGCGATTGGTCTTTATTGTCGGCTTGTTGATCGGCACAGCATGGACAGGTCTATTCACCGGCGCCGCACATAGCATCAGCTTTGTTTCAAACAATTACATCATCGTCATCGGAGGCCTGCTCGTGGGTGCGGGCACCACGTTGGGTAATGGCTGCACCAGTGGCCACGGAATATGCGGCATCTCGCGCTTTTCAAAGCGCTCGGTTTTGGCAACCTGTGTGTTCATGGTTGTCGCCATCATCACTGTCTTCATTGTGCGTCACATTCTGGGGATATCATGATGCGAAAGATTTTTGTGCTTTTATCTGGTTTGCTGTTCGGCGCGGGCCTCACCATTTCAGGCATGGTGAACCCGGCAAAGATTCTGAACTTTCTCGATTTGACTGGGCAGTTTGATGCAACACTGATTTTTGTCATGGGAACAGGTTTGATCATAACCACCCTTGGCTATCAACTTATCTTCAAACGCGGAAAGCCTTTTTTTGACACAGAATTTCATCTGCCAACATCCGAAATCATCGACACCAAACTGATCGCTGGCGCGGCCATGTTCGGCTTAGGTTGGGGTCTATCAGGATTCTGTCCGGGCCCCGCTATTGCAAGCCTCGTGTTTGGCTATCAACAAAGCTTAATCTTTGTCGCCGCGATGATTGTAGGCACCCTGTTGGCGCGCCTTATACCTGTTACAACAAAGTTAGATTAGGATAGCCTTCCCTTTTTGCGCATCAGCTGCAACATTTGATCGACAGGCAAACCAGTAGCAATATTGCCATCGCGCCCCACCATGGTTTCGTTGCAAATCATTGAGTCGAGCACGGCTTCCTCGGTGGCTTCAACAACTGCACGGAACAACCCATCAATTGCATTATTCGCCAGATATTCAACCCGACGAAGTTTGACAGTGGACCCCATTCCAGCTTCATTCGCAGTTGAAAATGCCAGAAAAATATCACCCGAACTATTATTGCCCACAGTGCCTGTACGCGCCAAACCGAGTGGCACACGCCGCGCCAAGCGCTTGAGCTGATGTGGTTGCAAAGGCGCATCAGTCGCTACAATCGCAATCACCGAACCTTGTTCCTTGCCGCGCAGTTGGCCTTGCAAAATATGGGGGCCAATGGGAACACCAAGAACAGTGAAATCTTGTCGTGCGCCAAAATTGGACTGTACGAAAACACCAACCGTATAGCTTTGCCCTTCTATCTCAACTAAACGCGAAGAAGAACCATTGCCCGCCTTGAAATCATAAGTCAGCATCCCCGTGCCGCCGCCAACACTGCCAAGCTCAACCGCGCCACCGCGAGCATTGTCCAAAGCCTGCATCACATGAGCTGCCGTGACGTGAAAACCATTAATATCATTAAGGTCGCCATCATAAGTTTCGGCTGAAACTGGCAATCCCCAATCCTGGCCGGTGCCGATTTTGTTTTTGACTAACCATTGTAAGGTAGCATCGCGCGCCACACCACATGAGCTTGTGTTGGTAATTGTAATCGGTGTCTGCAGTTCACCCGCTTCTTCGATCCAAGCCAGACCTGTCATCTCGCCATTGCCGTTAAACGAGTAAGAACCTGCTGCACAAGGCACAGCACTTCTTCGCCCACGTGGCAAAATAGCAGTCACCCCGGTACGCACAGGGCCATTGCCTACGATTAAAGGCCCGTCACCTGAAATCAAGGTAACAGTGCCAACTTCAACACCCGCAACATCAGTGATGGCATTAAACTTCCCTGTCTGCCCCGTAAACGGCAGACCCAACGCGCGGCCGCGCTGTTTTAAATTTGCATTATTCTCAGAGGTCATTTGCAGCCAAGTTCCTTACAAATCAGAAAATTCGGTCTAGGGTAAGCCAAACAAACCAGAAGAGACGATGAATGGCAACAGCCACCACTCATTACCAAGATGCGTTGATCGTGCTTGGCGCGGCGGGCCTTGTAGTGCCGCTTCTACGTCGCCTTGGCATCAATTCAATCCTGGGTTTCTTGCTCGTGGGCATTGTCTTGAGCCCTGGATTGCTGGGTCGAGCTGCAATCGAATTCCCTGCTTTGGATATTTTCTTGATCACTAACCCAGATGAAATATCGGTCTTTGCCGAATACGGCGTTGTTTTTTTGATGTTTCTGATTGGTCTTGAAATTTCGCCGCAGCGCCTGCTCACAATGAAACTACTGGTCTTCGGCTTGGGTGGATTGCAAATTTTATTGTCAGCGGCAATTCTTACACTTTTAATGCATTGGCTAGGCTACGCAGATCGTGAAGCACTCATTTTGGCTCTGGCCCTTTCACTGTCTTCAACTGCAATAGTCATTCAACTCTTCGCCGATGATAAACGCTTAAACAGTGGTGCAGGACAATTATCTTTTGCTGTCTTGCTGATGCAAGATTTAGCCGTGATCCCCATTTTATTGTTGCTAAAAGTGTCGAGCACTGGCTCCAACAACTTCATCGCAATGGATTTAGCAATTGTTTTGGTTCAAGCGATTTTGGCTATCGCTTCCATAGTGGTTCTTGGCAAGTTCGCACTGCAACCGTTCCTGCGTTTGGTGGCAAGCACAAAAAGTTCCGACCTTTTCATGGCCGCTGTTCTGTTTATCGCAGTCGGCACCGGCGCAGTGGCAACAAGTGCCGGCCTCTCCATGTCACTTGGTGCCTTTACTGGCGGCTTGATGTTGGCTGAAACGGAGTATCGCCGCGCTATCGAAACGCTGATTGAACCTTTCAAGGGGCTGTTGCTTGGTGCGTTTTTTCTGTTGGTTGGCCTCAGCATGTCGACCGCAACGTTCATTCAAAACCCACTGCATATCCTGATGTTGGCCGCTGCATTTATAACTTTTAAGGCCGTCATCATTTTCTTCTTGGGCAGGCTATTCAAACAGAGCGTTGCCGTCTCTTTCGAAAGCGCGGCCTTGCTTGGGCCTAGCGGCGAATTTGCGTTCGTCGTGATTGCCGCTGCAAAGTCTGTTGGATTATTCAATAACCCCGAAACCGAAAATATTTTGCTAGCAGTTGCAATCACCATGATTGCAATTCCTTTGATCGCCAAAATGACCAAAACTATTTTGCTCAAAAAGCGAGAGGTACGCGCTCAAATCGCATTTGAGGAACAAGATCTTCCGGCAAATCTGAACGCCCATGTGATAATCGTCGGTTTTGGTCGGGTCGGCACACTCACAGCTTCAATGCTTGAGGAACACAAAATTCCTTACATCGTGCTGGATTCCAACGTCGCCGTTATTACTGAAGCGAAAAAATTGGGCTTGCAGGCTTTTTATGGTGACGCAAGCAATCCAGAATTTTTGCGAAAATGTGGATTAGACCATGCGAGGGCCTTGGCGGTTACGATGGACAACCCTGAGCGCGCCGAAGAGATCGTACGAAACTCAAGGGCAGAACATGCTGACTTAAAGATAATCGCACGTGCCAGAGATGAGGATCACGCCATTAGGCTCTATGAAGCGGGTGCGACAGAAGCTGTGCCCGAAACCATCGAAGCAAGTCTTCAACTCGGCGAAGCTCTATTGGTGGAAACCGGTGTTCCAATGGGACTTGCCATTGCATCGGTGCATGAACGCCGCGACGGATTTAGAAAATTACTGGGCCGCCCCAACCGAAAACAGATTTTAGCCAACACAAAAGAATCATTGCGCGACCGCCTTAAGAATTAGGCAACACCCAGCTTCTTCTGTAAATTCGTGCTGCTCGTCGTGTATTGGAACAACAAACGCTCACCCGGATTGATATACCGGAAAGCCTGTTGCGCCATCAGTGCGGCTTCGTGGAAACCGGAAAGAATGAGCTTCAACTTGCCCGGATAAGTGTTGATATCGCCCACGGCAAAAATCCCTGGCACGTTAGTTTCAAATTTCTCAGTATCAACCGCGATCAAATTTTCGGTGAGGTTCAAACCCCAATCGGCCACAGGACCCAGCTTCATGGTCAAACCAAAGAACGGCAACATGGTGTTGCAAATCACATCGAAAAAGGCACCATCAGCGCCCTTCACTGTAGCTGATGATAATATACCATTAGCGCCGCCAAGACCCGTCACTTGGCCAATTGCTAACTTCATCTTACCAGCCGCCACAAGCTCGCGCATCTTGTTTACTGAATCGGGCGCAGCACGGAATTCATCACGGCGGTGCAGCAGTGTCATGCTGTTGGTGATAGGTTGCAGATTATTGACCCAGTCAAGAGCGCTGTCACCGCCGCCAACAATCAAAACATCCTTGTCGCGAAAGGCTTCCATTTTTTTCACAGAGTAAAAGACTGATTTCCCTTCATAAGCATCTATGCCCGGGATCGGCGGCTTCTTTGGCATAAAGGATCCACCACCCGCCGCAATCACCACAACCTTGCAATTAAAAACCAGATCACCATCGGTCTTCAATACAAAATCTGTATCGCCGCGTTTTTCAAGCGAAGTGACCATCTGGTTGAAATGAAACTGTGGCTTAAAAGGTGCAGCCTGTTCCATCAGGCGTGAGGTCAGATCAGCACCAGTAACCAGCGGTAAAGCCGGAATATCGTAGATGGGCTTTTCTGGATAAAGCTCAGCACACTGCCCGCCTGGGCGATCTAGAATATCCAGCACATGGCACTTGATATCCAATAATCCCAATTCAAAAACCGTGAACAACCCACAAGGCCCTGCCCCGATAATAACAACGTCAGTGGTGATCACGTCAGACATATGATGGAAACCTTCTTAGAATTGCTTTTCGGGAACTTTAACACGCAACCCGTCAAGCGCATCTGAAACTTTAATCTGGCAGGAAAGGCGGCTGTTGTCGCGCACATCAAAAGCGAAATCCAACATGTCTTCTTCCATGGGGTTGCGCTTACCTGTCTTTGCCACCCAATCAGGCTCTATATAAACATGGCAGGTGGCGCAGGCACATGCCCCGCCGCAATCAGCATCAATGCCCGGCACTTGGTTTTTAACCGCTGTTTCCATAACCGTCATGCCAGCAATGCCGTCTGCGGTAATCTCGTTGCCGTTGTGTTGAATGAACGTAATCTTGGCCATGTCTGCGGTAAATCCCTTCAATGCGTGCGCTTCATAAGAGAAGGCCGCGGGAAAGGCAACCGCTGTGCGGATTATGAAATAAAAGACTGGGCTTTAGCCAAAAACGTGGCTTTGGCCTGCTGCAAGAGCTCGCGCAGAACCGCAAGATCATAACTCACACTTTCCCAGCTTTTTGCCAATTCTTCGATATGCAATGCACCGACAGCCGCGGCAGCACCGCGCAAATTATGACCTAAAAACTTGCGGTCTTCTGCCGGAATCGTTCCTTCAGTCAGGCGCGCGCAAGTTTCATCGACTTGTTCAATGAAAAGTCCAAGCACTTCTCGCTGCAAATCGGCATCGTCCATCGTGCTCATGACAAACCGGTCGCGATCAAAAGCAGGTTGTTCCAACCCAAGATTTGGTACAACTTTAACGTGTTTAAAATCCTGTCTGCTCAACGCACTCATTCCCAATTAGTGGAGATCAACTTAACAGGAACTCCGTTCCAAGACCTAAAGAAACACCATTAAAGCAGGATTTCCTGAATCGATTCAATTCGATCCATAATTTTAACCATTTCTTCAATTACTCAGTGGGCAACCCTCATTACGGGTTCAAGAAGGGCCAAATTTAGGTTAATAAGAAATTACAAAAGTTCTGGGGCATAAAGGCCCCCAAATTGGCCTAAGCTAGTTTGGGTTATGAAACGGGACACAAAATCGGGTGCGTAACACCCTATAATTGCGGGTAACAGGTATGGCAACTAAACCAACAGATAATCGTCGCAGAAGCAGGACACCGGTTCTTGATACGCCTGAACAGGTGCAAGAAACGTCGACCTCAAGCTTGCGCGCCAGCCCTGCCAATGAAAATGACCGCACGACTGCGCAAATGCTTTCGCGTTTGCGCAAACAACCGTCCATGGCTGTTTATTATTTTGCCACCGGCATTTCAGCGCTTTGGTTTGTTGGCTGGTTGATGGCTTATGGTACCCAAGTCTCAGCTGAGCTGAGCGGCACAGCAGGCGCATCGCCCATTTTGTTGCAAGCTGCCGCTGTTTTGGTAATGCCCATCATCGCAATTTTTGCAATCGCCTATTTTAACTGGCGCGCGCAGCAGCTGCGTCAGGTTTCCGAAGTGCTGATGCACTCGGCTTTGCGTCTCATTCATCCTCAAAACTTGGCAACCGAAGGTCTGACGTCGATTGCTCAAGCCGTGCGCCAGGAAGTTGATTTATTGGTTGGTGGTGTTGAACACGCTTTCCAACGCGCAACCGCTCTAGAAGAAATCGTCCACAAGGAAATCTCGGCAGTTGAACGCGCCTTTGGTGGCAACGAGGATCGTATTCGCGGTTTGGTCAATGGCCTCGAAACCCAACGCCTTGCCCTGCAACAAACCAGCGCACTGGTCAGCAATGATGCAACACCAATGCTGAACCGCCTAGAATCCAACACCCAAAATCTCGGTCAAGTGATCAATCTCGCCCTTTCAACGTTCTCTCGTCTGGAAGATGGTCTGAAAGGGTCAACCACTGAACTTGCCCGCACCATTGAAGATGTGGCCGCACGCGCCGCTATGACTGGCCAGGAAATTGGCGGCCACAGCCAGCAATTTGAACGCATGTCAACAACACTGGTCAATGATTTCCGTGGCTTCTCAAACCAGTTGCAGCAATATGTTGAAACCTTGAATTTCACGGCCAGCAACTTGGGCAACGAAACCCGCAAATTCGGTGGCGAAGTGAAAGGCATGGAAACCAGCCTGCTCACATTGCTGCAAAATAGCGCCAATCAGCTCACTGTTGCCAATATGGAGGTGGGCCAAACGATTGAGCGTTTAAGTTCGGGCTCGATTGCAAGCGCAAAGCAAACAGCTGCTGAACTTGCTGAAACATTCGGCAGCATCGAAGAAAATATCACTTATCATCTGAAATCAACATCCAACGAAATTGCTTCGTTGATTGAACGCTCCGGTGTTGATACCGCGAGCCGTATCGATCAGAGCAGCGGCCTGGTAACCCACGGCTTGCAAACGCTGGCCAATGATTTCATTCAAAAAGTCCAGGCTACGCGCAATGATTTGCTCAATGTCGTTGGCGACTCTGGCAATCAAGTCGCCCAAGCCGTTGACGTTGCAGCTAACCGCTTTAACGAGCGCATCAATGAATCAGGCGCACAAATGCTTGCTGGGCTTGATCAATCGGGCAACCAACTGCTGTCACAACTTGCAACTTCAGGCACCAGTTATGCAGTTCGTATTGATGAAGTCGCTGGCCGCCTCACCTCGCAACTCGATCATAATGTAGATCGCGCCGCAACCAATCTTGAAGAAGCCAGCACACGCGTAACGTCGCAACTCGATCGACATGCAAATCACTTAAGTGCCACCTTCGATGAAGCCAGCGGACGTTTAACGTCGCTTGTTGATCAGAGTGCGGGTAAATTGACTGGCGCACTTGATTCAGTGAGCGGAAAGCTGACTTCTCAGCTTGACCATCACACCAGTAAACTTTCCGCAACAATCCAGCAGACTGCAGAAAGTCACGGTCAGGTTCTGGCCAACACCGCCCAAAACTTTACCATGGGTATGGATGGCAGCTTGAACCAAGCACTAGTTGGTTTGAGCGAAACCAGCGCACGCATTGATGCATCTGCTGACATAATCAGCAACAGCCTGAACAATGCTTCTAACTTGGTGACTGGCCAGATGCAGGCCGTGGGTGCAAATGTTAATGATCTGCTTGTCGCCACCAGCGGAACCATTGCTGCGCATTTGAAAGAAACCTCCGAAATTGTCGGTCGTCAGATGCAAGACTCTGGCCTTGCTTTGTCTCAGAACATTGAGACTTCAGGGGGCATGGTCACTGATCGTCTGATCAATGCCTCAAGTGAATTCTTGAACAAAGTCAATTCAACACGCGATAACATGCTCAACGCATTGTTGAATGTGTCTGGTGAAATGACGGGTAAGTTGGAATCGACGTCGTCACAGATCTTTGGCCAAATCGACACGGCATCAGGCAAAATTACGCATCAACTTAACGAAACATCAAAATTCATCACCGAACACATAGTCGATAGAACGTCAGAAGTATCCACAAGACTTCAAGATTCAACTGTTGATCTTTATACCCGCCTTGACGAAATTTCGGGGCGTATCAACAACCAGTTGAGCGAAACAGGAAAACTGGTTACCGACCAAATTTCTGGAACAACATCCCAGCTGACGGCAAGATTGCAGAATGCGTCGGTAGAAATGAATGGGCAGCTTGCTGATGTGGCAGAACGCATTGCAGCAGAATTGAGCGATACGTCGTCGACAGCAGCGCTGCATCTTTCCAGTATTGCAGACCGCGTCACAGGACAGTTGAACGAGACATCTTCCGGTGCTGCACAACATATCACTAATACCGCTGATCAACTGAGCGGAAAGCTCAACAATTCAACCTCATTGATGTTCTCAAGCATCGACAAGGCCTCACTGCACATCACAGATCAGCTTGAAAATATGACGCTTAAGGTTGCTGATCATATCATCAATCAAGCAGCCGATGTGACCGAGCGTGTGGCGTCGGTGACCGAAAAGCTGACCAGCAAATTGGATGGTTCATCTACCCAATTGGGTGCCCTGCTGACCACCACAGAATCGCGCATGGGCAATCAGCTGGAACAGGCCACCACAGAATTGGCAGCCTTGTTCGACGTCAACACCCGCATGATGACTGAGCAATTGGAGCAAAGCTCTTCTGCCGTCACCAACACATTTGCTTCTACAGCGGTGCGCGCGGCACAAGCTCTCAACTCGTCAAGTCTCGAAGTGACAAGCAAGATTGAAGAGGCTAGCCAATCTATGTTTGGCAAGCTTGAAGGCACCACCCGCGAATTGGGCCAGCGCTTCGATGTAGCCACAGATCATTTGGAACGTGTGACAGGTGATATTTCGACACGCCTTGACGGAACGGGCAAACGCTTTGCCGAAATTCTGGCCGATGCATCTGGGCAAATCTTCAGTGATCTCGGCAAAGCCCGCGATGCATTCCATGAAGGCTTGGGTGAAACGACAATGCAAATCTCGGGACGCTTCGAACAAGAAACCGGATTGCTTGTAAACCGTATAGACCGCGCTGTTCATGAATTTGACGGTGCCGCCAACTCTTCCTCTGGCAAGCTTGACGAAGCAGGCAAGAAATTTGCCAAGCATGTTGAAACCGCCAATACCTATTTGGCGGATCAATTGGCCACTGCAGCGCTCGATGTCGATACACGTCTCGAAAGCGTTTCGATGAAACTCACCGGCAAACTCGAAATGACCGGCAGCCGGATTTCTGAACGACTTGATGATGTTTCAGCACTTGTTGAAAAATCCATCGACAAGTTCAATAACGAAATGGAGCAAATGCTCCAAAGCCGTAAAGACTCGCTTGATATGCTGGTCAGCGATGCCAATCGCCGCGCCTCAGAAGTTGATGGCGTCATGACAAGCTATATTAATTTGATCGAAGAATCCCTCACCACCGCTGAAAGCCGTGCGCAAAACATCAACCGCATTGTATCAGACCAAACTGCCGCCGCCCTATCGCGCCTTGAAGAAGAGTTGCGCAAACTCGAAACCAACTCCAACGGTCAAGCCCAGCAAGCTGCGCGCGTATTGCGTGATCAACATGAACGCGCATTGGCCAGCATGAACGAAATGCTGTCATCAACCGCCAGCGATTTCCAGCAAACCGCACAAGATATGCGCATCACCGCTCAACAAGTGGTCAAAGATATCGATGCAGCACGCAGCGAGTTGAAACGCGCTGTGATCGACATGCCCGAAGAAACCCGCGTGAATGCGGATAATATGCGCCGCGTCGTGGCCGATCAGATCAGTGCGCTCAATGCGTTGGCTGATGTCGTACGAAAACAATCGGGCAGCTTGGACTATTCGGGCCCCGGATACATAACGCCGCGAAGCCCCGGAGGGTCCACTGCGGGAAAATTTGAGGGCGCCTCGTTCGAAGCTCCAGTTATCGGAACGATGAGCGCCCCTAAAGCCCAAATGGAGCGTCAGGCAGAGCGTGTTGTGCAAGCCCGCGTGGTTGAACAGCCCGCCCCTGTGCGTCGCCCAGCAGAAGCTCCACTGCCGCGACAGTCTCAAGCCATCAGCGCGCTAGCCAAGGAAGTTGATGCCTTCACGCAAAAGCTTCACGTGTCTGCGCGTGATTTGGTCGAAGCCATAGAAGGCAACTTGCCGCGTGATTTGGAAAAGCGTTTTGCTGGTTCTGATAAATCGGTTTACACGCAACGCCTTTATGAAAGCCGTAGCCGTAAATTGGTGAAAGCCATCGAAGGTCGCTATTCCGATGAGCGTTTGTTGCGCGGCCGCGTGCAGGCTTATAATCGTTTGTTCGAAAAGCTGCTCGACACAGTGTCTGAATCCAAGGGCGGTGAAGCTGTGATGGAACAAGTGTTAGCCTCGGAACAGGGACGCATTTATGTTATGCTCGCCGAAGCCGCAGGCCGTATGCCGAGCCAGTCATAGGCTTTGCGGAAACTCGAACTCACATCAGAAAGCTGGCCGATCGCGGGCAGCTTTACCATCGCCAGAGGCAGTAAAACACAAGCTGAAGTGATTGTTGTAACACTCACCGAAAATGGTTTGATCGGGCGTGGCGAAGCTGTTCCTTATAGCCGCTATCACGAAACCGTGCTGCAATGCATCGCCGGCTTGGAAGTCGTGCGCAGCGCAATCGAAGGCGGCATTGACCGCCATGCATTGGCAAGCCTCAGCCTTCCCAAAGCAGCACAAAACGCACTCGATTGTGCACTGTTGGATTTAGAAGCAAAAAAATCTGGAACAGCCGTTTGGCAGCGCATTGGACTAAAGAAACCAACCGCCGCCGTAACCGCCTATACGCTCAGCCTCGATACTCCCGAAGCGATGGCGACCGCTGCCTCTAAATCCGCGCGTTATGCTTTGCTCAAACTAAAACTGGGTCGCGACGGCGATATAGAACGTTTAAATGCAATTCGCGAGGCCGTGCCGCGTGCACGTCTCATCGTCGACGCCAATGAAGGCTGGTCATCAGACATTTTGCCCGCCATGTTGGAAGCCTGTGAAAAGCACCGCGTGGAATTAGTCGAGCAGCCCCTGCCCGCTGACAATGATGAAGCGCTTCGCAATATACCACGAGGCACCATCCTCTGCGCCGACGAATCCGCTCACGACATTGCAGGCCTGAAAAAGCTCATCGGAAAATATGATGCGATCAACATCAAGCTCGATAAAACGGGTGGCCTGACCAATGCGCTCGCACTTGCAAAAGCAGCGCGCGATCAGAACTTCAAAATCATGATCGGCTGCATGTTAGCTACATCATTGGCCATGGCACCTGCATTTCTGCTGGCGCAGCTGGCAGATTATGTCGACCTTGATGGTCCCCTGCTTTTGAGTAGAGATCGTGAAAACGGAATAGCCTTCACGAATGGCATCATGTCCCCGCCCCGCCCAGAACTTTGGGGTTAGTGCGAATATAATAAATCGCGATCGCCAATCCCAAGGCGGAAATCAACGCCATCGCCAAAAAACCCTTGCCACTATAGGCTTCATAGATCCGGCCTGACATATAAGTAATCGAAGACAAAAGTACCCCGCCAGCCAACGCCGCATAAATCCCCTGCGCTGTATTGCGCAAGTTTGACGGCACATTAGCGCGGATGAAATGCATCAAAGCCAAATGCGCACAGGCAAATGAAACAGCATGTGATAATTGTAACACCAGCAACAAAAACTCATTCGTCAAAAATGCCGTCCCAACCCAGCGCACTATACCACCGGCCAAGCCGATCATCAGCAACCGCTCAACGCCAATTGCGCCTACGATACGGTGCGCAAAACCGAAGAAAATAACTTCACCGATGATCCCCGACGCCCATAACAGCCCAATCATGAAAGTGCTAAAGCCAAGGCTGGTCCAATAAACCGAGCTGAAACTGTAAAGCATGGCATGGCTGGAGTTTGCAAAACTTGCGGCAAGCAAAAACAAAGTAAAATGCGACGCAAACAAAAATTTGAGCGCTGCCCTAAACTGAAGGGCGCTTGCGTGATGTTTAACGATATTGCGCTCAGGGTCTTGCGGCAGCATGAAAGTGGCAATCACCGAAAATACTTGTGCGTCCGCAATCAGCCACACAGTTTCTAAAGGCGAAAGGCGCGTGAGCAGTGCGCCAGCAATCAAACTTCCCGATAAAAAACTGATCGATGCCCAAAGTCGCAACTGCCCAAAATTGAGCCCCAGCGCCGCACTGGCATCAACCCCAAACCCTTCGACCAAAGGATTAACCGGAGCAAAGAAAAATGCACCCCAAAGGGAAACGAGCAGAATTTGTTCAAACCCATTTGTAAAGGGCAGCGCCATATAGCCAATAAGAGCGATGATGGCGCAAAACTGGATTACCACACGGCGATTACCTGTGCGGTCGGCAAGTAACGCAAATACAGGTGCACCAAGAATGCGCACCGCCATCATGCCAGCCACAACACTTGCAATCTGGCCAACGGGGAGGCCTTTGGCATGCAACCAGAGCGGCAAAAATGGTAATTGAACACCATTGCCGATCATCAACAGCGAATAACATGCCGAGAATCGTATTTTAAATTTATTTGCCGTCATTTTATGCCTTGGCCTAAACCAAACATTCACCACTTTCTACGATATTCCGTGCAAGGCGCGTCTGCGTTAGACGCAGGGGCAGTTAATGAGTGTGTGTGTGTGTGGAGTAGCGTAATGAGTGGGCAACAAGCGGCATTTCCGGAATCTCTTGATGAAATCTTAAATGTGGTGAAAGAGACACCACGCGGGCGTTGGTTTTTAGAAGCCTATACCAACCGTGTTCAGACGGGCGGTACGTCCACAATTCTCAGCGCCATATCAAAACTTGAGTCGAGCCTGCAATCGATGAGCGGTTCGGGTGCAGATGCAGCGCTCTTGCAAAAAGCCAGGCAGCACATTGCCCAAGCGCGCATTGATATCGCAAACTCAGAACAGGGCAAATCTGCACTATCGTCAGAGGGTCAACTCTTTGTAAAATTGGCAGACCTATCGCGCAAAGCTTTCAGCGAGCCAACCAATGGAGAACCAGCAATCGCTAAAAACATTGAACGTGCACTGCGTCTGGTGGCCGACCTTGATCAAGATCTTGGAACCACATTGGTGCCCATGCCAGTAGCTGCACCCAAACCTGCCGCGCAATATTTCAAACAGGACGATGATGTATTCGAGCCAGCACCCGCGCCGACGGCGATAAAACACGTCAAACCGTCCAAACCTGTGGAAACCGCATCACGCGGTGCCAAGCTGGTGATACAGCACATTGATCTGAACAAAACTGAAACGCCTGCTCCAGAATCAGGGGAAGCCCAAAAGCCAGAGCTTATCGAGCCGATGGCTATCACCACCTCTGCGGTAGAAGCTACGCCCCCCGAACCTTCACGCATTGTGATTATTCGTAAAAAAGCCGAAGACTTGATCGAGGTTCCACTCGTTGATGAACAAGCTGCAGAAGAGCAAGTGTCAGCTGCTTAGACAAACATTTGAATGACAGGGCGCATCTCAATCTCTTACAGTTTGGAATGCGCCTAATACCGTTTGTATCCTTGCACCACATCACAAATTCGTAAAAATCGCGGGGCGTCTGCCATAATTAAGGCTCCATTTACCAAGATCAGAGAGTCTGCGCGCATTATTCCAGTGAGTGAGAAGTACCCCCGTGTTCAGTTCTAAATTCAACCGCCGTTCGTTCCTGTCTTTGGCAGCCCTGGCTCCCTTTGGCTTTGCCACAGCTGCGCGCGCCGAAGACCCAGCAAATATTGGCTCCATCACGTCGATAGCCCCACGATTGGCCATGCAAGGTAAACTGTCGTCAAAAACTGAAATTGTTCAGGGCCAAGGCCAAGCCCCGATGCTGACCTTGGGTTCACTCAACGCCCTTGAAGGCGCAATTGGCATGTATGAAGAAATCGTGGCTGGCGGCGGTTGGCCCGACGTGCCAAAAATAAAATATGACAAAGCCACGAAGCCTGCGGATATTTTCCGCTTGCGCCAGCGCCTAGTGCGCGAAGGGTATTTAGATTTTGAATCGCTCGCCGCAGCTGAATCTGGCACATTTGATACAACACTTCTGACCGCAATTAAAACGTTTCAGTTCAATCATGGCGCAAACCCAAACGGCAAATTAGACGAACGCAACAGAGCCGAGATGAACATCACAGCACAAGCACGGCTATATTCATTGAAAGAAAACAAACCGCGCATTGCTGAACACTTGAAAGATTTGGGGCCGCGTTATGTGGCCGTCAACATTCCCGCAGCGCAGCTTGAAACAGTTGAACTGGGCGAGGTCTATTCGCGCCACAATGTTGTGGTTGGTAAATTGGAACGCCCCACACCGTCACTCAAAAGCCGTGTCAGTGATATTGTGTTCAATCCTTTTTGGAACGCGCCAGCTTCCATCGTGGCCAAAGACATTATTCCGAAATATTTGAAAGACCCAGCATATCTTGAACAAATGGGCATCCGCGTAATTGACGGCAGCAACGGAATGGAAGTTGAACCTTCAAGCGTTGATTGGGAAAACACCGCTCCTGATCGCTTTCAATTCCGTCAAGACCCTGGCGAGCACAATGCACTGGCCACCATGAAAGTAAACTTCCCGAATAAGTTTATGGTCTATATGCACGACACGCCGCACCGTGAATTATTTGCGGGCAATAATCGCTTTGAAAGTTCTGGCTGCGTGCGCGTTGATCAGGTTGCGGTTTTGATTAACTGGATTTTGAATGGTCAAGACGGCATAGATAATGCTCGCATTGAAGAAATCACAGCGGCCCAGCAAACCATCGAAACCAAAGTACAAAACCAGACCGACGTGCGCTTTATGTATTTGACAGCTTGGGCCACTGAAGATGGCCGCGTGAATTTCCGGCCCGATGTTTACAAACTTGCAGGGAAAGATTTTATCTTGGGCCAGCCCGATCCGGTTATTGCACTGTAACTGACAAAGTGACCAATTGAATTTCACGGTCTGACCCCTTAAATGGGAAGTATGAAATTTGACACACCCTATATTCACGTTTTCGAACAAGGTGATGCTGGAAAGCGCCCCCTATTATTATTGCACGGCACAGGCGGCAATGAACACGCACTGCTCGACATTGCTGCGGCAGTATCACCCGACCGTTCAATCATTTCGCCACGAGGCTTGGTCAATGAGAACGGCAATCTCCGGTTTTTCAGGCGCTTTGCCGAAGGACATCTGGACGAAGACGATGTGCGGTTTCGCAGCCACGAGCTGAGTGAATTCGTTTCGGCTTCGATGGCTGTCTATAATCTAGCTTCCCCAATCGCCTTGGGTTATTCCAATGGTGCCAATGTCGCTTTGGCAATGCTTTTCATGAAGCCGGATATTCTAAGTGGTGCCATTCTGCTGCGTTCGATGGCCCCATTCAAAGTCATGCCGAGTGTTGACCTCAACCAAAAACCAATCTTGTTGTTGAATGGTGCGCAAGATCAGATAATACCACGCGTTGCATCCAATCAGTTGGTAAACACGTTGAACATCAGCAATGCAAAACTAACCCACGAAATTCTCCCTTCGGGCCACGGCCTCACTCAAACCGATATCACCCTCACGACAAAATTTTTGAAAGAACAAAATTAATGCAACTGAATGGTTTCCATCATCTCACGGCTGTCACCGCTGACGCGCCACGCAATCACGCTTTTTATACCAAAACCCTTGGTATGCGAATGGTCAAAAAAACCGTGAACCAAGATGATACATCAGCTTATCATCTATTCTATGCCGATGGCCTTGGCTCTGCCGGAACCGACATCACTTTTTTTGATTG
The DNA here is from genome assembly GCA_025359045.1 of Hyphomicrobiales bacterium. Lineage (GTDB taxonomy): Bacteria > Pseudomonadota > Alphaproteobacteria > Rhizobiales > Aestuariivirgaceae > Aestuariivirga. The sequence goes on along the minus strand of JANYHN010000034.1, from coordinate 30,381 downwards.
GCCGACTGGGCCACAACGCCGTGGCACGCATGAAGTGGTGCGCACGGGTTTACGCATCAAGGGTGAAGCTGCATTCAAATGGTGGTCTGATCATTTTGCTAAAAACAATATCAAGGCAGAAAAGCAAACTGAAGAAAATGGCCGCACTGTCATTCACTTCGAAGACTTCGAAGGCCAACGCCTCAGTTTGGTCGATGACGAAAGTGACTTAACCGCCAACACATGGGCGCAAAGCACTGTGCCTGCCGAATATCAAATCCGTGGCCTTGGGCCCATCACGCTCAGCGTTCCCGACCTCAAGCCAACCGATATGGTTTTAACCCAGATCATGGGCATGAAGCCCGCTGCACGTTTTGGCGATACACATGTCTATCATATGAATGGTTTAGGCCCCGTGGCAGAATTGCATGTGCGCGTCGAGCCCAATCTGCCCCAAGCGCAGCAAGGCGCAGGAGCAGTTCACCACGTGGCATTCAACATCGAAATGAGCCAATACGAAGCATGGACTGACCGCTTGAAATCCATGCGCGTGCCAAACTCCGGTCCGGTTGATCGCTTCTGGTTCAAAAGCCTCTATTTCCGCGAACCCAACGGCATTTTGTTTGAACTGGCAACAGACGGGCCAGGCTTTGCAACAGATGAGTCAATGGATAAATTGGGTGAAACATTATCACTGCCACCATTTTTGGAAAACAAGCGCACAGCAATTGAGGCGAAGTTAAAGAAACTTGCTTAAGGCAAATTATCGCGCATAAAAATATCAATCCTGATCCGTTCCTGATCTTCAATCAGTGGCATGTTATCGGCCTTGGCCATTAACACGCGCACTGCACTGCGCACTTCATGGCCCACATCCTGATTGATGATCACATCAATCGTTCCGCCAATCAACGCGCGCCGCGAACCCTCCGTAACTTCATGCGCAATGAAAACCAAATCCTTAGGAGCTGACACCGCATCGAGCGCCAAGACAATGCCCGCCGTACCGCCACCCACATTATAAATTCCAAGTAGATCAGGATGTTCGGCCAAAAGTTGGCGTGCCAAAGCCTCTGAGCGTTCAGTGTCGTCACGCGATTCTCGCACCGGCAGAATTTTTAAATCCTTGAACTCATGGGCCATCACCTGTTCAAAACCAAACTGCCGTTCAATGTGATCGCGAAGCGCTAATGAACCTGCAAACAGACCGACTTTTCCCTTTCGACCACCCAGAAATCGTCCCATCAATCCCGCCGCCGTACGCCCCGCTGACGAATTGTCAATGCCTGCGTAGTGCGAGCGCTTGGAACCTGGCACATCAGATACCAACGTAACCACCGTCACACCCTTGGCGACCAGCGCATTAATCGCCTCACGGACTGCTGGATGATCGAGCGCCACCACAGCAACGCCGTCAATGCCCTCTTCCAACTCATCTAAAACTTTCGCCAGCAGCGGTCCATCAAACACATCCACACGCTTGACCATAATTGATACCCGCTCACCTGCCATGCGCGCGGCTGCGGCTTCCACTTCTTCACCAATGCGATTCATAAATTGGCCTGCAGTATTCGGCAGCACAAACCAGAAGCGATACTCGCGCCCCCGCGCCAGCCGCGCCGCAATTCGGTCGGGCTGATAGTTCAACTCCCGAATAGCTGATTCCACTTTTTCGACTGTGCGCGTCTTAACCCCCGGCCTGTGGTTAAGCACCCGGTCAATCGTCGCAACGCTCACACCCGCCTTTTGGGCCACATCTTGAATCGTAATCTTTACCATGGCCCGTTTGAAGCGGATGGTTGGCCACTTGTCAAATAGTTGCAGCTAGGGCAATTCCTCATCATGGCCCATCAACTCAAATTAGCTGCCGATATTGGCGGAACTTTTACTGATATCGTTCTTGAACAAGGCTCCAAACGTTGGAGCGGAAAAGTTCTGACCACCATCCAAGCGCCAGAGCTTGGTGTGCTGGAAGGCATTAAACTTATTCTCGACGACTCCAAATTGTCGCCCACTGATATTTCTGTCTTTATTCATGGCACCACGCTGGCCACCAATGCGTTGATCGAACGCAAAGGCGCAAAGACAGCCTTCATCACTACCGCAGGTTTTCGTGATGTGATTGAGCAAGGCTATGAGAAGCGCTTTGATCACTATGATCTGATGATTGAAAGCGCCAAGCCGCTGGTCGATCGCCATTTGCGTCTTACAATAGCAGAGCGCCTTGCGGTCAATGGTGATGTATTGATCCCCCTTGATGAAGCTCAGATCCCAAAGCTCGCCAAGACCATCCGTGACGAAAATGTCGGCGCAGTCGCCATTGGATTGTTGCATGCATATGCCCATCCAAAGCACGAACAACGTATTGCAAATTTGCTGAAGCCGCTGCTGCCCACGCATATCACCATCTGCCTCTCTTCCGAAGTCGCTCCTGAAATCCGCGAATACGAGCGCTTCTCCACCACTGTCGCCAATGCCTATGTCAGACCTCTGATGGCAGGCTATCTGAAGCGCCTGCAAACTGCTTTGAGCAAAATGGGCTTGAACGCACCGCTCTATTTGATGATGTCTGGTGGCGGCCTCACCACTCTAGAAACCGCCAGCCGATTTCCCATTCGCTTAGTTGAATCCGGTCCTGCAGGTGGCGCAATCCTTGCCTCTCGCATCGCGCAAAGTTGCAAATTGCCCGAAGTGCTGTCCTTCGATATGGGTGGCACTACCGCAAAGATCTGCCTCCTAAGCAATGCCGAACCAGCGCGCGCCCACCGTTTTGAAATCGCCCGTGCCTATAAAGATATGAAAGGCTCGGGCATCCCGGTGCGCATTCCAGTTATCGAAATGGTTGAGATTGGCGCAGGCGGTGGCTCCATCGCCCGTGTTGATAGATTGGGCAGATTGACCGTAGGCCCTGACAGCGCAGGCTCCACCCCAGGCCCCGTCTGCTACGGGCGCGGCGGAACTATGCCAACCGTTACAGATGCGAATTTAACCCTCGGAAAAATCGATCCAGCTTTTTTTGCAGGCGGCAAAGTGCATCTTGATGAAGCAGCAAGCGCCAGCGCCTTTAAAGTACACATTGGCGACAAATTAAATCTCAAAGATTTCTGGCCCGCTGCAGGTGTAGCCGAAATCGTCGAAGAAAATATGGCCAATGCCGCGCGCGTTCACGCCATTGAACGCGGCAAAGACATTGCCAAATGCATTATGGTGGCCTTCGGCGGCGGCGCACCTTTACATGCCTGTCGTCTCGCGGAGAAAGTCGGAATCACAAAAATCATTGTGCCCGGCGGCGCTGGTGTTGGTTCAGCCATCGGTTTCCTGCAAGCCCCAGTCGCTTACGAAATTACCAAATCTTTCGCCGTCAATCTCGATCATTTTGACGCCGCCCATGTGAACGCACTCATCAAACAAATGACGCATGATGCTGAAGCCGTGGTGAAGCCAGCACTCAAAAACGAAAAGCCGTTTATCCATATTGTCGCCGATTGCAGATACGTGGGCCAGGGCCATGAAATTCAGGTCGCCATCCCCATCCGCACACTAACCAAAACCGATGGGACGAAACTCAAAGCTACATTCGAAAAAACCTATGCGTCAATCTACGGCCTCACCATTCCGAATCAACAGGCTGAAGCCATCACATGGTCACTCACTTGCTCATCACGTGTTGGCAAACCCGCCGTCGCCAAAACTGTTGCAAAACGCAAAGCCCTAAAACCCCTCCGTACACGGAAGATCTACGATGCAGCCTTAGGCAAGCTCGCAAACGCCCCCGTGTATTGGCGCTTTGATCTCAGACCCGGCATGTCTCTTAAAGGCCCAGCCATTATTGCAGAGCATGAAACATCCACAATCGTGGGCGCTAACTTCAACGCCAAAATTAATTCACTGGGCTACATCGTGATGGAAAAAAACAAATGAGCAAAGCTGCATTAGACGCCATCAAAACCCAAGTGATGTGGAACCGCTTGATCGCTGTTGTCGAAGAACAGGCGCAATCACTTCTCCGCACAGCATTTGGCACGATCACACGTGAAGCTGGTGATCTTTCTGCCGGTGTCTACAACACGCAAGGCCATATGATCGCCCAAGCGATGACCGGAACGCCAGGCCACGTAAACACAATGGCTACCGCCGTTGCACATTTCTTCGAAAAATATCCGCAACACACCATGAGACCCGGAGATGTTTATTGCACCAATGATCCGTGGCTCGGCACTGGTCATCTATTTGACTATGTGATGATGACGCCGGTTTTCCTTAAACAAAAACTCGTCGCCTTCTTTGCATCCACCTGTCATGTGATTGATGTGGGTGGTGTGGGTTTCTCGGCAAAAGCAAATTCGAGCTTCGAAGAAGGAACGCTGATCCCGCATCTGATGATCCGCAAACAAGGCAAGCTGAACGATGAATTGCTCAGCATCATTTTGGCCAATAGCCGCAATCCAGTTGAAGTAAAAGGCGATCTGCTCTCACTCATCAGTGCTAATGATACAGGCGCGCGCCGCCTCGTGGAGATGATGACTGAATTCAACATGACGTCGCTTGATAAACTGGGCGATCACATTTTAAATACTTCGGAGAAAGGCGCGCGCGAAGCAATCAAGGCTTTGCCTGATGGCGAATGGTCTTACATCATGCCGCTGGATGGATATGAAGCGCCCGTCACGATCAAAGCAAGACTCATCATCAGAAATGGCAAGATTATTGTTGATTATACAGGCACATCTGCCGCTTCAATATATGGTATCAATTCCCCACGCACATATTCATTGGCCTATTCTGTCTTCGCACTGAAAGCTATCATCGCCCCTCATGTGCCAAACAATATCGGCTCGCTTTCATGTTTTGACATCATCACCGAGCCACATACCATCGTTGATCCCATCCGCCCCTCGCCCGTCACCTCGCGGCATGTGACGGGGCAAATGTTGGCCGATGCTGTGTTTGGTTGCTTGGCGCAGGCGCTGCCCGGAAAAGTCCAGGCAGAATCCGCAGGCAGCATTTGGATGATCTCTCTCAATTCCGCCCATGGCCGCGTGGCGCGCGCTGCGTTGGACGGCACGAGTGATTTTGGCGTGCTGGCAATAGGCCTCGGTGGCATCGGCGGCAGGCCCGGCAAAGACGGCCTCTCCACAATGGCTTTCCCCTCAGGCATCGGCGGCATCCCCGTCGAGATCACCGAAAGCCAATGCCCACTCTGGTTTAAAGAAAAACAATTCTTGAAGGGCAGTGGCGGTGAAGGCGAATATCGCGGTGGACTTTCGCAAAGATTCGAAATCCGCAACCGTGAAGCTGCCCCCTTCACCATCAGCGCCGCCACCTTCGACCGCATCAAACACCCAGCCCAAGGCCGAGACGGCGGCAAACCAGGTTCGCTTGGCGCGGCAAGATTAGGCAGCGGTGCAGCACTACCCGACAAAGGCATCCACCTCGTCCCCAAAGGCGACAGCCTAATCCTAGACCTCCCCGGCGGCGGCGGCTTCGGCGATGCAAACAAGCGGCGTGTGGAGTTGGTTGAGGCGGATAAGAAAGCGGAAATTATCTGATCGTCCTCTACCGCAAAGCGGGAGAGGAAAGGGGCCCGTTGCGGAGCAATGGGATAGGTGAGGGGAAGTGTATTACTTGAGAAATTCTCACGTCACCGCCTTCCGCTCCCGAAACTGCTGCACGTCCCACAACCGCTCATCCAACACCTCGCGCAGCACCTCCACCGCATCCCACACATCTGTGTATGAGTTATACAAAGGCGCAAATCCAAAGCGCATCATATCGGGGGCGCGGAAGTCGCCGATCACCCGGCGCGAAATGAGGGCTTGCATGATGGCATAGGCTTGCGCATGGCGCAGACAGACATGGCTGCCGCGATGAGCAAAATCGCGTGAGCCATAGAGCGTAACACCATGAGCACCACACCGCGCCTCGGCCAACTCCGTAAACAGCGCACACATTTTTTGCGCCTTGGCATAAACATCAACCATCTCCACATCGGCCCACACATCTATCGCCGCATCGAGTGCTTGCATCGATAGCATCGGTTGCGTCCCGCATTGCATGCGGATGATGCCTGATGCCACTTCAAACTCTGGCGCAAAAGCAAAAGGTGCCGCATGACCCCACCAACCCACCAATGCGGGCATCACTTCGTTTTGCAAACGCGGATGCACAAAAATAAAAGCGGGAGAACCGGGGCCGCCGTTCAAATATTTATAGGTGCAACCAACAGCGAAATCGGCATTCACCTCTTCTAAGCGTCCGGGCACGGCTCCCGCAGAATGGGCCAAATCCCAAATTATCAAAGCACCCATTGCATGTGCCTTATCCGTCACTGCTTTCATGTCATGGCGGCGCGCGCTGCGATAATCCGTTTCCGTCAACATCACCACTGCCACGTCCTCGGTGATTGCATCCATCACCGCCTCTGGTTCCACCACGCGCAAGGTGTGCCCATCATTCAAGAAGCCGCTTAAACCTTGGGCCACATAAAGATCGCTTGGAAAATTTCCTGAGTCAGACACGATCACTTTACGCGATGGATTTTTAGCCAGTGCGGCACTGAGAACTTTAAACATGTTGATCGAAATTGAATCCGCAACGATCACGCTGTCTTTCGGTGCACCAATCAACCTCGCGATCTTATTGCCAATCACCAAGGGCTTTTGAAACCATCCATGCTTGTTCCACGAGGTAATTAGATCAACACCCCATTCCACATCAACCGCGTGCTTCACCCGCGCCACCGCAGCCTTTGGCAAAACCCCGAGCGAATTGCCATCAAGATAAATCATGCCTTCAGGGATTGAGAATTCAGCGCGCTTGTGTTTCAGCATGTCATCTGCGTCAAGTTTCAAAGCATCGGCTTTCGTAAACATCAATTTCTCCTCTATAAACTGGCGTATCGCAGCACCGCAAACGAAGCAATATAAATTGGCCACAAATCTCGCTAAAACCGACGTTATGAAACGATTTGCGGTTCTCATAACTCTTTTGGCCAGCACCATCTTCGCCCATGCTGAAGAAGCCTCGATTGCGGACACCACCAAGCTCATACGCAACGCCCGGCCAAATGTGGTTGACCCACAAGGTTGGGCCATTGATTTGCTCGATGTGTTACGAACCGAGTCCCTGCCAGCCAGCCGTGAAAACATCTGCTCTGCAATCGCTGTGATCTCTCAGGAATCTGGCTTCGTGGCCGATCCTTCTGTGCCTGGCCTAGGCAGCCTCGCCGAAAAAACCTTGCAAACAAAACTAGGCCGCATCCCCATTCTTGGCCGCGTGGCCCTCAATTTTCTGGAGACATCGCCTAGCCTTGGAGAAAGCTATATGGCGCGCATCCGCGCTGCCAAGACCGAGCGTGATCTGGATATGACCTATCGTTCCATCGTCGATGATGCCGGCAAGCGTTCTAGCCTTTCGCTGCTCGTGCAAAGCGGCCTACTCAATCAAATGATTGAAGACCGCAACGACATCAACACCATTGGCTCAATGCAGGTCTCGGTGCGCTTTGCCTTGGCCAAAGCCCGCCAAGGACGTTATTTACCCATGAATTTGGCAGATGTTTATGCAGTGCACGATGATCTCTACACGAGGCATGGCGGCATGCATTATGGCGTGATGCAATTGCTGGGATATGACTCAGGTTACAACCGCAAAATCTATCGCTTTGCTGATTATAATGCGGGCCGCTATGCCAGCCGCAACGCCGCCTTCCAGAAAATCATCAGTACACTGAGTAAAATCAAACTGGCAACCGATGGTGACTTGTTGCTCTATGATAAAAATCAACAAGTTTTAACCAAAGTCAGCAACACAGAAGCAGCATTGCGCGCGGTGATCAAGACATTCAATCTTGGCATTGATGATAAAAAACTGCGGGCCGATTTGCTTAAGGAAAAATCTGCCGAATTTCCGGCGACGCAAACCTACCTCCAGTTACGCGATCTGTATGGCCGCAGCATCAAGCAACCCGTAGCCTTTGCCGTGGTCCCATCCATCGAACTCAACAGCCCCAAAATCCGCCGCCATATGACCACGCAGAATTTTGCCGAGAGTGTTGACCGCAGATATAAAAGCTGTGTTGCGCTTAAGCTTTGATACGCTCATTGGAAGAGTCATAAAGTGGCTTTAAATGTGGCATGGCCTTAACTTTTTCTTGCGCCACCACCAATTCATAACTCCCCGTCATCACATAATCATCTGAAACACCATCGGTATTTCGTACATAGCCATATCCAATCGGCTTAGCTAACGTGTAGCCAAAGCCACCCGAAGTCAGATACCCCGCAAACTTGCCATCGCGCAAAATCGTTTCGCGTCCAAGCAATACAACATCTTCGCGCTCGGTCGTAAAACCCACCAGCATTTTCTGAAGTGGCTTGTTTTTCTTGGCGTCCAATGCGGCGCGCCCTATAAAATCGGAGCCACTCTTCAATTTCACCGCCCATCCAAGCCCCGCTTCAAGCGGCGTATCATTGGGCGTAATATCAGCACCCCAGGCACGGTAACCTTTTTCAAGCCTCAGCGATTCAATGGCCCGGTAGCCAGCCAGCTTTAACCCCATTGGTTCACCAGCCCGCATCAAAGCCATATAAACATCTGCCAAAGCATAAATCGGCACATGCAATTCATAACCAAGCTCGCCCACATAGGTCACACGTAAAGCTCGCACCGGATGGCCTTTGAGGCCGATGGTCTTTGCATCACCAAATTTAAACCCCTTTGCCGAAATATCGCCATAGGTCGTCTTCTGTAAAATTTCGCGCGACAATGGCCCCATCAAAGACAATGTTCCAAAATGTTCGGTCACATCCACAAATCGCAACTTCGCATCCTGCGGAATATGATCAGCAATCCAATGGAAGTCATGCGTACGAAAACCCGTTCCAGTAACGATATAAAAATGATCCTCAGACAATCTTGCAACGGTAAGATCGCATTCAATCCCGCCGCGTTGATTGAGCAATTGTGTATAAACCAGCCGTCCCGGCTCTGCAGGAATTTTGTTGGCACAAACATAATTCAGAACCGCTTCAGCGTCCGGCCCCTTCATTTCAAATTTGGCAAAAGATGATTGATCAAACAGCCCCGCTGTTTCACGAACGGCTTTATGCTCTGCACCAACACTGGCAAACCAATTTTGGCGGCCCATTCTATAAACATCTTCGGCGGGCGCGCCCACAGCAGCATACCAATTAGGCCGTTCCCAACCCAACTTTGAACCAAAACTTGCACCCTTTTTTTTCAGTGTTTCATAAAGTGGTGATTTGAGACGTGGCCGTGCTGAAACATATTCCTCAAACGGAAATGCCACGGTGTAATGCTTGCCATAAGCTTCAAGCGTGCGCTCATTAACCCAAGCGCGGTCTTTATGCATCGACGCAAAACGCCGAATATCAACGCTCCACAAATCTGTCGGCGCTTCACCCTTCATCACCCAGTCGGCCAACACCCAACCAGCACCACCACCAGCGGCAATGCCAAATGCATTGAAGCCAGCACCGACATAAAAATTCTTCAACTCCGGCGCTGCACCTAAAATAAAATTGCCATCGGGTGTAAAGCTTTCAGGCCCATTGATCATTTTTTTGATTCCAGTTTTTTCCAAAGCCGGAATGCGCAGCAATGCATTGCCCATATGTTGCTCGAAGTGGTCAAAATCATCATCAAACAATTGAAATTCAAAATTTGCCGGAACGTCTTCTTGCACCCAGGTCTTGGGATTGGGCTCATAGCCACCAAACATCAGCCCGCCCACTTCTTCTTTAAAATAAGTGCGCAAATCAGGATCACGAATCGTCGGCGCATCACTGGCAAGCCCTTCGATTTTTTCAGTAATGACATATTGGTGCTTCACGGGTTGTAGCGGAACATTTACACCAGCCATTGCTCCAATCTGCCGCGCCCACATGCCTCCACAATTAACGACGCGTGAACAGGTGATGGAACCAAGATTTGTTTTCACAGCAATCACGCGGCCCTCAACAATATCAAAGCCTGTAACCTGCGCACCTTCATAGAATTTAGCACCATGCATGCGCGCGCCCTTGGCCAGCGATTGCGTAATGTCAGATGGTGAAGCCTGTCCGTCAGTTGGTAAATATGAGGCACCTACCAAATCTTTTGTTTCAAGAAGCGGAAACATCTTTTTCACCTCGGTAGGAGAAAGCAAATTCATTTCCATGCCAAAGCTCTGCGCCGTTGTGGCGAGGCGCTGATATTCGGTCCACCGATCCTTGTTCGTGGCAAGGCGTAAACAACCAGTCATTTTCCAACCTGTCTGCAAGCCAGTTTCTTTTTCGAGATTTTTATAGAGTTCAACTGAATATTTCAAAACCTGGGTGATCGAGGCCGACGATCGCAGTTGCCCCACCAAACCAGCGGCATGCCATGTAGAGCCTGAAGTAATTTTATTCTGTTCGAGAACAACAACATTGGCTTTGTGGTCGCGCGCCAGATGATAGGCCGTAGAACAGCCTATGATTCCCCCCCCTATCACGACAATATCGGCATGGGTCGGAAAAGTATCAGTCATAAAGATTCAAACCTTGTTTCATAATTTTTGAAAATAGCGTCAAAGCGCCCCAGATATTCCGCAGCATAAGCCACATAATCCACACCCGGCGCTTTGAGATAAAGCTCAGAGACCATGCCCCACATCGCTTCGCGTAAAGCGGCGGCAACTTGCATGGCATAATAGGCCCGCAAAGTTGCAAGATCAGGTGTGTGGCCAAAATATTGCAGAAGCATTTGGCTTTCTAAATTTTCATCGAAAGAATTTGCAGCGGCAATATTGGCAAGATCAAACATCGCCGTTCCAAACGCGCCATATTCCCAATCAATCAGCCAAAGCCTTTTTCCATCATCCATAAAATTTGTGGGTAACAAATCATGATGACCAAAAATAATCGGCATCGGAATTTGCACCGCCTCTAAGCGGTCAATGATACCCAGCCATCTTGGAATTTCTAAAGCGCGTGTGTGTCCAGCAGAATGAAGTGTGGCGGCATAATCACGCAAAATTTGGAAGACCCAGAAAATGGCACCCTGCCCCCCCACGCGCTTGCCCATATCGCGGTGGCATCGTATGATCATTTCGACGCAAGCTTCTCTGTTTGCGCGCACATCTGATTCTTCATACGTGCGGGCATCAATGTGACGCACAACCATCAAACCATTTTCAATGTGAATCACTTCGGGAGAAAGGCCCACCTCAAACGCGGCATGCGTGGCTATCGCTTCTCGATCACGCGAAACTTGATGAAATGGATAATCTTCACCGACGCGCGCCACAAATTTTCCGGACATATCTTGAACGGTAAAGCTGGCATTGCTGACGCCACCTTTTAACGGTTGAAGAGTTTTCAGGTCTTTCCAAATGGCAAGCCCCCTCACCCGCGCTTCTGCAACCGTCATCAATAGCTCCAAAGAAGCGCTCTACGGGCACCAAGCTAGAGCCAATCAAAGCGCCTGAAAAACCTTCAAAATCAAATCAGCTGCCATCGCCAAAGTATCAGCAGTCACCAAATCATGCACCGGGGGCAGTTACATGACCTAGACCGACCCCCGTGCAGGAAGCGGGGATGGCAGCCTTTTGATTATCCTAACCGCACTCGGTTGAGATGTACCTAAAATTGCGCAAAAATCGCACCGAGTCAAACAGATTGTGGATTTATGTTGAGATATGATCAATTTGTGTTATTTATATTGGAATTCAACAAGACAACGCGAGACAATTTGTCACAAAACACATGGAAAGCCACAAAACCTCAAAAAGGCAGACGGAAATACTCAACTTCATACGTGACCATGGCAGAGCGACGATCATTCAGCTTGCAACCGAGCTCCGAGTCTCTGACGAAACCATCAGGCGTGATGCCAAAATATTGGTAGCTGACGGATCTATCCTTAAACTTCACGGTGAACTAGCGCTTCCAAATCTTGGAGGTGAAGCCCCGTTTGAACGCCGCCTGCGCGAAAATGCTGACGCAAAACGCGCCATTGCTAAGTTTGCGTGCCAGCTTGTGCAAGATGGCGACAGCATGATGATCGACACAGGCACAACAACCAGCATCTTCGCGCAAGAACTGCGAGCCAAGCGCAACCTCACCATTGTCACGAATTCGTCCTATATCGCGCGCAACTTGGCGCTTGTGAATGGAAATAAAGTCTATATGGCCGGCGGCGCATTGAAGGGCGACAACGGCGCATCCTTCGGTGATACCGCTGTCGAATTTTTCTCGTGGTTCAAGGTAAAATACGCATTTATCTCGGTTGGGGCAATTGACGTGCAGCTCGGGCCGATGGATGCTGAATTGGATGAAGCGAATTTGGCTTATATGGCGTTAAGACGCGCCGAGCACCGCGTTGTCCTCTCCGATTCATCAAAGTTTGAAAAGTCATCACTGGTCCAAGTTTGCGACTACAATGATTTTGATCGCCTGATCACCAACGCCATGCCCGGCGTCGCGTTGAAGGCCGCTTTGGACAAGGGCGGGATTATTGTTGACGTGGTAACGGTGTAGGGATTCCATCTGGCTTTTGACGAAATCAGCAAGGAAAAAATCATGAGCAAGTTTGGTGACGATCTTATTCAATCACTTAGTGAAGCTTTGACCCACGCCAAGGGCAAAGGCCATGCCATTGTCCACACGCCGCTTGATCCAAGCGAAGTTCGCAAAAATGCGAAATTGACTAAGCCGCAAAAGCACATCTCATGATGCCTCTACAAAAGTTCGTTCCTATTGCCGCCAACCCTTCGAGGCTCGTGAGAGCTCGCACCTCAGGGTGAGGGATATCAACAAACTACCTCACCCTGAGGTGCGAACATAGCTTACCTCACCCTGAGGTGCGAACAAAGAGAGCCTCGAAGGGTTGTTTCAACAAACTCAGACTTTTGCAGAGGAATCTTTCATGAGCAGGAGTGTGTCTGGTTATCGCAAATGGGAACAAGACAAACGCAGCATCAGCGACCCCACCGCCGTTCACTTGCGCATCATCGAAAATGAACCAGACGTCGTCCGGCAACTTCTGCGTTCTAATGGTTAGTAGAAGTTAAACGAATTCGTGTCGACCGCTGCGAAAAACTAGGAGCGGAAGGAACTTCCGGCTTAAAGTCAATTGTGTTTTAGTACATATGCTCATTACCCAGTACTTGCTGCCCTTATAAAGTCCTGAAATTAACCTGACCGATCAATTGAGGTATTTAATGAAACTATTTCCACAAGATAGTGATGTCTCTCTTTACGAAACCGGATTCGAAGTTGATATCCTCAAACGCAAAACAATTTCGAAACAGCTTTCGGATCTGGTTGAGAGAATAGAAGATCCAATCGTTCTCGCATTAGATGACAAATGGGGTTCCGGAAAAACCTATTTTCTGAAGAGATGGGTGGCCGCACACAAAAAGGAGAACGGCGGAACAGCCGTAACTGTTTATTTTGACGCTTTCGAGAGTGACTATCTTTCAGACCCTCTTGTTTCGATTATCACTTCGATAAGCGAACGGATCCCAAAGGAACAACAATCGACGCTTGCCAAATGGAAGACAGCGGCGGCAAAGCTCGCAAAACCGGCATTCGGAATTGCGCTTTCTCTTGCCACATTTGGAGCCAAGCAGCACCTTGATGAGATCGGCGACGTTCTTGCGGACGCCACCAGTTCAGAAGTTAAAGATGCTGCTCAACAACTTTGGGAAACAGAAAAAGAACGCAAAGATGCAATAAAGTCTTTCAAGGAATTGCTAGTTAAACTGACGAAAGATGAATCTGCTCCAATCGTTATTGTTGTTGACGAGTTAGACCGTTGCCGACCGGATTATGCCCTTTTGGTATTGGAGGTCATCAAACACTTTTTTTCAGTTGCGAAAGTTCACTTCATACCTGGAGTTAACGGAGCGGCACTCGAGAACAGTGTTAAGGCGAGATATGGCGGTGATATAGATGCTGAGAGCTACCTGCGAAAATTCATAAATGTGTCATTTTCGCTTCCTCGCTTTATCGGACTTCAAACCGATCAGACTGTTATGACGCGCTATGCTAATCAGTTGATTGCAGACATGAACTTACCGCCAAAAGTGTCGAAGAGGTGTGTCGAGCTTTTGTCGCATGTTGCAGGACAAAATGAGGTTTCACTCAGAGACGTAGGAAAAGTGTTTTCAAAAATTGCGCTCCTCCCTGCAGAGGCCACCAATGAAAACCTTCTCGCTGGTTGGATTGACATACTATGTGTCCTGCTTGTGAGTTCCGTAGTTAATCCAAAACTTCATAAAAAGCTCGTTTCGGCAAAAGCAACTATTGATGAAGTACGCGACTTTCTAGGGGCTCAGAAAACCAACACCGTTTACATGATTGGGGGCAGTATGAATCCTGAATTCAATAATAATTTAGCCTGGTGGCTTGTTATAATTCTTTTTGCTTGTGGACCAGCCACAGCTTTGGAGGACGAGGATCTTCCAGAATGGAAAAGTAAAATTGGAGATCAGTTTGATAGATTTGGGCGGCCTAGTAGCGTCAAAACCATTCCATCCCGAATTCAGAGAGAGTGGGTAGACATCTTTCGAGTCTAATTCCTGTTTCTCGCGTTAACTTTTCATGTTTCTCGGTTTCCTCGCTCCCGCGATTATCGTCAAAAAGTTGTTTCCGTCTCATCAAGCGTAGTAGCCGCTTCGGGTCAACCGCGTCTACCTAGGTAAGCGTCGCCCACTTCCGGTCAATAGCCAAAAGCCAAAATTCAAACTGTCCCACCACCCAAAAGTCAAATAAGTTGATCAAAATACAAATTTGGTGTCTTCTTGGCTATTCGTTATAAAAGTCAAAACACCTTAGCGCATTCGGCCATGCACGGGTCGCAATGCCGCAACCTGTTGACCAATGACCCTGTTATAGATCAAACTAAGAAACTGAATTCAATAATGGGTGGAAAATATGCGATATGAAACGCCAAGCACAGCCAAAGAAGCTGTGAGTTTAATGGCCAAGGAAAAAGGCATCGCTTACATTCTCGCTGGCGGAACTGATTTGCTGGTGAAGATGAAGGCCGGAATGATTGAGCCTGATCTGGTTGTTGATATCAAACGCGTCAAAGGCATGAACGAAATCAAAAAGGGCGCTGGCGGTTATTCAATCGGTGCTGCCGTTCCTTGTGTTGCCATTCTTGAAAATGCAGCCTTTGTAAAAGCTTGGCCGGGCGTTGCTGATGCCGCAAATTTGATTGGCTCGCGCCAAGTCCAAGGCCGTTCCACCATGACGGGCAATATGTGCAATGCATCGCCGGCTGCAGACAGCGTTCCGGCCTTAGTTGCTGCGGGTGCAAAAGTTTCAATCGCTGGCCCTAAGGGCAACCGTAAATTAGCAGTTGAAGATGTGGCCGCTGGTGTGGGCCGCAACAATTTGAAAAAGGGTGAAATCATTACGTCGATTGATTTGCCAAAAAAGGCAGCCAAATCGGGTGATGCCTATTTGCGTTTCACACCGCGCACTGAAATGGACATTGCTGTGGTCAGCGTGGGTGTAAACCTGACGCTTGATGGCAAGGGTGTGATCACCAAAGCCCGTGTGGCATTAGGGGCTGTGTCCACCACAGTGCTTTTGGTCAAGGAAGCGGCCAAGGCTATTATCGGCACCAAGCTTGATGATGCCGCCAAAGCAAATCTCGCCGCCTTATGTTCAGCGGCGTGTAAGCCCATCGATGATAAGCGCGGCACGATAGAATTTAGAACAGATGTGGCAGGTGTGCTTGCACGCCGCGCTGCTGAAACGGCTTATGCCCGTGCAGGAGGCAAATAATATGGGTGCTCATGTCAATACAACAATCAATGGCGATGCAGTCGAATTTGTCTGCGCTCCTGATGAATCGCTGCTCGATGTGCTGCGCAACCGGATTGGCTTAACAGGTGCCAAGGAAGGCTGCGGCACCGGCGATTGCGGTGCTTGCAGCGTGATCCTTGATGGCCGCTTGGTTTGCTCATGCCTCGTGCTGGGCGCTGAGATGAACGGTAAAAAGCTTGAAACCATTGAAGGCATGGCCGACGGTGCAAAACTTCATCCGCTGCAACAACACTTCATTGACGGCGCAGCGCTTCAATGCGGCATCTGTACACCGGGCTTTTTGATGGCCGCTCAAGCGCTGCTGCGCAAAAACCCTGATCCGACAGAAGAAGAAATTCGTTACGGTCTTGCAGGCAATCTTTGCCGCTGCACAGGCTATGATAAAATCGTGCGGGCCGTTCAAGCCGCTGCAAAAGAAATGAGAGGATAAAATCATGCCACTCGATCAAGATCTCGAAATCAAGAAATTCAAAGTCATTGGCACACGTGTGCGCCGCCCCGATGGCGTTGATAAGGTCACAGGCCGTGCGCGCTATGGCGCCGATACGTCTGCTCCAGGTCAACTTGTGGCGCTTGTTTTGCGTTCACCGCACCCGCACGCCATTATCAAAAAGATAGATATTTCAAAGGCGGAAAAGCTTGCTGGCGTGAAAGCAATCATCACTTCCGCCGATTTGCCCGACCTCACCAATGGTGATCGCGCCATGCTCGATATTCTCGAAAATTGCATGGCCCGCAAAAAGGTTTTGTATGATGGTCACGCCGTTGCCGCTGTTGCCGCCATTGATGCAACAACAGCGCGCGCAGCCTTAAAGCTGATCAAAGTTGATTATCAAATCCTGCCGCATGTGACCGATGTTGATGAAGCATTAAAACCAACTTCACCTGTGATCCACGATCATATTTTCACCGATGGCATTGAGCCAAAACCAACCAAGGCTTCAAACTTCAACAAGCAAGCCGAATATGGCCATGGTGATTTGGACGCAGGTTTTGCTGAAGCTGATGTGATTATCGAGAAGTCTTATAAGACTGAGCAAACGCACCAGGGCTACATCGAACCGCATTCCTGCCTTGCTTCTGTTTCACCAGACGGTGCAGCTGAGATGTGGGTGTGCACACAAGGTCACTTTGTCTACCGCAACCAATGCGCCGCTTTGCTGGGCCTTGATGCCAACAAGCTGCGGGTGACCGCATCTGAAATTGGTGGCGGGTTTGGCGGCAAAACGCATATTTGGACTGAGCCTTTGGCACTCGCCCTTTCGCGCAAGGCAAACCGCCCCGTGAAGTTGACAATGAGCCGTGAAGAAGTGTTCCGTTGCACAGGCCCAACGTCTTCAACCTCCATCGATGTGAAAATTGGTGCCAAGAAAGACGGCACGATTACAGCCGCTTTTGCGGAGCTTCGCTATCATGGTGGAGCTTTCCCGTCGAACTGGGCTGAGTTTGGTGCAATGACCACTTGGGCTTGCTATGATATTAAAAACTGCAAATCACTGAGCAAGGATGCGATCGTCAACCGCCCCAAGACCGCAGCTTACCGCGCACCTTCGGCTCCGCAATCGTGCTTTGCTGTCGAAAACACCATTGATGAAGTGGCAAAAGCCATTGGCATGGATCCCGTTGAGCTGCGCATTAAAAACGCAGCCAAGGAAGGCACCAAGTCATCCTATGGCCCTGTTTATGGCCCTATTGGGATTGGTGCTACGCTGCAAGCTGCAAAAAATCATCCGCACATGAAAGCGCCATTGGCCAAAGATACGGGTCGCGGCATGGCTTGCGGTTTCTGGTTTAACTTTGGAGGCCAAACTTGTGTTGATCTGAACGTGACACCTGATGGCACTATTACCGTGGCTGTTGGTACCATGGATGTGGGTGGTTCACGTGCTTCTCTCGCACTTGCTGCAGCTGAAGAACTGGGTGTTCCTTACGAGGCTGTGCGCGTGATTGTGGCTGACACATCATCGCTCGGGCATAACGATATGACCGATGGCAGCCGTGGCACATTCTCCTCTTCCATGGCCGCTGTGTTTGCGGCTCGCAACGCAATCACTATTCTGCGTGAACGTGCTGCAAAGACTTGGGAAATTCCAGTTGATGATGTCGAATGGGTTGACGGCGAAGCCAAAGCCAAAGGCGCTAGCCGTGGCAACCTTGCGCCATTGACACTAAAAGATTTGGCCAAAGGTGCTGGCGGCACAGGCGGCCCGATTGCTGGTCACTCTGAAATCGTAGCTGATAATGCTGGTGTTTCATTCGGCACTCACATCTGCGATGCGCATGTCGATAAGGAAACTGGCAAGACCACGATTACGCGTTACACCGTGATCCAAGACGCCGGCAAAGCCATGCACCCATCCTATGTTGAAGGCCAATATCAAGGCGGCGCAGCACAAGGAATTGGCTGGGCGTTGAATGAAGAATATGTTTACGGAACCAATGGCCGTCTGCAAAATGCGGCGTTCTTGGACTACCGTATTCCAGTATGTTCAGACCTGCCGATGATTGACACGCAGATTTTGGAAATTCCAAATCCGCATCACCCATATGGCGTCCGCGGCGTTGGTGAAACGCCGATTGTCCCACCATTGGCGGCAGTGTCAATTGCCGTGACCAATGCCACGGGTGTTCGCATGCATCACATTCCAATGTCGCCACCACGCATCTTGAAGGCGATTAAATCCGCCAAGATGTGAACGTGGCAAAATTAGAAATCCACCTCTGGGGGGCGCTGCGGCCAATGGCAGGCGGCGCCTCTTCGGTTTTTATCGAGGCCTCAACAATCCGCGAGCTGTTTCGCAAGCTGTCCGAAGAATACCCTGGCATGGAACCACACATCAAACGTGGTGTTGCGGTTTCAATTGGCGGCAAAATTTATCGTGATCAACTCGACACAAAACTTCCTGTATCATCGGAAATCTATTTGTTGCCGCGCGTGCCTGGTGGATAATATTTATTTCCTATATATAGGAATACCATTATTTCGCCATATTCCTATATTAGAAACTCTCCATGAAAGGACGGAACATGGATTTGAAGGCAATGTTTACAGGTCGGTTTTTTGCACTCACCTATAGTGCAATTTTTGCAGTTTTGGCCGCGATGGCTTTGAAAGGCATGCCATATTTTCCGAAATTGCAATGGACCGTCTTTCTGATATTTACAAGCCTGACACTGATTGGCATCAGGGACTTGATCCAGACGCGGCACGCGATATTGCGCAATTATCCAATCATCGGGCATTTGCGATTCTTCTTCGAAAAAATCCGTCCTGAAATGCGCCAATATTTCTTTGAAGGCGATACTGACGGCAGACCCTTTCCGCGTGAACGCCGCGCTATAGTTTATCAACGCGCCAAGCGCGAGTTAGACAAAAAGCCATTCGGTACGCAAGGCGATGTTTATGCCGAGGGCCACGAATGGATGCTGCATTCGATTGCCCCTGCTCCGTTGACGAAAGAATTATTTCGGGTGACGATCGGTGGCCCGCGTTGCACCCAGCCTTATTCGGCATCAGTGCTCAATATCTCTGCAATGAGCTATGGTGCTTTATCGGCCAATGCCATTCGCGCGCTAAATCTGGGCGCTCAGATGGGGAGCTTTGCTCATGATACAGGCGAAGGCTCGGTCAGCCCATATCACCGCGAAGCGGGTGGCGATTTAATTTGGGAAATTGGCTCAGGTTACTTTGGCTGTCGCAATGCTGACGGCACATTCAACGAAGATAATTTCGCGGCAACGGTAAACGACCCACAAATTAAAATGATCGAAATCAAAATCAGCCAAGGGGCCAAGCCTGGCCATGGCGGGGTTTTGCCAGCTGCGAAAGTGACGCCTGAAATTGCAATTATTCGTGGCGTGGAAATTGGCAAGGATTGTATTTCGCCAGCGGCACACTCAGCGTTTTCCACACCAAAGGAATTGATTGAGTTCATCGCTAAACTGCGCAAATTATCTGGCGGTAAGCCTGTGGGTTTTAAACTGTGCATCGGTCATCGCTCTGAATTTATGGCGATTTGCAAGGCAATGGTTGAACTGAATGACGCGCCTGATTTCATCGTTGTAGATGGCAAGGAAGGCGGCACGGGGGCAGCGCCAGCTGAATTCATCGACAATATTGGCATGCCTTTACGCGATGGTTTAGCTTTTGTGAATGCCGCTTTAATTGGCGCGGGATTGCGCGGTAAAATCAAACTGGGCTGTGCTGGAAAAATTATCACGGGATTTGATATGGCGCGGGCTTTTGCACTTGGCGCCGACTGGTGCAACGTGGCACGCGGCTTTATGTTTGCTGTGGGTTGCATCCAAGCGCAGACCTGCCACACGGGCCATTGCCCTACAGGTGTGACCACGCAAGACCCTTTGCGGCAACGGGCTATTGTCGTACCGAGTAAGGCCGAAAGGGTAAAGAACTTCCACCGCGAAACGATTAAATCATTCGCAGAAATGTTGGCCGCTGCAGGTATGTCTTCACCCACTGAATTGCGCCCTTACCATATCTCGCAACGCGTAGGGGACGGACGGATTTTAACACTTGCCGATTTGCATCCAACAATCGCTGCAGGCGAATTATTGAAGGGACAAGGTGCTTATGCGGAATTTTGGAAGCGCGCAAACCCCGAAACTTGGGCAACTGCCCGTTGAGCAATTTTCACGGATTGCGCTGCTCCGTTTGAGGTATCATACATCTGATAACGGAGTTTGATCATGTCGGCATTTCTGCAATCATTGGGCCAAGAGCTTGAGGCCATTCATGGGCAATCACTTTGGAAGACTGAGCGCGAGATTGAGACAGCGCAGGGCACCAGTATTGGCGTCGCTGGCGGCAGGCAGGTTTTAAATTTTTGCGCCAATAATTATTTAGGCTTGGCCAATCATCCGGCTTTGATTGGGGCGGCTAAACATGCGCTTGATACGCATGGGCTGGGCATGGCGTCGGTGCGGTTCATTTGTGGCACAACCGACTTGCACCATGCCTTAGAGACGCGCATTGCGGGTTATGTGCAGATGGAAAATTCGATTTTGTTTGCGGCTTGTTTTGATGCCAATGGTGCGGTGTTTGAGCCGCTGTTTGGCGAGCAAGATGCAATCATCTCAGATAGTCTCAATCATGCTTCTATCATCGATGGCATTAGGCTTTCCAAGGCCAAGCGGTATCGCTTTGCCAATAGCGATATGAGCGATCTGGAAACCCAGTTGAAATCGGCGCGCGATGCTCATGCGCGACGGATTGTTATTGTAACAGACGGCGTGTTTTCGATGGATGGCTATTACGCGAATTTGAAAGATATTCGTAAACTTGCCAATCAATATGACGCGTTGATCATGGTGGATGATTGCCATGCTACGGGTTTTACGGGCGCACAAGGGCGCGGCACCCCTGCAAGAGCGGGTGTGAAAGTTGATATTCTCACGGGCACATTGGGAAAAGCGCTTGGCGGTTCAATGGGCGGATACGTGGCAGCATCAAAACCGATTGTTGATCTATTGCGCCAACGGGGAAGGCCTTATCTTTTCTCCAATGCGCTGCCGCCGGCAATTGTGGCTGCGTCTCACAAGGCCATTGATTTGGCCGAGGCTGGTGATGATTTGCGGGTGCGGTTGAATGATAATGCGAAGGCCTTTCGTGCTGGGATGAGTGCGGCTGGATTTAAATTACTGGCGGGCGAGCATCCGATTATTCCGGTCATGTTGGGTGAGGCCGAAATGGCGCAGAAATTGGCAGCAAGGCTTTATGAATTGGGGATTTATGTCACTGGGTTTTTCTTCCCGGTGGTGCCTAAAGGCGGGGCGCGTATTCGAACCCAAATGTCGGCAGCGCATACGCCTGAACAAATTAAAACGGCCATCGCTGCGTTTACGCAAGCGGGCCAAGAGTTGGGGGTTATCTGATGCGAGCACTTGTGAAAGCCGAAACGACCGAGGGCTTGACCTTACGTGATGAGCCAGCACCGCAAATTGGCGTTGACGATATTCTGATCAGGGTTGCAAAGACGGGGATTTGCGGCACTGATCTGCATATTTGGAAATGGGATGAATGGGCGCAGAAAACCATCCCTGTACCGATGGTCGTGGGCCATGAATTTGCCGGCCGCGTGGTTGAAATAGGTTCCCACGTGCGCACCGTGAAAGTGGGTGACCGCGTGTCTGGCGAAGGCCATTTGATCGGAATGAAAAGCCGCATGGCGCGGGCTGGGCATTTTCATCTTGATCCTGAAACCAAAGGTGTGGGCGTGAATGTGCCTGGTGCCTTTGCCGAGTATTTAAAAATTCCAGCCTTCAATGCAATCCACCTGCCAGATGAAATTGATGATGAAATTGGTGCGATTCTCGACCCACTCGGAAACGCAGTGCACACAGCTTTGTCGTTTGATTTGATCGGCGAAGATGTGTTGATCACCGGTGCTGGGCCGATTGGGATCATGGCAGCTACTGTGTGCAGGCATGTTGGCGCGCGTCATGTGGTGGTGACGGATGTAAATGATTATCGGTTGGAACTTTGCAACCAAGTTACAGACGCAGTGACGGTCAATGTTTCGCGCCAAGATTTGCGCAGTGAAATGGATAAACTGGGAATGCGCGAGGGTTTTGACGTGGGGCTTGAAATGTCTGGCGCACCTGCGGCGTTTGAACAGATGACAAAGCATCTCATCATGGGCGGAAAAATTGCTATGCTTGGAATTCCCTCTGGTAAAATGCCTGTCGATTGGAATGCAATCATTTTCAAAGCGCTGACGATCAAGGGCATTTACGGTCGCGAGATGTTTGAGACATGGTATAAAATGATTGCCATGCTGCAATCAGGCTTGGACGTGCGAAAAGTGATTACACATCGCATGAAGGCGGAAAATTACAAAGTGGGCTTTGATCTGATGAAGCAAGGCAGCTGTGGCAAGGTTGTTTTGGATTGGGCTTAAAAAGATTACGCCGCGATGCTTGAGTTGATTTTTTGCAAGGCGAGTTTGAGTGCCTCGAAGCAATTAATGTCAATGGCAATGCCTGCATCTTCGTTCATGATGCTCAAGGCTTTAGAAACTGGCATCGCGGCGTGGTAAGGACGGTCAGCGGTGAGCGCATCAAAAATATCAGCCACCGCAAGAATACGAGATTCAAATGTAATCTCTGCGCCTTTCATGCCTTTTGGATAGCCTTTGCCGTCGATCCTCTCATGATGCGCAGCAGCAACAGGAGCCATGTGTTTAAAAACTGATATGCGTGACAAAATTGTTTCGGTTTCAACCGCGTGGCGACGCATGGCGACCCATTCAGCGTCGTCAAGCTTAGAAGGCTTGTCGAGAATTGAATTGCTGACGCCCAATTTGCCAATATCGTGCAGAAGTGCCGCGCGTTTCAACCACCGGCGATGCGACGTTTCAAGTTTCATTTCCTCGGCGATCATATCCGCATAAAGTGCAACGCGCTCGCTGTGACCTTTTGTAAATGGACTTTTTGCATCGACCACTTGGGCAAAGCCAGCGGCGATATCGTCAAGATAGTCTTCATCAAAATTGATCGCGGCGTTTTGCGGTTCGAGGTCCAAAATCATTTCGCGCAAATCCTCACCATTCATCGCGTCCCAGAAAGATGGTCGCGTAGCCACTGTCTTAAAGGCCTTTACAAGCACAGGATCAAACCATGTGCCGGAACGATTTTCAACTTCCTTGCGTGCTGCGTCTTCACCACCCGAAAGACGGAAGATATCAACGACCTGTGCTAAAAGGGCGATGCGGGCGTAAAGCGAAATGTCGCTTCCTTTTTTGCCTTCGGGTTTGCCACTGCCATCCCAATGTTCATCCAGATCATGAATGCCCGCCGCGACGGCTTCGCTAAAGCGCATTTTGCGCGCAATATCAGCACCCCGCGTGCAACGGGTTTCAATAAGCTCGCGCGAAATCTCGCCACCATTTTGAAAGATGTTGATGATGGCGCGGAACCGTTCGGCCATGCCCGCTTGGAGGCCTGTATGTGACATGACAAAACGAAGTGCTTGCGGCAGGCTGCCATTGACAAGTTTGAAATCTTTTTTGAAACTTAGATCATCAGCAAGATAAAGCTCGCAAATGCGCGCGGCGTTGCTGCTGCATCCAAGGTCTTTAAGGAGCAAAGTGTAATAGAGTTCCCAAGTCTGCTGATCATCAAGCTTCAATTCTTCGGCAATCAATAGCCCAATCCAACAACACCGCACCGAATGCCCCTCTGGTTGGCCCTCGGTGATATCCAGCGCATAGGTGAGTGCACCCAAAACTTCTGCCAAACGAAGCTTTTGATTTTGCGTTTGTTCGTTATGAAATGAAATCAGCATGCCCCCATTTTGGGATTGAGGCATTTAAGATTGGATTAAGGATAATGCCAGTTCACAAGACTGTGAACTTATCCATCAATTTGCCGTCCCATAATCGCAATGGCTTGTTGATAAACGGTTGCAGCGTTCCAGCCTTGAATTGCTCCAAAATTAGCTTCACCCGGTTGATAACCAGCACCAGCACGCCAACCATGGCCGCGCAGGAAATTGGCTGTGGAGGCAAGGGCATCATTCTTATTGTTCAGATTCCGGCTGCCCACGCCATAGAGCATAATGTTCTTCGGCATAAATTGCGTTTGGCCCACTTCACCATGCATGGCGCCGCGTGTTGATGATGACATTGCGCCGCTATCTACGAGTTTTAATGCAGCCATCAATTGCTCAACAAAGAAGGCCGAGCGGCGGCAATCATAGGCCAAGGTGGCAGCAGCCGAGATGGTGGGTTGATTTCCGGTGACTGCACCAAACCCTGTTTCCATGCCCCAAATGGCAAGGATCGGACCAGCGGGCACACCATACCGAGCCTCAAGCGAAGAAAAGAGTGCGGCATTGGCGCGTTTTAATCCCTTGGCGCGGGCCACGATTCCAGCAGCGCCACGCTTGGACATGAAGGCATCAAGTGAAAGCTTAAAACTCTTTTGGTGGCGATCAGCATAAATCGTCCCAGTTGAATATGAGGTGCTGGCTAACGCAGAAAGGCCTTTTGATCCGATCCCACCTGCCTTGGCCTGAGACGCAAAAGCTGATTTCCAAGCCTCGAACCCAGCTGCTGTGTTGCCGCACTGGGCGGCGTGAGCTACTGACGCGCTCATGATTCCAGATATCAAAACGGTGAAAATAATCTTTAATTTCAGTGACATGACGTATTCCCCTGATGAATTCCCCGAAGCGCCTAAACTGCGCTGGTGCCAGATTCCTGTCAAGACTTGCCCACACCCAAATGTCACTTGCAAAAGCGTTCGGAATTATCTAGAAATCGTTCGGTATAACGAACGGTGATGATATGTCGAACGTCCATTTTGAGCGCGTGCTTGAAGTACAACATTATACAGACAGGCTTTTCCGCTTCCGCGTGACGAGGCCGCAATCACTTCGTTTTCGCTCTGGCGAGTTTGTGATGTTGGGCTTGCCTGATGACGTAAAGCCGGTGATGCGCGCCTATTCTATTGCCAGTCCGGCTTGGGATGAGAGTTTGGAATTTTTCTCGATCAAAGTACCAGGCGGTCCTTTGACGGAACGCTTGCAAAAAATCCAAGTGGGTGATGAAATCCTGCTGCGCCCTAAAACCACCGGCACGTTGGTCAATGACGCGTTGCTGCCAGGCAAGCGCTTGTTCATGCTTTCAACGGGAACGGGTGTTGCCCCATTTGTTTCGCTCATTCGCGATCCTGAAACCTATGAGAAGTTTGAGAGCATTATTCTCACCCATACTTGCCGCACAGTTGGCGAGTTGAAATATGGCTTTGACAGCGTTGCTGCGACACGAGAAGACCCGTTGGTTGGCGAAGAAGCAACTTTGCGCCTAAAGCATTTTGCGTCGGCCACGCGTGAACCAAGCGAGCATAATGGCCGCATTACCAGTTTGATTGCGACGGGCGAATTTTTTAATGCGCTGGGCAGCCCCGCATTTGACGCAGAGCATGACCGCATTATGATGTGCGGCTCTATGGGCATGATCAAAGATATCCGCCAAATGTTGGAACCAAAGGGCTTTACCGAGGGTTCTCATAGTCAGCCGGGCAATTTTGTCGTAGAGCGCGCTTTTGTCGGCTGAGTGGTTCGTTCACGGAATCGTCAAAATCTCTTGCCACAGAATCCGCGCTTTGTTAGCCTCATACCGGGATCAGGCTAAACTGAGTAATCTCAAAAAGGGATGAGGTCAGGATGATCAATAGTTCAGAAAGCTTCGTAAAATTCGGACAATATAGTCGCTCGAGTTATAGTTTTGTCGTCGGTCTGTTTTCCACGCGTATGACACCGTTTAGCTTCATGCTCGATTTCTATCTTTATCCGGTTTTCATTTCTGCAAGTCTGAGCTTTGGCGCTTGGGGTCTGCGGCACGAAGCGTGGTGGCTTGGTATTGCCTTTTTAGTTTTAGGTTATGCCATTTGGACCGCCGTTGAATATTTTATGCACCGTTATGCATTTCACCATATGCCAGGCGTGAAGCCTCTGCACATGGCCCATCACGCTGATGCTGATGACTTAATCGGAACACCAACTATTCTATCTTTAATGCTGATTTTTGTGCTCGGCTATCTGCCAGCAACATTATTTTTTGGCACCTATGCCGCATGTTTCATCTTTGCGGGTCTGATGGCGGGCTATCTGGCATTCTCTGCGGTGCATTTTATTGTCCATCGGTCGACGCACAGCAGGTTTAAATTGATCCGCAAATTAAAGCGCAGCCACTCAATCCATCATTATGGTAATAATGAATACAATTTCGGTGTCACAACCTTGTTCTGGGATCGGGTGTTTGGAACTTACAGCGATAGAATGCGCTAAGGACTATTGCGCCAACTGTGATGCCGAAAACCATTTGGCATAAAGCGCCTCATAAGTTCCATTTTCACGCAAAGTGAGTAATGCTTCATTGACTGGCTTGCGCAGTGTGGAACCGCGCGGAAACAAGATGCCGTAATTTTCTTTGCGCAGCATGGGGCCAACGATCTGGACTTTGTTGCGGCCTTGCGTAGCTGCGTAATAAAGCAGAACGGGCGAGTCAAACACCACGGCGTCAAGCTGTTTATTTTCCAGCGCCGTGAAGGCTTCTGTAATCTTTGAAAATTCTGTGGCCGTGACGTCGAGAGATTTAAGATAGCCTGCGGCCGTGCTGCCCGTAGTGGTGCCTACTTTGCGTCCCGCCAAATCTTCAGGTCCATTAATATCACCTTTCAAGGTTTGGATGGTCAGCGCTGATGTGATGGTGGCTTGAAAGTAAGACATGAATACCATGGAAACCAAAATTGCCATGGCGGCGAGGATGCGACCCCAATTAGATGCAGGGCTATCTGGCTGTTGACCGGCAACCGCACCAATTGACCACCACGCGGCTTGCCAGATGCCTGGAAAATAACGTTGAGAAATAAAGTGGCTTGTCCCCCGACGTTCCGCATACCATACCAAATGCGCAGGAACGATGATTAACGCTGCCATCAAACCCAGCAAGAATGGCATGGCACCCGTCGAAAGAATATTCCAAACTTGGCCGATGCTGAAGCCGCCATTGTTGTCGCTTCGCACCATGATCTGCAAACCTGAATCAAACCTCGGTTGCGAAAAATCAAATTCTTGTTCGCGCTGCGATGTGATCGAGATTGCGGCAATCGCTAGGTCACCTTCTCCTGCCTTCACGCCAGCAAGAATTTCTTTGATATTGGCTTTTTCAACAAAATGCGAACCGGCATTGATTTGGGTGGCAATGGCTTGCCAAAGCTCTACCGAGAAGCCTTGATATTTTTCGTTATCCTTTAATACAAAGGGCGGCACCACGCGGGTGATGACTTTGAGATCGGCCAAATTGATCGGCGCTTCAATAACCGGAGCTGTAGCAGCCGTCTGAGAAAAGCTTGGTGCCACAATACCAAACCAAAAAATGCCCAAGCAAAATCCCAGTAAGCGAAAATAATGTGTCACGGCGTCCCCCAAGCTAGAGAACTTATAACAAGCAGATTTCCGAATTGAAACCCTATTTAAATCAGTTTTCGGTGAGCAAGATTACGCATCAAATCTGCTATGCCAAAATTCCATGGTTCGGCCTCGTTCGTGGGCACAACGCGGTTGCTGAGTGTGCCCAGCAGTGGCGTTGAGATTTCAACGATGTCGCCCGTGTGATGGGTAAAGCCCTTACCTTTGGAGCCTCGGTCATCAGTGGGGGCAAACATGGTGCCGCAAAACACCACGAGGCCATCAGGATATTGATGATGCGCGTTGATGGCTTGTGCCACAATATCAGCGGGCGCGCGGCTGATCTCGCTCATATTGGATTGGCCTTGCATCACAAAGGCATCGAGCCCTGTAACTTTCATCGAAAGTTCAGCTGCGCAAATATCTTCATAGGTGAACGCCTCATCGAAGAAACGAATAAACGGGCCGATGGATGTCGATGCGTTATTATCCTTAGCTTTGCCCAGCAGCAATGCCGAGCGGCCTTCCACATCGCGCAAGTTCACATCATTGCCGAGTGTTGCGCCAACGATTTTACCCAGTGAAGAAACCACCATCACCACCTCCGGCTCTGGATTATTCCATGATGATTTAGGGTGCACACCAACATCCATATTGCAGCCCACAGCAGACAGCACCGGCCCCTTGGTAAAAATCTCCGCATCAGGGCCAATGCCCACTTCAAGATACTGGCTCCACGCGCCTTGTTTCATCAGCGTGTCTTTAAGTTCCGCCGCCTCTTTCGAGCCAGGCTTCAGATTGCGCAGATCGCCACCGAACATATCATTGATGGAACCGCGAATAGCCGCCGTGGCCGCCGCATCGCCCCGGGTTTTTTCTTCGATCACACGCTCCAGCATCGAGACTGCAAAGGTAACGCCCGCGGCTTTGATGGCCTGCAAATCAATAGGGGCAAGCAACCATGGTTTGGAAAAGTCGCGCGTCTTGAATGCAGCGTTCGCCAGCACATCTTCTACACGCCCAATTGTTTTACCCTCAGCAGCGGCAAGCGCCTGAGCTGGATCTGGCATCTCACACAGGTCGCGCATCGTGGGGAATATCGCGGTGATGTCGGTTAGCTTGTCGCCATCAACGCGCACCACACACGGACCGACTTTAGGAAGATGAACACGGCCTGCGAGGGTTGCATTGGCAGGGACTAAGGATTGAGACATGGGTGAATTCCTTTTTTCGCAGAATGGCGGCGCTTTCAGCTGAGCGCAACCCACAATCTCTACGCACTTGACGTTTAAAGCGAGTTGGACAAATATCGAAATACGGGGCTTCTTGAGGAGTTTTCAAATGGTAAAACATGCCACCCCCGCTGCTGCCCTTTTTCTCATCGCACTTCTGAACATGGCCACACCTGCATTCGCTGATGATGCAAAGCCGCCGCTGCCCATGCCGGATGATGCCAGTGCTGTGAACTATGACGGCGAGAGCGGTTCGCTCAGCTTTTCAAGCGCCAAGCCCGTGAAAGATTTGGCCGCTTTTTACCGCGATCTGGCCAAGCAGCAAGGCTGGCAGGAACAACCTTCGGTCATCAATCAGGACAACATGGCCGTGCTAACCTTCATGACCAAGGGAGATGATGTAGCAACCATTACTGTTATGAAAATGGGTGAGCAATCGCAAGTGACAGCCGAGGGCAAGGCCCTTGAGGCGAAGGGAGCAGCGACGGCAGATGCGGGAAGTGCCCCTGCCGCCGAAGCAGCCCCGCCTTTGGTGGCCATTGATAAAGACGGCCTGCCCATTCCCGATGGGCTTGGCAATATGGGTTCGACGCGCACGCAGTTTAGCCATGCCGTGAATTTTTCAGCGCCTAACAGCGTGGCAGATATCGTGGCGTTCTACCGCACAGAATTAGCCAAGAAGGGTTGGTCTGAAAATAATGCCACGTCCCAAGTGAGCGATATTAAAGCTTCGCTCAGTTTTTCAACGCCTGATGGCCCTGCAACTTTGGCCGTGAACCGCAATGGCGACATGACGGATGCCGAACTCACCGTGTCGGAAAAGGCCAAGGCCGCCGCATCACCTCTCGCCCCCAAGCCCGGCATGGTGAAACTGGTCTTCGGCAATATGTCCGACAACCCCGCCGATGTGATCGTTGGCAGTAAACATGTGAAAATGACCCCGGGCCAAGGTGCCAGAGCCCCCGATGGCCCTACGCTGGAGGTAAAGCCCGGCGACATCACCGTCAAGAGCAAGAGTGCTAAGGAAAGCTTCACCGCCGGACCAGATGAAATCTGGATGGTGGCTGTGGGGCCGGGTGGTTTGATGGTGGTGAAGTAATAGCGGGTAAAGTTGAAACATGAAGCTCAAGCACGAACAAATTCAATATATCGAATTTCTTTCAATCAATCTTGAAAGAGCCAAAAAATTTTACAACGCGTGCTTTGGCTGGATCTTCCAAGATTACGGCCCAGACTATACCGCCTTCGAAGGCGACCACATCGACGGCGGCTTCACGCTGGGCAAACCCAGAAAAGGCAGCACGCTGGTGATTCTTTATTCTGAAAAATTAGAGGATACGAAAATGAAGATTGAGAAAGCTGGCGGCAAAATTGTGAAGGATATTTTCAGTTTTCCGGGCGGGAGACGGTTTCA
>JANYHN010000031.1 GCA_025359045.1 Hyphomicrobiales bacterium | reverse complement strand
TGATTGAAAAAGGCGGGGCACTACGACCTTGTCAGCCCTAGTGGGCAAGTAACTCTGAAGAACTCGCGGCTCGAAAGATGTCCCCCCGTTACAGAGGCACTGCGTTCACCAACAGCAAAAATCGCCGCAAAAGCGTGGGTGTTTATAAGCACTCTCATAGCCGGACCACTCTACCGGCATATTCGTGTTTGTTTGCGCCCGCGCAACCCTTCACTTCTTCCTCCCAAAGAAACGGAATAACCGTTTTCATCAAATGCGGACTCGCGCCCGCAATCCCCCGCGACAAAACAAGACCATTGCAGCCCTCGGGCTGATTAGATATGAGATTGCAGCATTCAAATTCAGGGATTCTTAGATGGCTACACATTCCTCACCTTCGCCCGCTCCAGCCAAACCAGGCACAGCTGAAGATTTAGCAGCCCACAAGGCCACTTATGATGGATTTTTGGCCTTCTCAACGGCAGGCTCGCTCATTTGCCTCTATATTGTTGTCGCCCTTGTCGTCTTCCGCTTTGTTGATAGCCCCTTAAATTTGCTTCTTGGTTTTGGTGGTATTTTGATTGGAGTTTTGACCAGTGTGATTGCCCTGCGCATGGGTGGCAAGTGGATGATGCCAGTCGCAATTTTGGTATTGTATGGGCTGTTCACAGCCATGAATGTGCATATGTCTTGATCGGTAAAAACGCCTCATGAAAATCGCGGTTCCCTCCGAAACAGCTGCGGGTGAAAACCGCTGTGCAGCTTCTGCCGAAAGCGTGAAAGCCTTTGTTAAAAAGGGTTTGAAAGTCGCGGTTCAATCAGGCGCTGGTCTTGGTGCAAACATTTCAGATGCTGACTATGCTGCAGCAGGTGCCGAAATTGTCAAAGGCACGAGCGTCGTCAAAGATGCCGATATTGTTCTCAGCATCCGTCGCCCTTCTGATGCCATCTTAAAAGCCATGAAAAAAGGCGCCGTGCTTGCAGGCGGCCTTGAACCTCATGGCGACCGTAAAGCGCTCGAAGCTTTCGCCAAATCTGGTGTCACAGCTTTTGCCATGGAACTCATGCCGCGCATATCCCGCGCCCAAGCCATGGATATTTTATCATCCCAGGCCAACCTCGCAGGGTATAAATCTGTCATCGATGCAGCAGCATATTATGGCCGCGCCATTCCAATGATGATGACGGCCGCAGGCACAGTTCCTCCAGCCAAAATATTCATCATGGGTGTAGGCGTAGCAGGCCTTCAAGCCATCGCCACTGCGCGCCGGTTGGGCGGCATCGTTTCCGCCACTGACGTGCGCAAGGCCACCGAAGAACAAGTTAAATCTTTGGGTGCAAAATTTGTATTCGCCGATGTAGCCGATGCCGCAACATCAGGCGGCTATGCCAAGGAACTTTCCGCCGAAGACAAAGCCAAACAAGCCAAGCTCGTGGCTGATCACGTGAAGAACCAAGACATCGTCATCACCACTGCCTTAATCCCTGGCAGACCGGCCCCCGTTTTGATCACCAAAGAAATGGTTGAATCCATGAAGCCCGGGTCTGTGATTGTTGATCTCGCCGTTGAACGTGGCGGCAATTGCCCACTGTCAAAGCCAGATGAGATTGTCGTTCACAAAGGCGTATCGATCATCGGCACAGTCAACCTTGCAGGAAAACTCGCGGGCAACGCCACGCCACTCTTTGCCAAGAATTTGCAGAACTTCATTGATCTGATGATCAGCAAAGAAGGCAATCTGGCCATCGATTTCGAAGACGAATGTATAAAAGGCACCCTCATCGCCAAAGATGGTGCACTGGTTCACACAATGTATGGAGCGAAATAATGGAACAACTGGCCCATAGTGTTGATCCCTTCGTCTCGCTCTTTGCGATTTTTGTGCTCGCCGTCTTCGTCGGCTATTTTGTGGTGTGGAGCGTAACGCCAGCATTGCACACGCCGCTGATGTCCGTCACCAACGCCATCTCATCGGTGATCGTCGTCGGCGCATTGCTCGCCGTCGGTGCAGGTGCCATCGCCTCAGGTTCAGTCCTCGCAATGATCTTTGGTTTCTTTGCCTTGATCTTTGCATCCGTAAACATCTTCGGTGGCTTCATGGTCACCAGCCGCATGCTCGCCATGTATAAGAAAAAGGAAAAGTGAGATGAGCGCTAATCTCGCAGCCATCCTTTATTTGGTCTCCGGTTCGTTATTCATCATGGCTCTGCGCGGCCTGTCATCCCCGGCATCATCGCGCAAAGGCAATCTCTACGGCATGGTGGGCATGGGCCTCGCCATCCTTACCACGCTTGCTGTTGCAATGCCCAACAGTCCACTCGCTTGGGCGCTGATCATTGGCGGCATAGCCATCGGCGGCGGTATCGGCGCGTATCTCGCCCGCACCATTGCCATGACTGCGATGCCACAACTCGTTGCAGCATTCCATTCACTCGTTGGCCTTGCTGCTGTTTGCGTCGCCGCCGCAGCATTTTACGCGCCTGATGCATTCGGCATCGCTACTGATGGTTTAATCCACGCTCAAAGCCGCATTGAAATGTCGCTCGGTGCGGCCATCGGCGCACTCACTTTCACTGGCTCAATCATTGCATTTCTAAAACTTGATGGTCGCATGTCCGGCGCACCCATCATGTTGCCAGCACGCCATCTGATCAACATTGCTTTGGGCTTGGCAATGCTGGCCTCCGTTGTACTGTTCTACATGTCCCCAGCTGCAATCTGGTTCTGGTTGATCATCCTCATTGCATTCGCACTTGGCCTGCTGCTGATCATCCCCATTGGCGGCGCTGATATGCCCGTCGTTGTATCCATGCTCAATTCCTATTCCGGTTGGGCCGCCGCAGGCATTGGCTTTACACTTGCCAACACGGCATTGATCATCACAGGCGCACTGGTTGGTTCATCAGGTGCCATCCTGTCTTACATTATGTGTAAAGGCATGAACCGTTCTTTCATCTCAGTCATCCTCGGGGGCTTTGGTGGCGAAAGCGCTGGCCCCGCCGCCAAGGGCGAAACCAAACCCGTCAAACAAGGTTCCGCTGAAGATGCAGCCTTCATGATGAAGAATGCAGCCTCCGTCATCATCGTTCCGGGTTACGGAATGGCCGTCGCACAAGCCCAGCACGCGTTGCGCGAAATGGCCGATCATTTGAAAGCTTCCGGCGTTTCCGTAAAATACGCCATCCACCCCGTTGCAGGCCGCATGCCCGGGCACATGAACGTTCTGCTGGCCGAAGCCAATGTGCCATATGACGAAGTCTTCGAACTTGAAGACATCAACAGCGAATTTGCCCAAGCCGACATCGCCTTCGTCATCGGTGCTAACGACGTCACCAACCCCTCCGCCAAAGACGATAAAACCTCGCCCATCTACGGCATGCCAGTGCTCGAAGTCTGGAAAGCCAAAACCGTAATGTTCATAAAACGCGGCATGGCGAGCGGCTACGCAGGCGTAGACAACCCCCTCTTCTGGCGCGACAACACGTTGATGCTATTCGGCGATGCCAAGAAGATGACGGAAGAGATTAATAAGGCGATGGGGTGAGGTCAACTTGCTTGACCCTTCTGTTTGACCTATATTGTTTGTATGCATCCGAGCATTTCAAGACACTCCAACGAAATTGTAGCGCTATGCAAAAAGCACGGCGTGCTTCGCCTTGAAATTTTCGGCTCGGCGGCTCGCGGAATAGACTTTGACGAAGCTAAAAGCGACGTCGATCTCATCGCGAAATTTGATTACCAAAACCGCAGACAGACATTTGTAGAATACCAAGATTTTATCGACGACCTCGAGAAGGTGGTTGGCAGGCGAGTTGATCTTTCGGAAGATGTGCCAATCAAAAACCCATTCTTGAAAGAGTCAATCAATAAGAGCCGTGAGCTCTTATATGAAGCATGAGATCATTGTATATCTAAAGGATATACTGTCGGCGATTGAAAGCATCGAAGCGTTTCTCCAAGGCGTAGATGAAGAAACTTTCGTCAAATCCGACTTGCGACGTTCGGCAGTCGAAAGGAAGTCTATTATAATTGGCGAAGCCTTACATCAAGTTAACAAACTTGGATTTTCCGATGAAGGTAAAATAGCCGAACTCCAACAAATTGTTGGATTTAGACACCGCCTCGTTCATGGCTATCGCATGATTGATGGGCGGCGTGTTTATGCAGCTGCTAAAGACGGAATGCCGACATTAAAAACAGCTGTCATCGGTCTTTTGCACGAACCTAATTGAACCCTCTCCCCCTTTGCCTTCTATTCGTCTAGATTATCTCCCAAGATTCTTTTACATGAGCGGAACAAGGCATGGCGCAAGAGGCAATTGTTGTAGATAGACCCACGGTGCATCTCGTGCATATGTTGGTTTTTTCATTATTGGTGGCAATTATCGCCGCTGTTTTGTTTCCAAATATCAAAAATGCATTTATGGCCAATCCTGGTTTGAATGGTCTGATCGTCGCCACCTTGGTTATCGGCGCTCTATATGCCTTCCGTATGGTATGGCGTTTGTTTCCAGAAGTCAGTTGGCTCAACGATTTCAAAGTCGGACAAGGTGCCGAACAATCGCCACCGATTTTGCTGGCTCCTATGTCCACACTTCTGGGTGATGCCTCAGGCCGCACCGTGTTATCGCCGCAGACAATGCGTTCATTGCTCGACTCACTTGCATCACGCCTCGACGAATCGCGCGATCTCTTGAAATATTTAATCGGCCTGCTGATTTTCTTAGGTCTGCTGGGAACATTCTGGGGCCTCCTTGCAACTGTAACCTCCGTCGGTGATGCGATCCGCAATCTCGATGTAGGTTCCACTCAATCATCGGCCGTTTTTGAAGAATTAAAATCAGGCCTGCAAAAACCGCTCGCAGGCATGGGCCTTTCATTTTCATCATCGTTGTTTGGTCTGGCCGGATCTTTGGTACTGGGCTTTCTCGACTTGAAAGCAGGCCAAGCTCAAAACCGTTTTTACCACAATCTTGAAGACTGGCTTTCCACCATCACGGATGTCCAAGCGGGCGATAGCAGCGGCGGCATAAACCCTGCCTATTTGCGCGTTGATATGCAAAATTTGCAGAAATCAATTGAACGTCTTGGCACCAGTGTCGAACTCCGCGGTGGAATGGGCCAACCGCCCGCTGTCGGAGATGATAACGCAACCGAACAATTGGCTGATGCCGTCGCAAACCTCGTGCAACAGATGCGCGAAGAGCAAAAGATGGTGCGCCAATGGATTCAAAGCCAGCAAGTGCAACAAAGCGAAATCCAACGTCTGCTCATTCGCAGCAGTGGCAAGGGCTCATAAGCAATGGCGCTGTCACGCCGCCGCCGCACTGAAGAAGCCCCCTACTGGCCAGGCTTCGTCGATGCGATGGCGCAGCTATTGTTGGTGATCACATTTCTGCTTTCAGTTTTCATGATCGCGCAGTTTCTGTTAGCGCGCCAAATATCAGGTCAAGATTCAGCGCTGGGCCAACTGCGTTCGCAGATATCAGAGCTCACTCAACTACTCGCTCTCGAGAAAGCCGGTAAGGCCGATTCAGACGCGCAGCTTTTGGCTCTAACTGATGATCTCAATGCTCAAAAGGCCAAGACGGCAGATTTGTTGGCGGGCCTTGCAGCTGAAAGCAACAAAGGCGCGAGTGCCGGAACAACAATCAGCGGACTTCAAACTTCGCTCGATTCAGAAAAGAAAATTTCTTCCGATGCTCTGGCAAAAGTAGAACTCCTCAATCAACAAATTGCAGCAATGCGCCGTCAACTTTCTCAAATTTCGGCATTGTTGGATGATTCTGAGGCACGTAACCGCACGTCTGAAACACAGGTTGCGGATTTGGGGCGGCGTCTGAACACAGCACTGGCACAAAAAGTTCAAGAGCTCTCGAAATATCGCTCCGAATTTTTCGGTCGTCTGCGTCAAATTCTGTCCCAGCGTTCTGATATCTTGGTGGTTGGTGATCGCTTTGTATTCCAATCTGAAGTCTTGTTCCCTAAAGGCGGTGCGGATTTAAGCGATATTGGCCAAGTTGAAATGGTAAAATTGGCCGATGCGTTAAAGCAACTCGAAAAAGAAATTCCCGCTGATCTGCCTTGGGTGCTGCGTGTTGATGGCCATACCGATAATGACCCCATTTTGGTGGGTGCAAAATTTGCCTCGAACTGGGAGCTTTCCTCGGCGCGTGCCATTGCGGTTGTAAAATATCTTGCAGCCCAAGGCGTAACGCCAAACCATTTGGTAGCCGCTGGCTTTGGTGAGTTCCAACCCTTGGCACCCGGCGGTTCGGAAGAAGCAAAATCCGAAAACCGCCGCATCGAACTTAAATTAACGGAACGCTGAACTGGAGTTTTGCCAGCTTTGAATAGAGCGGACTTTTTTTCATCAGCTGCGCGTGAGTACCCAACCCCACGATCTTACCATTTTCCAAAACGATAATGCGGTCAGCGTTGCGCACTGTTGCAAGACGGTGAGCGATGACAAGTGTTGTACGGCCCTTGGTCAAACCTTCCAGCGCCTCTTGGATAAGCGCCTCGCTTTCTGCATCCAAAGCGCTGGTCGCTTCATCTAGCAACAATACGGGTGCGTCACGCAGTATGGCGCGCGCGATAGCCAAGCGCTGGCGCTGCCCACCTGAAAGCGTGATGCCACGCTCGCCCAACATTGAATTATATTGATCAGTGAGCTTTTCCGCGAATTCGGAAACGCGGGCGGCTTTGGCGGCAGCAATGACCTCATCCATTGAAGCATCAGGCCTGCCTAAACGAATGTTGTCGGCGATTGTCCCAGAGAATATGGTGGGATCTTGGGGCACTGTGGCGATGTTGTTGCGCAACACTTCAAGATCAAGCGTATCGATGTTCAAGCCATCGAGTTTTACAGACCCAGAATTGGCTTCTTGAAAGCGCTGGATCAACGCGTAGAGCGTGGTTTTGCCAGCACCTGATGGGCCGACAATGGCAATAACCTCACCCGGTTTAGCTGTGAATGAAATATCGCTGAGTACTTTGGTTTTAGGGCGTGAAGGGTAAGCAAAATCCACATGCTCAAACCTCACTTCGCCGCGCATCGGCAGAGGCAGAAGTGCAGGTCGAACAGGTGATGTTATTGCAGGCGTTTCGCTGAGCAATTCCGAAATCCGCTCAGCGGCACCCGCAGCCGACTGCAAATCGCCCCAAACCTCCGAAAGTTGGCCCAATGAGCTTGAAGCAAATAACGCATACAAAACAAATTGACCGAGCGTCCCACCCGTAATGTTTCCGCCCAATACCTCATGCGAGCCAAACCACAACAGTCCCACAATCGCACCAGTCCCCACGCCAATGATCGCAAATGTTAAAATTGACCGCGCCCAAGTTCGTGCTTGCGCAGCTTCAAAGGCAACAATCGTCGCTTTTCCAAAAGCCAAGTTGGTGGCGGGCTCTTGCGTATTGGCCTGTATGGCCACAATGCCTTGTAGTCGCTCTTGGGCATAAGCTGCAGATGAAGCCAGTGCATCCTGCG
This sequence comes from Hyphomicrobiales bacterium, assembly GCA_025359045.1. Lineage (GTDB taxonomy): Bacteria > Pseudomonadota > Alphaproteobacteria > Rhizobiales > Aestuariivirgaceae > Aestuariivirga. Next base: position 7,275 of record JANYHN010000031.1, on the reverse strand, counting down.
CTCTTCGCGAAAGCGCACGCACTTTACGGCCATAAATAACCAGCGGAACTACAATTGCCGGAATAGCCAAAGCAGCAAGGCCTGACATGCGGGGACTGGTATAAATCATCATCGCCACTGCGCCAATCAACATAACGGCGTTTCGCAGTGCGATTGAAGCCGTGGAGGAAAATGCCGATTTAATTTGTGTCGTATCGGCAGTCAGGCGTGACACAACATCCCCGGTTTTTTGAGTTTCGTAAAAATGCGGCGTGAGCGTCATCAGATGGCTGAACAGCGCGTCACGCACATCTGCGACAACACGCTCACCGATCCAAGTAACGTAATAGAGCCTAACGGCTGAGCCTGTTGCCAGCAGCAGCACAACGCCAAACATCACCAAAAAATAACGGTTGATGAGTTCGATGTTTGCAGCATTAAAGCCCTGATCGAGAACCTGCCTCACAGCAATGGGCACGACTAAGGTAGCCGCCGATGCAACGATAAGCGCTAGCAGAGCAATCGCTGCTTGCTTGCGATACTGCGCCAAAAAGGGAAGCAATTTCAACAGGGGACGGAGGTCTTTCGACCGGAGTTCTGGATCAGAATATCGTGCCATTTTGCCTTTATTATACCGCTCTTGTGCGCCCCATTGAATTCGCCTATAGACCGCCGCTGAAACGGCTGAAACCTATAGATTGGGTGCAGGCACCCGAAGCACAAGTTGAAGAGTTAACCGCTATGAAAGCAGATATCCACCCCGATTATCATCCCATCACCATTGTGATGACCGACGGCACCAAATTCATGACCCGCTCGACCTACGGTAAGGCTGGCGACACCATGAACCTCGATATCGATCCAAAGTCCCACCCAGCATGGACAGGTGGCCAAGGCACAATCGTTGATCGCGGCGGCCGTGTTTCGCGCTTCAAACAGAAGTTCAGCTTCCTCACAAAGTAAACGATTTTCGACTAAATTGAAAAACCCGGCTGGATTGGCTGGGTTTTTTCTTTGTGTTAGAGCCTCATACTGGCACTGGCAGATAAAAGAATGCCAGCGCCAACAATAAATAGATGCCGAGTAACATGGCACCCTCCAACCAGTTGGTTTCGCCATCGCGCGATACACCCGCCGTAATTAACGTCGCACCTACCAGTGCCGCCATTTCCAGAGGGCGATGGATAACCATATCCATTGGCTTGCCAATCAAAAATGAAACAATAACCAACAAAGGCGCCACCAATAATGCAATCTGGATGGTGGCTCCCAACGCAATTTGAATGCTCAAATCGAGCTTGTTTTTCACCGCAAACACAGACGCCGAATGCTCTGCCGCGTTACCAATGATTGGAATGATAATCAGACCTGCAAACACTTCAGAAAGGCCAAGCCCTTTGCTGAAGCCTTCAAGCGAGCTAACCAAAACTTCTGAAAGCCAAGCCACAACTAAAGTGCAAAAGACAAGCATTGCCATTGAACGGCGAATAGACCAGCCTACCTCTTCATGCTCGGCATTGTTGGGTGAAAGTAAATCCTTATGAGTGACCAACGTGAAAATCATGTTGCATATGTAAAGGCCTATCAACACCACGCTTGCCGCCAACGAAAAGTTGCCATCGCTGGTTTTTGTTTGCGCAAGCGTGATGCCAGAAGCGTGTTCCGTGACATCAAACAAAGCGGGAATGAGAAAGGCAATCATGACAATCAACAACAAGTTCGCCAAAGCGCCTGCTATCTCTTTATTGAACGTCTGTTTTCGATATTTGAGCCCGCCCAAAAAGAGCGCCAAACCCAATACCAGCAACATGTTCCCGATCATTGAGCCCGTAATCGACGCTTTCACAACTTCGGGTTTGCCAGCTTGCAAAGCGAAAAACGCAATAATCAGTTCAGTGGCGTTGCCAAATGTTGCGTTTAGCAAACCGCCAACCGTGGGGCCAACTTTCGTTGACAAATTCTCCGTCGCCTGCCCCATGTTGGCGGCAATCGGAACGATGGCAAGTGCTGCTGAGATAAACAGAATCGTGTCACTCGGATGAACGAAGAATTCGAGGCCTAAGGTGACAGGAATGAAGATGAGTAGCCAGTTTAACAATGGAGCCCCCGAGGCAAATCAAGTTGAGAAACTTTTAAAGATTTAGCTCCGATACGCCATTAAAATCTTTTAATACCCTTCGCCTTCGCATTGAACTACAATGCTGCAATGCAACAAAACTCAGCAACCGAAAAAAACATCCTTGTCCTCCAAGGCGGCGGCGCTTTGGGGGCTTATCAGGCCGGTGCCTACGAAGCTTTGATGGGGTCGGGGCACGAGCCCAGCTGGATTGCGGGTATTTCGATTGGGGCAATAAATGCAGCTATTATTGCAGGCAACCAGCCTGAGCAACGCGTGGCCAAGCTCAAAATATTTTGGGATAAATTATCATCCGGGTTGCAAGGTTTCTCGATGATTCCTGGCGACCATGGCCGCAGCTTTTTTAACGAAATGAGCAGCCTGACGGCCACCATGTTTGGCATTCCTGGTTTTTACAGTCCGCGTATGGTGTCACCGCTATTTTCTTGGCCGGGCACCGCAGGAGCAACGAGTTTTTATGACACAGCGCCTTTGCGCGAAACACTGCTCGAACTGGTTGACTTCAAACTGATCAACGAGGGGCCCATAAGATTGAGCATCGGCGTCGTGAATGTGCGTTCTGGTAATTTTCGCTATTTTGATACGACCACTGATACGATAACCGTTGATCATATTATGGCGTCAGGCGCCCTGCCCCCAGGATTTCCGCCCGTGCTGATTGAAGGCGAATATTATTGGGATGGCGGCTTAGTTTCAAACACACCACTCCACCATGTGCTCGACCAGAATGATCAGGGCTACGCACTATGCATTTACCAGATCGATCTGTTTCCAGCTACCGGAGCATTACCGCGCACAATTATTGAAGCCGTCGAACGCGAAAAGGAAATCCGTTTTTCTAGCCGCACACGCATGAACACCGCAGCCGCTATAGCGGAACATAACCTTCACCAAGCGGCTATGAACCTATTAAAAAAACTACCTCAGAATTTGCAAAATGATCCAGATGCAAAAATATTACGCGACGCGACGAAAGAATCCGGTGTCACCATCATGCATCTGATCAAACGTTCAACTAATGTGGATACTCAATCCAAAGACTATGAATTCTCGCGCCTCAGCATCGGTGAACATTGGGCTGAAGGTCATAAGGATGTCGTCAAATCCCTTTCAGCCAAAGCTTGGAAAGCCCGCAAGATTCCTGCCGAGGGAATGATCACATTCGATTTTGGAGTGGTACATAAAGATGAAGCTCGCTGACGTTAGAAAAAACGCCTTTGCCATGCCGCTGACCAGCCCCAGCTATCCGCGAGGGCCTTACCGATTTGTGAACCGCGAATATCTGATCATATCATACCGTACCGATATGGATGCTTTGCGCGCAGTCGTGCCAGAGCCATTGGAGATCACTGACCCTATCGTAAAATATGAATTCATCCGCATGCCGGATTCAACGGGCTTTGGAAATTACACTGAATCAGGCCAAATCATTCCCGTCACATATAGAGGCATCTCAGGTGGTTTTGTGCATTCGATGTATCTCGATGACGACGCGCCGATTGCCGGTGGCCGTGAGATTTGGGGGTTTCCAAAAAAGCTTGGCGCACCCAAATTGCGCGCTGAAAAAGATACACTTGTCGGCACATTGGATTATGGCTCAATCCGCGTGGCAAATGGCACGATGGGCTACAAACACCAAGCGCTCGATCTTGCTAAAGTGAAAGCCAGCATGGAAACGCCAAGCTTTCTGTTGAAGATTATTCCACATGTCGATTGCACACCACGCATTTGTGAGTTGGTGCGTTATTATTTAACCGACATAAATCTGAAGGGCGCATGGTCTGGCCCTGCGGGGTTGGAACTATTTGACCATGCACTTGCCCCAGTGGCCGAACTTCCAGTGCGCGAAGTGCTCTCCGCCACCCATATTCTCGCTGATCTGACTTTGGGATTGGGCGAAGTTGTTCATGATTATTTGAAGGATTGAAAATATGAACCTAAACAACAAAGTGTGCATCGTAACTGGCGCCGCATCTGGCATCGGCCAAGCCATCGCTGAGCGCTATGCCGCCGAAGGCGCAAAAGTCGTCATCGCCGATTTAAACTTAGATGCTGCCAACGCCACAGCGGCTTTGATCAACACCTCAAAACCCGGCATGGCGATGGCCGTTGCCATGGATGTAACCAGCGAAGATCAAGTGAATGCTGGCGTAGCCGCAGTCGTGGCTGCTTGGGGCACTGTCGATGTGTTAGTTTCCAATGCTGGCATTCAGATTGTCCACCCGCTCGAAGAATACCCCTTCGCCGATTGGAAGAAGATGCTGGCCATCCATTTGGACGGCGCGTTCTTAACATCGAAGGCGGTGCTGCCTCATATGTATAAGCAAGGCTCAGGCTCAATAATATTTATGGGCTCTGTGCATTCAAAAGAAGCATCCCCTCTGAAGTCTGCTTATGTCACTGCCAAACATGGTCTTATCGGTTTAAACAAAGTGATCGCTAAAGAAGGTGGCAAGCACGGCGTGCGAAGCAATGTCATTTGCCCCGGCTTTGTAAAGACGCCTTTGGTCGAAAAGCAAATTCCTGAGCAAGCCAAAGCATTGGGCATCACTGATGATGAAGTGATTAAAACCATCATGCTTGGCGGGACTGTAGATCACGAGTTCACCACAGTGGCTGATGTGGCCGAAATTGCATTCACATTCGCAGCTTTTCCCACCAATGCTCTCACTGGTCAATCATTGGTGGTGAGTCACGGTTGGTTTATGGAATAAGCGAAGCCAAATCATCAAAAATATAAACAGTATCAGGCAATGGAAACCCACCCCATTCATAAGTGCCAAGCTTAACAAGTTTGGCACCTAATGCTTCATAAAAGCTCCGTGCACGGATGTTTTCTGCAAGAACACCAATGGTCATGCTTGTGCCACCCTTTGCTATCCAGTCAGCAGCCGCACTTGCAATCAAGTGCCGACCAATACCACGGCGACCATAGTCAGCGGCAATATAAAGCCCCCATAAATGCCCATCTTGATTTTCGATGTGTTTCTCATCACTTGGCCCTGAGATAACAAAGCCAAGTACTTTTTCATTCTCATAGGCTGCTAGAACAAATCGATCGGTATTCGGAATTGAGGCTTGCCACATTGGCAACCGAGTTTGATCGTTGAATGTCTTTAATAATTCTGACGGCAAAATCTCGGCATACGCCTCGCGCCAACACTACACATGAAGTGAGGCCATAGTTTCTGCTTCGTCTAAGAGTGGCCTGCGATATTCAATCAAAGCGTCTCCAACTCGTCAATCAAAGCTGAAATCACACTCAGCCCCTTTTGCCAAAACTGCGGATCAGTGGCATCCAAACCAAACGGTTTCAACAATTCCGAATGATGTTTCGTGCCACCTGCTTTCAACATGGTGAAATACTTTTCTTGGAAACCTGCTTCACTCTCACGGTAACGCGCATACAGCGAGTTCACCAAGCAATCACCAAAAGCATACGCATAAACATAAAATGGCGAATGAATAAAATGCGGGATGTAAGTCCAATAGGTTTCATAGCCTGGGCCATACTCGATGGCTGGCCCCAAGCTTTCCGCCTGCACTGACATCCAAAATGAATTGATTTGATCGGGTGTCAATTCGCCCTCTTTGCGAGCTTCATGCACCTTGCGTTCAAACGTATAAAACGCGATCTGCCGCACAACCGTGTTGATCATGTCTTCGGCTTTAGACGCGAGCAAGATTTTGCGTTTGCCTTTATCAGTTGTTTCTTTCAGCAAAGTTTGGAAGGTAAGCATCTCACCAAACACCGATGCAGTTTCGGCCAATGTCAACGGCGTATTTGACATTAAGGGGCCCTGCTCTGCAGCCAGCACTTGGTGAACGCCGTGGCCCAATTCATGCGCAAGTGTCATCACATCGCGCGTCTTACCTAAATAATTGAGCAATACGTAAGGATGCGCCGATGGCACTGTTGAGTGAGCAAATGCTCCGGGTGTTTTGCCCGGACGACACGGTGCATCAATCCAATTCTTGTCAAAGAAAGTCTTGGCAATGCTGGCCATTTCAGGTGAGAACGCACCGTAAGCTTTCAGCACCAGAGCTTGCGCTTCAACCCAAGGCACTTCGCGCGTGTCCTCTTGCGGCAAAGGCGCATTGCGGTCCCAATGCATCAGCTTTTCTTTACCCAACCATTTGGCTTTCATTTTGTAATAGCGATGCGAAAGCTGCGGATAAGAAGCACGCACTGCAGCGACGAGAGCATCCACCACCGCAGGTTCAACACGGTTTGATAAATGGCGGCTTTCGGCAATATCTTTAAAGCCGCGCCATTTGTCAGAAATATCTTTGTCTTTGGCCAAAGTGTTGGTGATCAAAGTGAAAAGCTTAATATTGTCACCAAATGTTTTGGCCAAAGCATCTGAGCCCTTTTTGCGCAGAGCCTCATCTGCACTTTGCATTAAATTTAAAGTAGGCTCGATGGATAACTCTTGCCCGTCAACACTAAAGCGAAGGCTCGCCATTGTTTCATCAAATAAGCGGTTGAACGCGCCAGAGCCTGTTTGTGATTTTTCGAGGAACAACTGTTCGATTTTATCTTCAAGTTGATATGGCTTTTCCTTACGCAGATTTTCAATCCAAGGGCGATAATGTCCGAGCGCTGGCGTTTGCATGGCTTTTGCTAAAGTAGCATCATCAATCTGATTGAGTTCGAGTTCAAAGAACAGCAGCTGTGACCCGAGATCAGTGAGTTTGTTATTCACATCACCATAAAACTTGCCCCGATTACTGTCGGTGGTGTCGCCAACATAATAAAGCTGAGCATAAGAACCCACTCGGCCAATGAGATCAGACATCGCATCATATGTCTCAACGGCTTTTGCCAAATGCGCCCCATCCAAATTTGCAAGTTTGCCCTTATATGATTCGGAAAAAGCCGATGCTTGAACTGCGCATCTGTCCAAATCATCTCTAAACTCTTTCGAATCTGGTGCCGGATAAAGATCCGCTAAGTTCCATTCGGGCAAATTTCCAAGTTGTGGGTTGGTTTGCATAAAACATTCCTTTTAATTTCGTTTCTGCATATGGCCCACGTTTATAAGGAAAACAACACTTGTTCAGCCTTCAACTTAGATGGAAAACAGCCACCTGTATCTAAATGTGCTATATTGTTAAGCTGGCCTTTACCACTACCTGCCACAAATTGCTCAACAAGC
>JANYHN010000024.1 GCA_025359045.1 Hyphomicrobiales bacterium | reverse complement strand
GTATAGCTCAGTTGGTAGAGCGGTGGTCTCCAAAACCACAGGTCGTGGGTTCAAATCCTACTGCCCCTGCCATTTTGGTTTTATTGTTGAGTTATATCAATGGTTTGACTGAAAGCTTCGTAAACAGGAATGATTGATGGCTGAGAATAATATTGTTGGATTTGTGCAGGAAGTACGCGCCGAAGCGTCCAAGGTAACTTGGCCGACACGGCGCGAACTTGTCATTTCTACGATCATGGTAGTCATCATGGTGGTGGTTGCCAGTATGTTTTTCTTGGGCGTAGACGCCATTCTGAAATGGGGCGTTGAAAAAGTGCTGTTTGGTATTTAGTAGTTAAATCAAGGCACTGCGGGAAATTTATGGCAAAACGTTGGTATATTATCCACACCTATTCGAACTTCGAAAAGAAGGTGATGGAATCATTAAAAGAGCAAGCGATACAAAAGCATCTCGAAGATTTTTTTGAGCAAGTGATTGTGCCGACTGAAGAAGTGGTGGAAGTGAGACGCGGTCGCAAGATTAAGAGCGAACGCCGATTCTTTCCGGGTTATGTGCTTGCAAAGGTTGATTTAACTGACGAAGTGTTCCATCTGATCAAGAACACGCCGAAAGTTACAGGATTTTTGGGTTCTGGTTCAAAGCCAGTTCCGATTTCAGATATTGAAGCTAACCGCATTCTCAACCAAGTGGCTGAGGGTGTCGAACGTCCGAAAGCATCGATTCGCTTTGAAGTTGGTGAACAAGTTCGCGTTGCTGACGGACCGTTTATGTCGTTCAGCGGCCAAGTTGAAGAAGTCGATGAAGAACGCGCACGGCTTAAAGTGGCTGTGAGCATCTTCGGCAGGCCAACGCCTGTTGAACTCGAATATGGGCAAGTCGAGAAAGTTAAGTAATTATCCTCTTCCGCTTGCGGGAGAGGAAGGGGCCCACGCTGTGGGAAGATGAGGGTAAGGGCTCTCATTTCGGATTTTGAAATCCCCTCATCTATCCCTTACGGTTTTGCCAGATGGCAAAAGCATATGGGCCCCTTTCTTCTCCCGCTTTGCGGTAGAGGACGTACTAGAAACCCTGTGGGAGGCCTTAAAGCCCGACCACTAACCTTGAAAGAGGGATACATATGGCGAAGAAAATCGTCGGTTATGTGAAGTTGCAAGTGCCTGCGGGCCAAGCAAACCCATCACCGCCAATCGGCCCAGCATTGGGCCAACGTGGTTTGAACATCATGGAATTCTGCAAGGCGTTTAACGCCGCCACGCAGAAGATGGAGCAGGGCTCGCCTGTTCCAGTGGTCATCACTGCGTATCAAGACAAATCTTTCACTTTTGAAATGAAGGCTCCTCCAGCTTCTTATTTCTTGAAAAAGGCTGCCAAGATCAATGCTGGTTCCAAGGAACCAGGCAAAGTTGTTGCAGGCAAAGTGACCATGGCGCAGTGCCGTGAAATCGCTGAGCAAAAGCTTAAGGGCATGAATTCGCGTGACCTTGATGCGGCAGCAAGAGAAATTGCAGGTTCAGCCCGTTCCATGGGTCTGGTTGTTGAGGGCTAAGTTCATGGCAAAAGCAAAACGTATTGAAAAGAACATGACCGGTCTTGATCGTTCAAAGTTCTACAGTGTTGAAGAAGCCGTAAACTTGATCAAGGCACGCGCTAACGCAAAGTTTGATGAAACCATCGAAGTGGCGATGAACTTGGGTGTTGACCCACGTCACGCTGACCAGATGGTTCGTGGTGTATGCAACTTGCCAAACGGTTCAGGCCGTAAGGTTCGTGTTGCGGTTTTTGCAAAAGGTGCCAAGGCTGAAGAAGCCAAGAAAGCCGGTGCGGATATCGTTGGTGCAGAAGATCTGTTTGAAATCGTCAACAAAGGCACACTAGACTTTGACCGTTGCATCGCAACGCCAGATATGATGGGCCTCGTTGGTCGTTTAGGTAAAGTGCTCGGACCACGTAACATGATGCCAAACCCAAAGGTTGGTACAGTTACGATGGATGTGACCGCTGCTGTTAAGGCTGCCAAAGGCGGCGCTGTTGAATTCCGCGTGGAAAAAGCAGGGATCGTACAGGCTGGTGTTGGTAAGGCTTCATTCTCAGTTGATCAGATTGCCGGAAACCTCCGCGCATTCATGGATGCTGTGAACAAGGCAAAACCAGCGGGTGCTAAAGGCACTTACATCAAGAAGATTTCAATTTCGTCGTCGATGGGCCCAGGATTGAAGATTGACCTTGCGGTGATGTCGGCTTCGTAATTACAAGAAATTCTGTTTCGATGAAGAAAGTCACCGAAACAGACTCCAACAAAATCTAAGTGGATTTTGTTGGTACCTGTCCAAGATTGCGGGCGCTGCGTGGGAGACCACAAAGCTTAATCGAAAGAGCCAGCATGAGATGGGTGTCAAAACAGATTTTTGATCGCAAGATTGTTAGTCGGTTGAGACCTCAACAACCTGTTTGGAAACAAGCAGGGGACAGGCAGTAGAGCGCCGCATAAGCGCTGCTGCCTTCTAAGGTGGTTAGCGTTTGAGCGGTTGGTCCAACAGCGTGTTCGCAATCAAGCGACGCGCTATTAAGGAGAGAGCAAGTGGAAAGAGCTGAAAAAACAGAGCTCGTCGCGACACTCAACCAGTTGTTCAAAACAACTGGCGTGGTTGTTGTGGCCCACAACAAAGGCCTGACTGCGAACCAAGTCATTGACTTGCGTAACAAGATGGCCGCTGCGGGTGCTTCCATAAAGGTAGCAAAGAATAGCCTGACAAAGCTCGCTCTGGTTGGCACTGATGCTGCTGGGATTACAGATCTGTTCGAAGGTCCAACAATGTTGGCTTACGGCGCAGACCCAGTTACGGCACCAAAAATCGCTGCTGATTTCGCCAAGGGAAACGAAAAATTCGTTCTTCTTGGCGGTGCACTCGGCACAACGATTCTTGATGCTAATGCAGTCAAGGCTCTCGCTGCATTGCCTTCACTCGATCAATTGAGGGCAAAACTTGTTGGCATGATCGTAACCCCAGCCACCCGCATTGCGGGCGTGGTTGCGGCTCCGGCTGGCCAACTTGCACGCGTGATCAATGCCTATGCCACCAAAGAGCAAGCTTAACAAAGCTATCTCGTTTCATTGTTGTAATTTAACCGACTAAAAAGAGAGAATATAAAATGGCCGATTTAGCCAAGATTGTTGAAGACCTTTCGTCATTGACCGTTATGCAAGCTGCAGAGCTTTCAAAGATGCTTGAAGAAAAGTGGGGCGTTTCTGCTGCTGCTCCAGCTGCTGCTGCAGCTGCTGGCCCAGCTGCCGCTGCTGTTGAAGAAAAGACTGAATTCACTGTGATGCTGACCGCCGCTGGCGATAAGAAGATCGAAGTGATCAAGGAAGTGCGTGCGATCACTGGCCTCGGCTTGAAAGAAGCCAAGGATCTGGTTGAAGCTGCTCCAAAGGCCGTTAAAGAAGGCGTAAACAAGAAAGACGCTGAAGACATGATGAAGAAGCTGCAAGCAGCTGGCGCAAAGGTCGAGTTGAAGTAACACAATTTTGCCATGAGGGCAGGGCATTGCGTCCTGTTCCTCGTGGTGAATTGTGATGAGTATGAGTGAACGGCTTGTATGAGA
>JANYHN010000059.1 GCA_025359045.1 Hyphomicrobiales bacterium | reverse complement strand
GAAATGGTCGGGGCGGCGGGATTCGAACTCGCGACCCCCTGCGCCCAAGGCAGGTGCGCTACCAGACTGCGCTACGCCCCGACATTTCTATTTGCAGCGAACAATATGCCCGTTGCGAAGTGCTGCTTAATCACAAAAACCTAAGAACGCAACTATTCTTCTTTGGTTTTGAAAATACGGTGAAAAACCTTGTCATTCTTGTGAATGGAAAGCCTTTTGACGGTTCCGGCTGCCAATTCAATCACTCCACGCACCGGCTCTTGAACGCTTATTGTATCAAGTGATTTGGGCACTGTGTTTTCTGCCAAAGCTGCGATTGTGCCATCCTCGCGGACAAACAACATATCGAGCGACATATAAGTGTTCTTCATCCACATGGCAGCTGGGCGGGGGACTTCGAAATCAAATAGCATGGCTTGATCAGCAGGCAAAATATGACGGAACATAAGGCCGCGCTGGCGCAGTTCTTCATTATCTGCAATCTCTGCTGAAAGCATGGTTGAGGCGGTCGCCGTTGAAATGGTGATGGGTTCAATTCGCGGTGGTTCTTGCGCCCAGACGATACAATGGGCGTTCACAATCAAAAGCGCAAATGCGACTATGAGATAACGAAGCTTCACCATACGCCCACACACCCACAGATTAAGACAAAAATGAGACTAATTGCTCAGGGGTATTCCGTTGTCTAAACTTAAACGAACTTCAGCGGCCATTTTTCCACGGTTGCTATCGCCGTAACGCACATAAATCCAAGTTTCGGGGATGAGCTCGGCAATGGCCGTCTTGCGCAAAATTTCCATATGCACAAAAATATCGCCTTGACCTTCGCCTTCGCTCACAAAACCAAAACCACGCGTACGGTTAAACCACTTCACTTTGGCGCGTACCCAATTTTGGGTAGCCACAACAGGATTATGGGTGCGGGCCGGACGTTCAACGGGATGAATTGCAGTTGATTGATCAACTGCCAATACGCGCAAGCATTGATAACCCTTCTGACGTGCAACAACTTCGCAAGCCACGCGAGTGCCTTCTAACGGTGCATCAAATCCATCGCGCTTCAAGCAACTTAAATGAATCAAAATATCAGGAAGACCATTATCCGGAATTACGAAACCGTATCCCCTGCCCACGTCAAACCATTTGACTAAGCCATCTACACGAATAATTTTTATACCGTGTTCGTTCTCGCCGCTGTGTGGTGCTTGTTGCACCACTTCAGCTGGCATAAATTCGTTCGCCGCCATTGTACTAACCCAACCCATAACCCCAGCGTGACGAGGGCCTCCTCGTCATCCGAACGCAATCTGCGCAAATCTTAACGATTTGTACAGACACTAAATTACCTGTGGGGGTGATTTGTTGTTGATAATTGGCATGTTTGGGGCACAAAGGCATCTGCAAATTCAATTCCCATTCTGATTCAGATACTTGTTGTTTTGTGCAATGCAACTTGAATTGAGCTTTTGTCTTTTGATGCAGCCGAAGTTGCTTCATGCATAATTGATTTTTTTGTATGCGACGCAACATTTCTGCACCGCAATTTGCCAAACACTGATTCGTGTGAGAGATGTAAGTCTTAAGTTTGAAAGGAAATGAGATGAAATATTTGCACACTATGATCCGGGTTTCGGATCTCGATAAATCCCTCGACTTTTTTACACGGGTGCTGGGCTTTGTAGAGCAGCGCCGCAATGTGAGCGAAAAGGGTCGCTTCACTTTGGTGTTTGTCGCTTGCCCTGAAAGCCCTGATACACCCGTTGAGCTGACATATAATTGGGATCCAGAAGTTTACACTGGTGGACGCAACTTTGGACACCTCGCTTATCAGGTCGATAATATTTATGAGTATTGCGAGATGTTGATGAAGCACGGTGTGGTGATCAACCGCCCGCCGCGCGAAGGCCGCATGGCATTCATTAAAACACCGGATGGTATTTCAATTGAGATACTGCAAAAGGATGATGAATATCTGCCAGTGGTAGAGCCTTGGGCTTCGATGCCGAATATTGGTTCTTGGTAATTACCATTTGCCTTTGACGGTGTAGGCTTCGTCTGGGCCCGGCCATGGCGGCATGGTTGTTCCGATTGCGACTAGATTTTCTGTTCCATCATTGCGGAATTGAAAATATGTTCCAACGGGAATTGAAATTGAGAGGCCGAGGTGGATTTGAACAATCTCTTCGGCCTTTTCGTTTTTGCGCCAGAGTTGACCTTGGCCTTGCGTGAAGAACCAGACTTCTTCGACTGTGTGATGAGCGACAGCGATTGAGATTTTGCCGGGTGGCAGAAGAAACTCGGCCATAGAGCCGCGCGCGGTGTTGGCGAGAATGCGAACTTCTGAACCGTCTGGTGCAGTTGCATCAGGGGCGGTGTTGCGAAGGCGCGTGACAAAACTCATGGCATTAATTGGCCACCGTTGACTTCAATCATTTGGCCTGTGACGTATGACGAGGCTTGATCACTGGCAAGGTAAAGAAATGAGCCTGTGCAATCATCGGCCAAGCCTAAGCGCTGCATCGGAATGGTTTTAGCGGTGGCGGCGCGTTTTTCTGCGGTTGAAAAACGGTCGTGGAAAGATGTGTGGATGGTGCCAGGCGAGACGCAGTTCACGCGGATGTTGTGGTCTGCAAGTTCACGCGCGATGGTTTTGGTGAAGGCCGAAACGAAACCTTTTGCACCCGCATAAACACTGGCCCCTGCACTGCCGCCACTACGGGCTGCAATGGACGTGACATTGATGATGTTACCGCTGTTTTGCTTTTTCATAATGTCTGCAGCAAGGCGGCAGCAATGAACCAGTTGGCGGCAATTCAGATCAAACACTTTATCAATGAAGTCATCGGTCAATGCATCGAGATTGGTGCGGGCGACGAGACTGCCTGCATTATTGACCAGTACATCAATGCGACCGAATTTTTTCATCGCAGCATCAATCAAGACCTGCGGTGCATCTCTTGCAGTGAGATCAAGTTTCAGTGTGGTGATGCCAGCGGCTTCGATGGCTTTCAGTTCTTCGCCACCGCCCAGATATTGCGCCAATACTTTGGAACCTACTTTGGCAAAGCCAAGTGATGCGGCACCACCAATACCTGTGACACCACCCGTGACGACAACAACTTTGTTTTTCAAATCATCAAACATTAGAATGTAAATCCTTTTGGAATGAACTTATTATCATAAGCTTGGCGCTGCAAATCTTCACGGAAGTCTGGATGGGCAATGCTGATCAAGGCTTCAGCACGCTCTGGCACTGATTTGCCTTTCAAATTGACGATGCCAAATTCGGTTACCACATACATGATATCAGCGCGCGTTGTGGTGACGATGTTGCCTGTCGTTAAATTCATCACAATGCGGCTGCGGCGTTCGCCCTTCTTGTCATAGGTTGATGGCAAGCAGATGAATGATTTGCCGCCCTTTGAAGCATAAGCGCCACGCACGAACTGCGCCTGCCCGCCCGTGCCTGTGACATGACGATTACCATCAGATTCGGATGCCGCTTGGCCATGAAAATCAATCTGCGTGGTGCTGTTGATGGAGATAACTTTATCATTTTGCATGATGAGGTGCGGCGAGTTTGTGTATTCAACCGGATAAGCCAAAATATCCTTATTATGATCCAGCAATTCGTAGAGCTCCGCTGATCCTAACGAAAATGAATATATGGTTTTTCCGGGGTTCAACTTTTTGCAGGCGTTGGTGACGCGGCCGCCTTTGATGAGTTCGGCAATGCCGTCCGTCATCATTTCGGTGTGAACCCCTAGGTCCTTCACATTGCTATCAAGCAGCGTGGTGCACACCGCATTGGGCATGCCGCCAATGCCGATTTGCAAACATGCGCCGTCTTCGATTTCTGCAGCGATCAGTTTTGCCACAGCGCGGTCAACATCAGTGACAGGCGGATTTGGCAAAACTGTCGGCAAGCTATCATCACCTTCGATGATATAATCAACTTCACTGATGTGAACGCCCGTGCTTTGACCATGCACATAAATATTATTTTTGTTCACCTCAATGATCACCATCTTGGCACGTTCAACGATGGCGCGGTGCCATAGATTGGCGGGGCCGAAATTGAAGTAACCTTCCGCATCCATCGGTGCTGTTTTGAAGATGACGATATCGACGGGCGGAATGAAGCGGCGATAATAATCAGGAATCTCGCCAAGGTTGACTGGAATATATTGCGAGCGGCCGGCATCATGTTGCTTGCGGTCATAGCCGGAGAAGTGGAGGCTCAGGCCCAACACATGTTTGCGGTCAGGATCAGCGTCGAGAAAGGCGTGGGGTTTCACTGTCAGGCAATGGCGGATTTTAACATCTGAAAGTTCGGTGATGCGAGCGGCCAAAGCGCGGTCAAACTCATTGGGTTGAACGAGCGAGGTTCCAAAGTCGAGCCACATGCCAGATTTGACGAGGGCCGCTGCTTGTTTGGCGGAAATATGTTTGGCTTCGTGTGCCGCTTTGCGCAGTTGCATTTATGTTTATCCCGAATGCGCCCCTCTTTGGAGGCATCAATTTCGAGATACTAGCCCGACAAAATAAAATGCAAAAGGAAAAATGGTGCGCCCTACGGGAGTCCCTCCCCCATCTGGCTAGCCTAGGTTTATCAGTAACTTAGCCGCCGCATTAATTTTGGCTCTGGCCAGTTTGTACCAAGTTTCTGGCCAAAGGCCAGAAGAATTAATGGGGTCGGTTTTTTTGATCTAGCGGCTTTTGTTTTTGCGACATCATTCACGCTCAAGCATCCGTCGCACAAGCACGCCGGAAACCTCCTTGAGGAAGCGCCGTGACATGAAGTCCCCTCTGACATGCGCATCATACATTGCCTCTCCGATTACGGTTTGCGCACCTGCCCCAAGTTCAGCTTCCATCTTGTCGGCGTAGGCGAAGACTTCGGAAGGTTTGGGCTCTGTTCGCCGCAGTCGTCTTTCATCGCTGATGATCCATGGGATGCCGATCAACAGCGCTATGACAAACCACGCGATAGGAAACCACGCCATCCCGTTTGCTAGCCACATCAACCAACTTGAAAGTTCGTTCATATAAATCACACTCATTACGTGCTTATACGAAAGCACATAATGGGCATGAATAGAATTGTTTTCTCGGAACAAATTGGCCCGATGAAACTGTTCAGCATAAGACTCAGAAAGCGAGCCGAAGACCTAGAAATTTCCAATGCAGAAGCAGCACGTCGCGTGGGCCTCGCTGAACGCCGCTATGCCAACTACACTGCGGGAGAACGGGAACCTGATCTGGCAACCGTTGCGCGGATTGCAAAAGCACTAGAGACCACGCCTGACTATCTTCTTGGGTTTGGAGAAATACCCGACACAGGCAAGCGGTCCAAGGTCATCTCGCGCATGAACTCAGCTGCCCAGATGCTGCCGGATAGTGAGTTGGAATTGGTCACAGTCCAGCTTGAAGCGCTCGCGGCAAAACACAAGAAGCCGCCATTTAAGGGCCTGTGAAGCCGCCATAAATTCCCGACCAATTCCGTACGCCAAGCGAGGCCGTTACCGATCCGAAGTCTATCTTCGGTTCAAATTCATCAGGTTCAGTCAGAGCTGCGCCACAGAGGTACTGCGCTGGCGGTGGTTGGAACAACCCCTCAAACAGCTCCATGACAAGGGTGAAATCGCTCAGGGCGGCCTTGGTTAAGGTGGGCTTATAGATTGGGTGTTGGACTAAGATGGCGGATGGCGTAGCTTTGGCGGACATCCTCGTGCTCCAATATACTGGCAAACATGAAAATGAACTACCATTGAAATCAATTTTATGGCTTCAACAAAACACAGACATCGTCTCGTGGTATAAACAGCGGAGATAAAGTGTACCACTGAACCGGGGATTATGTCGCGTTATGGCGGGGTAAAAGTGTACCGGTCCTGTTAGGCTTCTTCATTGTCGAGTTATGGCGTGGAGGAGCTGGAAGGATGTTTACAGTGGA
>JANYHN010000058.1 GCA_025359045.1 Hyphomicrobiales bacterium | reverse complement strand
AATATCGGTAATTGAATATGAACTTTCACTCATCAGCAGCTGGCAGGCGAGATTGATGCGCAACCGGTTGACATATTGCACGAGAGCCATTCCTGTATGGCGTTTAAAGCTGCGTGAAAAGTAGCTTGCCGTTCGCCCACTAATGGCAGCCAAATCGCTTTCGCTGAATTGTTCGGTAAGGTGCGAATTGATGTAAGCCAAAGCTTCGTTTATACCGTTTGACATGAAACCTGACGGGTCCGGAAGATAACTGGCACTCGTCAATGACTGAACGTCCGTACATCGACTCATGGTGCCAATCACATTCAAGAAAAGCTCGATCCGGCGAATGCCTTGAGCATCCACCAGCTCTTTGAGCATGGTTGAAACTTTATCTGAGGTTTTTTTTGAAAATAGTGCGCCGCGTCTGCTAAGTTCGAGGACTTGTTCCAACTGTGCCAGTTCTGGAAACACCTTTTTGGCTGCTTCAGCAAAAGATTCCGAGAATTGCACGACGCGTCCGCGTAAAGGTATCACTACATCACGGGGCACATTGCTCACCCAATTGTGGGGCAGGTTTGGTCCTGTCAAAACCAAATTCCCAGGTTCAAATTCGCCTATGAAATCTCCCACAAAATAATGTCCGTTGGTTGTAACGACCTGATGAATTTCATATTCAGGATGAAAATGCCATCTTACGGTGTGAAAAGGATAACCGTGCGCCCAAGCCTTAAAAGATTGGCCCTGTCCGATCTGGACGACTTCTAAGTCCGGGTTCATTTATATTCCTCCCTGAGCCTTCCCAAACTTAGTGCTCGGATTAAGCTCATTTGCCAATTCAATTCATTGTCTTGTTTTGGCGTTGGGGCGACATTACGACCCTAATTCTTGAACAGCTAGTACGGATTTGCCCTTTGAGCGATACTATTTTTACTTTGCCAGATGTCAAGATGATCTTCAAAGCCAAATTGTCTATCTGAAATCAATTGCAGCTTAACTTTGATGACTCAGTTCCAGTGTTGTTGCTTTGGTACCTGCCAACCTTTTTCATCTGAGTTTTGTTGAGCAGAGCTTGTTGGGAGAATTCAAAGACGATGCATTAGAAGCCGTACGATATTAATGGGTTTAATTGTAAACCGTAGCACCGGCCTTAGGGCTAAATCTTTATGACTGAGAAATTAATTACCCTCAGAAATAAGCTCGCGCATAGAGTTGCGGCGATGGCCGATGATCTGTTCAAGAGTAGGATCGACCGTGGCGAACTCGCCATTGCGAGCTGCGATGTAAAGACCAAGAATTAAATCCACAGCCTTAGGTTGCATGCCACGTGCCATGACCTTGGCGCGCATATCTTCATCTGTAATAATTCGACGTTCAATGGATTTTCCTGTGACCTTGGATGCGATCTTTGCCAAATCGCTAAAGTCCAGCGCTTCCGGGCCAGTGAGCGGCGGGGTCGGACCTTCGTATTGGCCTTCATGGGCAAGAATGATCGCCGCTGCTTCAGCCAAATTTTTATGGGCAACCCAAGAGAATTTTCCGTCTTGCGCCGTTTGCATCAGGCCTGTCTTGAATGCCTCGGCCATCATCTGCAGCCCACTGGATGCATAAAAGCCATGGCGAAGGGCCGTCCATAAAAGTCCTGATTGGCGGAGCATCTCTTCAGTTGCCGCGTGATCATGTGCAGGTGGGAAAGCAGAAGTTGCACTTGCAGAAATTTGACTGGTGTAGACAATGCGCTTGGCACCTGCTGCTTTTGCGGCCGCGATGGCATTGCGATGTTGGGCCAAGGTATCACCGCCTGAAGCCCTCGCGTTTGATGAAATAACTAAAACTTGATTGGCCCCCTCAAAAGCATGGCCAAGGCTATCGAGACTATCGAAGTCACCATGGCGAACACGAACACCAAGTGCTTTCAAATCGTCAGCCTTGGCTACTTCGCGCACACTGACGCCGATCTGATTGGCGGGTACATGAAATGCAAGCTGTTTAACAATCTGTGGGCCCAACTGGCCTGTGGCTCCGGTCACAATGATCATTGAGGTTTCCTTCAAATCTATGGATGATAACAACGCTAACAACTACTTGTTACCGCGAATTATCATTGCTAACAAAAAATAATAAAAATGGTAATAGATTTCTATTATAAGGCTGACATGACCAATTTGCCTGCTGTCGCAAACTTCAACTTTCTTGAACAAAACACGCGTGAACGCATTCTTTCTGCCGCGACAGCACTGATCGCTTCAGGTGGCCGCGGGGCTGGAACA
Source organism: Hyphomicrobiales bacterium (assembly GCA_025359045.1). Classification (GTDB taxonomy): domain Bacteria; phylum Pseudomonadota; class Alphaproteobacteria; order Rhizobiales; family Aestuariivirgaceae; genus Aestuariivirga. The sequence goes on along the minus strand of JANYHN010000058.1, from coordinate 15,503 downwards.
ACAAGGGCCGTCGCCGCTGCTGCTGACGTGCAAGCGCCAACCATTTACCGCATTTTTGGAGACAAGGATGGTTTGTTTGATGCGGTGGCTGAGTACGGTTTGGCGAAATATGTTGAAGCAAAATCAATGCGATTACCTCATCCCGATCCAGTCCAAGACCTTCGTGATGGATGGGATATGCATGTCGCCTTCGGTCTTACCAATCCTGCACTTTTTGTGATCTTAAATGGCGATCCAAACTCGCGGCGGTTTTCGCCCGCGCTCACCAAAGGGCAACGCATCCTGCGGCAGCGTATCACCAAAATTGCCCTTGCAGGTCAACTGCAAGTCAGCGAGGCCCACGCCACCGCATTGTTACAGGCCGGATGCACGGGAACTGTACTCACATTGCTGAATGAACCAGTAGAGGTGCGTGACCTTAGTATTTCAGTAATGACTCGCGAAGCAGTATTCTCATTCATCATTTGCCCAACGAGCATCAGTGCGGAGCTGGGCCCAAATGGCGCAGCAACCTCATTGCGTGCCTCATTGCACTTTACCTCTGTACTGACAGCGGGTGAAAGGCAATGGATGACGGAATTGCTTGACCGCATTGTTGCTGGCAAGCCCGAAGACTTAACTAATGTAAATTTGACATGAACACCTTACCCAATCTCGTGCAGCGTGTTCGTGAAGTGGGGCTGGCCGTTTTCAATTTTATGCCCACATGTATAAAAACAAGCAGAGGTGTAAAATGAAACTTGAAAACAACAGCCCCATTATCGCTCCGCCCGTCCTTAAGGGTTGGTCGCAGACTGTCTCACAAAAGATTCAAACTTGGCCCAACATTATTTCTGCAACTCACTTGAGGTTTGGCGACCCAACCTGACCTGACCGGCTTTTTCTGAACTAGGCGATGTGAGAGTATCGAACTGGAAAGGAGAAAGAAGATGCCGAAGAAGAAATTAAGTGCGGAGCAGATTGTGACGAAGCTTCGGCAGGTTGAAGTACTGCTGGCACAAGGCAAAACGATCGCCGTTGCCTGCAAAGAAGTAGGCACAACTAACAAGAGCTATTACCGCTGGCGCAAAGAGTATGGCAGGCTTGCTGTTGATCAATCCAAGAAGCTTAAACAGCTTGAAACCGAAAACAGCAGGCTGAAAACACTAGTCGCTGATCTGTCACTTGAGAAGCAGGTGTAGCAGGATATAGCTCGGGGACCCGAAGGGCAGTGCCAGCAAAACTTGTAAGCCCTGAACGGCGTCGGCAGGCTGTGGATGCGGCTCAGGTTAGATATCGCCTGAGAGAGCGCCCCGCCTGCCGGATTGTCGGGCAGCCGAGGGGAACACAAAGATATGTTCCCAATCGCCAAGCCTGATGAGGATGAACTGACCCGAAACATTGTATTCTTTGCTTCTGAATACGGCCGCTATGGCTATCGGCGCGTGACAGCGTTATTGCACGATGGGCATTGAAGTTGGCAAGGACAGGATTCAGCTACCGACGAAGCTTTGCTTCGCGGTTATATGGCGCCGCGAGGGGCGGAACCAAAGGTCCGCGCAGCGAAAGTCCTAAAGAAACAACCAAACCAGGGCCGTCTCTGGCTTAATGACGGATCGTGCATCAGGCTCAGGCCAGAACATCCTAATCATGTGTGGAGCTTTGATTTTGTAGAAACTCAAACCCACGATGGCAGGCGTATCCGGCTGATGACACTGATTGATGAGTTCAACCGCAAATGCTTGGCCATCAGGGTGGTAAGGCGGATGAATGCCATTGAAGTTATTGAAACACTAGCCGATGTCATGCTGTTTGAATGCCTGCCAACTTATATCCGTTCGGACAATGGCCCCGAGATAGTAGCCAAGGTTTTGCGCCAGTGGCTGTCAGGATCAGGCACAGGGAACCTTTATATTGAACCCGGATCACCTTGGGAGAATGGATACTGTGATTCTTTCAAGGGCAAGCTCAGGGATAAATGCCTCAACGGGGAGATCTTCTACAGTCTCAAGGAAGCCCAATTGGTCGTCGAAAACTGGCGCGTTCACTATAACACGAAACGTCCGCACTTATCCCTTGGCTACAGGCCGCCAGCGCCGCTCACTGCCGCACCAAAACCCATTCCCCTTGACGAGGCGTCAAACATGCAACAATGTCTCAAAACGTCTGGTGCAAAATATCGGGCAGGCCAATCGCTCGCGTAACCCGCTACGCGTAATTGCTGAAGTTACGAGATGGCAAGGGAATCCGCATGAGCAGTTGCAATAAATGAAAGATGCTTCGCCCTTTTGCCATTGGATGGTTCTCACATCATAGATTGAGATGAGGTCGTTGAACATCTACTATGTATAAATTAAATAAGGGCCTCCACAACGCCACAAAAAAGGGAACGCCGCTTCTGTCCATAAGAAACTGGGCTCCTGGGAGTTAGCTTTTTTGTCAGAGCGCGTTCAATAGGAATCCGCAATGCTCGCTTTGGCATTGTTGGCGTCGAAGAAACGATCCTTATTGGTCATCACGGGTGGAATCGCATCGCCTTTGGCATAAGCTATTGCAGCCGCGTAAGCAGCAGGACCAAACTTTGGATTACATTCGACTGTTGCGCCAAGCTTGCCGTCAATAATGGCTTGCAGACCATCTTTTTCGCCGTCAATCGAAACGATTAAGATATCTTTGCCCGGCACTTTTCCGGCTGCCTCAATCGCTGAAATTGCACCAATGGCCATTTCATCATTGTGAGCATATATCACAGTCGCTTCTGGGTGTGCCTGTAACAAAGACTCCGCCACTTGACGACCTTTGTCGCGATTAAAATCACCTGTTTGCGAAGCAACAATCGACATGCCCGGGTTTTTGGCGATGACATCATCGAAGCCTTTCTTGCGATCATTAGCCGGAGACGAACCTGTCGAACCTTCAAGTTCGATGATTACAGCTTTGCCGCCTGTGGTTTTCACGAGCCAATCGCCAGCTTGCTCACCTTCAAGTTTAAAATCAGAACCAATGAAGGTTACGTAGTCGACACCAGCTTTTGCCAAGCTGGCGTCAACGCCCCGATCAATCAGAAACAGTGGAATGCCAGCTTTCTTCGCCGCCATGACGGCCGGAATCAGTGGCTTTTCTTCGCGGGGTGACAAGAAGATCGCATCAACTCCTTGAGCGATCATGCTATTAACATCGGCCACTTGTTTGGCGGCTGAACCCGCCGCATCTGTGTAGACCAGCTGCCAGCCTAGTTTTTCAGCTTCGGCTTTCATGCTTGCGGTCTGCGCAAGGCGCCAAGGATTGTTACTCTCGGTTTGGGCAAACCCTACTTTATAAGTTTTTTTCACAGCAAGTTTTGGCAAGCCATCGGCCATACCCATTGAACTTGTCATCGCAACAGCAGTAATCGACATTGCCGACAACAAAATTTGACGGCGATTAAAATGTGACATCTGAGTTTCCCTCTCCCATTGGATTCTGGCTTGTTGCGCCAGTGTGGAACAAAAATTTGTTCCACACTCGCTAATATTGCGCTCATATTATTAGCAGTCAACAGTTATTTATGACTAAAAACATAAAACCTCTATCCAATTATGAACGAAATTGATAATTGCAGTTCGGAAAATCGAGATCAGCAACGATGGCGCGGCGAGACAACGAGGATCTACTACGTACCGAAAGACGGCGCGACAGACCAACTATGACTGACGTCGCTCGGCTGGCTGGCGTTTCGCAATCTAGTGTTTCCCTCGTGTTGAACCAGATGACAGGTGCGCGAATCTCAGCGGAGACACAACAGCGCGTTTTAAAATCGGCATATGAACTCGGATATGCCCTTCCAAGTACCAGACGTTATCTGCCCATTGCCAGCGAAAAACGCACAATTGCCTATCTTGTCGATGAAATTTCAACCAGCCCTCATCCCGTAGTCAGTCTTGATGGCTCGCGCGACTATGCATTTGAACAAGGTTTTCTTGTTGCTGCTCATGTCACACGCTCCAACCCAGAACTGGAAGAAGCGACGATTGCCGAAATCAAGCGTGATCCTTCCACTATCGGCATTATCTATTCAACAATTTTTACCCGGAAGCTCTCAATTCCAAAGTCTCTTGCAGGCATTCCAACCGTTTTATTGAATTGCTACTCCGAACCACGAAAGCATATTTCCATTCTGCCGGGAGAAGTGGCTGGAGGGTTTTCAGCGGCCCGTCATCTCATCGAACTTGGCCATAAGCGCATTGCATTTATCAATGGCGAGCCTTGGATGGATGCCTCGATCGATCGCTTGAAAGGCTACCGCCAAGCTCTCACCACGGCGGATATTGCGGTTGACGAAAAACTTTTGCGAAATGGTGATTGGCTTCCACTGACCGGCTATCAGCTCGCGTCGGAAATTCTCAAACAACCCAACCCTCCAACGGCCATCCTCTGCGGCAATGATTTGATGGCCATTGGTGCCTTGGAGGCCGCGAGTGAAATGGGCTTTAGAGTTCCAGAAGATTTGTCGGTAATGGGATATGACGATCAAGAGCTTTCGCGCTACACACATCCACCGCTTTCAACGATCGTTTTGCCAAACTATGAAATGGGCCAACGCGCAACAGAGGCACTGCTTGATTTGTCGATCCATGGAAAAAATATTCTGCCAGTCACAATTAAAGTTGATGGCCCAGTGGTGCTACGATCAACAACTGCGAAACCTCCAAATACAGCATACCGACTGCATTCAACCCGAATTAAATGACGTTTGGGAAACTTTTTTCGATTTATCTTATCATCCAAAAAAGATAATCGGATTGCCATGCATTGTGCCAAACAAGAATAACAATAATAAGAAGCAATTTTATGCCACTCAGATAATTCAAATGAAAATTCAATATTGTGACGCTACTAACATCGCAGCATAATATAATTTTAAATTCGGTGTACCATTTCAATCTAGAATTTGTCGGACCATGATGTGTCGCCGTTATGAGCCACTATCCTAAGTCCAAATCCGATTTTTATGTGCCCAATATCACGCGCTTTTATCAACGGGTGAAAACTTCCATGATGATGTAAGGTTGTAACTTTATTTTTTGGTGATGACTTTAATAACTCAATTGCCATCAGCCCTAGCTGTTGTGCCCATCCACATCTGCGTAGTTTGTCACGGAAAGCCCATTGCCACTTACAGCTTGTTTGTTCTGCCGCAATAAAATTCCGACTTGGGACGAATAGATCTGAACATTGTCATCGCTCTCTCATGTAGCCAAAGGTGCTACTGTATCGACAGACTAAAAGGCAATAGAACCGTTTGATTGATGCGTGTTGATCGTTTCACGGCCAATCCCCGTCACCGGAATAATTGAGGTCATTGTTGTGACATCACGCAACTTCCCGTCATATCCTGCGCCCGTAAAATCACGTTGTGTTTCAGAAGAGAACCATCAGCGTTGTAAGCCGTCACTTCAGTTGAAAACCAATCGACGACACTATCCCAATTGTAATCACGGTTTACTGTCGTCGACAAGCCATTTGCCGTCACATTTATCCATTGGTTTAAAATCACAGTACCGTTTAGGTTGATTTGTTTGGCAAACACTTGTGAGCTACCATCGGTTTTGAGCGTCGTTTGCGTCAGTACCGTATTATCAGCTAGCCCAACACCATGGAAATCTGTCGCAATGGTTTTCATCTCAGCATTAACGTTGATGGTGAGCGTTTCACGGTTGAGCAGTGTGTCATTGTTGCGACGATTGTCGATAGTTTCCGTTGTGCTGCCGTCAACATTGTAAACGTTCACAGCAGTTTTAACGCGGTCTTAAGTACTATTGCCATCAAATCCAGAGTAGTTGCTTTGCCTCGTCGAAAAGGAAATCTGCAATAACAGCGCGCGCTCCTTCATTCACATGAGCTTCGGCGATTCCGCGGGCGATGCCACGCGCGCCACCTGTTATAATTGCAGCTCTTCCCTGCAGTCTCATCTCGTCATCCCACTCTATTGACAGTTTATTCCATTCTATGCATAGCTATGCATAGGTCAAAGCGGCTCATCAGTCTGTCGCAATATGAAAATCAAATGAATGAAGATGCGGAGACCTAAGCATCTCAAATGGGAGAAACATTAAAATGGTCAAGAAAATCATTGCGAGTGGGGTCACTCGACCGATTATGCGTCGTAGTTTTCTTAAAGCTGCCGCGGCATTCGGCTTTGCCGGCGCTTTTCCAGCAATACTGATTCGCAGTGCCAACGCCGCTGGAACACCAACTGTCGTCAATTCAATTCGTTCACTTTCCAATCCCTATCATGCAACCTGGAACAAGGGCGGCGCCGCTTTTGCAAAGGCCGTTGGCGCTGAATATGTGACGCTCGTCACAGAAGGCAACAGCGAGAAGGGCATTGCCGATATCAAGGCGATCCTCGCCAAGACGGGTGGCAACTGCGTCATCAACATCGACCCGAATGACAGTCCCGATGCGCGCCCCATTGTGGAAGCTTGCAAAGCAGCCGGGGCATATGTGGTGACCCAGTGGAACAAGCCTGCCGATCTCCACCCTTGGGATTTCAACCCAAACTATGTGGCCCACATCTCGTTCAGCGGAGTGCCATATGGCAAAGCGATGGCCGCTGCGTTGATCAAGTCGATGGGCGGCAAAGGTGGCATTGTGGCGCTTGGAGGCATTGAATCAAATGTGCCTGCTATCGAACGCAAGGCTGGCTTGATGCAAGCACTGAAGGAGAATCCCGACGTGCAACTGCTTGACATGCAGGTAGCCAATTGGTCGGGCAAGGAAGCTCTGGAAAAGACCAACGCCTGGCTCACGCAGTTTGGCGAAAAGATTGGCGGCATCTGGGCCGCCAATGATGACATGGCACTGGGCGCTGTGGAAGCGCTGAGGGCCGATGGCCGTGCAGGCAAGGTTTCCGTGACGGGCATCGATGGCATTCAGCTCGCTGTTGAAGCCGTGCTCAAGGGTGAAATGGCGGGCACTGTCGCATGGGATCCCTATTGGCAGGGTGGCATGGGTCTGGCCATTGCGTTTGCTGCAAAGACGGGCAAATTCGATCCTTCGAAAGAGCCAAAGGAACACCGTGAGTTCTATGGCACGGGTGTCACCATCACCAGCGAGAATGCTCAGACATTTTATGATGCCAACATCAAGGCTGAACCGAAACTCGACTGGAATGACATTTGGGGCCGCGCCAGCGGGCAGATCCAATATAATTAATCAGGAAAAAGCGGAGCGCGCCAATTCGCGCGCTCCTTTGCTTGCGCAAGCAAGGTGCTGCGATTGCTCGCGGTGCCTTGCCTGTAACCCACTCGTCGCGCTGAAATTTGAGATCCAAAGAGCATGACCACCCCAATAGAACAGATCACTAAGAGGCAGCCGCAGCCCAAGCGCATAAGGCGCTGGCGTGTGGCCACTTGGGCACCGCTGATGGTTCTGGTGCTCCTCTGCATCATCGTTACCTTCATCAATCCCAATTTTCTGAGTTTTGGTAATCTAGTGCGCATAACCCAGTCGGCCATGATCCCCCTAGTTCTCGGTATCGGCGCAACTTTCATCGTGCTCATGGGATCGATTGATCTTTCTGTGGAAGGCGTTGTGACTCTGTCCGCGGTTATTCTGTCAATGCTCGTACTCAATGGGGCGAATAGCAATAATCTGGGCGTGCTTGCGGTGCCCATTGTGTTATTCATAGGCTCGGCAGTGGGCTTCATAAATGGTCTGGTGCATGTCCGTCTCAAAGTGCCATCGTTTATGACCACGCTTGGAACCTGGTTCATCGCCTTGGGTGCGGCGAATGCCTTGCTCGGCGGAATGTCAACGCGGATCAATGATCCTTTCATCCGAGGATTGGCCGTGGTTCGCTTCATGGGCTTTCCATGGGGTGTCTGGCTCGCCTTATTCTGCCTTCTGTTGGCGCTGATCATTCAGAATTATACACGCCTTGGGCGCTATATATATGCGCTGGGTGGCGGTGAAGATCTTGCAGCCCTTTCAGGAATTTCCACCTTTACGGTGCGCATCGCGACCTTCACATTGGCCGGGGCCTTTTATGCCGTGGGGGGTATCCTCGCTGCCGCGCAACTTGGGCTTGGCAATGCGCAGATTGGCACGGGCTGGCTATTTACAACGATCACTGCTGTCGTTGTTGGCGGAACGTCACTGGCTGGCGGACAGGGCGGCGTGTTGCAAACACTCGTCGGCGTTTTGATTGTGGGCGTTCTGTCAAACGGGATGGTTCTGATGGGCGTGCCATCGAGCGTCCAAATTGGAGTTCAAGGCTTGATGATTATTGCAGCAGTGGCCTTATCGATTGACCGCAAACTGAATCGGATTGTGAAATGAGCGAGGGCAGCGCTGAGTCAGTTCTTTCCCTAGTCAATGTGCACAAGCGCTTCCCGGGTGTTCATGCGCTCAAGAACGTTTCCATTGAAGTGCGACGTGGCGAGGTCATTGGCCTCGTGGGTGAGAATGGTGCTGGCAAATCAACGCTGATGAAAATCCTGAGCGGTGTCTATCAGCCTGACACTGGCAGTATCAAAATTGCGGGCCAAGCGACACAGCTCGAAAGCGCGGCCGATGCCAACCGTAAAGGCATTGGCATGGTGTTCCAAGAGCAATCGCTTTTGACGAATCTCACGGTGGGCGAAAACATCTATCTTGGCAACGAGGCGCAATTCACCAGATTTGGCATTGTCAATTGGAAGGCACTCTACACTGCTGCTTCGCGTCAGTTGGAAAAAATCCAGGTTGATGTTGATCCCAGTCTGCGCGCTGATGATCTTGATTTTGCAACACGCCAGATGGTTGAGCTTGCCAAGGCGCTGACACTCGAAGAGCATGCCAGTGATCATCTCGTCATTCTGCTTGATGAACCTACTTCGGTCTTGGAACAGGCCGAGATAGATGTCCTGTTTGCGCGGGTGCGTTCTCTCAAGTCACGCGCATCTTTCATCTTCGTATCGCACCGGCTCGATGAAGTTCTGGATCTTTCAGACCGTATCTACGTCATGAAGGATGGCGCAGTGGTTGCCGATCTTGTGGCTGCGAATGCCGACGTCAACACCCTCCATCACCTCATGGTTGGTCGCAGCCTCCAGTCTGACTATTATCGCGAACCGCTGCAGAAGCCCTATCGGGACGAAGTTGTTTTGGAGGTTGACGGCCTTTCGTTGGACCATGCCTACAAGAATATTGGTTTCAAACTCCATGCCGGAGAAATTCTCGGCATAGCCGGGGTGATTGGTTCCGGCCGCGAGGAACTAGCAAGGACGCTAGTTGGATTCGCGCCCCACAGCAGCGGCAGCTTGCGCGTGCTCAACCGGGAGGTACATCTCATGTCGCCAGCCGAAGCTGTGGACATGGGTATTGGCTATATTCCCCGTGAGCGCCGCGTTGAAGGCCTCGTGCTGTTTTTGCCCGTATCCGCCAATATCACCCTCGCGGGTCTCGAAAAACTGACGCGTCATGGCTTGATCGATACGCGTGAAGAACGCCTTTTAGCAACACGTTGGGTGGAGCGCCTTCGCATCCGAACGCCTAGCATCAACACGCTGTGTCTCAATCTTTCAGGAGGCAACCAGCAGAAGGTGGTTCTAGCAAAATGGCTTAACGCCAATGTGCGAATACTGATTCTTGATCATCCCACTCGGGGCCTCGATGTCGGCGCAAAAGAAGAAGTGTATGAGTTGGTGCGCGCTGTCACAAGCGAGGGTGTTGCCGTCATTCTCACATCCGACACGCTGGAAGAAACCATTGGACTCAGCCACTCGCTGCTAGTGATGCGTGATGGTGAGATCACCTATCGCGCTGACTCCGAGCCTGGCAACAAGCCCAGCCAAATCGAGATTATCGGGCACATGGTGTAGGAACCAACATGAAAAACATATTCGCCAAAATGGGTTCCGACAGCTTGCGCCAATGGCTACCGCTTACCACGCTCCTGATCCTGGTTTGCATAGTGGGCGTGATGCAACCAGTTTTCCTGCAGCCATCCACGTTACTGCAGCTTGCCAGTGACACTGCCGTCCTATTCATTCTCGCCACGGGAGTGACCTTTGTCATCATGCTGGGTGGCATTGACCTTTCCATTCAATCCATGGCCTCTTTTGCCAGTGTAATCGTGGCATTGACGGTGGCTCGCCTTGGCTTTGGTGCTTTTGTACTTGCTGTTGCTATCGGTGGGGTTGTCGGCTTGCTGTCAGGACTGGCCCATGTGAAACTGAAGGTTCCGTCTTTCATTGCAACGCTGGCGACAGGCGGTGTACTTTTTAGCGCAGCACTCGTAACTTCCAAGGAACGCTCCATAACCCTGGGTGAAGTTGAACGCAGTTATCTTACTTGGATCACCGGTCAGGTGTGGGTCGTGCCCAATGTTATCTGGGTTGGCATTGTGGTCTTGGCCATCGCCCACGTCTTGCAGGCCCATACGCGCTTTGGGCGCTATAGCGCTGCCATTGGAGCCGGGGAACCAGCCGCTTATGCATCAGGCGTCAAGGTGGATCGTCAGAAGGTCTTGGCCTATATCTTGTCAGCAGGCTTTGCCGCTCTTGCTGGTGTCATCCTTGCTGGCCGCCTTGCCAGCGGCTCTCCCACCCTGGCGGCTGAGCTGCTTTTGCCTTCGATTGCTGCTGTGGTGGTTGGCGGCACTGCTATCACCGGCGGGGTTGGAAGCATCTGGCGCACACTTGTTGGTGCCTTGATCATCTCCGTTGTCCGCATTGGCATGACATTTCTGGGCGTCAATATTTTTGCGCAGAATATTGTTTTTGGGGCCGTCCTGATAGGGGCCGTGGCGATCACCATTGATCGTTCGAAAATTCCGATCGTCAAATGAAACAGGGTAATTGAGAATGGATCTAGGTTTGAAAAGCAAAGTTGCGGTAATCACGGGAGGCAGCATTGGGATCGGTCTTGCCGTGGCCAAGGGATTTGCTGCGGAGGGTGCTTATGTCGTCATCACGGCGCGCAATTCCGAGCGGCTGGAAACAGCTCGCCAGGAGATTCTAAGCGCCGGCGCCAAACGAGTGCTGGCGATATCTTGTGATTTAGCTACAGCGGAAGGCGTTGCCGCCGTCGTCACTTCCGTCGAGCAGGAGTTTGGTGGTGCCGACATCTTGCTCAACAATGCAGGCACCGGTAGCAATGAAACCATCATGGATGCCTCCGATGATAAATGGCAATACTATTGGGACCTCCATGTGATGGCGGCAATTCGTCTGGCACGCGGATTAGTTCCGTCCATGAGGCGGCGCGGCGGCGGTGTCATTCTCAACAATGCATCGATCTGTGCGGCACAACCCTTGTGGTATGAACCCATTTACAATGTGACAAAGGCGGCACTTGTGATGGCCTCCAAGAATATGGCAAATGAATTCATCAAGGACGGTATCAGGGTCAATGCCATAAACCCGGGATTTGTCCTGACCCCGGACTGGATCAAAACCGCAAAACAATTAACGGCAGATTCGGGCGGGGACTGGAAGGGTTATATTGACGGTTTGGCCAAGGAAAATGCACCCATTGCGCGCTTTGCTTCGCCTGAAGAAGTGGCGGATTTCTTCGTGTTCTTGTGCTCTGCGCGAGCCAGCTATTCCGTCGGCTCAACCTATTTTGTTGATGGAGGAATGTTGAAAACTATTTAGCTATGCGCCACGACCCCTCATCATGAAGCAAACCCGGAGATATTATTCATCAACTGACGTTGCCAAACTTGCAGGTGTTTCGCAATCGGCCGTTTCACGTGCGTTTTCGGAAGGCAAAAGCATCTCCGAAGAAACCAGCCGTAAGGTTTTTGAGGCGGCGAAAAAGCTCGGATATAGTCCTAATTTCCTGCCGCGCATCCTTCTGAAACATCGCTCTGGTTTGATCGCGGTGGTCATCAGCGGCACGGGCAATCCGTTTTACGCGATGGCCGTTGAAGAATTCACCAAGGCCTTGCAGAAAATGGGCCAGCAAGTTTTACTGGTGCATATTGACAGCGACCATTCGCTCGATGGCTTGGTGCCAAGGCTGGAGAGTTATCGTGTCGACGGCATCGTCAGTGCCTTGCCTGTGCTCTCGTCCGTGGCGGCCGAGGCCTTCACGCGCATCAAAATTCCAACCATCTCCTTCAACACACCGATCAACAATGATTGGGTTACATCGGTCTGTTCCGACAGCGTGGGCGGGGCTGCTGCAGTAGCCGAGCTATTCGTGAAACGGGGAGCGAAGTCATTTGGTTTTATCACGGGTTCTGAAGACAGTTTTGCCAGTAAGGAGCGCTTACGCGGATTCAAGACTAGACTCCGGAAGCATGGATTTAACAATATTGTCATGGAAAGCGGCAACTACCTTTACAGCGGCGGTTTCAACGCCATATTAAAGCTCAAGAAGCACGGCCCACTGCCCCACGCCATTTTCTGCGCCAACGATCTTATGGCTCTGGGTGCTCTAGATGCCTTGAGGCATTCTCTTGAAATGCGGGTTCCCCAGGACGTGCTGGTCGCGGGGTTTGATGATGTGCCTGAAGCATCTTGGAGTGCCTATAACCTAACGACCGTTATTCAGGATGGCCAGCGGATGGTTGCGGAGGCCATGACAGTTCTCGATTCCATGATGTCATCTAGTGGCTCGGCAGGCGGGGCTATACACGTGATTCCAGCCCGCCTAGTCGAACGTTCGACAACGTAGAAATTGAATGCAGGCGGAGCGAAACAGATTGAATCCTATGTAGTCAAAACTGTTTGCGTAATGGCCATCATCTCAAACGGGCCATGATCCCCAGTCAATTCAGGAGCGTTGTTCAGAAGTTGCGACTTTGCTACGCGAATGTGAGCCTCACCTACCAAGCGTAGACTGCCTTGTCGGCGCATTAGCCTAATAAAGCGCTCACTAAAAAAGTACAAAACTGCCAACATACTTTCGCCAACTTGCTGGCCAATTAGTCAACGGATAAAGGACCCGAGGCCTAAAAAATGGAAGCTCAACTGCTTTAACTAATTTGAAGCTCGGGGAATCAATTTTGGCAAAACCAATACGACGAATCTTTCAGACAGTAACGTTGTGCTCATCGGTGGCCCCGGAACGGGCAAAACGCATATTTGCCACGGCGCTGGCCGTGTAAGCAGTCACGCACAACCGCAAAAAGGCACGCTTCTACGCCACCGTTGATCTGGTCAATGCGCTCGAACAGGAAAAAGCCATGAACAAGGCAGGTAAAATTGCTGAGCGCCGCCTGCGTCTTGATCTCATCATCCTTGATGAGCTGGGCTAATTGCCCTTCAGCCCATTGGCCGGGTTATTGCTATTCCATCTGCTTAGCAAACTCTATGAGCAGACCAGTATCATAATCACCGCCAATCTCAGCTTCAGTGAATGGGCCAATGTGTTTGGTGATGCCAAGAGGACAACCGCATTGTTTGACCGCTTGACTCATCATTGCGACATCCTCTTAATCGGAAACGATAGCTGGCGCTTGGAAACAGGGCATGAATATACACATCACAACAAGGGCCTGCGCCCGCCGCCGCCAGCGCTTTAATCCGCGCACCGACGGGCGCAGGCGAACCAAATCTAAAACCAATTGAAACATAGCAAAGGCAGACATAAACAAATTACATTGGTCAAATCTCAGTAAAAATCCCGGGTTTACTGCGGCAGCAATCTCCTATCCTTAGATGCACATTGTCCCCATTACCCGATCGCGCGAGCCGTGGTCCTATCAGTTACATACCAAAGCAACCAGCGAAAGCGGCTATGAAATCGGTCTACTTAAAGGTCCGGGGCTGACAAATTCAGATCGTCGCGGCAGGTCAGAAATTAACCCTCAGTGGACTTCGACATCGGTTTCTAACGCAAGCAAGTAGGGGGAATAAAGATCGTCTTTGGGGACTAGACCAACGGCTTTGATAGTAACTGAAGATCACATAAGTAAATCAATCACCGTAACCACGGGTTTTGCTTTAGGTGGTCACGCGCAACCCATTTTTGTCTTTGTTTCGCAATACCAGATAGACACCCATACATCCGAAAAGACCCATCATCAAAAGCCACGAATAGCCAAAGCCAGCCCAGGTCAGAACACTCGCCGCCAGCGCGCCAAACCCTGCACCGCAGTCAAAACCGTTTTCCGCCACCACATTAAACCGGAATGCGCAGGCCGATGACTGGCCAACATTGTAAAGCGGAGCCATGATGGCCGACATGTAAATCGGTCCCGCGACAGCTCCTATCATGTTAGCGGCGATGGCGCTCCAAGGTGATGTGTAGCCAAAGGTTTCTGCTAGAATCGTGCAGATCATGAAGATAAGTCCGATTTGAACTGAACGCTTGTGATGGCCAAGGTCAATTAGGCGACCGCCGACAAGACCCACAATTGCACCGGCCAAGCCAGCCACGGCCAAAGCACTGCCATAGTTATTGAAGCTTTCGCCTAGCGTCTGAAACAACACAACGCGCCATCCAAAATTGACCGCCACTGCAACCAACCCATCTGCAAATGCAAGTCCGCCCGCAAAAACTTTCGCCTCGTGTGAAAGCTCGGCTTCGCGCTCAACCACCATGCGTGGTGCGCATAGCATGGGCACGGCCGCCATGGCATAAATGAGTGCCGTAGAGGCAAAGGCATAAACCGGACCAAACATGGTCAGCATGAAGCCGCCAAACAGGGGCGCGATGATTCCAGTAGTGGCAAAAATCGCTTCCCGCGCGCTCACCTGCGCACCACGGTGTTCAGCATCGCCCAACCTTGTGACGCTGGCATGATAACAGGTCCAATAAAACGCCGTGCCGCAGGATGACAAAAGCATATAGGCAATCAACCAGGTACCAGGACCATGAACTTGACCGAGCAGCAGGAAGCTGGAAGCATCTATGAGAGTGCCGAGAATGAGGCCATTACGCAATCCGACACGGTGGACAATGGGCAGTAGCACAAGGCGCAAGACCAGCCGCAATAAGATCACCACCGCGATAGTGAAAAACACGAGGTAGTTAGGGATGCCAGCCTTCAGCAAATAAACATATGAAAAAACCGACCCACCATTGAACGCGAAGCTTTGGAGACCGGAATGGAGGTAAAGCCGATTGACGGATCTGTTATCAAAATAGCGCATGGGCGCTCGATAGGGGAAAACATAGCGTGTGGCAAATGGTCGACAGGTTTGAGCTTCGGCTCAGGGACCTTTTGAGAAGGTTAGGAGAAGCTACAAAAAGTCCGTGAACCCTACAAATGCGGAAGTCGTTCAGGTTCAAGTGCACGGCAGAGGTTGACCCTCAGCGGAAATAGCGACAGACGCGCGGCTCAGCTATGTCCAATCTCAAGGCAAAACCATCGGCACAGCCCTAGACATTACTGCATCACTCGATTGGCAGATTACGTTACTCGCTGGGATATCTCAGCCCAATTATCGCGCGCACTTCATCCAGTGTATAAACAGCGGAGATAAAGTGTACCACTGAACCGGGGATTAAGGCGCGCGAAGGCGGCGCAAAAGTGTACCGGTCCTGTTAGGCTTCTTCATTGTCGAGTTATGGCGTGGAGGAGCTGGAAGGATGTTTACAGTGGA
>JANYHN010000030.1 GCA_025359045.1 Hyphomicrobiales bacterium | reverse complement strand
GGCGAATACAGCATCGCTGAGCTGTGCAGACGTGAGGGGATTGCCGAGAGCCTGTATTACAGCTGGTCGAAGGAGTTCCTTGAAGCAGGCAAACGACGATTGGCTGGCGACACAGAGCGATCAGCCAGCACGGGTGAAGTCAAAGAACTTCGCCGCGAAGTGCGTGATATGAAGGAGCTGGTTGCCGACCTTGCTTTGGAAAACCGTGTGCTTAAAAAAAGCATGATCGGGGATGGGGGCGACGACGCATGAGATACCCTGCATCTGAAAAGCTTGAGATCATCCGCATCGTTGAGAAGTCGCATTTACCAGTGCGGCAGACACTGAACAAACTCGGCATTCCAAGGGCCACATTCTACCGCTGGTATGATCTTTACCGACTGGGCGGCATTGATGCCCTCGAAGATTACAGGCCACTGCCTGGCCATGTGTGGAACCGGGTGCCGGATAAAATACGACGGGAGATCGTCGACATGGCCTTGGATATCCCGGAACTCAGCCCGCGCGAGCTGGCGGTACGCTTCACCGATACAAAACGTTATTTTGTCTCGGAATCTTCGGTTTACCGCCTGCTCAAATCCCATGACCTCATCACCAGCCCGGCCTTCATCGTGATGAAAGCTGCTGATGCGTTCAAAGACAAAACGACGACCATCAACCCGCTGTGGCAAACCGACTTCACTTATCTGAAGGTCACCGGCTGGGGCTGGTTCTATCTCTCAACCATCCTCGATGACTTCTCGCGTTACATCATCGCCTGGAAGCTCTGCACCACCATGAAAACGACGGATGTCACTGACACTTTGGCCATGGCACTTGAAGCTTCAGGCTGTGACAGTGCCCGCGTCATTCACAAACCACGCCTGCTCAGCGACAATGGCTCGTCCTACATCTCGGCTGAACTGGCAAACTGGTTGGGTCACAAGGGTATGGATCACACCCGAGGTGCCCCCATGCATCCCCAGACCCAAGGCAAAATCGAGAGGTGGCATCAGACCCTCAAGAACCGCATCCTGCTCGAGAACTATTATCTGCCCGGCGATCTCGAACAAAAGATTGCTGACTTCACCAGCCACTACAATCATGTTCGATATCCGTTGGCCGGCAAGCGTTGTTTACAACGCTGAGAGGCATGAAAGCATCGCCAACCTGACGCCTGCAGACGTGTACTTCGGCAGAGCACAGACCATTTTGAAAAACAGAGAAAGGATCAAACACCAGACACTCAAAAACCGACGCTTGCATCACAGCAGGCAAGCCGCTTAAAATGAACCGAAGGACCGCGAAAGCGAAAAACCAGATGCGCCAGATCCTCCATTCAATCAGGCCGCAAAAAGTCCATATTTATCTGACGACGGATAAGCAGCTGGTTATGGGTCTTAAAGGTCAATACCAAACAAGCGGTAAAGCCGAACAATCTTCCATTGCTAACATGGTTTGTATTGTTCAAATTTTAAACCATACAACACGAGAATCGAATGGCCCGCATTACGGGCCGTTTTTGTTTGTTGTGCGTCGTCAGCATTTCGTTATAGCGAAGATACGGCTCTACTCTGCACTCGGTTTTACCTAACACCTTTTTCTTTATGTCAGTTCAATACTCTAAAATCGGATTGTGAAGAGCAAACAGTTCATGTAAAAATGGATTGAAATTACTTACTTGTACGTTTGCGGGCCTCTCTAAACGCGGCTTCAACCACAGTTGCCAAACAACCCAACAGAGTCAAACCGCCCACAAATCGCGGGTCTAAGCTCGTGAAATTTAATAGAGCCGCGGTGATCGCCACGATAAAAAGAACTGAAATTGTCATTCTGGCGTCTGCCCAAAACATACTGAAGAGTTCTACCAAGACTTCTTGAATAATTTTCATGTCTGCTTCCTATTTTGCCACTGATAAGCCTGCGCTATAAGCTGCGCGCAGATATTGTGCGGTAAACCAGCCGGCACACAAGAAGATTGCTCCGAAAAGAATTAAAATGAGGTCTTGGCCGGGCCAAGCAATGCCTAGACCTTCTCCCGTCCAGAACACACCAAAAGCCGAGAGCATCACGCCCACACTAAATTTCAACGTATTTTCCGGAACGCGAGACAAAGGCTTGTGGACGATAATGCCAACGATCAAAACCGCAACGCATGCCCCCAAAGCGCCAAAAGCAGCTGGCAACAACATTCCGTGGCCAGATCCCACAGCGATGACGATAAACACGACTTCTAGGCCTTCGAGGAGAACCGCCTTGAATGCAGCGAGGCCTGCAATCCAATTTTGTGAGGTACGATTAGCTTCTGTTTCCTTGATCAGGCCTGCTTTTTCGTTGGCGTAAATCAAGTCCTCATCGTGCAGGGGAATTATGCCTGCTGATCTCAAGATCGCTTTGCGCAACCAACCCATGCCGAACATGAGCAGAAGCACGCCAACCACCAACTGCAAATAGTGGATTGGAATGCGGCCTAATAACGGTCCCAACGCAATGACCATTAATGAGAGCACAGCCAAGGCTGCGAAAGTTCCAAGCCACGCCGGACGCCAGCCACGAAGTGTTCCAACAGCCAATACAATTGTGAAGGCCTCAACAACCTCAACAACGGATGCTAAAAATGCGGCAATAATAGCCGAACTTTCCACTCCTAAATGGCTCATATCCATGATTGCGCTCCAATTATCCAAGCTGTGGCTAACCTGACAGCGCGTAGAAAGCAAATGTGACAGTTGTACAACAACGTAATGTCCGCTGTTTTGCTGGACATTGATTTAGTGATGGCTATCTTCCGGTCATGCTTCTGCGCAATGATCCACGGTTTTTCCTTTATGCGGCCCGCGCAGTGCGAGATTTTGCTGACGGCTATATCACAATTGTTCTGCCTGCATATCTACTAGCTTTAGGGTTTGGTGCTGCTGAAATAGGCTGGATCGCGACAGCGTCTCTCATGGGTTCAGCAGCCTTAACACTGGGATTTGGATATTTTGGTGCCCAAGTTGATTCCAAGAAATTGCTTATGCTGGCATCCGCAATGATGATTGCCACAGGTTTTGCCTTAGTCATCACAACGCAATTTTTATGGCTTGTAATCATCGCAATTTTGGGAACAATCAATCCCGATGTCGGCAATGCCAGCATATTCGTGCCGCTCGAACACTCACTTCTGGCGCGCTTGAGTAGCGATCAACAACGTACAACCAGCTTTTCACATTATACCCTGATAGGGGCACTCGCGGCAGCTGCCGGTGCCTTGGTTGTTTCCACTCCTGCTCTTTTTGAAAATATCGGCATGACCAAAATAGATGCATTGCGAATTCTGTTTGTTGTCTACGCACTGATGGGATTAATTTGCTTATTTTTATATGGTAGAACACCTTCTGTCGTGAGGGTTTCAACTCTTCATCCAAAAGCGGGCCTTGGGCCTTCACGTGCGATTGTCTATCGTCTTGCCGGGCTATTTAGTATCGATGCATTCGCAGGCGGCTTTGTTGTTCAATCATTGATTTTTCTATGGCTTTACAGAAGATTTGACTTGTCACTTACTAGCTTGGGCGGGTATTTTTTTGTTGAGGGAATACTAGAGGCAGCATCTATTCCGGTGGCTGCTTGGCTCGCGCGACGCATAGGCCTAGTTCGAACCATGGTTTACACCCACATCCCATCAAGTTTGTTTTTGCTTGCGGCTGCTTTTGCGCCCAATGTTGAAATAGCAATCGCTCTGATGTTAGGTAGAGCTGCACTTTCGCAGATGGATGTGCCAACCCGCGCGTCTTATGTTATGGCAGTTGTTACACCAAGAGAACGGTCTGCGGCCGCCAGCTTCACTTTGGTGCCGCGCAGTCTTGCGAAAGCTTTGAGCCCCAGCATTGGGGGCTGGTTGCTGACTTCCTATTCTCTCGCATTGCCTTTGGTTTTATGTGCTTTGCTGAAAATAATTTATGATTTTGGCCTGCTATACGCATTCAGAAATGTTAAGCCGCCAGAAGAAATATAGAATATTTCATTGTCACAATTCTGTTGTAGCCCACTTCTAACCCTCCAGTTCTAATTTAATTCGACTATTTTATTGGAGGACAGAATGAGACTTTCTTCTAAACTCATGAGCACATTGTTTGGAGCGACTGCTATCATCGCACTCGTGACGACGATCGCAAAAGCTGATGATTTGGTAATCTATGACGCAGTTGATTTCACCGGCGCTGTTGCAAAAGCTTTTACCGCGAAAACTGGCATTAATGTAAAGTTGGTAGAACCGGGCACCACGGGCGAATTATTAGGCAAAATAGCCGCTGAGGGCAACAACCCACAATTTGACCTCGTGTGGGTTGATGGCTCGGCTGTAATGGAGCGGATGCTCAACGATAAAGTTTTGCAGCCAGTACCAGATCAATTTTATGCCAAGGCTGATTATACTGAAGTTGGCAAAAAGCTTGTGCCAGCCAGCCATTCTTATCTGCCAACGAGCGTGTCAACGACATCAATCACTGTGAACAGTAAGAAAATTCCGGCCGAAAAAATGCCAAAAGCATTCGCTGACCTTCTCAGCCCAGACTTTATTGGCAAAGTTGGCGCTAAGGATCCTAATCTTTCTGGCCCTGCTTTCCAATTTATTGCGGGCATTTTCCAAACGATGGGTGAAGAGAATGGCAAAGCATACCTTAAAGCATTGCTGACAAACAAGAAGTTGTCTGGACTTGCTTCTGGCGGCCCGTTGAACAAAGCGATGTTGACAGGTGATGCCGTTGCAGGGTTTGCACAAGACTCTTCAACCTATGGTAAGATTGCAACGGGTGAACCTCTGACTGTCATTTACCCAAAAGAAGGTTCTGTGGCTCTGCCATCAGGAATTGGCATGGGGGCAAAAATCAAGAACACCGATGCCGCAGCCAAATTCATTGATTTCGTACTCAGTAAAGAAGGTCAAACCGCGATGCAAAACGGCGACGACACGGACTTTTTTTTGGCTCCAATCATCAAAGGTGTAGAAGCTAAGAAGGGTCGGGCTACAGACATTAACTTCATCTATTTAGATAGCTCAAAGGTTGCCCCAAAAGAAGCAGAATGGAAAAAGTGGTACCGCGATAACTTCGTGCCCTAAACTTTGATGGCAATTATTTCAGAAATGAGAATGAGAGCCGTGGGGTTTACCCGCGGCTCAAATCTTTTGGGTTTCCTAACGACGTTTTTAAGTAGTTGGCTCAGCAATTTCTTCATCTTGGCGTTGTTCATATTACTCATCGGCTTGCCGCTGGGAGTTGTCTTGATCCAAGCCGTAGTGCCTGCACTCTTCGATCCCTTGCATCCAACTTTTGCGATAGACGCAGAAGCAGTGGGGCGCAGTTTTGCTGAGCCACGCTTGGTAAGTTCGATTTTTAATTCTCTCTTGCTGGCTGGTGCGGTCTCTATTACTGCAACGAGCCTAGGTGCAGCATATGCCTTCGGGCTTCATCGCACCAATATGCCATTTAAAAGATTTTTGATTTCAGTTCCTTGGTTAGTGTTTCTTACACCTGCCTATCTGAAGGGTTTGGCATGGACTTTGCTCATGTCTCCGGGGGGGTATTGGTCGCAGTTTGCCCCAATGCCAGATTGGTTGAGTGATCAATTTTTTGGACCGAAGGGATTGATTTTTGTTCATACCTTCAATCTTTTCCCGCTGCCTTATTTTGTAATTGCTAGCGCACTTTCAGGCCTTGGCAGCGAGTTTGAAGACGCCGCCAGGTTATCTGGGGCAAGCGTGCAACGCGTGTGGTTGCGCATCAACTTACCGCTTCTTCTGCCTGCGATAGCGCTTTGTATCATTGCGGTTTATGCCGAAGTCTTGTCGGATTTTGGATTGGCCTCGACCATTGCACGTGTCTCAGGTTTTGCTTTGCTTACCTATGGCATCTATGTGGCGGCTAGCGCCTACCCTGTCGATTTTGCACTGGCTGGAAGCCAAGCATTGATCTTGCTCTTGCTTGTTGTTGCTCTGGTGTTGGCAGACCGTATTTTACGTAGACAAGTGTCGGCGCGGCTTATATCTGGCCGTTCGCGGCCAGCCCGAATTTATCAAATTGGGCTGTGGCGATGGATCTTGGCAGTTATTGGGATCGGAGTTGCTGTGCTGGGGCTATACCTCCCTTTGGTCACGATCATCATTCGTTCTGTATGTCGCACTCTCTCAGGCGGCTTGGTGGCAAACAATCTGACAACAGATTTTCTCATCCAAGCAGTCACACTTCATCATCCGAGCAATGAAGCCCTTGTACGCAGTCTGGCATATGCAGGCACGACAGCGATGTTTGCCGTGGCTATTTCGCTTATTTTGGCGTTGCGACTTGATACGGCCCACAAAAATGTGCGGCCAGCAGTAATGGGCATTGCTTTGGGTACTGTGGCCATTCCGGGCATTGTCTTGGGTTTTGGGTATATCCTTGTTTGGAATCGCTTGCCATATTTTACCAATTGGCCGTTCCCCCACTATGGTGATGCCTCACTGTTGGTTACTGGATATGTCGGCGCGGCCTTGCCGTATTGTTTGGTGATCATTATGACAGCTGTTGGTCAATTGGCCCCTAGCCTCACCGACGCAGCAAAGTTGCATGGAGTGGGTTTCTTAAAACGCATTGTCTACGTCATTTTGCCCTTGGTCGCCTTAAGTGTTATGACGTCATTCTTATTCACATTTATACGCACGGTTTTCGAATTGCCAATGTCTGAGCTTCTTGTCCCCGTGAGTGGACCCGCAGCTCCAAGTGTCATCATCCACCTTTTTGGCAAGGACGATGAAGGCATGGGGTCGGCGTTGTCGCTATTGGCAATGATTGTCGTGGGCGCACTCTCTGTCATCATTTGGCTCTTGGGTCAAAAGGCGTTTTCGAGATCTAGAACAATTCCTAAGGACAGCATATGAGTGTAGCGCTTTCTTGCCAGTCAATTGTGAAACGATTGGGCGATAAAACTGTATTGCAAAGCCTCGATTTGAGCGTGGCCCCCGGCGAAATAGTGACTCTTCTGGGTGCGAGTGGCTCAGGCAAGACAACGTTATTGAGAATCATAGCAGGCCTATACGAACCAGATGAAGGCAGCATAGATATTGGGCCCTACACCGTTTGGGGTAAAGGTCAGCGCGTTCCGCCTGAGCGCCGTCGTGTAGCGATGGTGTTCCAAGACTATGCTCTTTGGCCCCACATGAATGTCATCAACAACATTACTTTTGGCTTGAAGGCACAGAAGCTTGCGCAAAATGAAATTGCAAAGCGGCTTACACACGCATTACAAGTAACGAAATTACAAGATTTTTCCAAACGTTTTCCAAATGAACTGTCTGGAGGCCAGCAACAAAGGGTTGCCATCGCACGCTGTTTGGCGGCACGACCCTTGTTAATGTTGTTTGACGAACCTCTGAGCAACCTTGATGCTGCACTTCGGGATGATTTACGCAATGAAATGGTACAGCTTGTTAAGCGCGAGGGCATCACAGCTCTTTACGTGACGCACGATCAAGCCGAAGCCATGGCCGTTTCGGACAGGATCGCAGTCATGAGAGAGGGGACGATTGCACAACTTGATACACCGGAAAAATTGTACCAAAATCCGGCGGACAGCTTTGTCGCCAGCTTCATTGGCGGCTTTTCACTTTTGCCCGGTAAATGCTACGGAACGAGATTCGAAGTCGATGGCCCCGAAGCACAGTGCGTGACTGTCAAAAACCAAATTGATGGCAATTGTTATCTCGTAATTCGTCCTGAAGATGCACGACCCGCCAATTCTGACCGCAATCAGTTTTACAGCACAGTAACCTCATGCACGTTCCAAGGTCGTTGTTGGCGTTTGACTGTTGATGTCGATAGTAAAAGTGTGCGGATTGACTGGCCACATAAAGTGTTAAACGGTTCCAGGCTGGTATTTGCGTTGGATCCTAAGCAATGCCTTTTGGTGAAACCTTGAGATAGGCAATAAAGCGCGGGGAGAGTATTCAAATGCAATTATTCACCAACAATATAGCTGGTGCCCGGCGGCGAAACCGAAACTTTGGAAGCCAGCCTACGAGCAAGGCTATCAAAATAATAAATCAAATATTGTGATCGATAACAGGGTTGTGTTCCCGCCTGCAAGCTTGCACGTTTTCGTTTCAAAGCAACAGGTACGGTATGCTGCACTTTTCCAACACAGTCACTGCATTGTCATATCACATCAATAACGATCCCTCGTAACAGCAGTGATCAACCGATCTAGCTTCACAAAGAACATAAGAGATTGACATGAAATCAATGAAACTTTTAACAGACGCGCTGAAAACAACAATTGCGGCAACATTCTTAACTTCGTCGACGGCGGCATTCGCTGGAAGTATGGACGAACTTGTTGCTGCAGCGAAAAAAGAAAGCCAATTGACTGTTATCGCATTGCCGCGAGATTGGTGTGGTTATGGTGCAGTGATTGATGGCTTTAAGGCAAAATACGGCTTGACCGTAAATGAACTCAATCCTGATGCTGGGTCAGGTGACGAAGTCGAAGCTATCAAAGCAAACAAAGGCAATGCTGGCCCGCAGGCTCCCGACGTAATAGACGTTGGTTTATCTTTCGGCCCTACAGCAAAGAAAGATGGCCTTATTCAGGCCTACAAAGTTTCAACTTGGGCTTCTATTCCAGACAGCGCCAAGGATGCAGAAGGTTTCTGGTACGGTGATTACTACGGTGTGCTAACAATGGTTGTGAATACTGACCTTGTAAAAATAGTACCCAAAGACTGGGCAGATCTACAAGGACCAGATTTCAAAAATTCGGTTGCCGTTTCAGGAGATCCGCGCAGCTCTAACCAAGCTATTCAAGCCGTATTTGCCGCTGGTCTTGCTTCTAATAAAGGCGATATTGCTACTGCCGCTGACGCTGGACTAGCCTACTTTTCAGAACTTAACAAAAAGGGCAATTTCGTTCCAGTCGCCGGCTCGTCAGCCACTTTGGCACAAGGTACCACGCCAGTTTCAATTCTCTGGGACTATAATGGCTTGGCTGCTCGGGACACGTTGAAGGGCAATCCAAAGATTGAAGTGATCGTGCCGGCTTCGGGTGTTGTTGCTGGTGTTTATGTGCAAGCCATCAGCGCATTTGCGCCTCATCCGTCGGCAGCAAAACTCTGGATGGAGTATCTCTATTCCGATGAAGGTCAAGTTGCTTGGTTGAAGGGCTATTGTCATCCCATTCGGTTCAACGATCTTGCCACTAAAGGAAAAATTCCTGCCGATGTTCTCGCCAAACTCCCACCAGCTGAGGCATACGCAAAAGCAGTTTTTCCAACCCTTGAACAACAAGCTGTCGCAAAAGAGACCGCTGCTAAGAAATGGGATACCGTGGTTGGCGTAGCCGTCGCAAAATAAATTGCCTTTGCATTTTATGAATAGCTGCGCCTCGCATGTGAATGCGGGGCGCCAAGTTCTGAGGGGATATTTAATTGGTGACAACAAGGAAGAGCCATTTTGCAAAAGGCAGGTTAGTTGATCGCAATCTCGCCGCCTGGTTAGGTGTAGCTCCTTTTTTTATTTTTGCTGCGATGTTTCTGATTCTGCCCACGTGCTTGCTATTGGCCGGCGCGTTTCAAGATGATCACGGACAGCTCACCTTACAAAACATTGCCAATCTAGCACGACCCGATATTATCAAGTCCTTTGCTTTAAGCTTAAAAATCAGCGCAACATCCGCGCTGGTCGGCGCATTGTTTGGGTTTGTTTTAGCTTATGCGGCAGTGAATGGGGGAGTGCCGAGCTGGATTCGGCCAACCCTTATGACTTTCTCTGGGGTCGCTTCAAACTTCGCAGGCGTGCCTTTGGCCTTTGCATTCATCGCAACTTTGGGCCGCACTGGTCTTGTGACGGCTGCCCTCAACAAAATATTTGACTTCAATATTTACAATGCCGGATTCAACTTACTCGATTTTTGGGGCCTCACTCTCACCTATCTATATTTCCAAATACCACTCATGGTGCTTATCCTAACACCGGCCATTGATGGTCTTAAGAAAGAATGGCGTGAAGCTTCTCTCACGCTCGGCAGTAGCGCCATACAGCATTGGCGATATGTTATTTTGCCTATTCTCTGGCCAAGTATCGCGGGCTCGTTCTTGCTTTTGTTTGCTAACGCTTTTGGCGCTGTTGCGACCGCTTACGCCCTAACAAATTCGTCATTAAACATTGTTCCCATACTGTTGTTCTCGCAGATTCGCGGCGACGTTCTGCACGATCCAAACCTCGGCTATGCCCTTGCATTTGGTATGGTCGCAATTACTGGAATTTCAAATCTTCTCTACATTGTGTTGCGCTCGCGGAGCGAACGGTGGATCAAATGAAAAACTCAAATTTGGGTGCTTGGCTTGCCGTTATTCTAGGTGCTCTTTATTTTCTTATGCCGTTGGTTGCGACGTTTGAATTTTCACTTCGATTAAAACGCGATGAGTATAGTTTTGAAGCCTATCGAATTGTGCTCAGCGATCCCGTATTTCAATCTGCATTTACATACTCATTGGTACTTGCAATCGTGACCATCGTCATTGGTATTCTTATTGTCGTGCCAACAGCATATTGGGTTCAGTTGCGATTACCCAAACTTCGTCCTGTGGTCGAATTTATCACGCTTTTACCTTTAGTGATTCCTGCAATTATTATCGTGTTTGGTTATATCCGAATGTATAATACTTCATCTTTTTTGCCGCTCACCCAAACTGTTTTGGGAACGGACATATTACTCTCTTTTGGATATGTGGCTTTGTCGCTGCCATATATGTATCGCGCCGTAGAAACCGGGATGCGTTCAATTGACGTGGGAACATTAACAGAGGCCGCTGAGAGTCTCGGCGCTAAATGGCCAACAATTTTACTGAGTGTAATTTTACCCAATATTAGGTCAGCCATACTCAGCGGTGCATTTTTAACTTTTGCAACAGTCATAGGTGAGTTCACATTTGCGAGCTTGCTCAATCGCCCCACCTTCGGGCCTTACTTACAATTAATTGGCGCGAAGCGTGCCTACGAACCTGCTGCACTTGCCATCATTGCCTTTGTCATCACTTGGGCCTGCATGGGGCTTTTACAAGTCGCAGGCGGTGCAGCACGCCATGCCAATGGAGCGAAAAAATGAGTTTCTTGGAAATAAAAGATATCAGCAAAAACTATGGTGCGAATGCCGTCGTACGCAATGTAGATTTAAATATTGATAAGGGCGAATTCATCTCTCTGCTCGGTCCGAGTGGTTGCGGCAAAACTACTGTGCTTCGCATGATCGCAGGTTTTGAAACACCCACTCAGGGCACCATAAATATCGACAATGAGGATATCACCACGATCAATACCGCCAGACGCAATATAGGTATGGTATTTCAAGCCTACGCCCTGTTTCCCAATATGACAGTTGCCAACAATATTGCGTTCGGCCTGAAAATTGCTGGTAGATCTTCTGCCGAAATAAAAATGCGCGTGGCTGAGATGCTTGATCTTGTTAAACTGCCTGCCTTGGGTGATAGGTACCCATACCAACTTTCTGGCGGGCAACAACAGCGTATCGCTTTGGCTCGTGCACTCGCAATTAGTCCACGCGTATTGTTGCTTGATGAGCCACTATCCGCGCTGGACGCAAAAATACGAGTGTCGCTGCGTGAAGAAATACGTTCTGTGCAACGCAAGCTTGGTATTACAACGGTCTTTGTTACGCACGATCAAGAAGAAGCGCTATCCATGTCTGACCGCGTGGTTGTTATGAGTGAAGGCCGGATCGAACAATTGGGAACACCTCTTGAAATATACAATCAACCGCGCACTCGTTTTGTAGCATCATTTGTCGGTACACTCACAATCTTGTCGGCCAAAATTATTGATTCAGCGGCGCGCCGGTTGACGATTTGCGATCAGCCTGTAAAATCAAAGCTTTCGCCTGAAGGAAAAACCGGGCAGGAAATTTCGGTGGCTTTACGACCTGAAGCTATCAGAATTGGCAAACCTGGCGCTAATTCAAATAACTTGAATGCCAATGTCATAGACATCAATTTCTTAGGCTCAATAATGCGGGTTAAAGTTCGTTGCGGCACACAAGATATCTTGCTTGATATGTTTAACCAATCCAAAGGAAAGCCACCAGCTATAGGTTCAGCAGTAACCGTAAGTTTCGAGCCCGACGATCTTGTTATTTTGAATGCATAGCAATAACTTTCATGATCATTGTCGCGAATTCATAAATGGTTGCACGCAATTCATTGTTACGTGATATAGTTAGATCAATGATTTTGACGTAGATTCAAAATGAAATACAAATCCCATCATTTAAGTTATGCATAAAGTTTAGTTTTTGCTGAATCCAGCAACTGCTGCCTCTTCCTTAATGTGGGCTATAAAACCACCACCAAAATTGCTAAGTTAACCAATGTGACAATTTGAATAGACATTTATGACAATTGCAAATAAATTCATGCTGTGATCAATTAAGGAAATTAACATGCCTGAAGATGTTATCACTGAGAACGTCACTGATGTTGCTGCAAAGCCAGTTCCGAAAAATAAATCTAAATCAGACAAGGCTTATCCAAAAAAGCTCGGCAAACCGACGAAAGTTGGGGAAAATGATTTCGAGTTCACAGGTCGCGTGGGTATTATCAATGTTAAAGGCGCTGGATTAAACTCAAATCAGTTCCGATTTAATTTGATTGGCAAGAAGGGCGAGCTTAAATCCTTCATCCTGAACCCAGCAGATCCAGTGGGATTCTCGGCAATGGCAAATCTGCTGGTGGCCGCATCTAGGTCCGGTGCGAAGGTAAAAGTTAATTCGGTAACAAATGCAAGCGGTTTGAGCTTTGCTAGCGAACTTGAAGTGCGAGCCAAAAATTAGTGTAATGTGTTCTGGATAGCTTTGCCGTTTAAATTTAATTTAAGTGCGTTAGTCTGGTCTTATTTTAGAAAGTGGCGCATGGCGGCAAGCGTAGACGAAATCGTTGCGTCAGGTTTTATTGTCTGACACGGTGTCAATGTATGCAGTTACATTTTCCGAGTTGATCTTGATTTGAGCACTCGCCTGAGAGTATCAAACTAAAGGCTTCATAGCCTTCAGTTAACATATCCACAAAACTGAAACTCTTTACAGCGGGAAGTGAAAGTTCGACTTGCGGCCTTTCCAGCAAGGTCTAACGGGTACCCCTTTTGATGTAACAGAATATGTTGCCGTTTAGCCAAAGTTGACAGCGCGTAGCATTTCAGCCGAGCCAGCCGACGTTTTGGCAAGTTAAAGCCAATTTCTCGCGTTTTAGTACGCCGCACTAAACGTGGCCGGCAAAATCCTTTTTCTGACTGAGAACAAAATTGCGACATTGGCCCAAGCTTTCCATCGTGTCGTCAATTCTCGATCACAAGAAACATCCGGTACGTTGCCGAATCTTGACGCGTGAAATCACCACATTTCAATTGCAGTCATATCTTGGATTGACACCTAATTGTCATATGGTCCGATTAGCCAGTCAAAGGCCGAATATTATGCGATTGCCAAAGTAGTTCGCGCGGTTAGTTGAATTAATCCACTGCCCGCTATTTAAAATCAGGGTGATCATATTATAACTTTAAGCATGTTGTCGTGTGGATTTGGATGCTTAGGAAAGCTTATTATGCCGAATCTCTCTGAAACGCCTTATCTTCATGACAACACTAAAATTGTTGCGAGCAATCTCGGAAAGTTTGTCGAGATCGGAGAGGGAACTAGGGTTCTGGAAAGCACAGTTGGTGACTACAGTTACACCGATCGATTTGCCGATATTGCTTATTCGCACCTGGGGAAATTTGTGAATGTTGCCGCTTTCTCCCGCGTTAACCCCAGTGAACATCCACACCAGAGAGCGTCGCTGCATCATTTCATGTATCGCTCTAGTTACTACTGGGAACGTGAGAATGACGAGTCAGAAGTTTTTGAGTGGAGACGCTCAAGACCGGTTATAATCGGTCATGACACCTGGCTGGGTCATGGAGCAATCATTATGAAGGGGGTGACGGTCGGTGATGGAGCTATTATCGCATCCAACTCCGTTGTGACCAAAAATGTCGAATCCTATGCTATTGTCGGGGGAATACCCGCAAAATTCATTAAGTGGCGACATCCTGCGAGAGTGGCGTCGCGGTTGATTGATATGGCTTGGTGGCATTGGGATCATCAAGCACTACGTGTTGCCTTGCCAGATTTTCGGGCGCTCAGTGTTGAGGCATTCCTAGAAAAATATGAGCAATTTGCATTGTCACAAAACCGTCAATAACGGCTGGTTCAAGCTAAGCTATGGAATCTTTAATTCATAATCGACAAGCGTGGATGCGCGTGCTTGCTCTTTCAAGATGGGATGATTTGAAAAAAGTTGCTTCTTATTTTGAGTTGATCAGCTGCGAGCTCATACGAGAGCCCGAGACAGGTTTAATAATGCTGCGCGGGCGCATGGGAGGCACAGGTTCGGCTTTTAATGTGGGCGAGGCGACTGTCACGCGTTGCGCTGTAAAAACCCACAATGGTATCGAAGGGCATTCTTACGTGATGGGCCGAAATCTCCAGCACGCCCGGCTTGCAGCAATCTGTGATGCATTACTGCAAGACGAAAAAATGGCAGAGAAAATTGGGCGTCTTGTTCTGCAACCTCTTCAAAAGATTTTGATAGAACGGCGCAATATTGCATCAAGAAAAGCCGAAGCGACAAAGGTTGATTTTTTCACATTGGTACGCGGTGAAAATGATTGAATCTCAAGCCAAAGCGCTCATTTTTAGATCCGTTCTATGTGCAATGTCTCAGCCGGGCCGCATAGTCGATTTCAACTTTCAAATGCCCTCGCCACCCAAAGGTCTAAGTTCTGAAATTGCCACTTTATTGCTCACACTCTGCGATTTTCAAACACCTATCTGGATGAAATCCTCGACGCCCGAGATTGACAAGTATATCAAGTTTCACACGGCTGCCCCTATAACAACTAGAAAAAAAAATGCCGCTTTTGCGGTTGTGAGCGGCCCAGATGTTGATTTCTCTCTCTCCGGCTTTGCGCAAGGTACACATGAATACCCAGATCGGTCTACGACGATCTTGGTTCAAGTTGATCACCTGCAAGACAAGGGTAATATCTATCTGACGGGGCCAGGAATTGCAGAAACTCAAACTTTTGATGCTAAAAACGTTTCAAAAAACTTCTGGACGGATGTCATCGCCAACCACGCCAATTATCCTCTCGGGGTTGACTTAATATTTGTTGCCGCGATGAAGTTGGCCGCACTACCGCGCTCTACTCATGTCAAAATTAAAGAGCAACTCTGATGTATGTGGCGGTAAAGGGGGGAGAGAAGGCTATTGATGCGGCACATCAATTATTGGCCGAAGCACGCCGTGGCGACCCTTCAATCCCTGAAATTTCAACCAATCAGATCGAAGAACAGCTTTCCTTGGGCGTCGACCGTGTCATGAACGAGGGGTCGCTTTACGATCGTGGATTTGCATCCTTAGCCATTAAGCAGGCTCGTGGCGATATGATTGAAGCTATTTTTCTGTTGCGTGCGGCTCGCACCACGCTCACCCGATTCGGCTATGCCCTACCACTAGACACGGCCCAAATGCAAATACGTCGCCGTATTTCAGCAGCATTTAAAGACCTTCCAGGCGGTCAGATTTTGGGGCCGACGTTTGACTATACCCACCGCCTTCTCGAAGAAGTCTTGGTGCCCGAGCCTGCCAAAGAAGCCCCTCAACCGATTCTTGCTGATGTGCCAAAAGTTTTAGGCTTGCTCGGCAGCGAGGGTTTGATTGAACTGGAGTTCGCCAGCGACCAACCAGTCGGCGACATCACGCAAGACCCGCCCAGTTTTCCAATGTCGCGCGATCAACGGCTGCAAAGCTTGGCGCGTGGCGATGAAGGATTTCTTCTCTCACTTGCCTATTCATCACAGCGCGGTTTTGGCCGCACGCACCCTTTCGCAGGTGAAATTCGCTTGGGTGAAGTTGAAGTCTGCTTCATTCCTGAAGAACTGGGATTCGAAATTGTCATCGGCGAAATGACCGTTACGGAATGTGAAATGATCAATCAATTTAAAGGTTCAGGAAACACGCCCCCGCAATTCACACGCGGGTACGGCCTCACATTTGGGCATTGCGAACGCAAGGCTATGTCGATGGCGTTGGTTGACCGGGCTTTGCGTGCTGGCGAGCTGGGCGAAGAACGCAGTGCCCCTATTCATGACGAAGAATTCGTGATTTCGCATGCTGACAATGTTCAAGCAACTGGGTTTGTGGAGCATTTGAAATTGCCGCATTACGTCGATTTCCAGTCTGAACTCCTGCTCTTGCGTCAACTCCGTCAAGATAAGGATCGTGCAGAATGAGCGGTCCGCACTACAATTTCGCATACTTGAATGAGCAGACCAAGCGCATGATACGCCGTGCAATCCTGAAAGCCGTGGCCATCCCTGGCTATCAGGTTCCTTTTGCTGCGCGCGAAATGCCTATGCCTCTGGGTTGGGGAACTGGCGGAGTGCAAGTCACGGCGGCATGTCTTACCGCAGAAGACACTTTGAAAGTAATTGATCAAGGTGCTGACGACACCACCAACGCTGTCAGCATCCGTAAGTTTTTCGTGAAGACGGCTAATGTGGCCACAACAGAACAAACTGAAGAAGCAACAATTATTCAAACTCGCCATCGCTTTCCGGAGACACCATTAAAAGAAAATCAGATACTTGTATATCAAGTCCCGATCCCAGAACCTTTGCGTTTTCTTGAACCGCGGGAAACTGAAACCCGCAAAATGCATGCGCTCGAAGAATATGGCGTCATGCATGTGAAGCTTTATGAGGACATCTCGCGCTTCGGCGAAATCGCCACGGCTTATGCCTATCCGGCCTTGGTCAATGATCGCTATATGTTCGACCCTTCGCCCATTCCGAAGTTCGATAATCCAAAGCTGGATCAATCCCCAGCACTGCAGTTGTTTGGGGCAGGCCGCGAAAAGCGAATCTATGCCATACCACCCTACACCAAAGTGAAAAGTCTCGATTTCGAAGATTATCCTTTTACCCTTCCAACATGGGAAAAACCATGCGCAATCTGCGGCTCAAAAACCAGCTATCTTGATGAAATTCTCACCGATGATCAGGGCGGGCGCATGTTTGTGTGTTCCGATACAGATTATTGCCGGAAAAATCAGGTGGCAAAATGAATGGGCTACTTACGGTCGACAATATCACCAAGAATTACGGGAGCCGCGTTGGCTGTCATCCGGCAAGCTTTGAACTTTGGCCCGGCGAAGTGTTGGCCATTGTTGGTGAATCAGGATCTGGCAAAACTACCTTGTTGAAATGTATCTCGGGCCAAATGGACCCAACTTCAGGCTCCGTGCGATATACCAAGCGTGACGGCGAACAAATTCTCTTTCAAAACTTAAGTGAAGCTGAAAGGCGTTTCTTGATGCGCACCGACTGGGGCTTTGTGCACCAAGACGCACGTGATGGGCTGCGTATGGGTGTTTCTGCTGGCGCTAATGTTGGTGAACGCTTGATGGCGGTCGGTGATCGTCACTACGGGCACATCCGCAAAAGCGCAGCTGACTGGCTAAGGCAAGTGGAAATTGATGTTGAGAGGATTGATGATAGCCCTTGGTCCTTTTCAGGCGGCATGCGCCAGCGCTTGCAAATTGCGCGCAATTTGGTGACAGCCCCGCGAATAATTTTTATGGACGAACCCACAGGCGGGCTGGATGTGTCAGTGCAGGCTCGGCTGCTCGATTTAATGCGTGGGCTTGTACGCAATCTGGGTCTGGCGGCCGTTATTGTCACTCACGATCTTGCGGTTGCGAGATTGCTCTCAACACGGATGATGGTGATGCAGGCCGGATCAGTAATTGAGACCGGGCTCACCGATCAGATTTTAGAAGATCCCCAAGCGCCATACACGCAGCTTCTTGTCTCTTCAGTATTGCAGGTATGAAAAATATGTTGAAAGTGGAAAACCTCAGCAAGCAATTTACTCTGCATCAACAGGGTGGCGTACAAATACCCGTCATACCGAGACTTAGTTTCAGTGTAACTTCAGGCGAGGCGGTCGCCATCACCGGCCCTTCGGGGCGGGGGAAAAGCTCACTTTTAAAATTATTATTTGGATCTTATATCGCGACATCCGGTTCCATCAAAATCCTACATGAAGCCGAATGGCTAGAACTGACAAATATTTCACCGCGTCATATGATGGATGTCCGAAACAAAACCATTGGCTATGTAACCCAATTTCTGCGCGTTATCCCTCGGGTTTCGACGTTAACGATTGTTTCGGAGCCACTGATCTATCGCGGTGTTGAGGTCTCAGCCGCTTTATTACGTGCTCAGAATTTACTTGATCAACTCAATATTCCTCAAAAGCTTTGGCACCTTTCACCTATGACATTTTCAGGTGGCGAACAACAGCGCGTGAACATTGCACGTGGGTTTGCAGCGCATCATCCCTTGTTGCTATTAGATGAACCAACAGCCTCCTTAGATGATGAAAACCGTAACCGAGTCATGGAGTTGATCCGTGAGGCCCAAAAAAACGGCAGCGCTATTCTTGCCGTATTCCATAACGAAGACGAGCGCCACCTAGTCTGTGAACGAGACATTGCACTTTAAACAATTTTGAACTGTAAAGCGCCTGTCATACATTCGTTAGAGAAGCGTCATTTTTGATCATTAGGCTAAGTCCAAATATTGAGGATTTTAGCCTTGTCGACCATACAGATTGCGTCTCTCAGTAAAACATTTGCCAATGGGACTCGTGCCCTGGACAATCTCAGTTTGAATGTGCGTTCTGGGGAGATGGTGGCCTTGATCGGCGCTTCTGGTTCAGGAAAATCAACTCTTATTCGCCACATCGCCGGCTTGGTTGAGGCAGACACTAGCCATCATTCATCAATCGAAGTCGAAGACCGCATTGTCCAGTCTGGTGGCCGCATAGCAAAAGATATTCGAAACATACGCCGCGATATAGGCGTTGTGTTTCAGCAATTTAATCTGGTCGGCAGGCTTTCGGTACTTACCAACGTTCTTACCGGAAGACTAGGCCAGATGCCTTTGATGGCGGGTGCCCTCGGTAACTTCTCACTTGACGATCAACGTAACGCCATGAAAGCCTTGGAGCGGGTCGGTATCGCATCAACAGCGCGCCAGCGCGCCTCAACACTCTCAGGTGGTCAGCAACAGCGCGCAGCCATTGCGCGTGCGTTGGTACAGGGCGCCAAGCTTCTGCTCGCAGATGAACCTATCGCTTCTCTTGATCCTGCATCAGCGCGCCGCGTGATGGAATCGTTGGTGAGTATCAATAGAGAAGACGGGATAACCATCATCGTATCTTTGCATCAGGTTGAATATGCGCGGCGCTTTTGCCAACGCACAATCGCAATGCAATCAGGCCGCATTGTGTTCGATGGGCCAAGTGTTGCCCTGACCAATGAACGCCTCACTGAAATCTACGGTTCGGCCAGCGAAGAACTCGTGCTGCCTGATGCCAGCGATCTCAACGGCTTAACAGCTGTTGCAGCCTAAATTCAACATAACCAGGAGGCAGATATGAAGACTTTTATGAAGGGCCTTGCTGTTGCAGCATTCTTGTCGCTTGCCGCAATGCCAGCCCGTGCAGAAACCACTGAGATCAACTTCGGCTTTGTGTCGAGTGAAAGTGCGCAAGCATTGAAGGAAAAGTACACTCCTTTCATAAACGAAATGCAAAAGCAAACCGGGTTGAAAATTAATCCTTTCTTTGCTGCCGATTATGCCGGCGTAATTGAAGGTATGAAATTCAATAAGGTACAAGTTGCAGCCTATGGCAATAAATCTGCAATGGAAGCCGTTGATCGTTCTGAAGGACAAGTTTTTGCCCACACAGTAAATAAAGACGGCACTGAAGGGTATTATGGACTGCTGCTTGCCAACAAGGAAAACACTGCTTTGAACAGTGTTGACGATATCAAGAAATGTGACAAATCTCTTGCATTCGGCAACGGCGATCCAAATTCAACGTCTGGCTTTCTTGTGCCATCGACATTCATTTTCTCAGCAATGAATATTGACGTTAAGACCTGCTACAAAGCCGTGACAAATGCCAATCATGAATCAAACGCTATGGCTGTTGCCAACAAGCAGGTTGATTTTGCCACAAACAACACAGAAAACATGGCTGTGTTGGAAAAGAAAGATCCAGAAGCTTTCAAGAAAATTAAGATCATCTGGAAGTCTCCTTTGATTCCAGCCGATCCCTTTGTTTGGCGTAAAGATTTGGACGCCAACACTAAAGGCAAGATCATGAACTTCTTTATGTCCTATGGTCGCCAAGGAACGGTTGAAGAAGTGAAGGCTGCTCGCGAACTTCTTGCTGGTCTCGGATGGTCAACATTCAAGCCATCCTCTGATGCGCAGCTTTATCCTATTCGCGTAATGGAACTAAATAAGGCCGCTAATAAAATCATCGGCGATACTGCCATTCCGCAAGCCGATAAAGACTCCAAGGTCAAAGAGTTGATGTCGAAAAAAGCCGAATTCGAAAAGCTGATGGACACTCAGCCTAACACATAATTCTTATGAATTTCATTTGGGCGGGAGAAATCCCGTCCATTTTCTTTTAAGGTTGAGGGAATGACCATAACACTTCATGAAACTACTATTCCGCCCGTTCCTTCCCGCGAGAGATGGGGAAAGTATATATTCTGGATTGTGCTGGCGATATTGTTGGCCTGGAGTTTTGGTCCCTCAGAAATTTATAAAGCCACAGGTCTGGTTACTTATGGCTCAAATATGGGCAAATATGCCAGCGGGTTTTTAGAGCCCAATTTTCACGACTGGAAGTATTATTTTGAAGAGATGTTGGTCACAGTTCAGACTGCATTGTGGGGAACATTCCTCGCGGCTGTTTTTGGAATGCCGATATCACTTTTGTGCTCAAATAACATCGCACCGATCTGGGTGGTTCAACCTGTGCGACGTTTGATGGATGCCGCACGCTCGATCAATGAACTGGTTTGGGCGGTGTTTTTTGTGGTAGCTGTGGGACTTGGTCCATTCGCAGGCGTCATGGCCATTTTTGTGAATACATTAGGTGTATTCGGCAAGCTTTATTCAGAAGCAGTCGAAGCTACAGATCCGCGGCCAGTTGAAGGCATTCGTGCGACCGGGGCGTCAAAAATTCATGAAATCTTGTACGGTGTTGTGCCTCAAGTGATGCCGCTTTGGATCTCCTATACGCTCTACCGCTTTGAAGCGAATGTGCGAGGCGCCACAATTCTGGGAATCGTTGGGGCGGGTGGAATTGGCCAGGTGCTATTCGAAAATGTGCGTGGCTTTTATTATGCAGAAACAGCAGCCTTAATGCTTATGATGATTGCAACGGTCGCCATTGTCGACATCATTTCACAACAGTTGCGCCGGATCATGGTGTGAAAATGCGTTATGCGATCTATTATGCACCAAACCAGCAAAGCCTGCTCCACAGGTTGGGATCAAGTTGGCTTGGACGAGACGCTTACACCCGCGAAATTATTAAGCAACCTGATATTCCTAATCTCAAAAGCATTGCTCTAGAGCCTGCGCACTATGGACTTCATGCTACATTAAAAGCTCCATTTCATCTCAAGGAGGGGACTGCAGCAAAGGATTTGATGAAGGCTGCAGAAATCCTATCGGCATCTCAAGCTCGAGTCACAATTTCAAATCTGCATTTGACGGTTGAAAACGGTTTCCTTGCTCTTATGCCATCGGAGATGGATATCTCACTTCACAAATTGGCAGAACGTTGTGTACGGGAATTCGACCATCTCCGAGCTCCTCTTACCAACACAGAATTGTTACGGCGTAAAAACACGAGAATGACATCAAGCCAAAACCTGCATCTCCTAAATTTTGGCTATCCATATGTGCTTGATGAATTTCGCTTTCACATCACTTTAAGCAACAAGTTACCGTCGGATAAAATAGAATGGCTGATGCCCCTCGCATACAAACATTTTGCGCCCGTCATTGGGAAAAGCCTGCATATTGATGGTTTGAGCATCTTCGAAGAAGCCGATACTGAATCCCCCATGACAATTTCCCATCAGTTTCCATTTGCGTTAATCGAACCAGTCAAGGCTGCATCATGACAGAAATCACGTTTACCAATGCACGCATCATTTTATCAGATGAAATTTTGAGCGGCTCGCTTTACGCAGAAGCTGGAAAGATTTCCGCATTTGATCATGGTCAAGTAAAAAATGCTGAGGATCTAGATGGTGACTTTCTTATTCCAGGATTGGTAGAACTTCACACCGATCATTTGGAAAGCCATTTTCAACCACGACCCGGCGTTGAATGGCCAGCACAATATGCTGTGATAGCTCACGACGCTCAGATAGCGGCGGCAGGCATTACAACAGTATTTGACGCGTTGCGGGCTGGTTCTTTTGATCCAAATGATATTTCAGCACGCCAAGGTGAGCATCTGGCCGTTGCCCTTCATGAAGCCAAAGCCAAGGCACACTTGCGGGCCGATCATTATATCCATATCCGCTGCGAATTGCCGTGCGCCGACACAATTGAGGTACTGCAAACCACTTTAGAGCAAGGTGGCACGCGTCTCATCTCTGTCATGGATCATACGCCTGGCTGGAGGCAATTTACGAGCATGGATAAATTTAAAGAGTATTACCTCGGAAAAAAACTCATTCTTCCGGAAAAGTTAGATGACTACATTGCTGAAAAATTGCAGATGCAAAAACTCTATGCAAGTAAGAACAAAGTCGAAATTTTGAAACTCGCAAGAGAACTTAACATCAGCATTGCTAGTCATGACGATGCTACAATTGCGCATGTTGAGGAAGCAGTCGGTGACGGTGCCGTCATTGCCGAATTTCCAACCTCTGCCGCATCCGCGAAGGCCGCTCATGATATGGGGCTGTCAGTTTTAATGGGCGCACCAAATGTAGTGCGTGGCGGATCGCATTCCGGAAATATTTCGGCGCTTGAAGTTGCAGCAGCGGGACACTTGGATATTCTGTCCTCAGATTATGTGCCCTCCAGTTTGTTGCAGGGGGCCTTCACCTTATTTGAGCGGATTGAGATCAGTCTGCCAAAAGCAATTTACTATGTTACGGAGGGCCCAGCAAAAGCCGCGGGCCTTGACGATCGCGGGGTGATTAACATCGGCAAGCGCGCAGACTTGATTCAGGTGAGTGTGAAATCGGGCCAACCGGTGTTGAAAAAAATGTGGCGTGAAGGTCAGCGCGTGTTGTGAGCGGCAAACTGATAGTGGTGGTTGGGCCAAGTGGCGCTGGCAAGGACAGTGTCGTCCGGTATGCGATGACTAAGTTTAAAAACAATCCGCAATTTATCTTCCCGCGTCGTGTGATTACACGAAATGCCGATGTCGCCTCTGAAGATCACGATACAATGGATGTTAGTACGTTTCTAGCCAGTCAATCGTTGGGTGCTTTTGCACTGAGTTGGCAGGCTCACGGTCATCACTATGGCATCCCTATGCAGATCCATAACGAGTTGGCCGCGGGCAAACACGTAGTGATCAATGTCTCCCGCACTATCATACCCGATTTGCCGAAGCTTTATCCATGCTATTTCTTAATCGAGATAACGGCGCCATCTGAGATTTTAGAGGCGAGACTTGCAGGACGCGGGCGTTCGTCAGATGGAAATCTCGCCAAACGCAATGCGCGAGAAATAACGCCTCTGATCAGAGATTCACGACATTTTACCATTTCCAATGAAACGACACTGGACGAAGCGGGCGAAGCTTTTTGTGCCGTGATAGATGCCAATACACGAAGGTGACTCGATGTTCATGAAGTTCGCCATTGAAGCTTTTATGTAGCGATCCTTCGTGAATTATATGTAACTACGGACAGTCAACATGACTTCAACATTGCGCCCAACTGGCTGGACCGTAACTTCCATGCCGAACAGCAAAATCAAAAGTGGCGGATGATATCGCTTACATCGGGACCGCTGAGGGCCGGTTGTGTTTAGCAGTGATGATTGATCTGCACTATCGCTGTGTCATTGCTGGGCAACCAGCAATCGCCTGAACCATGATCTGGCCGTAGAAGCTCTGAACAATGCGGTGGCGCTAAGCAACCCACCGTCTGGCTGCATTCTTCACACGGACCGTGGGCAGTCAATACTGTTCCCATGACTATCAAAAGCGATCGGGTGAAGTGGCTTCAAAACATCCTTGGGCTTTAAAGCATCGATGAACTGCAAAGGCAATTGTTACGACAGTCTGCCGTTCATACCTTCTTCAAAACCCTGAAAACCGAGCTAAACTGGCGGAACACTTGGGCATCGCGCAACGAAGTCCGCAGTGCTTTCTTCCAATACATGAACCATCGCTTGACAGGCGATTTGCTTACATCGCCGAGAAGACGCTTCTACGACACCCGCTGCAGACATTCAGTCAAAGGAGGGACATCACCCGTCAAATTCGAATGATTGTCAGCCTGAATCAGAACATGATGCGGAATTAATTGGGGACAAGTCCAGATTCGGTCAACCTCCGTGTACGAACGGTGTATTTCGGTTTGCGGATGCCATGTGTGGGGTTGCTATCGATGATGCCTTCCTCCACGGCGAAGGAGAGAATGCCGCCAAGCAGGCCAATCGTCCTGATCGCGGTGCCTGCGCCACCGCGCACGATTGACCGTCCGCGCAGCTTCTTCGTCTTGACCGAAATGCGCGTTTTGCCCGTGATGATGTCTTTCATCACGCGAGTGATCTCAGGCTTCGTGATATCCGTGACGCGGCGCGGCCCAAGCAGCGGAATGATGTGTCGCAGAATGCGCCCTGTGTCGGTGAGGATGGTGCTCTGTTTCTTGGGACGTCCACCTTTGCCGAGGATCAACCCGACTTCCAAGTCCTTAATATAGAGCTCGCACAGCTCTTTGACGGTGATGGCCTTGTGGTCGAGTAGACGTTCTTCTGCCGGGTTCTCGCCTTGCGCAATTCTGCCCAACTGGGACCTCGCCTCCTGGCGGGCGGTTTCAGGCGTCCAGACGCCGTGAAGACCGATAGTGTAACGCCGTGACCGTCCGCGCGCACGATACTGAACGAGGTAACTTCGCTTGCCGGAAGCGAAAACACGCAACCCAAACCCTGGTAGATCGTCATCCCAGAGGAAGTAATCCTTCTCGCGTGGCACGGAGGCATCGACGATCCGTTTGGTTAGCTTTGGCATCGGTGTTTCCTTCGTCTTCAGGGTACTTCCGCGGAAGCACCACGGAAGCAGTTGGAGGGATATTCACGGTTGCCACAGCGTGCACTCGTCGATAGGTTCTTTCAAGAAATACCAATGATAATAGTATGTTAGCGTGCATTTACGCGGAATTGGATACTGTGGCAAAACACAAGTTATCCGGCTCCGAAGGCAGAGGTCACAGGTTCGAATCCTGTCGGGTGCGCCATCTTTTCAATTGGTTAAAGGTTCTGTCTCAGGGCAGTGGTCTGGGTTATGTCCGGATAATTCTGGTTGTGGTGGCTCCTTTTGTTTAGGAGTTCAGAATCGCACATCACTCGAATTTCGACAATTGGAAATGGATAGCAAACGCGGGTAAACTGATGAATTGCGCTGAGCAGAATGCAAAATTCTACACTTCAGTGAAATTGCCTCTGTCGATAATTGTGTCGATAACTCATTTTAAGGGGGCAATGTGTCTACAAATCTAGGGGTTATTCACTGTCAGCTTTCCTCCGTCGACACGCGCTATGCAGGGATCGATGTTTGGAACAAATACGCTGGCAACTAAGCTGGAATTTGACGGGATCATATCTTTGT
Source organism: Hyphomicrobiales bacterium (assembly GCA_025359045.1). Classification (GTDB taxonomy): domain Bacteria; phylum Pseudomonadota; class Alphaproteobacteria; order Rhizobiales; family Aestuariivirgaceae; genus Aestuariivirga. Next base: position 60,941 of record JANYHN010000030.1, on the reverse strand, counting down.
CACTTATATTTAACGTTGAAGTTTCTCTCTGCCATAGAGCAACAGCATAGCGATGATGACTACTCCATAGATAATCTGGCGGCCAAATTCTGGCATCTGCATTACGGATAATATGGATTGCAGTAGGGTAATGAGCATCACACCTGCAACGGTGCCAAGATAGCTGCCACGCCCGCCCAGAATTGATGTTCCGCCAAGCACCACGGCGGCAATGGCGGGCAACAGGTAAGCGTCTCCCATGGATTGTGCAGCTTTGGATGCATAACCCGCCAGCAGCACGCCGCCCAACGCTGCTAAGCCTCCTGAAATTCCAAACGCCGTCATTACAATGCGGCGTGTGTTGATGCCTGAAAGATAGGCCGCCCGTTCACGATTGCCGATACCGTAAATGGCTCTGCCAAATGTTGTGCGTGTGAGCAAGAAAACGGCCAGAGCACCGACAATGGCCCAACAGACAACCGAATTCGGCAGGCCCGGAATTACAAATCCCGTTGCGAGATATCGCATGGCAGGGGATGCAGAATCCTGCGGTGAAAATCCGCCCGTGTAAACCACCATCAAACCTTGGGCGACAGCATTGGTGGCAAGTGTAATGATCATCGAAGGAATTCGAAGATAGGCCACGCCAAAGCCATTGACCAACCCGATTGCCACACCGCACAAAATGCCAAATGGAATGGCGAGAATGGCGCCAACTGTTCCATGGCCCACCACAGCGCAAGACATCATTGCCCCAACCGTCACCACCCACGGAACGGAGAGATCAATCTGACCCAGCAAAATGATCATCATCATGCCCGTCGCGATGATACCCAGAAATGATGCCACTTTGAGCTGTTGCAAAAGATATTCAGGAGACAAAAAATTACTTGAATAGGTTCCACCAACCACAAGCAAAAGAAGAATGCAGCCAAATGCAGTTGTTACCGCAGGATCAAATCGGCGTAACAAACGAAAAATTTGGCTATCAAGTATCGCGTTCATCCAAACCATTCCAATCGATTGCGAATTCGAAGCAGGCCAAAGGCACTCAAGCTAACCGCAAGCAGCAGCACAACGCCTTGGAACAGAGGTTGCCATAAGGGATCAAAATCGAAAACAAAAAGCAGGTCACCAATAGTGCGAAAAGCTAAGGCCCCAAAAATGGCGCCAATCGCACTGCCTCTGCCGCCCATCAATGAAACTCCGCCAAGTACAACCGACGCAATGGAGAACAACGTATAGGCATTGCCACTGGCATAGGCTGCTTCACCTGTGTAGGTGAAAAAGGTGAGGAACAAGCCACCAATTCCGGCGAGCAGTCCGGCTAAAGTATAGGTGATGAATTTTGCGCGTTTGATCGGAACGCCAGACATAAACGCCGCCTGCTCGGATGAGCCCACTGCATAAGCAGCTCGGCCTGTGACTGACCGACTAAATGGAATCCACACCACCAGCACGACAACTAATAGCGCAACCAGACTTGCTGGTATAAAACCAAACAATTTTCCGGTGAGCGCATCGGCGAGGATTTCATCCACCGTGCCACCCGGTGTTGGGCGCAATGCTAGGGCGATGCCATAGTAGATGGCGCCAGTCGCAATCGTCGCCACGATGGGTTGTAAGCGCCCATAAATAACTACAGCCCCGTTGATTGCGCCGCAAAGTGCACCCACGAACAACACCACAACAACACCGATGGCAACTTGCAAGGGGGAACCTGTGACAAGCCAAGACGCTAAACAATTCGTCAAGGTAAAAATCATGCCAATGGAAAGGTCGATGCCCGACGTAATCACCACAAGAGCTTGCGCCATGGCAACAAATGCCAGCAATACACCTTTGTTAGATGCGGTTTGAACGATATTTGCGTTAAATCCAGCGGGATGATTTGAAATATAAATCACAAACATCATCAGAAATATTGCGATGGCCATGAACGTGCCGCGTTGTTCGGCAAACCAAAACCGCCAATCTTTCATGCGTGAACCACCTTTTCCATATCGATATTGAGCGCGCTGGCAATAAGTACACGTTCTGTAATTTCAGCGCCAACAAGTTCGCGCGTTACCTTGCCATCATAAAGAACCAGAACCCGGTCACAGCAGCCGATCAATTCATCATAGTCGGTTGAATAAAAAATAATCGCAGCGCCTTCATCGGCAAGTTTGCGCAGCAGCACATAGAGTTCCTGCTTGGTGCCAACGTCGATGCCACGCGTTGGGTCATTGAGCAGTATAATTCGAGGCTTGTTCATCAACCATTTTGCAATCACTACCTTCTGCTGATTGCCTCCAGAAAGTGAGCCAACAGCCAAATCCACATTTGCAGTTTTAATGGCCAACAGGTTGATCATCTCTTGGGTGAGCTTTTGTTCACGCGCACTATCAACAATTCCACCCTTGGAAATTCGGTGTAGAGCCGCAAATGAAAGATTATCGCGCACTGACATCGGCAACATTAGTCCCTCGGTCTTTCGATCCTCCGGAATTAAGGCCATGCCGATATTCTCACTCTTTGCCATAGTGGGGCTGTTAATTTTAACCGCAGCACCGTCAATAAGTACCTGACCAGAACAGCCACGCAATACGCCAAATAATGCTAGCAACAGATCGCGCTGGCCTTGCCCATCCAGGCCACCAAGGCCAATTATTTCACCACGCTGCACCGACAAGGAAATATCTCTAAGACGATCAGTCCATGACAGATTTATGATTTGCAATGTCGGCAATTTTGTATCAGATTTTTTAACGGGCTTCGGCGGGAATACGTTTTTATATTCACGGCCAATCATCAGTTCCACAACTTCAGTATTCGTTTTACTGCCAGCTTTATAGGTTTCAATTTTTTGACCGTTACGAAACACCGTGCATTCGTCAGCCAGTTCAGCGATTTCATGCATCCGGTGCGAGATATAGAGGAGCGCCATGCCATCACTGCGCAAACGTTTGAGAACGGCAAATATTTTTGTAACGTCGGCCGCCGTCAATGCCGAAGTTGCTTCATCAAGAATGAGGATACGTGGTTTGCGCGCCAGAGCTTTAGCTATTTCTACCATTTGTCGTCGCGACAGGGGCAAATCCTTAACCAGTGCAAGCGGGTGAATATCTTCAGCACCAGCCTGTGCCAACGCTTCTTCAGCACATATCCGCTGCTGCTTGCGGTCAATCATGCCAGCGCGGGTCGGCGGATCACTGATCATAATATTATCTGCCACGGACAGATCAGGGATCAATGAGAGCTCTTGGAAAATACAAACGATGCCTGCCTCATTGGCAGCCGCCGGCGATGCAAATGAAACGGCCTTGCCATCAAGAAGGATGTGGCCTTCATCAGGCGCCACAACGCCCGCAATAAGTTTTATTAGTGTGGACTTGCCAGCACCATTCTCGCCGAGAATGCAGTGGATGCGGCCTGGCCAGATTTCAAGGCTGGCCTTTTCAAGCGCACGCACACCGCCGTATCGTTTAGACACGCCTTCCATGCGCAGCAGTGGTGATGAATTGATCAAGGCTCCTCCAAACCAATCAATAACACAAAAAAGCGACGCCGCAGGATTTCTCCCACGACGCCTCTCGGGAGACGAGATACTTTTATTGGTTTTCTTTGCTTTGGCCCATAATTTCTTGAGCAGAGAAGTTGATGCCACAAGTTGGGAAAGAATTGCCCACAAAGAAGTTATCAGACTGATCTGGGAAAAAATCTTGGCCAGCTTTGAAGTTTGGATCTTCGACGATGGCCAAGGGCAGTTTAACAGATTGAGGAACCACTTCGCCATCAAGTGCAGCAATTGCCGTCTTGATTGCTACTGCGACTTGCGCAGGGCCTGTGCCGGCTGATGAACACTTCAAACCATCGCCAGCGTGGGCCGCGCAGAATTTGCGGAAGCCGTTTTCGGTTTCACCACCAAACGGCACAAAGGCGTGTTTTGCGTCAATCATTGCTTGAACGATGCCTGTGTCACCGCCTTGACCAGTCACTGCCGCAAATGGGCCGCTGGTGGCAATCGCATCGGCCGTTGCTTTTTGCGCAACACCGTCATCCCATTTGCCCACAACTTCAGTCACAGCCCATTTCTTGCCCGATGCATCGAGAGTTTCGTGAATGCCGTTATGGCGATCTGTATCGACTGAGGTTCCGGCAACACCGCGCACTTCGAGTACTTTGCCACCATCTGGAACATGTTTGATGATCCAATTAGCCCACAACACACCGAGACCCTTTTGGTCAACGTTGACGTTGATGGCGTCTTGCGTATCAAGAATATTGTCGAAAGCCACAAGCACAACACCAGCTTCTTTGGCGCGCTTGATGACTGGGCCGAAAGCTGTTGGGTTCTGGGCATTGACGACAATGGCATCATAACCAGAATCGATAAAGTTGTTTATGGCAGAAATCTGTGCAGGCACATCTTCGCCTGTTGAAACAACTTTAAACTCTTTCAATTTAGCGGCAACTTCAGGCTTAGCTGCATAGGCTTTGGCGGTCTGGATCATTTGAATGCGCCATGTATTGGCAATGTAGCCATTTGCGAGCGCAATGCGATACTTTCCATCTTTTTTCGGAAACTTGAAGAACTTAGTATCTGCGCCCCATGGCGCAAAACATTCAGGTTGGGCAGAGGGGCCAGAAACAACTTCTGGGCCAGCGGCTTGGACTGCGGGCGTAAATGCCGCGAGAGTTGAAATTGAAATACCTAACGCAATAAGATGATACATTCTGCGTGAAATCGACATAGAAATCCTCCCAAATGTGGCCAACGGTTGATTCCAGTCAGCCTTTCCGCTCTGAGTTCAAATTGTGTTGAACTTCATTGTTGTCACATTGGAGCGAAACCTAAAGCTAGTGTAAAATGATAGCGCTGTCAAATCTGTTGAATTTAATCTTCGCAGGAGTGATAAGGGTGCTCAGAAGCCACATCGCAAGTTTGTTTCAAGGGGGTCAAAATCACAAAAAAAAGAAAAACGTTAGACGATGTCGCTAGACTGGCCGATGTCAGTGCTATCACAGTTTCTCGGGCTTTACGTAATCCGAATGTCGTCTCGCTGGAACTCAGAAAACGCATCAATGCGGCGGTTCACAAGCTTGCCTACGTACCCAATCTTGCCGCCAGTCGACTGGCTTCATCACGCAGTCATTCGGTGGGGATCATTGTCCCAACGCTCTACAACGTTATTTTTGCAGAGTATTTGCAGGCACTGCATGAAGTGTTTCTGAATTCAGGATTTCAGGTTGTTGTTGTTAACAGCAGATATTCTCAGAGCGAGGAGGAGCAGGCCATCCGCACTTTGCTGGGGCAACGCGTTGAAGCAATCATCATTGTCGGCGTTGATCATACGCCGATGGCGCGGCGATTGTTGCTCCAATCAAGAATTCCAGTCATTGAAACCTTTGAACTGTCCGAGGACCCAATTGATATCAATATTGGCTTATCTCAATCCCGAGCAGGACATGATGCGACAAGATATCTTATCGACCTTGGACATCGAAAGATTGGATTTATGGTCGGCAATCTTGATGTTCGCGCCGCCGCTCGTTTGGGTGGTTACAAACTAGCCATGCAAGAAGCCAATCTGTCATGGGATGGATTGATTTCCAGCATACCTCAACATAGTACAATTAACCTAGGTGCCGCCATCATGAACACGCTTGTTGGAAAACAGAAGGTTCCCGATGCCATTTTCTGCATCGACGACAACCTCGCGCTGGGTGCGCTGATGGAATGTCGCAAGTTGGGGCTTCGTGTACCTGAAGATATTTCAATTCTTGGTTTTCATGATTTGGAATTTGCCGCTTATGCGTCACCTTCTTTGTCATCGGTGGCAACGCATCGGCGTGAATTGGGAGAGCTTTCCGCCAAGACAGCAATTGCCGCCATAACCACAAAATCACGCGGAGTCGAAAATCGCGTTGATCTAGGATACGAAATTGTAACGCGCCAAAGCACTCGCGGACGTTCGAGTTGATTTTTGGCTTTTGCAAAGGCAGGAGAAATGAGTGCCGCCTATATACCGCTTACCTATATCTAATTTGATTCCATCTATGTCCGAGCAGTGAGAGAATAATGATAAGGCCATTGAAAAACTGAACGTAGAAGCCACTGAGTCCGGCGCCGACAATGCCTGTTTGGATGAATGAAACAGTTAGCGCCCCGATGGCACCTCCAAGAACGGTTCCGATACCGCCCCAAGTTGGTGTGCCTCCTACGAATACCGAGGCCAAAACCGGCAGAAGATAACCATCGCCTGAAGTGGGCCACCAGGTGAAATTGATCATGGTGGAAAACACTCCGGCAATGGCAGCGCCAATGCCGACAAATATGAACGCTCCTATACGTACGCGATTAACGTTGATGCCCATTTGAGCTGCACTATCGGGATTATCCCCAACGATGTGAATATGCACCCCGAAGCGATGCCGCGTATAGAGGAACATCGAAAATATGGTGAATGCAATGGCCCAGTAGATTTGCACAGGGACGCCATAGAGTTCAGATGAAAAGAGCTGAAACACCCAGCTGTCGCTGAGGGATGGTAGTGAAATGGACTTTCCCTCTGTGAAGATCAAAATAATGCCGCGAAGTACAAAGTTCATGCCCAATGTGGCAATGAGTGATGACAAGTTGCCTTTCACCACCAAGCAGCCAACAAACCATCCAAGAATTGCTCCTGTGACCAGCGCAGCAGCAATGCCGATGATCGGATCATAGCCAGCTTGGACGACCAAAGCAAAAGCCCAAGCGGCACAGCCCATCGTAGCGGGGAAAGATAAATCGATCTCTCCCACCGTGACTATAAATACGAGAGGAACAGTCAAGAAAATTGCAACGGGAAGCGTGGTCAGAACCGAAGCATAGAGTGTCCAGTTGGTGAATACGACAGGATTGGCAATCGTGAACATCAACAGCATGGCCAAGAAAACAGCTAGAGATCCTAGGGCGGCGCGATTGGTCAGTAGGAATCGACGCCAAGGCTGGTCAGAAGGATGGCTCCACGTTTCAGCTGATGCTGCACTTGTCGAAGATTGCGTTGGTGATCGCTGATCCATCAAAGTTTCCCCGCCTTCCGTTTTAGTGCTGGTTCTTTGGCATTTTGGCTTTTGTGTTCCGGATGGGCGATCTGTTCCATGAACCAGATGAGTTCCTCAGCTGTTTTGACCTTGTCTCGGGAAATTTGCATCGCAACCTTGCCGCGATCCATAACCACAAAGCGATCCGCAATGTCGTAGACGTGATGAATGTTGTGGCCGATAAAAAGAATTGAACGCCCACTGGCACGCACTTGGCGCACGAAATGAAAAACCTTGGCCGTTTCGGTAAGAGAGAGAGCCGTTGTTGGCTCATCAAGGATGATCAAATCTGCCTGTTTGTAAATGGCCCGCGCAATGGCAACGCCTTGCCTTTCTCCGCCGGAAAGTTGGCCTACAATGGAATTGGGTGTGAAAACTTTCGAAGTAAAACCAATCTCGCGCATCAATCGGCCGGCTTCGGCAATTTCATGTTTCAAGTTGAGAAAGCCCAAGCGGTTGCCCTGCTCATTACCCATGAAAATATTGCGGACAATGGATTGCTGCACCGCAAGGGCCCTGTCCTGAAATACCGTTTCAATGCCAGCTTCACGTGAACGGGCAGCATTCCAACCTGTGACGGATTTACCACGAACGAGTATTTCTCCGTCGGTCGGTTTTACAGCGCCTGCGAGAATTTTGATGAGGGTAGATTTGCCTGCGCCATTATCGCCGAGTAATCCAACAACTTCGCCTTTGTCCACATGCAAATTTACACCACCCAAGGCGTAAACATTACCATAGGACTTTGTTATGTCTCTAAGCTCAATCAATCTTTCAGTCATAGGGCACCTTTAGGGAGGGGCCGCCAGCATGGGAAACTGGCGGCCGGCACGGATTTGATCAGCGAAGGCCCTCTTTGGCCAAGTTACCAACAACTTTGTAATTGTCAGGCGTCACGAAACCCGCACCAGTATCAACGTTCATCGCGCCAAGTCCGTAGACGATCTGCGAGCAAAGGCTTAGAATCGGCAAATAGCCTTGTAGGAATGGTTGCTGATCAGCCGTTAGCTGAACCCATTTGCCATCAAAGGCATCGACGATTTGGGGGCTTGTATCAAAACCAAAGTTGAAAATTTCACCTGGCTTCTTCTTTGCTGCTTGCATATAGGCAGGCACGTTTCCGAGGAGTTGGCCACCGGGATAACCGATTGCTTTAACGTCTGGATTATTCAAGATGGCAGCGGTGATGATAGGCAAGGCCAAGTTCGGATCTTTTGCCCATTCTGTGGCTGAATTGATCTTCATCACTTTGATGCCAGCCTCTTCCATCGCCGTCACTGTGCCAAGTTCGCGCGCGCCACGGTTTACGTTTTCGAACGGACCGATCATAATGGCTGTGTCACCCTTCTTTAGGCCAGCCAAACGCACGGCTTCAACGCCAAGAGCGTGGCCTTGTGGCGCTTGCTGCGCGCCAACATAACCGCCACCAAAGGCAGCTGTCACAGTTGGCACTGGCACATTCTGATACATCATCTTGATACCATCCGCTGATGCCTGCTTGGCCAAAGGCATGATTGCATCATCGCCAGGATGACCCATCATGGCAATGCCAGCTGGCTTTGATGCAACCGCTTCACGCAATTGCTGCACCATCTTTTCGGAATCCCAGCCGGAGAACACAAAGTCCACTTGGGCGCCGGTGTCATTCTGGGCTTGCTTGGCGCCATTGTAAACGATGGAACCGAAAGCGTCGCCTTCGGCGCCGCCGACGAAGAAGCGCAGGTGAACATCCTTACACCATTTATCACGCAAAGCTGCCGCGTCAGCAAAGCTAGCGCCCGCGACGGTAAGTGCAATTGCTGTTGCACCTAAAAGAAAAGTTCTCTTCAACATGTCGTTCCTCCATTGCCCATGAGTGGGCTGTTTTTGTTTCCTAGTCCTCGGCTTGGCACCGATGTTTTGCTGTCCAGCCGCAAAGCCGGAAGACCTAAACCGGATTGGCAATGAAATTTGTGCCGCCTCGGCATTCCTTCAAATGATTCAGAGCACGTAACTGCCCCGTCATCTCCAACTCATCGCGGTAGACAGGGTCGTGCCAGCCTTCGATATCAATGGCGCCTTTAAAGCCCGCCAACCGAAGTTCACTGATGACGCGTGACCAATCTGTTTCGCCAAAACCTGGCGTGCGCATTTGCACGAATGGATGTTTGCCGAATATCCCGTGTTCCTTGATCACATCCCAGCGGATGGTGGCATCTTTCCCGTGAACGTGAAATATACGGTCTGCCCATTTTCGGATCTGCGGCAGCGGATCAATGAGATAAGCCAACTGATGGCAAGGCTCCCATTCCAAACCCAGATTGGCTGCCGGAACTTCATTAAACATCAATTCCCAAGCATCAGGGTTGTGGGCAATGTTCCAATCACCGGTGGCCCAGTTTCCATCCATGGCGCAATTCTCAAAAGCGATGCGAACGCCTTTATCCTCAGCTCTCATTGCCAGAGGTCCCCAGATTTCTTTGAACCGCGGCAGACTTTCAACCAGAGGCTTGCCGCGCACACGCCCCGTAAAACCACTGACAATATCTGTGCCAAACAAGTGGGCGTTGTCGATCAGCTTCTCCCAGCCAAGCAGGGTCTGCTGGTCAATCGCGGCAGTTTCCAGCGGGTTACCAAACATGGCCACAGCGCTTATCAAAATATCTTTGTCATCTATTGCTTCGCGCAATTCGCCTGCCAACCTCACCACATCGACATTGGCAAGAGTTTGCCAAAAAAAGGGCTGAATTGATTCAAAGCCAAGCGGCAATATCTGCTTCACATAGGAAACTGGGTCCACGGCATTAGCCTTGATCATTGTGCCTATGCGAATGTCTTTCAAGCTGCGTTTCATTTTTTATCTCAAATCCTGATTTTCACACGCTCACCAGATGTGGCGCTTTCAATTGCTCCAAAAACCATGGCGAGGCTTTTGATGTTGTCGCTCCCCGTCGTCTCTGGTTGGCTTCGCGTCCGAAGTGCTTCGAGGAAATCTGTGATAACGCCCAAATGACCACCAATCTTATCTTCAGCGTGCAAAGCCGGAATTGTCACCCGCTCGGGCACATCAAATATGCCTTCACGGGTGGATGTTGCCCTCTCGGCCCAAAGATCATCAAATCCGTCCCAAATGAGGGTTCCGCGTTCGCAAACAATGCGCCAGTTGCTTTCCCAACTTGTCCGGGCACCATCTGCACACCAACTGCCGCGGTAGTTGAAGACAATTCCGCCTTCCAAATCGAAGAGCGCTACAGCTGACGATCCATTCTTATACCAAGAATTCGGTGGATCCCATTCGGCACAAAAGACCGACTGCGGTGCCGCATTCACAAGATAGCGGGCGGCGTCAAATGTGTGGATCGCCATGTCAACGAGAAGCACATGGTCCATTGTCTCACGGAAGCCTCCGAAGTGCGGGGCCAAATAGAAATCGCAATGAATGCTGGTCGGTTTGCCAAGCTCAGCTGAATCGAGAAATCTTCTGATGCGGCGAATGTTTGCAAGATAGCGGCGGTTTTGCACAACGGCATGAATGCGATTGTGAGCCTTGGCTGCTCCAAGGATCGCTCGGGCATCCTCCATGCTTGTCGCCAGAGGCTTTTCAGTCAACACGTCACATCCCTGCTCAAAAGCCGTCATCACCACATCGCGGCGGGCTTGTGGAATGGCAACATCAAAAACTATGTTTGGTTTTTTCGAAATAAGCACTTCTTTGAGAGATGCGCCGATGGCAACGTCATGCAAGTGGAAGCGCTCAGTACAATCTTTAGCGCGCGCAATGTCGACATCAACCAAGCCAACGAGCTTCAGTTCTGGCAATTTTTGAATTGCTTCAAGCCAGACAGTACTCATCGCACCACAACCAGCCAAAACTGCCGTCTGCATTCGATATCCTCCCAGAACGACACACTTCATTTTAAAATTGCGAGCGCGTCTTTTCCGTAAACGTTTACGGACATTCGCGCAAAATTCAGGAATTGTCAACATCACTTCTCCATCGTATGACGAACGAAGATAGCAAACGGAATTTTCTCTTGAATATTCATGACCTCGCCAAGCACCTGAATATTTCCATCGGAACCGTTTCGCGGGCTTTGAATGGCCGCGCAGACGTCAACGCAAAAACCCGTCAGCGGGTGATCGAAGCTGCTCAAAAATTTGGCTATTCACCCAACCAATCTGGCCGGAGTTTACGTCAAGGGTCCACTGGCTTGGTTGGCTTCATGGTGATAATCAACCGCGATCGCGAGACCAGAGGTGAAGCGTTTTTCATGTCGATCTTCGATGGCATGCAATCCTATCTCTCCAGTCGTGGTCTTGATTTTGTGGTTCATTTTTGCGGGAGTGACGAAGATCCGGTAGCTTATCTCAGGCGGATTGCCGAGCGGCGTCTAGTTGATGGCATCGTCATTTCGCAGATGTATAGAACTGACAAACGCATTGACTATCTGGTTCAACGTAAGATGCCATTCATTGCCTTTGGGCGCAGCGAGTCTTCCAAGATATTTTCCTGGATGGATCTTGATTTCGAAGGTGTGGCGGAAAAGGCGATTAATCATTTGTGTCTCTTGGGTCACCGCCGCATCGCTATCGCCACCGCGTCTAATGACATCAATTATGGCTATGTCTTTGTTGATGCATGTCGCTCCTCGCTGGCAAAAAGGGGTCTCTCACTGCCCGATGAATTGGTTCTTCAAGAGCCGCTAACGGAGTCTGGCGGCTATCGCGTTGGTGAACGTCTTCTCGCTATGGAAAATAGACCTACAGCCGTTGTGCTTGTGGATAACACAATGGCCATCGGCCTCTATCATATTTTTCAGGATGTTAAAATTATTCCAGGCAAGGATATTTCAATTGTCGGCTTTGATGCGAGCCCCAATGGCGAATTTCTGCGACCTAGCCTGACACAGTTTGAAGTTCCGCTTGGACAACTCGGACGTTGGCTTGGCGAGCACATCATGTTGCTGATCGAAGCCAAAGGAACTGGAAAAAAAATGCCAGTTTTTTCAAAGCTTTGGCCAATGAAGATGATTCTTGGCGATAGCAGCGGCCCAACTAGCTAACTAATTTCGTCGGAAACGCTGGGCTGGCAAGTTTATCCGTGACACTGGGGCACGACCATTCGAGGCGGGCATTCGCCGACAAAACCAATCCATGGCCCGGGCGATCTGGCGCATAAGCCCAGCCATCACGAATCTCAATAGGCTGCTCTACCAGATGATCAAAGTTTTGAAACGAGTATTCAAGCCACTCAACCTCAGGCAAAGCACAGGCCATATGAACACCCACTTCGAGAAAGGTATTACCTAGGGACACGGGAATGCCAAGCTCTGCCGCCAACCATCCAATACGCATCACGTCTGTCACTTGACCATGGACATTGAGAATGTCGGTGCCGCCAGCCAGCATCAGGGCGCGCTTGCCCGCTGCGTCGAGATATTCACCGGAATTGATTAAAGTCCAAGGTGTGTTGTTGCGCAGCAGCCTCAGGCCATCAAAATCCAAGCGTAGAATAGGATCTTCAACCCATAGCAATTTGAACCCAGCACGATGAATGGCCTCAAGCTTTACGAGCGCCTCTTTGGATCCCCACGCTTCGTTGGCGTCAATCATGAATTGTGCGTCAGGCCTTACAGTTTTCGTCACAAGATCAAGGCGGTGCATATCCCATGCAAAGTCAGGATTGCCAACTTTGATTTTGAAAGCTTGATAACCCAGAGAATCTGCGTGTCCAAACAGCTCCACGAACTCACTATCGCTGAGATGATAATCTAGCCCCGATGCGTAGGCGCGTACCTTAGAACGGCGCGACCCTAGGAGTGTGTGCAGTGGCATATTGACTTGTTTTGCAGCAAGATCCCACAGTGCAACTTGCAGAGCTTCATGAAATGGCAATGTGAAAGCTCGTTGGTTTCCTCCACGTGGCCGATTGATCCGGTGGACCAGTGCAAGTGGAATTTGTCCCTCCAGATTTGGCCAGACTTCTTCATTGAAAACACGAACAATCTCATCCGCAGCAGGCAATGGCTGAAACAATGTTTGAGCAAAGCCAAGGCCGCGGTTACCAGCTTCGTCAATCAATTCGACTGCTGCGACGTTGACTTCGTCGGCTCGCACTTGGCTATCACCAACGACGCGATCTCTCGCAAACTGGAACCTTGTAATTTCAAATCCCGAAATGCGCATAATGGTTCTCGTGCTCTTGGTTTCGTCCCCCACCAATTTATATTACCTCGTACACTTGGCGGGTGGCTGGTTTCGAACGTGCGAACGGCCCGCCTGGTCTCAGCAATAAAAACTCCATGATGAATAAACTTGATATGTGAAGATATCTTCTGCGCAACAGCAGGTCGTGGAAAATCCCAAACGCTTTCTTGCCCGCCTTTGGGCGGTTAGAAAAAGGAAGCATTATGCCGTCCTTTTTTCAAGCCATGTGGCAAAACGCTGAAGCCTTGGCCTGTGGCGCAAAAAGAAAATATAGCCTCGTTCCAAAACGGCAAGCACGAGAATGTTGCGCGCTGCAAGGCGAAGGGGGCGAAGAATGGGAATAGCTCGCCACATCGCTGCAAAGGCCGCAGCACCTGACAGCAGCAGGCCATTTTCTTGCGCATGAAACTGAGCCAGCAGAATAGTGCGGCTGATCGGACATTGCGTACTACCGGTTGCCGCATCAACGAAATCGATTGCGTTTTTGCGGTCAAGCATGCGCATGAAGGTAATCTCCCGTGTGCACAGCGGGCAACCGCCATCAAACCACACCGTCACTTCATAATTCTTAACTTCGTTCATCGCCATCATTTTAAAACTGCAACTTGAATAGACAACGCGTAATGCTGACGCAGTGGGGCAAAAATTAGCTTTGCTCATGCATGGCCCGTCGCAATTGAATACTGCGTGTGTTGAGCTCAAACAGCAGAGCTGGTGTTTCAATAACTTGCTCCGCAGTTGCAATGGCGTGTTTAAGCTGGGTGTCGGTCATATGACGTGTGGCGGGCTTGTTTACATACTCATGCCATGGCACACCGAAGTTCGCATCAAGGCAGACACGCTTGAAGCAATGGTTTGCAGAAATTGGCCAATGATGGTGTTGCGCCAGATCAGGTAGAATTTTATCGGTAAGAAGCTGCCAGCGACCGATGAGCATAGTCCTTACTGATGAGGGCTCAGGTGGAAACGGAAGGGCAATTTGTTCAGCGCCAGACATGGTTTGCCCCTCTCAAGAGAACGATTAAACATATCAGACTAGCCTTCAACCGATGCGCGGCTTTGACATATGGCTCTTGGCACACACTCAGTTTAGGTGACGGCCGCATGAAAATCCCCCTCCACAACCCAGATATTAGACGGTTGCATGATCTCGTTAAAGGTGCATTTTCGCCTCCGCCGGGGCGGGCACGCATCGGTTTAGCCTTGGCGATGGGCGCTGCGTGTCATATCATGTTTGCAGCAGCGGTACTTTCGATGATTTGGGCTATGTTTTTTGGTTTGAGTCGTGGGCTTGGAACTGTGCCTTGGCCATGGGCAGGATTTGCAAATTCTGCTCTGTTACTTCAATTCCCGCTCGGCCATTCTGTGTTGCTGACAAAGCGTGGCAGACGATGGCTTTCCAAAGTGGTTCCGGGATCTGCCGGACGCACATTGTCAACGACCACATATGCTCTTATCGCTTCGCTTCAATTGCTTGCGTTGTTTGTGTTATGGACACCTTCCGGCATCATTTGGTGGCGAGCCGAAGGTTGGGTCTTCTGGGTCATTTGCGCGTGCTATGGATCAGCATGGATTTTGCTCGGTAAAGCGAACTTTGACGCTGGACTTGAGGTGCAATCAGGCGGTCTAGGATGGCTATCACTTCTGCAGAACCTGAAGCCCATTTTTCCAGACATGCCGCAAAGTGGATTGTTCCGCTTTATTCGCCAACCTATTTATGTGGCCTTCGCGCTGACGCTCTGGACAGCGCCCGTTTGGACACCGGATCAACTGGTGCTGGCGCTCCTTTTTACAGCTTATTGTTTACTTGCGCCCCTGCTGAAGGAACGTCGATTCATGACATTCTATGGAGCGCGATTTGCCGCATACAAAGCCCAGGTTCCTTATGCGTTGCCGCGCGTAAGAAAGGAGCCAAACAAGTAAAATTAGCTTTGGCGAAAAATTCGAAGATCAAAAGAATGGCCGCTATCGCAATTTTATCCACTTCACTATTGTTCGGAGGCATGATGCTTTATTCATTTGGATTTGCCCCGTTGGTTTTCTCATCTCTGCCAATGGATCAAGCTGGCAAATTATTGCGGCGGGCATTTCCGTTCTATTATTTGTTTGTGATTTCGATTGGGGTAATAGCGGCGTTGAGCTTTTTGCCAAATGATTTTCTTTCAGCTGGATTATTAGCCGCAACGGCTGGCTTGGCCGTGTTGGCACGACAAATCCTCACGCCTGTTATAATTTTCTTCAAAGATAACGATGAACAAAGAAACTTCAACAGGGCACATTATTTTTCGGTAGCGCTCAATATAGGCCAACTCATAACTGTGGCGGCTGTGTTGGTGCGAATGGCATAGTGGATTAAACAACAAATTCACTTTTGATCCAACCTATAATTCTGGAACCCGTCGTGTTACTTTCACTCAGGAACATTGAAAAATCCTACTCCTCTGTCGAAGGACCTCTCGAAGTGTTGCGAGGTGTGAGCTTTGACCTTGATGCGGGAAACAGTCTGGCTTTGACGGGTGAGTCGGGCTGCGGAAAAAGCACCTTGCTGCACCTAGTGGCGGGGTTGGACCAACCGGATTCTGGCCATATAACATTGGCAGGACAAAATCTTACCTCATTGAACGATGCAGCGCGCGCCAGTTTGCGGCGTGGCACGGTCGGATTGATGTTTCAACAATTCAACTTAATTCCCTCGCTGACCGTGGCTGCAAATCTGGCCTTTCACGCGCAGCTCTCAGAATGCCATGATGTGGCTTGGACGACGACAATCATTACGAAATTAGGATTGCTTGATCTTCTAGCGCGTTACCCTGAACAGCTTTCTGGCGGTCAGCAACAGCGTGTGGCCATCGGAAGAACTCTGGCGGCCAAACCGCTTCTTGTTTTGGCGGATGAACCTACCGGTAACCTTGATGAGGCCACAGGCGATGCGGTGCTTGATTTGATGTTATCCATGGTCAAAGACGCTGGTTCGGCACTGATCATGGCCACGCATTCGCCAAGACTGGCAGCACGGCTTGATCGACATCTCAAACTTCACGCGGGCCAAACCAGCGCATGATAAAAACGGCTTTCAAAGCGCTGCTTTCACATTGGTCTAGAAAGCCCGGGCAGTTGCTCACACTTATTATTGGCCTGTCTTTGGCTACGGCGCTTTGGTCTGGCGTCAAGGCCATCAATGCTGAAGCCAATGCTAGCTATGATCAAGCGGCAGCTATGTTGGGGCAAGATCAGCTCCAGCAGCTGGTACGCGCAGACGCTGAAACCATGGACCAGCAGGTCTATGTTGCCCTGCGGCGCGCAGGTTGGCTGGTGTCTCCGGTGCTTGAAGGCGAAGTGAAATTTGGGCCCGTGAAGCTACACCTTTTAGGGATTGATCCTCTGACCATGCCACCGCAGGCCCAAAATGTTACATTAGCCGAAGGGGATGATCTTGCGCAATTTGTTGCCTCAACCGGATTGATTTATTCCGATCCCGAAACGGCAGCTCGCCTATTTGGCCAGCAGATACCCCCTTTGCATATTGTAAAAGGCATTCCGCCGGGAACACTCATTACTGATATAGGGCAAGCGCAAATGCTGCTCAAAGCTGATAGCAAGATTTCTCGTCTTCTCGTGTGGAAAACGCAACCGCAAAATCTTGTGCCGTTCAATACGGTGGAACCTAATTTGGTGTTACGTGAACCGAGCCAAACTTCGGACTTTTCTCGTCTGACGGATAGCTTTCATTTAAATCTCACGGCCTTTGGCTATCTCGCTTTCATCGTGGGTTTGTTTATCGTCTATTCTGCTATTGGGCTAGCCTTCGAGCAGCGCCGCCCGCTATTTCGCACACTTAGGGCATTGGGACTTTCACTGCGGGTGCTTATTCTTTTTCTGGTTGCCGAGTTGCTAGGGATGGCCCTGGTTGCTGGAATGATTGGTGTCGCACTGGGTTATGTCATGGCGGCCTTACTACTGCCCGATGTAACCGCAACATTGCGCGGGCTTTATGGTGTGGACGTATCTGGCACTCTCACCATTCGCCCCTCATGGTGGCTGGCAGGATTGGCGATTGCTGTTGCGGGCACGCTGATCGCATCGGCACAGAATGTTTGGCAGGTTTGGCAAATGCCGATCCTTGCTCCAACCCAGCCTAAGGCATGGGCCGCGGCTGCGGCGCATACGCGGCGTTGGCAAGCCTTCGTTGCAATTTTTCTTTTGCTCATGTCATTGGCGCTAGCAAAATTCAGTCATGGGCTGTTTGCAGGCTTTGCTATTCTCGGAACCATGATGTTGGGCGCAGCCCTTGCGTTGCCGATCTTGTTGGCGGGCGTGTTGAGACTTGCCGAACGCATCGCAAAGAAACCCATTGCGATTTGGTTCTGGGCGGATACGCGTCAACAACTGTCGGGCCAGTCAATGGCGTTGATGGCACTGCTCTTAGCGCTCGCCACCAATGTGGGAGTCAGCACTATGGTTTCGAGCTTCCGGTTCACCTTCATTGACTACCTCGATCAACGCTTGGCATCAGAACTTTATGTTTCAGGCAGAACCGAGGCCGAAGCTGATGCGATGCGCGCATGGTTGGCTACGCGCAGTAATGCGGTGCTACCGATTTGGAGTGTGGACGGAAAAGTGGCAGACCAGCCTGTACAGATTTTTGGCTTGATCGACCATGAAACTTATCGTGACAACTGGCCAATACTTTCGGCGCTGCCTGACGTTTGGGACATCGTCGCACGTGGCGATGGCGTACTCATCAATGAGCAGCTGTTCAGGCGCGAAAATTTCAAACTTGGAGATACCATCGATTTAACGGGCGGATGGCAATCGCGTGTGTCCGGCATTTACTCAGATTATGGAAATCCGGTTGGCCAAGTGATTATGAGCAATAAGCAGCTGGTCGCACACTTCAAGGACATTACAAAGTTGCGTTTTGGTATTAGAATTCGGCCAGAAAAGGCAACTGCGCTTGCTGAAGATTTGCGTGCGCAATTTGAATTGCCAGCACAGAACATTGTGAATCAGGCTGACCTCAAAAGACTGTCGCTCGGGATTTTCGAGCGTACATTCACTGTGACCGCAGCGTTAAATGTGTTGACGTTAGGGGTTGCTGCAATTGCCTTGTTTGCGAGTTTGATGACATTGGCCGAGATGCGGTTGCCACAGCTTGCCCCGATCTGGGCAATGGGCCTGACGCGTAGCCAGTTGGCTTGGCTCGAATTCTGGCGCAGTGTGATGCTAGCCGCTTTCACGATGATTTTAGCATTGCCCGTTGGCTTAGCCTTGGCTTGGATTTTGTTGTCAGTCGTTAATGTTGAGGCCTTTGGTTGGCGCTTGCCCATGTATATCTTCCCCGCAAACTGGCTGTGGCTCGGTATTCTGGGTCTATTGACTGCCGCACTTGCTGCAATCTTTCCTGTGCGGCGTTTGGCCCGCATTTCGCCTGCTGAATTATTGAAGGTCTTTGCCAATGAGCGTTAGAATATTCTTGATGTGGTCTGCCATGGCCGGTGTTGCCTTTGGCCAAGGCTTTGCCGGGCTGAACGAAAATCCTGATGGATATTCGGTGCCGTCTTTGGGCCGCGTGCTGGCATTTCCCGGGGACCATGGCGAACACAGAGGATACCGTATCGAGTGGTGGTATGTAACAGCCAATCTGCAAGGAGATGATGGTGCTGATTATGGCGCTCAGTGGACGTTGTTTCGGACCAGTCTTGCGCCGTCTGGTGGAAGTGGGTGGTCAACGCCGCAGCTTTGGATGGGCCATGCAGCGATCACAACTACAAAGCAGCAATTTGTAGCCGAACGATTGGCGCGCGGGGGCATTGGCCAATCGGGAGTGAGCGCATCACCATTTTCCGCATGGATTGATAATTGGCAACTTTTGGGCACGGCAACACCAACTGCGGATGCAATTTCGAGTCTTGAAATGACTGCTACTGGTCTGGATTTTTCATATGTCTTGAAACTCCACACGAAAACGCCAGTGGTACTGCAAGGCTTTGGCGGATTTTCGGTCAAATCAGCGCAAGGCCAAGCTAGCTATTACTATTCACAACCCTTTTATGATGTGTCTGGCACGCTCAATTTGCCAAGCGGACCTGTCAAAGTCACTGGCAAAGCGTGGCTTGACCACGAGTGGTCTTCCCAACCTCTCGCGAAAGATCAAACAGGGTGGGACTGGTTCTCCCTTCATTTTAAAACTGGGGAAAAACTTATGGGGTTTCGCCTGCGCGATCAAGGCGCCGGGTTCACTTCAGCCACATGGATTGGTGCAGACGGAAAGCCTGAACCGCAAAGTTCGGGCGCGCTGAAAGTGACGCCTTTGGAAATTTCGACCGTAGCCGGGCGAAGCATTCCCACACGTTGGCGAGTCCAACTCCCGGCGCATGGTGTTGATGTGACAACAACATCACTCAACCCCAACGCTTGGATGGCCACTCAAATTCCTTATTGGGAAGGACCGATGCGTTTTGACGGCAGCCATCACGGAGAGGGGTATGTGGAGATGACGGGATATGAATGAGTGGTGGTTGAGTTTGCCCACAATCTTAGATCAGGTCTGGTTGAGACTTGGGGCGTGGTGTGGCTGATCGCAGGGCCGCTTCGCGCCACCCAGCGCTGGCAACAACCGGAGCTTCCGGACCAGAGGCCCGTGTTGTCGTGTTGCGCGCGGCGAACAGGTCACTTTCGACGGTAACAATCTATACCGATTTGCGTTCAGCAAAAATCAATGATCTCAAAATGGAACCCTGTGCAAGTCTCTTGATCTGGGAGCAAAAAACTAAGTTACAGATCAGGTTACGCGTCCATGTCGAAATCACCTCGGGTAATGCCGTGGCCGAACCTTGGCGACGCGTGCCTAATGCGGCTCGTAAAGTCTATGGCAATCATCCAGCCCCCGGCACTATCATAGATCAACCGGAGCATCTCACATCTGAAGCAAACCGAGAAGCCTTCGCGGTTCTCACCTGCCGCATTATAGAAATAGAAACACTTTATCTCGGGCAGAACCTGCACCGCCGTGCAAAGTTTTGTGTTGACAGCAATTGGATGGGGTCTTGGCTTGCGCCTTAGAGCAGACGTCATGTTAATTCCAAACAGTTATTGCGGGAAAAGCGGTAGCTCAGCAAAATGCAAACTTTACCGGATTTGAATTTCATAATCGATTATCCGCATTGAAGTGGTCCAATCGTATGTTACATCAAAACCAAGTGATTGAACTTCAGGTGTCGAGGTTTGTTTCGCACAACATTTTTTGGCTCAGATTATTTGATCTGGCCATGGCACGAACTGAGATACTTTCATTTGTCATAAAATCCGCAATAATTAAACTGTAAATGATCTTGGTTGTCGAAGTGGCAGAACAGTATCTTGTTGAACGCCCAACAACTTTCTAATAGCTTAGTTGCTCCGCCGTCGCTTGTGTAATGAAACAATATTGAGCTGTAGGTAGAAGTTTCAATGATGAATTATGAGCTGCTTGAACGAGATGGTACAATTGCGGCGATTTCCAATTGTGTTGCCAAAGCAAGTGCAGGCGATGGATCAATTGTGCTCATTTCTGGCGAAGCAGGTCTCGGAAAAACAACTGTGGTTCTTGAGTTGGCAAAGCGTCATGCAAAGTCTGCTCGTTTTCTAATTGGCTATTGCGACGCATCAAACACGCCTCAACCGCTGGGGGCCTTCTCAGATTTTGCGGAAGATTTGGGACCTGAAATCGTAGGTCTATTGCGGTCGGGAGAAACACAACGCACGCTCTTTCCAGCTGTTATTAAAAAAATTCATGACTCAAAATTGCCAATCATAATGATCATTGAAGATGCACATTGGGCTGATAGTGCTACTCTTGATTTGATCAGATTTCTTGGAAGACGCGTGATCGCGGCAAGATTCGTCTTAATCGTAAGTTTTCGGAATGATGAAGTTGACATCGACCATCCGCTCACTGCCGTCTTAGGCGATTTGCCAAGTTCAGCTGTTCATCGAATTGTATTAGAGCCGCTATCAGAAACGGCCGTCGCGCAAATATCAGGCGCAGAGGGCAAGAGATTGATCAGCCTGTATAGTCTCACTGGCGGAAATCCATTTTTTATCACTGAATTACTCGCTCACGGTGGTCTCGGCAGTTCTTTACCGACCTCAATAAGAGACGCTGTTTGGTCTCGACTTTCAAGAATTTCTGATGGCGAACGGAAATCATTGTGCAATCTCAGTATTGTCCCTGTTCCGATAGAACACGAACTTGCGGCGGTTCTGGTTGAAGGAAAAATGGACGACATTGTCAATCTTGTGGGCCTCGGTCTATTGCGTAAACTATCCAATGGTAATCTGATGTTCCGCCATGAGCTTGCAAGGCTGGCCACTCTGGAATCAATTCAACCCGCAAGACTTCAACAACTTCACACGATAGCAGAAAATGCGATCGTCCAGATGGATAGCAATGACATCGCTGGAATTCTAACACGCCGAGTGCATCACGCCGAAGGAGCTGGCGATGTGCATAAAGTTCTTGAATTAGCACCTCTTGCAGCTGATGAGGCGCGGCGGCTCGGGGCTCACGAACAAGCCGCTTCTCTGCTTGGGTTGGCATTGCAACACGTAAAAATGGCAAGACTAGAAAAGGCGGCGCAGCTCTACGAAGACTGGGCTTATGAAGTTGGGCTGTCAAAGAATATTGGTGAAGATGTCATCGCCGCCTGCCACAGCGCAGCAGATATCTGGCTTCAACTGGGGTGTCCTGAAAAGGTCAGCAAGAACTACCGCTGGCTCTCGCGTTTTCATTGGTATAGGGGTGAGGCCCAAAAGGCAGATGAGTATTTGGGGAAAGCGGAAGAAGTGCTTTCCGACCGCGAACCAGGGCCAGACCTTGCTATGGTTTATAGCATGCGGTCGCAAACTCTGATGCTTCGTGAAGAGATTGCGGCGGCGATTGATTGGGGCCAGCGGGCAATCGCTTTGGCCAAACAATTTAACGATACAGAAACCCTGACCCATGCCCTCAATAATGTCGGAACGTGCTTGTTCGCGACAGGCAACCGAGAGGGAAAAAAGCGGCTCCAGGAAAGCCTTGAACTTGCATTGTCGAACGGACTCCATGAACAGGCCGCCAGAGCCTATACAAATTTCTCGGAAGCAGCCCTCAACAATCGCGACTTTGCACTCGCAGAACGCCTGTTTGCTGAAGGAATTGCGTTTGATACGACGCATGATCTCGATTCTTGGACGCATTACCTTTCAGGTGGGTTCGCGCGTCTTCGCGTTGAACAAGGGCGTTTTGAAGAAGCCGTCATCATTTGCACAGGTATCCTCAATCTTGAACGTCTCACTATGATTATGAAAATGCCTGCAAAAATCGCATTGAGCTTGGCGTGGATCCGGCTTGGCAAGAGCGATGTTGAGGTGTTTCTCAAGCAATGTTTGGAGGAAGCCCTCGCTATTGGCGAACCACAATATCTTTTACCTTGCTTTCTTGGACTCGTGGAGCTCGCATGGATGGCTGGTGATAAAGAAAATGCTCACCAACAATTGGGGAAAGCACTCGAGCTTGGTTCCACCTTGACCGACCCTTGGCAAGTAGGTGAAATGCAAGTCTGGGCCAAGCGGTTAGGCGTTCCCATCGAACACTACAAATTACCAAATATCGTCGCTCAACCCTTTGCTGCAGAGCTAAACGGTGAATACGAGGCTGCTGCAGGGCTTTGGGATAAGATAGGCTCTCCGTATCAAGCCGCGATGAGCCTTGGCCAATCAACCGAAAAGCGAAACCTTTTTGATGCTCTTGAGCGATTGGAAAAACTTGATGCCAAATCTGCGATTGCTTGGTTGCGTCGGCGCGCCGTTGATCTTGGGCTTGGAGACGCTTTGCCGAAGCCGCGTCGTGGACCATACCGTGCTGCGCGCAGTCACCCGATGGGCCTCACGGAAAAGGAAGTAAATGTTCTTGCTCTTCTCAGCGAGGGTCACGGTAATTTTCAGATTGCCAAGCGGCTCAATCGATCACAACGAACAGTCGAGCATCACGTGGCAGCCGTTCTTGCAAAATTGAACGCCAACAACCGCGTTGAAGTGATCCTGCGTCTGCAATCGGAACCTTGGCTGCTGCATAGAACCAACTGAAGTCTACCCTACTTATTCTGGCCAAGGCTCCGCCAATGGGGTAATCTTGCAACCGGCTTTGACTTTTCTGAAGTATGATTTGTAGAAAGTCATCGCGCATGATTGATATCGTTTGGCCAATTTTTCATTCGCCGCTTTGTATTCTGTGTTAACTCCATCAATCATCCAAATGGGCGAAGTGGCACTATGAGGATTTTTCGATTCCTGAGTCTTAGCTGTGGCAATTGTTGCAAACCTCATCGCAGTACCACCATAGAGGCTATGATGAAGCGCTAAATGATTGGCAACAGCCAAGCGATGGCAACCGGTGCAAGTTCCAGTTGGATCAGGAGGGTCAAGTTCCACCGACCAGCTGCGATCTCTCTTGTAATCAAGCCCAACATATTTGAGTGGGAGAGTCTTGTTGTCAAATCCTTCAGAAACACTGGGCAGGGTATGGGCGGCATCAAAGTTTGGTGCCTTCATTTGTGCTAAATATCTCGAACGTATAAACCCGCCGCTGTCGTGACATGACGCACAGCCAATTGCTTCGGTTCCGGCAGGACTTATCCAATGCGATTTGCTATCGGCCCAGAGGGCGGTATCTCCCGAGCTCGGCGACGGAATGTTGTCACCCGGTAGCGGGAACTTCTTGTTGGGATCAGCCTGATCGTGGCCAAGCGCTTGAAAAAAGCAGATGGCCCCATTCTGTTTATTATATTGGATAATTGCAATGTCGTTGTAGTTCTCTCCCGCCTCAGGTTGACCATCTTTTCGGCAATGAGCAACTGCAACAGCGTTGCCATCTGCACTTCTTTTCAAAACTTGAAATTTGCTGCCTGGATCACAAAGGCCATTCAACACGTTTGGATAATCACAGTGTGTGGCATTGATTTCAGTTGCGGGGATTGTCCCTTGGCCCGGCACATCTGCGCCCGCCCTGCAGCTGAACGTAGGTATTGTTATACCCGTGGCCGCATCACATTTTTGGGAATAACTCAAAAGAGTGTCGTGCTGTCCGCTTCCCGCTTGCGCCCGCTGCTGCGCAGTAAGATTAAGCCAATTGCGGTATGCGAGATTGAGGTTTGGACGCGATAAGGACATGGGCCGTGTATTCTCTTGTGCCTGCGCGCTGGCCAAAGACCACGCATTTGCCACCAAAATCAGAACGAATAGTTTGAGAAAAATATTTTTCAAAATAGACCCTCCCCTACTTTAGGACCTCAATGGAAATAGCTGCCCACCAAACAATATAATTAGAGCTGGTTGGTAACAGCGATCATCATTCAAATGGATGAGAAAGAACAGAAATCTATGTGAGACCCCCCAATTTCTTGAGTAATGCTTTTCCATTCGGTGAACCCCATCCCGTAACAGAGTCATAGCCTAGCTTGGCGCGATAACCAAAACCGGGTGGTTCGGTTCGATTGTTGCCAACTGTAATGTCATTACAGACCGCAGATCCCAACGATTTGCCGTTGGTAAGCTTTCGGTAAAGCAACGGTGTTAAAAATCTTTGCCTTTTGGCTTTCGGCAATTTCTGATTCACCCGCGCTATCAAAGCCGCCCAAACGGGTGCCGAAGCACTGGTGCCAGCGCCGCGTTCAGTCTTACCAAATAGCACATAGCTATAGCGGGGACCTTCTGCCAGTGCCGCGACGTCGGGAACTACACGGCCATTTTTTGCACCACGATTACCCGACTTTATCCGCACATTTTGCCATTTGGGGCGATCAAAAATACTACTCACCCCGCCGCCGGTTGAGGCACCACCACCTGCTCTTGTGCCCGGCGTAAACCACCAAGTCACTTCTTCTAGCTTACCATTGCGCCCTCCAATTTGCGTGCCACCAACACTCAGCACATATGGACTGGAGGCCGGGAAATCCACGCGCGCTTTTTTCCCCCGCCGCCCATCACCAGCACCATCATCGCCAGAAGAAACACAAACTGTGATGCCGTGGGCAGCAGCAAGGGCTAGTCTTTCGTTGATTGCATTCCTTGCAACAGATGACCAATCACTCGCGTCTTCAGTTACACCCCAACTTATGGAAAGAACCACAGGTCGATCGGCAATAACTTTGTTGAGAAGATCCACAAAGCCTTTCTGATCGAAAGTTGCAAAATAGATTTTTATTTTTGCATGCGGGCATAATCCGGCGATAATCTCGGTATCAAGCATCACTTCATCTGCGCAAAGCAATTCTTGTTCGCGTGTTGCACGCGGCAACTTTTTCATCTGGCTCCATGTGTAAGCCGGACTGTTGACAGAAACGGTTTTTACATCTGGCATATGTAGGCCAAATTTTTTACAGTATGCCCTCAAATCGGAGGCGATGTAGCCACCTCCAAATTCGGCAATAGCAATCTTTTGTCCGGCAGCCGTGCCCTTGGGAAAGTCGTAGATTTTTTCGATGTCAGCGGGTGTAGCTGCAGGCAAAATATCAGCTAATCTGTTTTGATCCTTTGCGACACGTTTGGGACGAATGATCCGTCTTTGGCTAAGGCCAATAACTGCGCTTACAATTCCTTCAAGTTCTGGCGGCACATGATAGCCACCCGTACGATCGCGAAATACGCCTTGATCCTCGTTCTTGTACATCGCAAGACTGGGTTGAAAGGCTTCCGTTGCTTGTGCGACTGTTCCTTTGATACCAATGCTCCGAGCGCCAAGATTTACATTTTGAATCTCAAAACCAAAATCACGCATGACTTTGGAGACAAGTGCTGCATCAGATTTTGACGCGCCAAACCTATTATTTAGTTGTTTTTGAGACAGGCCCGAAAGTGGCTTTCCGTTAAAATCAGGGAGTGGTGGACCCCGCAAAGCCAAGGTCAACTCAATTGGCATCGTCCCGTTCACTTTTCCATGATAACTTGCTTCGGGATTTTCCAGCCGCGCACTGCCATTTAAATTTCGACTTTTGCTTGACAATCGTCTTTCAGACACAAAAACTTTCTGCATTTGTATTTCCGAAATTTCAATTTGTAGAACAAAAAAACCATTCAAATTTAGGTAATTGGAAAGTACTACTCTGCGATTTCGGGCGATCCGCCGTGCTATTATAGGCGACGACTGCACCGTCATGCAATCGCCAACTTGATAGGCTTAGACTTTGGGAGACATCCCTTCCAAAGTAGAAATTCGGTTAACGCGCGAAATATAGGTAGTACCACCGACGCATGAACTTTTCATGGCTTCTAATCTTAGCAAATAGGGAGCCGAACATGAAAAGAATAAAGCAAAGCATAAATTTAAAAACAAGAGAAATCGATACTCGCAGAATCTGCGTGGGTCATTCGGGTGACCCAAGATGATCTGCTTACGCAACCGCCCGGCCCAAATTGTTCAACCACAATCAAACATTGGTTACGCACATCTTGAGGCCTTGCTCAATCATATTTCGCTGCCCATGTTTGTACTGAACCAAGACAGAATGTTGGTCTATGCAAATGCCGTCGGCCACGAGCAGTTGGAGGATGCCAGCTTTGTATATCTAAAGTTAGGGCGATTTCAATTACGGGGCGACAAGCGTTGCATGCTTGATTTTGAAGCAGCTGTTGTCGCAACGAGCAAAAACGAATGTTCTCCAAGCGATCACTTTTGCACAATGTCACTGGGCGAAAATAGAGATACGAAGGTATCGGTTACCATTGTACCCATCACAGGAGCGCAAGAAGATGATCGCTTCGTCGCAATTATCCTAACAGCACAAGAGCCGGAGGCAGGTGATGTCATTTTGCGTCTTCAGCAAACTTTAGGGCTCACGCCTGCGGAAGCTCGCATTGCTTTTCTTATTTGTAGCGGCAGGCGGCCTAGAAACATTGCCAATCATTTAAGCGTGTCAGTCAATACAGTGAAAAGCCATCTTGCCCGCGTGTTGTCAAAAACAGGTTGCTCAAATCAGGCTGCCCTATGTGTTCTTGCTGGACAATT
Source organism: Hyphomicrobiales bacterium (assembly GCA_025359045.1). Classification (GTDB taxonomy): domain Bacteria; phylum Pseudomonadota; class Alphaproteobacteria; order Rhizobiales; family Aestuariivirgaceae; genus Aestuariivirga. The sequence goes on along the minus strand of JANYHN010000030.1, from coordinate 33,688 downwards.
GCTAACACCCATCCGCGTGACCTCCAAATCGGCATAGATGTTTGGAAAAAGCCCACGAAATTCAACGCTGTCATTTTCGCTCAAGCATTGTTTCTCGTGGCTTTGGTTGACCACACCATTTTCAATCGTCTTATGCAAATAGGTGGAATGCAGAATACCCAGTGCAATTCGTGCTAGTCCAACGGCCATTTTAATAAAAACAAACCCAGAATTCCATTGCGGGTGAAAATGCTGTAGTAGCCGTAATTGCGCATATAGCTTCGCTGGTCTAGCCACCTGCATCACGGCTCGCACAGGAGCACAACCACATTGTACATCACAGAAATCAGCAGTTTTGTCCAAGACCAGCCTATACATGGGTACTTGGCTGTGGAAAACTCAGTTCTCGTCAAAGGATAATGTCGGAGTGCAAAACCATGAATAATTATTTTGAAATTCTAGATGACCGCTTTGCAAACCTGATCGTTGATACCGCCCACATCGACAAAATCTACACGGGGTGCAAATTCACCGAAGGGGCGGCGTATTTTCCATCTGGACGTTATCTTATCTGGTCGGACATCCCAAATGATCGCTTGATGCGATACGATGAATGCACCGGACAGGTTGGAGTTTTTCGCGCACCTTCAGGATATGCCAATGGCAACACCGTCGACAGGCAAGGCCGTCTGCTCACATGTGAACACGGTGGCAGACGTGTGTCGCGCACCGAGTTTGATGGCAGCATCACCACCCTTGCCTCTCACTTTGAAGGCAAGCGCCTGAGCAGTCCTAACGATATCATCGTTAAATCGGACAACAGCATTTGGTTTACGGATCCAACTTACGGTATCGACACAGACTATGAGGGCAATAGGGGCTTATGTGAGCAACGGGGTAATTTTGTCTACCGTATTGACCCACAGACCAATGAACTAAATGTTGTTGCTGATGATTTTGTGCAACCCAACGGAATTTGTTTTTCTCCCGATGAAAGTATTCTTTACATTATCGACTCCGGGATGAGCCACAAAAAGAACGGCCCAAAGCATATTCGTAGATTTGCCGTCAAGAATGGAATTGAGTTAATTGACCAAGGCATATTCGCTGATTCAACAGCGGGACTTTTCGACGGACTGAGAACTGATACTGAAGGTCGCGTTTGGACAAGTGCTGGCGACGGCGTGCACTGCTACGATCCTGACGGAACCCTGATCGGCAAAATTCACGTGCCGGAAGTTGTTGCAAATGTGTGCTTTGGCGGACCAAAGCGGAATTATCTCTATATTTGCGGCACAACCTCAATTTACGGCATCAGACTTCCTGTAAACGGTGATAAAACCTTTTAGCTGAACGTAAGAACAGATCGTGGAACTTTTTTCCGAAGAAATGGTTTTTCCCAAGTGGGTTTCAGATGATAAGTAAACACATTCAATTAAGCCGTTTTGAAAACGTGACTTATAAGCGAGATGGAATCCAACAGGTTTTATTAAATGGCTGGTGTCAAAAATTTCGAATCTTGGATAAAACCTCAGCCTGAAGGTTTGTTTTGCATTCCTGGTAATTTCTATATCGATCCAATATCACCAGTTGAGCATGCGATTGTAACACATGCACATTCTGATCATGCGCGTCCTGGGATGGATGCTGTTCTAGCAACGCCCCAAACTCTCGATATTATGAAAATTCGCTTAGGCGATGGCGCGCCACAGCGTCCACATCCCTTAAAGCTTGGAGATAATATTAAAATCGGCGACGTTGAGGTAAGTTTGTCTCCCGCTGGTCATATCCTTGGAAGTGCCCAAGTTGTAATCAATTATGGCGGGAAGCGTGCCGTGGTGTCGGGTGATTATAAACGCAGTAACGATGCCACCTGTACTCCATTTGAAGTGGTAAAATGCGACCTGTTTGTTAGTGAGGCTACGTTTGGATTGCCAATATTCAGCTTTGGTGATGCCACACAAGAAATTCGTAAACTTTTGAACTCTGTCGAAATGTTTCCGGAGCGCACGCATCAGGTCGGCGTCTATGGCCTAGGTAAATGCCAGCGCGTCATTTCTCTTCTGCGAGCTGCAAATTATGACAAACCCATTTGGCTTCACGGTGCGATGCGAGCCACTTGTGAGTATTATAGCCGGTGCGGCATTCGACTCGGGGAATTGAAACCCGTATCCGAGGCAAGTTCCAAACTGCGAGGTGAAATTGTACTTGGCCCGCCTTCTGCTTTGGGCGATCTTTGGTCGCGGCGTTTTGAAGATCCAGTTAATTGCCTAGCATCCGGTTGGATGCAAGTTCGCGGTCGGGCGAGACAACGCAACATTGAACTACCGATGGTTATTTCTGACCATTCAGATTGGCCGGAACTTTTAAAGACTATCGATGAAACAGGCGCTTCCGACTTATGGGTCACGCATGGCCGCGAAGAAGCCTTGGTCTATGAAGCTGGCAAACGCGGCATCAATGCTAAGGCTCTGTCATTGGTTGGCCGTGAGGAAGAAGCTGAATGAAAACTTTTGCCATTTTGCTTGACCGCCTTTCTTATATGCCGTCTCGCCTTGGCAAACTGGAACTTCTCAAAAACTATTTCAGATCGACACCAGACCCTGACAGAGGCTATGCGTTGGCAGCTCTTTCAGATGCAATACCTGTAAAAGTTCCTTTGCGCCGCATCATCACTGAATTGTCGATAGATAAATTCGATCCATACTTGTTTGGCTTATCGCGCGACTATGTGGGTGACAGTGCAGAGACATTGGCATTGATCTGGCCTCAAAAGGAAACACATCAAACCCCACCTCCTCTTGGCGAAATTATTGCAACTTTGTTGCCCTTGAAAACTGGAGCTTTAGCCTCCGTCATTGGTAAATGGATGGATCAATGCAACGCGGTCGAGAGATGGGCGCTTCTTAAATTTCTATCAGGGGCGAGCCGTGTTGGGGTTTCTGCTCGGTTGGCAAAAACGGCTTTAGCTGATGCATTTGAATCTGACATTCATGACATTGAAGAAATGTGGCACGGGGTTTTGCCCCCGTATCTTTCGCTGTTTGCATGGTTAGAGGGCAAAGGCGACAAACCTATTTCCAGTGGAGTGCCGATTTTCAAGCCACTCATGTTGTCAAACCCGCTGGAAGATCAATTGCTTCACTCAATTGATATTTCGGAGTTTGCCGTTGAATGGAAGTGGGACGGTATTCGTGTTCAATTTTCGCGTGCTGGCGGCGTGACCAAATTATTTTCCAGATCGGGGGATGATATCAGCACAACATTTCCCGAACTTGTCACCGACCAAAATTTTGATGGTATCCTTGATGGAGAATTGCTGGTGATGCAAAATAATATCGTATCATCTTTTGCTGATCTTCAACAACGACTCAACCGAAAAAGCGTTACGGCCACTATGCTCAAAAAATTTCCCGCCCATATTCGGCTCTATGATGCTTTGCAATTGGACGGCGAAGATCTGAGGGAGTTGAATTTTGATGAACGTCGCGTGCGCCTAGAGAGTTGGTTCGAAAAGCACCAAAGCCATCACACTGATCTTTCTCCCATCCTGAAGATCAAAGACAAAGCTGAGTTGCTCAATTTATGGAGTAACATTCGCGAGGAAGGTATTGAAGGGCTCATGCTCAAAAGGCGTGCCACAGCCTATCTTCAAGGTCGGCAACAAGGCCATTGGTACAAGTGGAAGCGCAGCCCTCTCGTTGCAGACTGTGTTTTGCTATATGCTCAACGCGGCGCTGGCAAACGATCATCGTTCTATTCCGATTATACATTTGGTGCGTGGAAAGACGAAGGCGGCGCTCGCGTTTTGGTGCCCGTTGGCAAAGCTTATAGCGGCTTTACCGATGAAGAGTTGCGCAAGATTGACCGTTTCGTGCGCGAGAACACTATACAAAAATTTGGGCCTGTGCGTTCGGTCAAACCTGAACTTGTATTCGAAGTGGCATTTGATGCCATAAATCTTTCTGGTCGCCACAAGTCTGGTGTTGCAATGCGTTTTCCGCGCATTTCAAGGATAAGATGGGACAAGCCGGCCGCAGAGGCAGACACTCTGGAGAGCCTATTAAAGCTGGTCGAGGGACGTGAAGGCGATAATTTGAAGTGAACTAAATCAATAGTCCTTCGAAGAACGACCTACACCCTTATGGTTTCCTTATATGGCGCCCTCACATTCTGCATCGCAACCTTATGTCAAATATAGCATCTTGATGAATGAGTTTTCCAGAAGGAACCATTCATATTTGACCTTATTTATCTCGCTCTCGGTGTCGGGTTGTTTTTTCTGTGTGCTGCCTATGTGCGCTTTTGCGATCAGCTGTGAGTCAATGATGGCAGAAGCATTCTTCGGTTTGATCGTGGCAATTGGGCTTGGTGCCTATTTGGTTCACGCATTGTTGCATCCTGAAAAATATTAACTTTTAATCTCAAAAGGGTTTGCCATGACATTCGTTGGCTGGTCTCAAATTATAGCATTGCTTACGGTCGTAACATTCAGCGCATGGGCTTTGGGTAGCTTCATGGCTGCTGTGTTTACGGGCAAACGCACTTTCTTAACACCAGCGATTGCGCCCATGGAGCGCGGCATAAATCGTTTGGTGGGTGTTTCACTTAAAGAACAAAATTGGCAGACCTATGCCTTGGCGACGTTGGCATTTAATGCCATGGGTTTTGTGGTGCTTTATGGCTTAATGCGCCTGCAAAATTTTCTGCCTCTCAATCCACAGGGCTTTTCGGCAGTTACTGAAGCACTCTCGTTCAACACCGCAATGAGTTTTGTCACAAACACCAATTGGCAATCCTATGCGGGTGAATCAACCATGAGTCACCTTGTTCAGATGGCTGGATTTACGGTTCACAATTTTCTATCTGCCGCTACAGGCATAGCCCTTGCTGTTGCATTCACGCGCGCATTCGCTCGCAGTTCGTCAACAACAATTGGCAATTTCTGGGACGATCTTGTAAAATCGACGCTTTATATCCTGCTGCCGCTTTCGATCGTCGTTGCCATTGTTTTTATGATTTTGGGAGTTCCACAAACATTACAGGGCTATGTTGATGCGACCACTCTTGAGGGCGTGAAACAAACTATTTCTATTGGCCCTATGGCCAGCCAAGAAGCCATCAAACAATTGGGCACGAATGGTGGCGGTTTCTTGAATGCAAACTCTGCTCATCCGTTTGAAAACCCTTCGGCTTGGTCGAACTATCTTTCGATATTCGCAATGCTGGTTGTTTCAGGCGCGATGCCCTTCATGTTTGGGCAAATGGTTGGCGACAACCGTCAAGGACGCGCGTTGTTCATCACCATGGGACTGTTCATCGTTGTGGGGACTGCCATTGTCTATTGGGCAGAAACCAGCGGTAATCCAATCATTCAAGCTTTGGGCATCGATCCATTGCAGGGTAATATGGAAGGCAAGGAATTGCGGTTTGGCCAAGCGATGACATCGTTGTTTGTTGTGGCGACGACTGGCCTTTCCTGTGGTGCTGTGAATGCGATGCATTCCTCGCTGACGCCTCTTGGTGGTCTAGTGCCCTTGTTCATGATCCAACTTGGCGAAGTGTTGCCAGGAGGTGTTGGCTCTGGCCTCTACGGCATTCTGGTTATCGCTGTGCTTACTGTGTTTATTGCGGGATTAATGGTTGGTCGCACTCCAGACTATCTAGGCAAGAAAATTGAAGCCAAAGAAATGAAACTCGCCATGCTGGCGTTACTAATCTTGCCGTTGGTTATGCTTGGCTTCAGTGCTGTTTCAGCCATGTTGCCTGCTGCGCTTTCAAGCCTAGCCAATGCAGGCCCTCATGGTTTGACAGAAATACTTTATGCCTACTCATCGGCTGCGGGCAATAATGGTTCGGCTTTTGCTGGCCTCAATGCCAACACAGGCTGGTTTAACACGACACTTGGCATTTCAATGTTCCTTGGCCGATTTGCCTATATTGTGCCGATGCTGGCCATCGCTGGATCACTTGCTTCAAAGACCAAAATTCCCGCTTCATCAGGGAGCTTTCCAACCCATGGCCCAATGTTTGTTGCACTTTTGGTGGGTGTGATCCTGATCCTTGGCGGTCTGCAATATTTCCCTTCCTTGGCACTCAGCCCAATTGTTGAGCACTTCTTGATGCTTGCCGGCAAAACATTTTGATTGGAGTCATTAAATGACAACGAAACTCGCAGCTCCGGCACTTTTTAACAGCGCCATATTCTCTCAGGCCATCAGAGATTCTTTTTTAAAACTGAATCCAAAAACGCTAGCGCGCAATCCCGTTATCTTTGTGACTGAAGTGGTGGCAGCACTCGTTACGGCCTTTTGGATACGCGATTTATTGAGTCACAACGGCACCGCTTGGTTTTCTGGGCAAATTGCAGCATGGCTGTGGTTTACCGTCTTGTTTGCTAATTTTGCTGAAGCTGTGGCCGAAGGCCGTGGTAAAGCGCAGGCCGAAGCGTTGCGCCGCACGCGCACTGATACAATGGCCAAACGTCTTATTATTCCCGAAACAAATGATCGGATATTTACAAAAGTTTCAGCTTCAATGCTGAACCCAGGAGATTTAGTTTTAGTCGAAACAGGCGATCTCATTCCAGCCGATGGAGAGATTATCGAAGGGATAGCATCTGTCAACGAGTCTGCAATTACTGGCGAGTCCGCTCCAGTTATTCGTGAATCAGGTGGAGATCGCTCTGCTGTAACAGGCGGCACGACGGTCCTTTCAGATTGGATTAAAGTGAAAATCACGGCTGCGCCAGGTAATACATTTATCGACCGCATGATTGCCTTGGTTGAAGGCGCTGAGCGCAAAAAAACCCCCAATGAGTTGGCGCTGTCGATCCTGCTGGCTGGTCTCACTCTGATATTTTTGATTGCAGTTGTCACCTTGTGGGGTTTGGCAGGTTATTCAGGCACCACACTTTCAATTACTGTACTTGTGGCCCTTCTTGTCACGCTTATTCCCACCACCATTGGTGGTTTGCTTTCCGCAATTGGCATTGCCGGTATGGATAGGCTCATTCGGTTCAATGTAATTGCCACATCGGGCCGGGCGGTGGAGGCTGCGGGTGATGTGGATACGTTGTTACTCGATAAAACGGGAACCATTACCTACGGCAACCGCCTTGCCACAGCATTCATCCCCGTGTCAGGGGTAGCTGAAAAGCAGCTTGCAGAGGCCGTACTCTTTGCATCACTTTCCGATGAAACACCTGAGGGTCGCTCGATTGTTGCGCTCTGCAAAGGGAACTATGGTCTAACAGAACCTAACCTGAATGGGCAACAATCAGATATTATTGCTTTCTCAGCAACAACACGAATCTCAGGCATTAATATCGGCACACGCAAACTTCGCAAAGGCGCTGTTGATGCCATATTAAAATATGTTGGACTCACAACCGAAAAAGCTCCGCCAGAATTTACGCAAGCCGTTGACAAAATTTCGCGCACAGGTGGAACGCCGCTCGGGGTTGCCGAAAATGGCAAGTTGTTTGGCGTCATTCACTTGAAAGACGTTGTAAAGCCAGACATCAAATTGCGCTTTAATGCCTTGCGCGCCATGGGCATTCGGACTGTCATGGTGACTGGTGATAATTCAATCACTGCCGCTACCATTGCATCTGAAGCAGGCGTTGATGATTTCATTGCCGAAGCAACGCCTGAAGATAAGCTTGCTTACATCCGCGCCGAACAAAAATCAGGACGCATGATTGCCATGTGTGGTGATGGCACCAATGATGCACCTGCACTTGCTCAAGCAGATGTGGGTGTTGCCATGCAGTCTGGCACGCAAGCAGCACGCGAAGCTGGCAATATGGTTGATCTTGACTCCAATCCAACCAAGGTCATTGAAATTGTAGAGATTGGCAAGCAACTTTTGATGACGCGCGGTTCTTTGACAACTTTTTCAATTGCCAATGACGTGGCCAAATATTTTGCAATCATTCCCGCACTTTTTATTGCGACTTATCCCGAACTTGGCGCCTTGAATGTTATGCATCTTGCCTCACCGCAGAGCGCCATTCTATCAGCCATCATTTTCAATGCACTGATCATTATTGCGCTCATTCCACTTGCCCTTAGGGGCATCGCTTACCGCCCGATTGGTGCTTCGGCGGTGCTTCGCCGGAATTTACTCATTTACGGCCTTGGCGGATTAGTCGTTCCATTTATTGGCATCAAGATCATCGATCTGTTGGTTGCCGCACTGCATTTAGCTTAAGGAGAAAATATGTTATCTCATCTGCGCCCTGCGTTTTTAATGTTGATCATAATGACAGTTCTAACTGGCTTGATTTATCCACTTGCGATGACTGGGATTGGACAAGTTGCGTTTTCCAACTCCGCCAATGGCAGTGTGATCGTGAACAATAATGCGGTCATTGGTTCGCGTTTGATTGGTGAGGCCTGGACCTCCGACAAATATTTCTGGGGACGGCCTTCAGCGGCTGGCAAAGGTTATGATGCCGCCTCGTCATCGGGTTCAAATTTGGGTCCCACATCCAAAGCCCTGATTGACCGGATTAATGGCGACATACAAAAACTTCGCCAGCCCAGTGACCCAACTCTGTTGCCAGCGGATAGTGTGACTGCTTCTGGTAGTGGGCTTGATCCCCATATTTCGCCGCAATACGCAAATTTGCAAATCGCGCGCGTTGCCAAAGCTCGGGGTGTTGCAGAAGAAAAGATCAAAGCTGTTGTTCTTGCCAACACTCAAAATTCCACACTGGGATTATTTGGTGAGCCACGTGTCAATGTGTTATTGCTGAACTTAGCATTGGATGGTTTAAACTCGCAGACAAATGGTTGATGCCGAATTCAGACGTCCCTCACCGGATAAACTTCTTGAGCTAGCCGCGAATGAAAAACGCGGCAGACTTAAAATATTTATAGGCGCTGCACCCGGTGTTGGGAAAACCTATGCGATGTTGGCTGGCGCGCAACGCCTAAAGGCCGAAGGAAAAGACGTTGTTATTGGCGTTGTTGAGACTCACGGCCGATCTGAAACCGCGGCTCTACTTAACGGTCTTGACGTTTTACCGCGAAAATCATTGGTCTATCGTGGTCATGCCCTCATGGAATTTGATTTGGATGCGGCGTTGGTACGAAAACCAAATCTTATCATCGTCGATGAACTGGCCCACACCAATGCTCCAGAATCGCGTCATCCAAAGCGCTATCAGGACGTGGAAGAATTATTGGACGCTGGCATTCATGTTTGGACTGCGCTGAACATACAGCACATTGAAAGCCTATCGGATGTTGTGGCAACCATCACGAAAGTAAAAGTTCGTGAGCTAGTGCCAGATACCGTTATCGAAAATGCCACGGATGTCGTGGTGGTTGATATCACGCCTGATGAACTTATCCAGCGCTTGAAGGAAGGTAAAGTTTATCTTCCCGACAACGCAAAACGAGCGGAAAATAACTTTCTACAAATTGGAAATCTTACGGCATTGCGAGAGCTCGCTTTGCGGCGCACCGCTCAGCGTGTGGATGACCAGATGGTTGATTATTTACGCCAAAACTCTCTCCAAGGTCCATGGCCTACGATCGACCGCATTTTGGTCTGCGTGGGCGGTGATGAACTTTCTGAAAATGTGGTCAGGCAAGCGGCAAGAATAGCCGGAGCGCTTAACGCAACTTGGGTTGCTGCTCATGTTTCCAAACCAAATGATGCGTTGCTAAATGAAGACAGACAAAGGAAGCTCGACTCTAATCTAGAATTAGCATCCAGACTGGGGGCGGAAGTGACGCGCTTAAGCGGCGGAGATCTGCCAACTGAAATTTTGTCATTTGCGAACCAAGAAAATATTACGCAAATTATTATGGGAAGATCGGCATCGGGAATCCTGAAACAATTTCGACATCGTTCATTGTCTGATGAAGTTATGCAACAAGCCCGCGGCGTCTCCGTACATGTGGTGACTGCTGAGAAAATTGAGAAGCTGGCGATTAAGTTTAAACCTCCATCCTTCAAGCTAGTTCACGCGGTCGCTGCGCCCTTAGCGGTTGCAGTGGCAGTGGCAGCTGGAATTGCGGCCAGCCAATATTTGAAATTGCCTAATCTATCGATGATTTTCTTAGCGGCGGTTTTGTTTTGTGCCATTAGCTATGGCACGTGGAGTGGCGTGATTGCCGCGGGCCTTTCATTCTTGGCCTATAATTTCTTTTTCATCGAACCAAAATATTCATTCACAATTGCCAGCCCGCATGAGTTACTAGCCTTATTTATTTTTCTGCTCGTTGCAATTTTAACAGGCGGGCTTGCGGGGCGCGTGCGTGAACAATCTGATGCAGCCATTTCCCGGGTCAGGCAAATTGAAACCTTGTTTGACCTTTCGCGTAAGCTTTCGGCAACAATGATAGTTGATGATCTGATGTGGGTTGTTGCAACTCAGGCGGCATCGACTGCCAAAGGCCAATCTATCGTTTTGATGAAAAGCAATGATGATCTTGTCATCGTGTCAGGCATGCCACCTGAAGATAACTTGGGTCCAGCCGACTGGACTGCGGCACGCTGGACCATGAACCACGCTGAAATTGCTGGTTGGAATTCGCAGACTCTTCCAAATGCAAAATTTCAATACCACCCCATGAAAACGCCTCATGGGGTGATGGGTGTGGTTGGTATCAGGCCCGATAGTTCCGAACTCTCGTCTGAGGCGCGTCGCATGACTGATGCATTGCTTGGACAGGTTTCAATTGCGCTCGAACGCACCACCTTGGCCGACGAAGCCGGCCAAGCACGGGCAAATGTCGAAAGTGAGAAATTGCGCTCTGCACTGCTGTCGTCAATTTCACATGATTTGCGAACACCGCTATCGTCAATCATCGGATCGGTTTCGACGCTACGCAGTTTGCAACATAAAATGACAAAATCAGTTCGCGACGATCTGCTGATGAACATTGAAGAAGAAGCAGATCATCTTTCACGGTTTGTCTCCAATCTCTTAGATATGACCAAGATTGAAGGTGGTGCAATCAAGCTTTCAAATAACAATATTCAAATTTCAGATGTTGTCTCTGCTGCAATTCGCAGGGCCAAACATACTTGGCCTCAACGCGAAATCAAATCGAAATTAAACAGTTCAGATTTGACAGTTATTGGTGACGCAATGCTGCTGGAGCAATTAATTTTCAATCTCATCGATAATGCGAATAAATATACCCCATCCTCAACTGCGACCGAAGTAAAAGTTGAGGAAGATGGAAGTGATGTTTTATTGATCGTCGAGGACGAAGGTATTGGCATTCCGCCCACAGAGTTGAACCAGGTTTTTGAAAAATTCTACCGCGTTGCTGAAGGCGACGGGCGGGCGCCTGGTACGGGTTTGGGACTGGCAATTTGTCGTGGGATCGCTAGCGCAATGGGCGGCAGCATAAAAGCTGAAAGCCCAATTGCGAATGGACGTGGAACGCGCATTGTCGTTCGCTTTCCGGTAGAAAGTAGAACATGAACAAGCCGCGCGTTCTCATTGTTGACGACGAACCGCAAATTTTGCGTTTTTTGGAGCCCGCTTTAAAGGCGGGTGAGTTTGAAGTTGTGACAGCAATGACGGGTGCCGAGGCCGTCAAATTGGCCGCTACTAAAGCACCAGATATCATTTTACTCGATCTCGGTTTGCCCGATAAAGATGGCAAAGACGTTATTCGCGAAATTCGAAGCTGGTCACAAATTCCAATTATCGTTCTTTCTGCACGTGACCGGGAAGTTGAGAAAATTGAATCTCTCGATCTTGGTGCAAATGACTATATCAATAAGCCATTTGGCATTGGTGAGCTGCTGGCGCGCATGAGGGCCAATTTGCGCAATCATAAAAGTGATTTGGTTCCAGCAAGCGTTTATCAGTCACGAGGAATTATTATTGATGTTGTCAAGCACACCATTACGAGAGATGGGAAGTTGCTCCACCTTACGCCTAAGGAATTTGAACTCCTATTATTGATGATTAAAAATGTTGACCGGGTTCTTACACATAAGACGATTTTAAAAATTGTATGGGGGCCTGCCCACGAATTGGACGTTCAATACTTGCGCGTTATGATTGGTCAAATCAGACAGAAAATTGAAATTGACGCTTCTGACCCAAAAATATTGTTGACAGAGGTCGGTGTAGGATATCGTTTCTGTGGTGACACTGGGAGCTGAGTGCTGGTATGACTCGACCACCATATTGGCACTTGAAAGCTTGAAGCTATTTTGAACACATCCTCTAATATTCGCGGCATTGGTTTTATGTTGGCCGGTGCCGGCACGTTTGTGCTCAATGACAGCTTCATGAAAATTGCGTTGGCCGAACTCCCACCATACGAAGTTCTGGTGATGCGCGGCACGTCAGGTGTTATTTGCGCTCTGGTATTACTTGGCATTATGGGTGATCTCAGTAAATTAGCGCAGGGCATTCATCGGTTTGTATTTTTACGTGGCATCTTGGAAGTGGGCGCAATCCTGACTTATATTTTGGCGCTTGCCCACGCTCCCATTGGCGATGTGACGGCTATATTCCAGATCACACCTCTGCTGGTTATAATGGGGATGATTTTCATTCACCGTGAAGCGGCGATGCCAGCCCGTATTGTTTTGGTGGCGCTGGGGTTTGCTGGGGCCTTACTTGTGGCTCAGCCTGGCTTTGGAACAACTTCACCGTTTTTGATGTTTGCATTTGTTACGGCACTGTTTGCGGCTTTGCGTGATTTGGCGGGCCGCCGCGTCTCATCTGAAATTCCCGCACTGGTTGCCACCTTAATCACCATCATCATGGTCATGAGTGGTGCGGCCATCGTCGGTCTCAGCGCTGAAACCTGGGTTATGCCCAAGCCCTATCACATCATGCTCATGGCAGGCGCAGGCCTGTTCATGATGCTCGGCCACATGTTCACATTTCTGGCTTACCGGAACGCATCAGCCCAAGCCGTTGCTCCCTTCTATTATGCTTTCATGATTTGGGCCGTTATCTTGGGCTACGCAATTTTCCGCGATATACCAAACGCCTATGCCATCGCCGGAATGTTGCTCATTCTGGTAAGTGGGTTGGGAATTGTTTATCTTGAGCGCAAGAGCTCACGCACTGCCAATTAAGATACCGGTTAGGAATACCAATAAACCACCCACAGCAATTTGAAGTGCTGCTTTTACAATCGGCGTATCCATATATTTGTTGCGGATCCACGTGATCACACTGAGCTCAATCAACACCACAATAATCGCCAACACCAGCGCTGTGTGAAATTGCGGAATGAGAAATGGCAGTGTGTGGCCGATGCCGCCAACCGCCGTCATCAAGCCGGACGCAAGACCCCTGATCAATGGCCGCCCACGGCCAGAGAGTTTGCCGTCATCAGATAGGCCTTCGGCCAAGCCCATCGAAATGCCAGCACCAACCGAGGCCGCAACACCCACCAGAAAAGTTTGCCACGTGCTGCCAGTTGCAAAGGCCGCCGCAAATATTGGTGCTAATGTTGATACAGAACCGTCCATCAAACCAACCAGTCCAGGCTGCACAACTTCCAACAAAAACATGCGGCGTTCTGTATCGCTTTCATCAATTTTGGCGTCAGTGGTCACATGTTCAAGGCCCAGTTTTGAGGCAAGTGATTCATGCCCCTTTTCAGCAGCTGCCAACTCAGACAGAAGTTTTTTTACTTGCGCGTCAGAAGAACTTGCCGCTGCTTGCGTATAAAAACGATAATTCTCGAGCTCGATCAATTCAGCGCGCCTGCGCATGGCATCAATACCTTGGGTGTTTAGCGTCCAAGCGGGCGCGTGTTTTACAAAGCCATTCACATCAGCGCGGCGGATCAGCGGGATAAAATCACCAAATTTCTTCTGATACAGATCTGTCAACCAACGGCGGTGCTCATGTTCTTCTTCAGCCATCTCGACAAACACTTTTGCCGATGCCGGATAATCAGCCATCAGCGCATGCGCAAAACCAGCATAAGACCGCGCATCATCATCTTCAGATGAAATAGCGAGGGCAATAATTTCTTGTTCGGTAAGATCGGAGAAGGTTTTCATGTGTGCCACATTAGTTTTGTTCTCTAATACAGTCTAGCACGCAGAATGGATCAATTCTCGTCCATTTTAAGCGCCGCAATGAACGCTTCTTGTGGAATTTCTACTTTGCCGAATTGGCGCATTTTCTTTTTGCCTTCCTTCTGCTTATCGAGAAGTTTGCGCTTACGAGAAATATCGCCGCCATAGCATTTGGCGGTCACGTCTTTGCGCATTGCCGACAAGGTTTCACGTGCCACGATCTTGCCGCCGATGGTGGCTTGGATCGGGATTTGGAACATGTGGCGCGGAATGAGATCTTTTAATTTTTCACACATCACGCGGCCGCGCTGTTCGGCACGGCCCCGGTGCACTACCATGGCCAGCGCATCAACTGGTTCGGCATTCACCAAAATGCCCATGCGCACGAGGTCGCCTTTTTCATAACCAATCATTTTATAGTCGAAGCTTGCATAGCCGCGGCTTACAGATTTTAGGCGATCATAAAAATCGAACACCACTTCATTCAGCGGCAGATCATAAATCACCATGGCGCGGTTGCCGACATAAGTCAGTTGCTTTTGGCGGCCGCGGCGATCTTCGCAGAGTTTCAAAATTGAACCCAGATATTCATCCGGCACCAAGATGGTGGCTTCAATCCAAGGCTCTTCAATGGTGTCAATCAACATCACATCTGGCAAATCGACCGGATTGTGCAGTGTCAACTTTGTACCATCACGCATGTTGATGTTGTAAATAACCGATGGTGCAGTGGTGATAATATCCACATTGAATTCGCGTTCAATGCGTTCACGGGTGATTTCCAAATGCAGCAGCCCAAGGAATCCACACCGGAAACCAAAGCCCAAGGCGGCTGATGTTTCCATCTCGAATGAGAACGACGCATCATTCAAACGCAGCTTGCCCATGGCATCGCGCAAGTCTTCGAACTTTGCGGCATCGACGGGAAAAAAGCCTGCAAACACAACCGATTGCGCTTCTTTAAAGTCAGGCAGTGCTTCAGCGCAGGGGTTCTTTTCATCGGTAACGGTATCTCCCACGCGCGTATCGGCCACTTCTTTAATGGCCGCCGTGAAGAAGCCAATCTCGCCCGGCCCTAAGCTAGCCACAACTTCTTTTTTGGGGCGCGATACGCCAACCCGGTCGATCAGATAGGAACCGCCGGTTCCCATCATTTTAACGCGCATACCTTTGCGTAATTCGCCATCAATAATGCGCAGCAAAACCACCACGCCCAAATAAGTATCGTACCAACTATCAACCAACAGCGCTTTGAGTGGCTTGTTGCGATCCCCCTTGGGTGCGGGCAACCTCGTGACGATGGCTTCCAAAACATCTGGCACGCCCAAACCCGTCTTGGCCGAAATCATCACAGCTTGCGAAGCATCAATCCCGATCACATCTTCAATTTGTTGTTGAATGCGCTCTGGCTCTGCCGCAGGCAAATCCACTTTGTTTAGAACTGGAATAATTTCGTGATTGTTGTTGATGGCCTGATACACGTTGGCCAGCGTTTGGGCTTCCACGCCCTGTGAAGCATCCACCACCAGAAGTGAGCCCTCGCAAGCCGCCAGCGAGCGCGATACTTCATAAGCAAAATCCACATGGCCCGGTGTGTCGATCAAATTCAGAACATAGGCCTTGCCGTCCTTGGCCTTATAGTCAAGGCGAACGGTGTTAGCCTTGATTGTAATGCCGCGCTCACGCTCTAAATCCATGGAGTCCAAAATCTGGTCAACCATCTCGCGGTCACTCACAGCACCACAAAGCTGGATCAGGCGATCAGCCAGCGTAGATTTGCCATGATCAATATGGGCGATAATTGAGAAATTGCGGATTTGGGAAGGTTCAGTTGTCATTTGGCGCGGTGTTTGGCAGGGGAAGCGAGGAAGGTCAAGTTCAACGTCCTCTCCCTTTTCTTTAAAGGGAGAGGAAAGGGGCCAACGAACAAAGTCAGTGGGATAGGTGAGGGGACGCTAGCTCGATGCCTGTTGTCCCTCACCTCCCCGTCTTTAAGAACGACGGGTCTCTTCCTCTCCCGTTCAAGAAACGGGTGAGGACTTTTAAGTCAAATGCTTCAACAACCCCACCGTCGAGCTATCCAAACCCTCAACCCCGACCTGTCCCTCAACAACTGGCTGCAAGCCCGTGGCCAGTTCCTTGCCCAGCTCCACACCCCACTGATCAAAGCTGTTAATGCCCCAGATCACACCTTCCACAAACACGCGGTGTTCATAAAGCGCAATCAGGCGGCCCAGCGTATAAGGGTCAAGCTTTTTATAGGCCAGAGTGAGCGATGGGCGATTGCCCGTGAAAACTTTATGCGGAGCCAAAGCCTTCGCTTCAGCTTTAGATTTGCCGGCGGCGATTAACTGCGCCTCGGCTTCACGCAGGGTGCGGCCCTTCATCAAGGCCTGCGATTGTGCCAAGCAGTTCGAGACCAGCAGCGTGTGATGAATTGCCATGTCCTTTTCATGTGGCTCAGCGGCAATTAAAAACTCCACCGGAATCACATCTGTGCCTTGGTGCAGCAATTGAAAGAATGCATGCTGGCCATTAGTGCCGGGCTCTCCCCAGACGACCGGGCCAGAATCGTTTTTCAGAGGCTTGCCGTCTTTGCCTACGCGCTTGCCATTTGATTCCATATCGAGCTGTTGCAGATAAGCCGGAAAACGTGACAGGCGTTGGTCAAATGGAATGATGGCGCGCGAGCCATACCCACAAATATTCCGGTGCCAAACTCCCAGAAGCCCCATCAACATCGGTAGATTTTCAGTCGGTTTGGCGTTAACAAAATGCGTGTCCATGGCGTGGCCACCTGCGAGGAACCTTGTAAAATTATGGGGGCCAATGGCCAACATCACGGGTAGACCAATGGCCGACCAAATCGAATAGCGTCCGCCCACCCAATGCCAAAAACCAAAAATACGATTTTCAGCAATGCCAAAAGCTTTCACTTTATCAATGGCCGTTGAAACTGCCGCAAAGTGATCGCCCACCGCCGCTTCGCCCAATTTCTCCACAATCCATGCCCTAGCTGACCGTGCATTGGTCATGGTTTCAATGGTGGTGAAAGTTTTGGATGCGATGATGAAAAGCGTGGTTGCTGGGTTTAAAGTTTTCAATGTGTCCGCAATATGCGCACCATCAACATTTGAAACATAATGACAGCGCGGGCCATCATGATACGGGGCCAGCGCCAATGTCACCATAGCCGGGCCAAGATCTGAACCGCCAATGCCGATATTCACGACATCCGTTATGTTGCTCTTGCGAATATCAGTGGCAAAACGTGCCATGGCGTTCAGCACATCATGAATATCATGCACCACGTTATGGCCATCAACAAAAACCATCTCGGTGTGCGGACGGCGGAGCGCTGTGTGCAACACAGCGCGGTTTTCAGTGGTGTTGATAATATCGCCGCGCATCATGGCATCACGCGCGGCTTCGACTTTCGCCGATTTTGCCAAAGCTTGCAAAAGCGACATGGTTTTGGAGGTCACAGCACATTTCGAATAATCGAGCAGCATATCTTCCTGCGATGCTGAGAACGTAGAAAATCGTTTCGCATCTTTGGCAAATAATTTGCGCATGTCGACCGAACTGGCCTTGCGGTGTGCCTTGAGATTTTTGAATGCGAGTGCTGTTGTCATTTAAAACTCCAAAACGTCCTCGCCCGTTTCTTCAACGGGCGAGAACATTACTGCCGCAACGTTGCCCCAACAGCCTTTGCCGCAGTCGCAACAATTTTGGCTGATATTGCCTCAATCTCAGCATCGGTGAAAGTCTTGTCTTTGGGCTGTAAAGTCACTTCAACGGCCAGAGATATTTTGCCGCCTTCCAACTTATAAAGATCAAACACATTCACATCGGCAATCAAAACTTTGTCAACGCCTTTGACAGCTTTTACCAGCTCAGCCGCTAGCACCTTATCATCAACCACGAAAGCAAAGTCGCGAGACAGCGGCATGAGATCAGAGTAGTTCAGTGCTGCACGAGCGTTAGATTTTGCTTTGGAGGCTGGCAGTCCGTTCAAAACAATTTCAAATGCAACCAGTGGCCCTTTCACATACATCGCTTGCAAAACACGCGGATGGATTTCGCCAAAATATGCCAGTTTGTTTTGCGGGCCCATTTGAATGGTGCCGCAACGACCGGGGTGGAACCAAGCGGGCGCGCCTGAAACCACTTGCAATGTGGAGGCTGCCAGCCCGCAAGCCTCAATCACTGCCAACACATCGGCCTTCACATCGAAAACATCCACATCGCGTTTGCCGCCTTGCACATTGCGTGAAACGGCTGCACCACGCCTGATACCCGCTGCGCGCAATGTTTCATCCGACATCTTATCACCCGCATAGGCGTGGCCTACTTCAGCCAACATCAAATCTGCAAACCCCCGTGCCATATTGCGCCCCGCGGCAGCAATCAGATTAGGCAGCAATGATGGCCGCATGTCGGTGAGTTCAGATGAAATCGCATTGCTAAGCTTCAATTCTGGTTGGCCACCACCAAACAATTTGGCTTGGGCTTCGGGAATGAACGCCCAGGTCAAAGCTTCGTTGAAACCACGTGTCGCAAGCATGCGCCGCGAAGCAAGCATGCGCTTTTGCAACGGGTTGAGCACAGGTCGCGCAATGTCATGTGGACGCGACATCGGTGCATTTGGGATATTTTCAAGACCGTAAATACGGCAAATTTCTTCCACCAAATCAGCTTCGCCCTTCACATCCGGCCGCCAGCTTGGCACGGCGCAAGTTGCGCCCACATCATCAGCCGCCACGCCATCATCCGAAACCACAAAACCTAGGTCACGCAGTATGCGTAATTGCTCCGTCCACGGAACATCAACGCCGCCCAAAGACTTCACGCGAGTTTTGCGCAACGTGAAAGACCGCGCCGTATTGGGCACTGCACCCGCAATAACCAGCTCTGACGCTTCACCGCCACATAATTCCAAAATCAAACGCGTAGCGATCTCGGCTCCTACTTGCGTGAAAGCCGGATCAATGCCGCGCTCAAAGCGATACCGCGCATCAGAGATAATGCCTAGTTTGCGCCCCGTTGCAGCCGTGGCTTGCGGATCGAAATAGGCGGCTTCCAAAAATACATTGGTTGTTGTCTCCGAACAGCCCGATGCTTCACCGCCCATAATACCGGCAATGCCTTCAGCGGATTTCTCGTCGGCAATCACAGTCATCTGATCACTCAACGTATAAGTCTTGCCATCCAACGCAACTAAGCTTTCACCGTTTTTAGCGAGGCGCGCGGAAATATTTCCGTGAACTTTATCAGCGTCAAACACATGCAGCGGGCGGCCATAGGTGAAGGTGATGTAATTGGTAATATCAACCAACGTCGAAATCGGGCGCAGTCCAATGGATTTCAATCGCGCTTGCAACCACGCAGGTGACGGCCCGTTTTTAACGCCTCTGAAATAGCGGCCCACAAACAATGCGCAAGAACTTTGTCCATCAACAGAAACTTTAATCGGCGATGTGAATGTACCTTTCACCGGCGTTGCATCAAGCGGCTTTAACGTGCCCAAACCCTTAGCCGCTAAATCTCGCGCAAGCCCGTGAATGCCCAATGCATCTGGCCTGTTGGCCGTCACCTTGATATAGATCATCGGGTCATCGAGACCGAGCGCTTTCACCGCAGGCGTGCCCACGGGCCAATCCCCCTGCACATCAATAATGCCGTCATGCTCTTCCGACAGCAGCAACTCGCGCTCCGAACACATCATGCCTTGCGATTCCTGGCCGCGGATTGAACCTTTTTCCAGCGCGATTTTAGTGGCCGGAATCACAGCCCCCGGCAGCGCAATAATCGCCTTCATGCCAGCGCGTGCGTTTGGCGCACCGCACACAACTTGAATCACGCCTGTATCAGTTTCCACTTTGCAAAGTCTAAGCTTATCGGCATTGGGATGCTTCTCAGCTTTCAGCACATAAGCCACTTTGAAGGCGGCGAGTTCTTGGGTGCGATCAGAAACCTCCTCCACTTCCAAGCCAACGCCAATCAAACCTTCGCAGATTTGATCAAGTGTCGCTGTGGTATCGAGATGTTCTTTAAGCCAAGAGAGGGTAAATTTCATTGTGGTTATTCCCAATTCTTTGCGTTTTGTAAATGCAGCAAATCAACGAATTCACGGCGTAAATTTGCCAAAAAGTCCATTTGGTATGCGACGTACGCCACAACCAGATCTTCGCTGAGTTGCGGCTTGTGATACAAGCCTCGCTTCCAACTAAGAGTGTGGCGATGTTTAATCTTGCCATGTTGGACTATGAGATCATGCGGAACGACATACCAGTTGCGTTTCCTTGGCTTGACGCCATCAGGAAAAATTATCCAAATATTGCGGCCCAGTAGATCTCTTTCTGCCCACCATCTTGACTTGAGCAGGCATTGTAGTTCCAAGCCGTCTTTCTTTCGACGGAGAATTAGATTTGATGAGTTCTTTATGTGCAGAATTTCGAAGCCATTTTTTGTGGCTTTGTCAGAAAATTCCAATTGAATGTCCGATTGTGCTTTTGCGTTCATGACAATCCCCCCGCCAAAGTCGGCACTTGCAAACTTCTAAATCCATAATGCCTTAACCAGCGTAGGTCGCTTTCAAAAAACGCACGCAAATCCGGTATCCCGTATTTCAACATCGCAATGCGGTCGATGCCCATTCCGAAGGCGAAGCCTTGATAGCGATCAGGATCGAGCCCACCGGCCCTTATCACATTAGGGTGCACCATGCCCGACCCTAAAATCTCCAGCCATTTATCGCCCGTGCCAATTTTGAGTTGCCCGCCTTCGCGCGAATAATTGATGTCCACTTCCATCGAAGGCTCAGTGAACGGAAAATGAGAAGCGCGGAAGCGCATCTTCACATCGTCAACCTCAAAGAAGGCTTTGCAGAATTCCTGCAAGATCCATTTGAGATTGCCCATATGCGTGGTCTCATCAATCACCAAAGCTTCAACCTGGTTGAACATCGGCGTGTGCGTCATATCACTATCAGAGCGAAATGTGCGGCCAGGTGCGATAATTCTGATCGGTGGTTTTTGTGACAGCATAGTGCGAATTTGCACGGGGCTTGTGTGCGTGCGTAGAACCATTCTGGAACCATCGGGCTTTTCATTGAAATAAAATGTGTCATGTTCTTGGCGTGCCGGATGATCAGCCGGCATGTTCAGTGCGTCGAAGTTATGAAAATCATCTTCAATATGCGGGCCTTCAGCCACGCTGAATCCTAAGTCACCAAATATCTGTACCACCTCTTCCCACACTTGGGATACGGGATGAATAGTGCCAGCGCTTTGCGGGCGTACGGGCAATGTCACATCAATTTTTTCAGATACCAGACGCGCTTCAAGTGCCGCCTCAGCAAAAACAACTTTCTTCGCCGTCAAAGCCTCCGTCACTTTATCCTTCAAAACATTCAGCGCCGCACCCGTGGCTTTGCGCTCATCGGGCGCCATTTTTCCAAGCGTTGCCATGCGCTCTGAAATAACGCCCTTCTTGCCCAAAGCCGAAACGCGAATAGCCTCAACGCCTGCTTCATCGGAAGCGGCGGAAACCTGCGCTAATAATTCTTGTTCGAGTGCATCAAGCGACATCACATACCTCAAAATGAAATGGCCGGGCTGTTTTGCGCATACACGCTCAAACAATCCCGGCCAAGAGTCCGTAGCTGAATTAAAACTTAAGCAGCCTTCTGGGCAGCTTTTGCTTTTTCCACGAGAACCGCAAATGCGGCTGCATCATGCACAGCAAGATCGCTCAGAACCTTGCGGTCCACAACAATCCCGGCCTTGTCCAGACCGTAAATAAATCGGCCATAAGTCAGGCCCAATTCACGCGAAGCCGCATTGATCCGCTGAATCCAGAGTGAGCGGAAATTGCGCTTCTTGGTACGACGGTCGCGGTAGGCATATTGACCAGCCTTTTCCACCGCCTGAACGGCAACGCGGAAAATGTTTTTGCGGCGGTTGAAATAACCTTTTGCGGCCTTGATAACTTTTTTATGGGAACGGCGTGCGACGACGCCACCTTTTGCACGTGACATGGATCAGCCTCCCTTATTTCTTACCAGCATATGGCATGTGGATTTTGACCAGGCGTTCGTCGCCTGCGGCCAAAATCATGGTGCCACGTTGATTGCGGATGGTTTTGTTGGAGCGCTTGATCATGCCATGGCGTTTGCCGGCAGCGCCAGCGATCACCAGGCCTGAGGCTGTGAAGCGGAAACGCTTCTTGGCCGCAGATTTAGTCTTCATTTTGGGCATTTTGCTTGGTCCTAAGTTTAAGCGTTAATCGAGCCGCCATGGCATGCCCTATACAAGCCAGGCGACGTGAATACTTCAGTTTTGAGGTGAAGGTTTGCGGGATAAAGCAGAATTTTCAGCTTATGGCAAGCGTCACCCCTCGCACAAAATTATTTGGCAATTGTTAACCAGTCCACCGAGAACCTTACGGTTTTGTAATGTCGAAGCCCAACATTAAAGTTTTGTTAGAAAACAAAATCTAGAGAATGCCCGTTCCCACCGAAGCTCAATCGGAAGGCGAGTAAGTGCTATAAACGAGGTGTTTAAAATGCGTAAATTTTTGAATGACCAATCTGGTGCCACGGCAATTGAATATGGCTTGATTGCAGCAGCTATGGCAGTTTGCTTGCTAACAGCCATGCCCTATATCACAAATGCACTCGTAAAGAAGTTCAATAACATCGGTGCGGCGCTGAAATAGCTAAGACGCACCGCTCACAACTAGTGGCCTTGTTTCATCCAATGTGTAGGTTTCTTGCAGGGTTTTGCACCCCAATCAACCAAGCGGGCACTGCCGAAGCGGGTAATGCGACCCCCCTCGATTTGAGGGGGGCCAAATAGGGCATATCGACATCATAATAACGTGATTCAAGCAATTCTCGCCGCTCGGTTTCCCAAATTTGATCGGTGTAAAGCGGAATACATATCATTCGGTGCAATTCGACACGGCTCACTCCAATGTCGCGCAGCTGATAATCACTAAATTTTTGCAATCGCTTCAAATCTTTGCGCATGCGCCAATTGCTGACCATGCGCACAAACCACGTGAGACGGCCAAAGGCTGCTCTCGAATTGGCTTCAGTGACCTCAAAATCGCGCATGGTATTCTCCTGTAAAGCTCCGATTGTATCTATTGTTTGGATATAAATTCACGAATACTCTTGATATTCGCTAATTGTGTAGATACAATGAACACTATGATCAAAACAATCGAAACATTGTTACCATGACAATTTGGGTTCCCACGCTCGATCGCTCCAAGCCTTTATATCTGGCCATTGCAGATGCCATCAGTTCCGATGTTGATGGTGGCACGTTAGCCAAAGGTGACAGGCTTCCCCCACAGCGGGATTTGGCGTGGAAGCTCGGTGTCACATTAGGCACCGTCACCCGTGCCTATAAGGAAGCAGAACTGCGTGGGCTATTATCTGGCGAAGTTGGTCGTGGCAGTTACATTCGCAGCGGCAGTGCGGTTTCTTCAATCATACCCATTGCCAAAGAAGATGATGGGCTGATTGATCTAACCCACGCCATTCCGCCGCCGGTTGTGACCGCGCAAGAATTTGATTCAGCACTGCATGCCGTGATGCGCGATCCGCGCAAGCTCGACCTGTTGGATTACGCGCCGCCTGATGGATTTGCCCTTCACAAAGTGATGGCCGCGCTTTGGTTAAAGCGTAGCGGCATTGATGCAAACACCCGCGATATTTTTATCACCGCGGGCGCTCATCTCGGTTTGATCACCGTGCTCGAGGCAATTTCAGAACCAGGTGAAACGGTCATGGCAGAAGGTGTCAATTACGCCCTGCTCAGAAATACGTTCAAGAACGCGCATGTTGAGCCTTTGGCCTTGGAAATGGATGCTGAAGGCTTAACGCCAACCGCTTTTGAACATGCCGCCCGCACCACCAAATCTCGTATCCTATACATTGTTCCGACCTTGCAAAACCCAACGACCAGCACGATGAGTATGCGAAGGCGTGAAGAGATTGTGGCAATTGCGCGAAAATACAAAATCACCATTATCGAAGATGATATTTTCAGATTGCTCGATGCGCGCGTGCAGCCGCCAACCTTTTATACAATCGCGCCTGAACTCACCTATCACATCACCAGTCTCTCAAAAACCCTTGCTCCAGGCCTACGGATTGGTTTTGTGGTCACACCCCAAGGCCAAGAAAAATCATTGCGCTCGCATGTCCGAACCATGGCCTCGCGCACAGTCGGTATCACAGGCGAGATTGCGCGTTACTGGATTGAAACAGATATAGCAGACACGATACTTACTCGCACAAGGCGTGAACTTGCATCACTTCGCTCTTCATTTATTGAAGTGTTTAAGGGCTGCACTTTCAGGTGCGAGCCCGGTGCACCCTATGCGTGGCTTGAGTTACCAGAACAGTGGAATGCGTCGCGCTTTACTGCGGCTCTTGCGGCTATAAATATTAAAGTAACGCCGGGCTCTGCATTTTTACTCGTGCCCAGTTTAACGCCCCGCCATATTCGCATTTGCTTTGGAACATCAATTGAAAATTTCAAGGTGCGTAAAGCCTTTGAAACAATCCGCGCCCTCATGCGCGAGCAAGACGAAGATGAATTTACGCCTGTTGCTTAAGGGTAATATTGAGCTGCTCTAACATAACGCCCAAAGAAACGCGCAACTCCTCCAACTTATCGCTGCCGATCATTTCTGCAAATTCATTTTCGAGCTTCCCAACTTGCTGTCTGGCAGTTCTGCTGGCCAGTTCGCCTTTTGGAGTTATCATTACAACCTTGTCGCGCTTGTTACCGGGTAATGTTTTCAAGGCAATGACTTGCAATTTTATGAGGCGTTGCACCGAACTTTGTGCTGCCTGGCGGGTAATTTGCAACTCTCTCGCAATATCCGAAATTGTATATGTGCCACGTGAAGCCCGCACGAAAACACGAACATCAGATGGGCGGACATTTTCATACGGTGTACCGCGCCGATATTGCGCCATGCGCTCATCAATGGCCAAACCCAAATAATAGAGCAGTGTGCGGATATTATCTATTGGCACTCTCGAAGATTGTTCATCAACCATGATTGACAATAAACATGCCTATGCAAATTGCGCAAGCGTCTATGCACAACTTATTGTCTAGTTAAGTTGACAATAAAGGAGCTGATACCTATCTCATGATTGTCAATTTAGATTGACAAAAGACTTGGATAGCGGGCTCCCCCAGCATGGTGGTCAGGCTAATTCGTTAGTTTGATAACCTTAACGCCAAATCTGAGTCTTTTTAACCACCAGAAGTATGTTCGGGGGCGCTCTGCCTCTGGTTGTTCCGGCCGATGGTGCCTATCCCACCATCGGCCGTTTTATTTTTGTTCGTCGGAAAAAACCTTGGCCAGTTCAGGTCTTAAATCGATCATTATGGCATCCGCCATAGACGCATGTCCTTCGGCTGACGGATGCATGGCACCGGTTGTTTCAGAAAAATTGGCTTTGGAAGCCGGCTCATCAATCCCGCCATATTTATCAACCACCTTCTGGTTCATCACCATCACCGCGTCATTAAAGCTGCGCACCCAGCGTTGACGCAACGCATAAGGATAGTTTTGCGTCGCCGGATCATAAGGTTTCCACCCTGCACCATTGGCAAAAATAGTTGATTGGCAGGTCTGGGTCGGCCTTTCGGATTTTCCCCAACACGGAATCATCAACATTTCAGCTGGATCATCAGTCCGGTCTTTGCGCTGCGCGCAAAAGCCATGGCCCTTGAATGGTTGATCATTGTAGGCACGCCCGGCATAAGTCCAGCCATTGGCTTCGGCCAACTCACCCATACTGCGGTGCAGAACGTCAAGCTGAGCGTGAGCTTGGTCGAGTTTGGACTTTGTCACCACCAGCCAAGAGGAAAACCGATCAAGCGATTGGTTCGCAGCATAAGCATCTTCAGGTTGGTCAGAGCCATCAACGCCTGCGCAAGTCTTGCCATTTTCATCAGCAAGAATATCAGGATATGCAGTTAAGACGACTCGAGATGGATCATAAGTCATTTCACCATTGCTCAAGGGTATGGATGCTTCCAACGCATGGGCCAGCCTTGCATAGGACGCGCCCAATTTATCTTTCACATTTGCTGCAAATTGATCAGCAGGCACTGTTGCACCAAAAAATTTGGCAAGCACAGACGATGCGCCTTCGCGCAATGTTGACCATGCCACAAGATTAGCAAAGCCCACATCATTGCCGCCCACCGATAGAAATACAAAATCGACATTGCGCCTGAACTGGCCTTGTGGGCAAACCCAAGTGCCATTGTCATTGCCCAGTTCAACTTTGCATAACTCGCGTAAGGCCCAATACAGCTGCGTATCCTTTTTTCCGCCCGTGGTGGGTCTGATAAGTGAATCAGACGATTTTCTCGATCTGTCGCTCACATATTCCACGTAAGACTGCGGGCCTAGAATGCCCTTATCAATTGATGCGCCCGAACACGAATAGCCCATGAAAGTGACAGCGCCATGGGGGTTCTCCAGCCCAATCTGCAACGCAGCGCGCAATTGATGGCTGTAAAGTGAGCGGTGGCATAGTTGGTCAAGCCACACGGCTGATCCCGAAACATCACCATTCACCCGCGCTGGATAGAGATTTTGTGATCGGTGATTTTCATCTAGCTCTACTGGCACATCGGGGTTGCCCTCGCCTGATGCAAAGCTATCTCCCAGACCTAAAATCAGAATGTCTTTCACTCGTGCATCAATACTAATGGGCCTTTCGCCCTCAACATTGACCGAGATCGTAGCGCCTTCAGGATATGGCAGATATGCCTTTACGGTTTCATCGCAAGGTGCCTTCAATTCCTTTCCGTCACCCACATGCCAAACGCAATTAAATTCCGACACAAGATTTTTTGAACTCGCGGGTTTCAACTGCATCTCAATTTCATGGAATTTCGGATTCACATAGGTTTCAATATCGCTGCATCCGGTGTGGCGGCGCTGTTTTTCATTCCAACAGGTTTCACCCACCGCCGAAGCAGCCCACCCCCGCCAATCAAATTTGGTTCGCAGAATATTTGTAAAAGGAATGCGCCGATCATTGAGCACATGCTCAGTGCCCAGCACAGAGCTATTATAATAAAACATCGCGCTGTCTTCGGTAGAACCAGAGCGCTGGTTCACATGCTGGCCATATTGCCGCCAGGCCAGTTCTTGTTGCTTGAAAATGTTTGGGTCGCGGAACAAGCGGAAACGGTTGGACACTTTCCAAACGATCTGCACATTGGAAGAGGTCAGCGTTTCGGCAGATGCAGATGCAAAGTTGCACCCCAAAAACAAAACCAAAAATATAAACCGCCATAATATTGTCATAATCTATAAATCCTATTGAAGGACTTAAAACCATACAATCATGCCCAAATTATGGCAGGAATAAAAAGAACGCATAATAATATTATGCGTTCTGAAATTGTCTATTTTGCGGCTTTAGGTGCCAGAATCATAATAATCTGGCGGCCTTCAAAGCGCGGTTCCATTTCAACCTTGGCAATCTCCGCGGTATCCACTTTCACGCGGGCCAGCAGCTTATGGCCTAGTTCTTGGTGGTCCATTTCGCGGCCTTTAAAGCGCAGCGTCACTTTCACTTTGTCGCCTTCATCAAAGAAGCGCTTTGCAGCTTTCATCTTCGTTTCATAGTCATGATCGTCGATCATGGGGCGCAGCTTCAATTCCTTGATTTCAATAACGCGCTGTTTCTTACGCGCTTCATTGGCTTTCTTTTGTTCTTGGAATTTGAATTTGCCAAAATCGAGAATTTTCGCCACAGGCGGTTTTGCATCTGGGGAAATTTCAACCAGATCCAATTCGGCTTCCTCAGCCATGATGAGAGCTTGACGGGTCAGCACAACGCCAACATTGTTTCCTTCAGCATCAATCAAGCGCACTTCGCGGCTGTCAATTTTGTTGTTGATGCGATGGGTTTCTTCCTTCGGGGCCGGCTGGGCGCTGCGCACTGGCGCCGGTTTGCGTGGGGGTATACTCAAGGGTGGTGTATCTCCTAATGTTGATCGGGTGCGGTTTTGCAATGGTTATTGCGAATCCGGTGGCCACCTCTTAGCAGAACAATGGGCATGGCGTATAGACACTGAATCAGATGAGGATTTCCAGCGTGGCTGCACTTGAATTTGACGATGCGCTTGAAGATGTGCGGCTCGCCTACATTAGAGATGGCGGCCATGATGCATTTGGGCCAAGCGGTTTTTTCTGGCTTGGCGGCTTTAAATCAGACATGCGCGGATCGAAAGCTGAAAGCTTGGCCAATCTTGCTAGCGCTACAAGACGGCAGCTCACGCGTTTTGATTATTCGGGCCATGGGGAATCCTCAGGACTGTTTACCGATGGGACAATCAGCGACTGGCTTGAACAAGCAACTCACATGTTTTTACAACATGCAAAAGGCAAACGCATCATCGTCGGTTCCAGCATGGGGGGATGGCTGGCATTGCTGCTCGCAAGACGTTTACGCGAGGAAGACCCATCAGCGTTTCGCCGTATTGCAGGCATGGTATTACTTGCTCCCGCAACCGACATGACACAGGATTTGATGTGGGATCATTTTAACGAATCCGCAAGGCAAGAGCTTCGTGACACGGGCATGTATCAGCGCCCCTCAGCTTATGGCGAACCTTATGCGATCACGGTAAAACTTCTGGCCGATGGCGAAAAGCATTTGCTGCTCCGTGATAAATTATATCTGCCATTTCCAGTTCGAATCTTACAGGGTTCTGACGATTTGGATGTTCCACCGCCTCACGCCATCAAAACTTTCGAGGCACTTACTGGGCCAGATATTACATTGACCTTCATTAAAGATGGTGACCACAGACTTTCATCATCTGGCCAACTGCGCCTTTTGCAAGAAACAGTTCTAATTCTGGCCAAACACGCTGATGGTGAAACGCTCTAGAGTAATGCCTTTAAGCCAACGCGGTAATTTGGATATTTCAGTTCATATCCTAATTCATTTTTGATCCGCACATTGGAAACCCGTTTTGAATCCGCATAAAAACTTTTTGCCATTTCTGAAAGCTTGGCATCGTCAAACGCAACATCAGGCGGAATTGGCAGCCCCAATAATTCTGCGGCATAGGCGATCACATCTTGCGGCGGGCAAGGCTCGTCATCGGCCAAGTTATAAATGCGCCCCGGATAAGGATTTTTGATTGAGGCCAAAAGTACGCCAGCAATATCGTCCACATGAATGCGACTAAAAATCTGCCCCTGCTTGATCACACGTTGCGCCTTACCGGATTTCAAACTTTCAAAAGCATTTCGCCCCGGCCCATAAATTCCCGCAAGCCTGAAAATATGAAGCGGCAGACCAGCAACTTGTTGCCATGCCGCCTCGGCATCAACCCGTCGCTGCCCGCGATCCGTATTGGGTTGAAGTTCGCTCTCCTCATCGACCCATTCACCACCGCGATCGCCATAAACACCCGTAGTTGAAAGATAAGCGACCCACTCAAATGTTTTCGCGCGACTCAATAACTCATCTTTGAACCGCAGCAAAGCCGGGTCACCATCATCGCTTGGTGGCACTGATGTTACGATATGAGTTACCGATTCCGGAATAGTATGGAACTCACTGAACAGCACACCTTTAAACCCCTGCGCGTTAATTGCAGCAACACCATCCGCGGATCGACTAGTTCCGGTGACACTCCATTCAATAGGATTAAGTTTATGAGCCAAAGCTTCCGCCGAAAAACCAAAGCCAAAACAGAAAAGATGTTTCATGCTGCGTTCCATTCGAGAAGAACACCTTCATCTGTCTCATTCATTTTCTTGCGTTCATGCATAAAATCATTTTTCGATAATTGCGCCAATGCCCAAACCGCCATAGCACGCACTAAAGAAGATGGATCACCAATCAACAGTAATACAACGGGGATGAGTTTTGAATCATTGCTATTACCCGCTGCGATGAGCACATTGCGGATAAATCGATCACGACCGATGCGTTTGACGGATGAGCCTGAAAATAGCGTTCGAAATTCTGCATCATCCAGTTTCAACAACTCGGCAAGACTGGGCGAAACCAAGTCCTCTCGCGCTTTAAATTTTATTTCCGATGATTCACGCGCAAATTTATTCCACGGGCAAACACCCAAGCAATCATCGCAACCATAAATCCGGTTGCCCATGGCTTTGCGAAATTCTGGGGCGATGTGGCCCTTATGTTCAATCGTCAAATAAGAGATGCAGCGTCTTGCATCAATGTGGTGTGGGGCAGGGAATGCTTTGGTCGGACAAATATCCAGACAGGCCCTGCATGTTCCGCAATGATCGATCTCTGGTTCATCAAAATCCAATTCGGCTGTTGTCAAAATCGAACCAATAAAAAACCACGAGCCCAATTTGCGCGAGACGAGATTTGTATGTTTGCCTTGCCACCCTAATCCCGCTTTGGCGGCCAATGGCTTTTCCATTAACGGAGCTGTATCAACAAACACTTTCACGTCATGCTTGCTCGCGCCTGCAAACCAATTCGCCAGAATTTTCAGTTTCGATTTGATCACGTCATGATAATCGCGATTCAAAGCATAAGTCGAAATCACGCCCGTTGATTTTTTCTCAAGCCGCGCGAAAACATCCATTCCCTGATCGTAATTCACGGCGAGCATGATTGCCGACTTTGCTTCAGCCCACATTGCATCAGGCGTTCTTCGTCGATCTAAAGTTTCGGCCATCCAGCCCATATCACCGTGATGACCTGCTTCAACATAGGCCTCAAGTTCAACACCAATGACCGGACTCAACGAAGCTGACGTCACGCGCACATCTCCAAAGCCCAGTTCCAGCGCTTTGACTTTGAAGTTTGCGACTAAATCAGAAATCAAGATCGGCGTAATTTGGCGAAGCCGGCATGGCGGGCAGTGTGTCAGCCAACAGCACGCGAAAGGATGGTCTCGACTTGATACGTTGATACCAGCTTTTGGCCACCGGATTGTCCGACCAATCAATATCGCCTAAATAATCAATCGCAGAAATATGTGCAGCGGCAGCCAAATCGGCGAGGGATAGTTCTTCGCCACCAAGCCAAGAGCGTTCCTCGGCCAGATAGGCCACATAATCCAAATGCGGTTTGATGCGCGCCTTGGCATGGCGCACCCGTGACATGTCAGGGGCACCACCGCCTGCATGGTAATCCATAAAACGCTTGATCACTTTTTCAGTCAGCAATGGCTCTGTCACTTCGGTATAAAATTTCACATCAAACCAAGCGATCATTCTTCTGATTTCAGCGCGTGCATAAGCATTGCCGGGAAGCAGCCGCATCTTGCCCATGCGGGTTTCTTCAAGATATTCACCCAATGCTTCAATGCCGCCAATGGCAAGGCCAGAATCTTCGACAAACACTGGCAATAATCCTGAAGGGTTCAAATCCCGCACCGTTTGGCTTGGCATCCAAGCGCGCTCATCGGCCAATTGGCAGACTTCGCCATACTCAGCCAAACTCAACCGTACTCGCCTCGAATAAGGATCAAGCGCAAAATGATAAAGTTTCGGCATCTACTTTCTGACCAATCTAAATAAAAATTAAGAGGCGTGCCGCGATTTGCCTCAACGAATATGTGGCATATAAGCCCAGACTGGTATAGCAGCAAGAGATTCGAAAACGAAGGTAAACCGGGGAACTTTATGTCGATTGAGCAAATCATCGTTCTGGCATTGATTCAGGGCATCACCGAATATCTCCCCATTTCATCTTCCGGCCATGATATTTTAGTTCCTGCGCTTACAGGCTGGCCTGATCAAGGTGCTCTCACTGATGCCATCACCAATGTCGGCACAGTTTCCGCTACCATTCTTTATTTCTGGCGTGATGTGGTTTCGATGTTTCGCGGGCTTCTCGATTTGATTAAACGCCAAACAACGGCTTCGTCCAGACTGGTGCTCAATGTTATCATCGCCTCCATTCCTGTTATGGTTTTGGGCCTGATTTTTCAAATCACGCATTTTGATGAAATGCTGCGTTCACCCTTGATCATCGCAATCAACTCTATCGTTTTCGGTTTGGCGCTTTATGCGGCTGACGTTTATGGCCTGAACCGCAACCGCGTTGCTGACACCACACCCAAGACCGCACTTTATATTGGCCTCGCTCAGATGCTGGCGCTGAACCCAGGCACCAGCCGTTCGGGGATAACCATGACCGCAGGGCGGGCCTTGGGATTTCTGCGCTCTGACGCGGCGCGGTTTTCATTTTTGATTTCAATTCCAGCCAATGCTGCCGGTTCAATTGTCAAAATTGGTCACGCACTCAAAAATCATGATCCGATTACCGGGCCTATGATCTTGTGCGGCATTCTCACTTTCTTCATCGGCTTAATGACCATCGCATTTCTCATGCGCTTGATCCGCAACCACAGCTTCCTGCCCTTCGTCATCTACCGCGTCATTTTGGGTGGCGCATTACTGGGTCTGATTTATTCCGGCTTTGCATTTGGCAAACTGAACTGACCAGCTTTACGGAACCGGTAAAGATAGCTCGGCACGACTGCTTCCACGGTGCGCGCGGTAATACCGAGGCCTTCTAAGGTGCGGCCTTCCGCTTCAGCTTTGGCGTCAATGAGATTATCGGCTTTTAAAAGTTCAACTTGATCCTTCGTCAACGCCGGGTTTGGCAGCAGGCCTGCAACAGTGCCTATAATTGAAGCCACAGCAAATGGAATGGGCAATAGCAAACGCTTGCGCTGTGTGGTTTTTAAGATGAACTGCAAAATTTGCTTGAAGCTCATGATCTCTGGCCCGCCCAATTCGTAAGCTTTGCCATCCGCCACGCCAATGTCCACCAAAGTGGCTAAGGCTTCGGCTACATCACCTACAAACACGGGCTGGAATTTTGATTTGCCACCGCCAATCAAGGGCAAGAGGGGTGAAAAGCGCGCCATTAATGCGAATTTGTTGAACAGATTATCCTCTGGCCCAAACACGACGCTGGGGCGCATGATGATTGCACCGGGAAATCCAGCAGCTGCATTGACCTCACCCTTGGCGCGGCTTTTGACATACACACTCGTGGAGGGCTTATCAGTACCTAGACCAGACATATGAATGAACACTTGGGCTTTGGCGGTTTTGGCGGCATTAGCAATTGCCGTTGCACCAAACTCATGCACAGCTTCAAAAGTTTGCGCACCGGCATTGTGAAACACGGCTGTCAGATTGATCACCGCAAAAGCACCTTCGCAGGCCGCAGCAAGAGACGCCGGAAAGCGCACATTGGCTTGAATCGGAACGATCTGCCCCGGAACACCCAGCGGCACAACATGTCCCGCAAGATCAGGCCTGCGGCAGGCCACGCGCACGCGGTAGCCGCGTTTGGCCAAAGCTCTGACCACATGGCGGCCGATAAAGCCTGAGCCGCCAATAATGGTGATGAGTTTGTCTGAGTTTGAAGTCGTCAATTGATGAGCCCTTGATTTGAAAATATGTTAGTTCGCCTTTTAACGGGCTTATATGTCAGATGCAAAGGCCCACATGCCACAGTTTGGTTGACAGCCAAATGCCCGCCCCCTAAGGAAGCGCCGTTGCCCTGATGGCGGAATTGGTAGACGCGCACGGTTCAGGTCCGTGTGCCGAAAGGCGTGGAGGTTCGAGTCCTCTTCAGGGCACCAAATCA
>JANYHN010000009.1 GCA_025359045.1 Hyphomicrobiales bacterium | reverse complement strand
CGAAGCCGAGAAGTGCTTTTCGAATTATGCGAGTTTAGCAATTGGCATTATCTCTTGATAGTATGCTGTTAACTTCCGCAAGGCCACAGGTTCTAACCAACACTTCACCAAACTTCCCACATCTTCTTGCGAATCCCAATTGTTATAAATTGCAAGTCGTGTGATTCTAGACTCCAGGACACAAGGAATTCCAGCTAACACAATTATCCGGAATAACCCCGATTGCTGCCTTCGACCCTATCGTGTAACCCATTGAAATCATTGGCGCACCCGACAGGATTCGAACCTGTGACCTCTGCCTTCGGAGTGTGAAAGAATACATTCCTGCACGTTCCTCCGTATACTGACAAATTACCGCAGCCTTGATTTTAAAGGATTTTTCTTCCCGCGATTACTCGCAACTTCCTTGAAGTTCTGACTCGCGTGGCTACTATGTGGCTTTCAGAATTGGACGTGAACTTGAGGATTTTAACATGGCCGTTCGCAAGATCACTAAGCAACTTGTCGATTCATCTATTGTTATGAATCAACCCTATTTCATTTGGGACACAGATGTAAAAGGTTTTGCCTTGAAGGTTTCGAACGCAGGCAAGAAAACTTACATCGTCGAGTACCGGACTGCTGGAGGTAGGGCTGGAAGCAAACGTCGCCTTACGATTGGGCGCCATGGATCACCATGGACCACAGAAGCCGCCCGCGATGAGGCTAGGAAGGTTCTTGGCAGTGTTGCTCATGGTGAAGACCCTGCTACGGCCAAGCAGTCACTTAAGCGCCGTATGACCATTTCAGAGCTTTGTGATCAATACGCCGCTCATGGTTGCCCTTTGAAGAAGGCGAGTACTCTGGCAACTGATGTCGGTCGCATCAAGCGTCACATCAAACCACTCATAGGCAATCGCTTTGTCGAAGACATCACGCGCGGCGATGTCATGAAGGTCTTGCAAGATATTGCCAATGGCAGCACAAAATTGGACGAGAAGACAAGGCGGCGAGGCAGGTCCATCGTAGACGGCGGCAAAGGCACGGCAAGCCGCACCGTTGGATTGCTCGGAGCCATCTTCACCTATGCTATCGCTTGTGAGATTGTGGAGATCAACCCCTGTCGCGGCATCAAACGTTTTCCTGATCGGAAGTGCATGCGCTTCTTGAGCCAGCAAGAAATTGTCAGGTTGGGTCTCGCGTCGAAACGGGCAGCAGAGGAAGGCGAGAACCTGAAGGCAGTCTCGATCATCAAACTGCTGGCATTTACGGGCGCGCGCAAAGGTGAAATTGAGCAACTAAAATGGTTTGAGGTTGACCTCGAAAAACAGTTTTTGCGCTTTGCCGATTCCAAGACTGGGCAGAAGATCATTCCGATCAATGCAGCCGCTGTCGCGATCCTAGCTGCCCAAAAACCAAAGGCGGGAAATCCATTCGTGTTTCCGTCAGAGCGTTCTGAAAGATTCTTTGAAGGGGTGCCGAAAATTTGGCGGCGAGTCAGGAAATCGGCTAGCCTCGAGGATGTTCGCATTCACGACCTACGACACAGCTTTGCCAGCGTCGCCGTGGCAGGCGGTGCGAGCCTGCCGATCATCGGCGCACTTCTTGGGCACAAGGACACTGCTACGACCCAGCGCTATGCTCACCTCAGTGCCGATCCCCTCCGCGCGGTCAGCCAAGCTGTTGCCGATGCAATTGCACAGGCGCTTGAAGGAGAAACCTCAGAGGCAACCGGAGCCGAAGTTCCAAATGATTCAATTATTGAAGCTGCCTCTAATGTCCACTCTCGCGTACATTAGCGGTTTTAATGTGTGAGATAGTATACATAAAGCCGCTTGCTAAAATCGATACCATTGACTTAACGTCTCCTTTCGCATACGTTAAAAGACTTACTGGTTGAGAATGACGACATAAGGAATTGAGCCATGCAGCCCGTCTCTGCTCTACCCCTTCCTGCCAAACGGGCTTTGCGCAAGCTCGGACAGGATATCCGCGACGCGCGCAAACGCAGGCGGCTTCCGATGGAGCTTCTGGCAGAGCGCGCCCGCATCAGCCGTTCCACGCTGACCAAGGTGGAAAAAGGTGACGAGTCTGTCGCGCTTGGAATCTATGCCGCTGTTTTGTTCGTACTCGGTTTGGTGGAAGGTCTTGGCGATCTGGCCGATGCCGCAGGCGATACCATCGGCAGGGCTAACGATGAACGTAATTTGCCGCAGCGCATTCGCCTCCCCAGCGCGCCTAAGCGCCAGCCGCCGTCAACACCCAGCATAGGAGGTGGCGATGACTGACAGGCTCGCTCATGTCTACGCCGATCTCGAAGGAACAGCGCATCTTGTCGGGCGGCTTTACGCACACAACAACAAGGGCAAGGAGACGGCTACTTTTGAATATGAGCGTGAATGGCTGACCAATCCATTTCGCTATGCACTCGAACCCGCCCTCAGCTTGGGCGTTGGGCCGTTCCACTCGGCAAACAGACTGTTTGGTTCAATTGGTGATTCAGCGCCTGACCGTTGGGGCCGCACCTTGATGAGGCGGGCCGAGACTCGCCGCGCTGAGGCCGAGAAGAGCCCAGCACGCACGCTTTATGAAATGGATTATCTCCTGCTGGTCAATGATGAGACCCGCCAAGGCGCGCTCCGCTTTGCAAGCAAGCAAGGTGAGGCTTTTGTTGCGCATGACGGAACCCCTGTGCCGCCGTTGATTAACCTGCCCAAACTCTTGTCAGCAACCGACGCATTGCTTGATGACGCGGAAACAGCAGCGGAACTGAAACTCTTGCTTGCACCCGGATCATCACTCGGTGGTGCGCGGCCCAAAGCATCAGTGCGCGAAAACGATAGCCAACTAGCCATCGCCAAGTTTCCAAAAAAGGATGATGACTACCCCGCTGTTGAATGGGAATTCGTGGCCTTACAACTCGCAAAGCAAGCGGGGTTGAATCTGCCGGAGTTCAGGCTGGAAAATATCGCAGGCCGCGCTGTTCTTATCCTCAGGCGCTTTGACCGCCAAGTCGCAACTCGCATTCCGTTCCTTTCCGCCATGAGCATGATCGGCGCATCCGATAATGAGGCTCATAGCTATCTCGAACTTATGGACGCCTTGCGCCAGCACGGAGCCGCACCCAACACCGACGGGCCAGAACTTTGGCGGCGCATTGTGTTCAGCATCTTGATTTCCAACACAGACGATCATTTGCGGAACCATGGATTTCTTCTGGAAGGACAGCAAGGATGGAGACTGTCACCTGTCTATGACGTGAACCCCGTTCCTCTCGAGATTAAGGAGCGCATTCTCACTACAGCGATAAGCGAAACCGACAACACGGCCTCCCTCGATTTGGCGTTCTCGGTTGCAGAGGATTTCGGGCTGAAAAAGCAAGACGCTAAGACCATAACAAGTGAAGTTGGAAAAGCCGTCGTGAACTGGCGTCAGGTGGCAGCGGAAGCGGGCATCAGCAAGGGCCAATTGGATCGCATGGCATCAGCCTTTGAGCATATTGATCTCGCACAGGCGCTACGAGGCTGAAGCAATTCTCAGCTATGTGTTGATTGACATGGATTTATTAAAGCTTTGCCTTGTCGTTTAAGGCCAATTCTCCCACGACGTAAAAAACAACTGAACACAAAAACACCGCGATAGAAATTACCTTGTTTCAATTATGGAGCGCAGTCCATAATATCTAAATTGAGTGCTATGGATTGATCAGGATCATACCCATTTTTTCTTCATCAGCAGTATTGCGCGTAACGACATACATTCCATAGACCAAATTTTTAGCCGCGATAAAGCTATCCGCCTCTGATTGAGCATCAGGCACATGCAGTTTTGTACAACGCATCGCCATAACATCATCAATTGCAAAAATGCGGCAATCAAATGTCGTCAAAATATTGCCATCAAACCACTAACGCAATGAGGCTGCTTGCGCCATATCCCGCCATGCCACCAATCCAATACCGCGCTCAATTTCAAAAATTGTGATGGCCGAAAGATAAAACTGCGCAACAACTACACATGAAGCCCATTTCAAAACATTTAAGTCAGCTTTTCCTTGTCTTCGCAGTTTGGGGACAACATGCTTAGCCAAAATATACATTAGGCAAAATCCGCCGGACGCGCTAATAGACTGCTCGATCGTAGAACGAGCGAGGCATGAATAGGGCCTAAGTCCCGGAACCATATCTCCATATGCGCGATCCTGATCAATCCGTTTTGGATGATTGACATTTTTCTGTGTCTTGATTGTCGTGAGGACCGACCAAGGCATCTGTGGGGAATCCGATTTTGGGAGTCGTTTTGCAAACATGGCTTTCACAGGCGGCGCTGCTTCAATGTCGTCAATCTGGTAAACGGACTCGAAAGCGAAACACGTCTTGGCAAAAAGGCCGCTTTGTCGACTATATAAACCTAAAGCGCCAAACTTACTTCGCGATCAGGAATTTCTAAATTTGCCCAAACTTGATCAGTTGTGAGAACCGGAAAACCTTTTCTTGACGCAAGCGCCAAAACCGCCGAGGACTCGAAAACTATTCTTGCCATAGTGGAACGACTTCGTCTTGCGTTTCTTCTCGTGCAGTTTCGGCACGCCGTTCTTTCAAAAAGTCATCCGTTGTCTCGTGAACCTTAACGTCACCACGATAGAGTTTTTGTGCTCTCAGTATGCTTTCTCGAATAGATGACAGTTTCGCGGAGTGGCCTCCAGCGACAGCAGATCCACGCCTTCGCCGTTGACACCCTGAGCTTTAGGAACTTTCAAAGGAAGTATCACTCTTCCATTATGTGCCACTTTTAAATTCACCACTTCTGCATGATTATATTTCAATATGTTTTTCAAATTATATATATCACTTTATAGATATGTTAATTTCGGGGTGTATTCCTCATAATTAGAACATCTGGGCATAGGCCGAGCGCTACGGTCATTGTTCGAAGCGTTTTCACACCGGAACTTTGAACATGCTCGCGGGGTGGGCGGTCGCTCCTTGCTAGGCCCGCTGCGGTGGGCCGCAACTGCGCAGGCGTTCAAAGTTCTTTCCGTCGAGAAAGTTCTCATTTGCGCAGTCCTACGCTTTGCTACGGCCTTTGGTGCGGCCCACCTCATGCAGCGGGCCTCTGCGTCGCTCTTGCAGCCCACCCCGCTTTCCAGCCTTACTTGTGTTAGGAAAGAAGTGAAGCTAACGGTCGTCAAATAGGGTAAAAACGCACGTTTTTTGTCCATAAATAGCGGGCATAAAAGCATATATTCGCGATTTGGTTGCTAGATGGTCGCTAACTGGTTGCTAGGGCCGTTTTACCGCTTTTTCATAAACCACTAAGTTATTGAAAGGATTGGTGGAGACAAGCGGGATCGAACCGCTGACCTCTTGCATGCCATGCAAGCGCTCTCCCAGCTGAGCTATGCCCCCGATAATCAGGTAATGGGGTTTGGGCATTTAAGCGCCCAAACGCGATAGATGATCTAGTAGGCCATCAGGCCAGACGCAAGAACTTTATTGTTCTTCGTCTTCTTCCTTGCCGCCGCCTTCAACGAGGTCAGACATATTGCCTTCGTCCTCTTCTTCCACGAGGAATGTATCATCTTCATCGTCATTGGTGGTTGTCGCGGCGTCTTCGCCCAGATCCACATCCTCGATTCCTGCGGTTTCGTCATCGCCTTTTTCTTCGGCTGCGGCTTCATCCAAGCTTATGAGTTCAACTTCGCCAGTATCAGCATCATCAGCCTCTTCACGCGGCTTTGGCTGGGCTTGCGGCACCATGCCAGGGAATTCCGCTTTTGATGGCAGAATCGACATTGCCATAAAGCTTGTGGCGCAAGATGGGCACACAATAGGGGATTTCAACAAATCATAAAAACGGGTTGCACAATTAGGGCAGGTCCGCTTGGTTCCAAGCTCAGCTTTAACCACTGCAAATTCCTTCATAAATAGTTTTGATTGAGCGGGCTTCTGCCACGGGTTGGAAGGAATGTCAAAACTTTGATTGAGGGAGGGTGACAGGGCTTTTGAAGCCGTGTATTCGGGCAAGATCATGACTCATTCAGCTACAAAGCCCACTCCATTGATCTCGCGCAAATCAACCGCACTCAAAGGCCGCATCAAAGTGCCCGGCGATAAGTCGATGTCGCACCGCGCGCTAATGTTTGGCGCAGTGGCCATAGGGCAGACGCGCATTACCGGGCTGTTGGAAGCCGAGGATGTGGTCAATAGTGCCAAAGCTATGGCCGCTTTGGGGGCTAAGACTGAGAAGTTGCCTGATGGCACATGGCTGGTCGATGGTGTGGGTGTGGGTGGCCTTAAATCACCCGTCGGTGATTTGGATTTTGGAAATTCTGGCACGGGTGTACGCCTCGCCATGGGTTTGATGGCTTCAACGGATTTAACCGCGCGCTGCATTGGTGATGCTTCATTGTCCAAGCGGCCGATGGGCCGGGTGACCAAGCCTTTGGCAGCCTTTGGAACAAAGTTTGAAACAGCCGAACGTGACCGTCTGCCTTTGAAGCTGCATGGTGCGGTCAATGCCAAGCCGATTACCTACACATTGCCTGTGGCCTCAGCGCAAGTGAAGTCCGCTGTTTTATTGGCCGGTCTCAACACCAAAGGTGTGACCACAGTGATCGAGCCCATCGCCACGCGTGATCATACGGAACGGATGCTTACGTCATTCGGGGCCAAGATCAGCGTTGTGATGAAAGATGGTGCGCGGCATATTTCCATTGAAGGACAACATGAGTTGAAGGCGCAGGATTTGGATATACCGGGTGATCCATCATCCGCCTCTTTCCCAATGGTGGCAGCACTGATCACCGAGGGTTCGGAGATTGTTATTGAAAATATCATGCTCAATCCAACGCGCACAGGATTAATCGAAACACTCATCGAAATGCGTGGCAATATTACGATTGAGAATCGCCGCATGGCTGGTGGTGAGGAAGTGGGTGATTTGCACGTAAAGTATTCGCGCCTCAAAGGGGTTCGGGTGCCGCCAGAGAGAGCACCTTCGATGATTGATGAATATCCTATCCTTTCAGTTGCAGCTTCTTTTGCTGAAGGCACAACGCGGATGGAAGGGTTGGAAGAACTGCGCGTGAAAGAAAGCGACCGCCTGAATGCTGTGGAGGCTGGCTTGCAGGCCAATGGCGTGGCCACGGCATCAGGCCATGATTGGCTCGAGGTTCATGGCGGTGGCGCACCCGGCGGAGGGAAAGTGACAACTCATATGGATCACCGAATCGCCATGAGCTTTCTGGTCATGGGCCTTGCTTCGCGCATCCACACTAAAATTGATGACAGCGCCTTTATCGCCACCAGCTTTCCGGGCTTTACCGATTTGCTGAACGGTTTGGGTGCGCGGATTTCACCCGCCTGATGTTGATCGCCTTCGATGGGCCATCAGCGGCGGGCAAGGGCACGCTGGCCAGAGGCATTGCGCAGCATTTGGGTTATCATTTCTTAGATACGGGTGCGCTT
The DNA here is from genome assembly GCA_025359045.1 of Hyphomicrobiales bacterium. Lineage (GTDB taxonomy): Bacteria > Pseudomonadota > Alphaproteobacteria > Rhizobiales > Aestuariivirgaceae > Aestuariivirga. The sequence continues at coordinate 46,830 of JANYHN010000009.1, read as the reverse complement.
TACCGGATGGTGGGATTGCAAATGATCCGTACACAGACGGATTTAAACGACGCAACAAAGATTGCTGCATTTGCGCGAGATTTGAATGTGGATGATTTTGAAAATCATGAACTGCGCAGCGAAGTGGTGGGCAGTGCCGCTTCAAAAGTGGCCGTAATTCCCGAAGTGCGATCTGCACTTTTAAAATTCCAACGCGATTTTGCCAAGCGTTTGCCCGGAGCGGTTTTGGATGGCCGCGACATTGGCACAGTGATTTGCCCTGAGGCGGATGTGAAATTCTACATTACGGCTTCTGTTTCCACCCGTGCTGCAAGACGGTTTAAAGAGCTATGTGGCGTGGGTGTGGACACAACGCTCGAAGCTGTGACTGATGATATTATTGCCAGAGACACCAGAGACGAGCGCCTCAACCTTCCGGCCCGCTCGTCAAAAGATGTCATCGTGATTGATAATTCGGAGCTCGGCGTAGAAGAGGCGCTCGCAGAAGTATTGGGATTTGTTAAGGCGAAGACAGCTAAACCTTAACGGTGACTTTTAGAAATGTTGCATTTACTGCGGTTCGGTCTTTTGCCTTGCTGATATTCTGGGCGCTAAACAGCGTATCCAATTCCTTCTGCAGTTCTGCGGCCTTGCCATTTTTCTCTGCGGCCTCGAAGGCGTTCATGGTCGGCCCATAGTAATTTCGAAACTCACTGACAAATCCAGATGGGGTTCCGGCGAAATTGAACGTATAAGTTTCGCGCGCAAAAGTTATGTTTGCTTTGGCAACACCCACTGCTGTGAATCTTTCGACCACATCGGCTTCTACGCCCCATTTCATCGGGCTTTCAAATCCTTCTGGCGGTGGTGGCGAATAGGCCGAGCTGATCTTTAAAATCTGCGCAACAAGCGTTGGGTCACCAGGAATCCAGTTGCCCATCACGATGCGCCCACCTTTTTTCGTCACACGCACTAATTCTTTCGCCACATCAAAAGGTCTCGGTGCAAACATCGCGCCGAAGATACTGACCACAAGATCAAAACTCTGATCTTTCAAGTCGGATAAATTTGATGCATCACCTTGCTGAAATTTGCAATTCGAAAGGCCCTGCTCCTTAGCGCATTTATTGCCAGCGGCAACCAAATTGCTAGCGATATCAACGCCCAATACTTCGGCGCCGCGCTTGGCTTCAGGAATTGCAGTTGTGCCGTCGCCGCAGCCGACATCTAAAACTTTAAGGCCTTTTTTGATGTTCAAGCTTTCAACCAGCTCCTCACCGCTTTCGCGCATTGTCGCTGCGATGCGGGTGAAATCGCCTTTTTCCCATAATGCTTGGTTCGGATTCATTTGCTATTCTCCTCTGTTTGGTTTGACAAACCTAGGAAAGATAAGATGCCGAGGGCCAGTGTAGTTTATGGAGCGCACCGATACAGTTTATGGATCACTCACGCCGCCATCGCCATAGAACTGCGCACCATCCAAAGATCGATTGTATTGGCAAGGGTTCGATCACCAACCATAATGACTTTCTCCGCCGCAATTTGCGCTCGCAGCGTTGAATGGCCCATCCATGCTGATGTCATCGCTTTCAAATCAGCTGTAATATAGAGGTCAACATCAAATCCGGGATCAACAGAACAAAGGTCAACAACGGCGCCGGGCTTTGCAATGATCCAATAACGCTGTTCAACTTCGGGCAATTCAGGATATGTGAATTGGATGACCGTGCGCTTACGCTTGGGGAAAGTCACGGTGTTGATCTTGCGCCGCATGTTCCACATGAGTAATCGCGCATCGAGTTTTTCCAGAGTCACGTCGGCATCAATATTGCGGTGGGCCCATTTGCCAAGCGCATGAATGATGGGTTGCAGCTCATTTCCCATGTTGGTCATGGTGTAATGGATTTCTTTGGTTGATTGATCTTCGGTACGATTGATGATTCCGCGCAGTTCTAATTCTTTCAAGCGTTTTGACATCAAGGTGGGTGACATGCCGGGCACACCGCGCCGAATTTCGTTAAACCGCATCGAGCCTTGCCACATTTCGCACAAGATCAGCAAAGTCCATCTCGGCTCAATAATTTCACAAGCTTTGGAAACAGGGCAAAATTGATTATAGCTGTCGATAGACATGATCTCACCTCCAAGAGTCATTATGCGGCGATGGAGACGGTCTAGTCTAGTACAGAAACTGTAGTTGTTGGTGAGTAGGGGTTGGTCTCATCAAGACCGGATTTGCTATTTAGTCTTAGGCTAGGTGTTTAAAGACGTTCTAAGAGCCATAGGACACGATTCTTGTGTTGGAAGCTATTGGGGTAGCGGGCGGTTTTGATCACGCTGTACGGGGCTGGCAGGAGCCTTAGGATTGATTTCTATGTTAGGTTTTAATCAGTTGTTGAAGTTGCGCGCTGGTTGTGAGCGTGTTTAGCCGCGGCACCCCCTCCGCCCTTCGGGCACCTCCCCCAGCAGAGCTGGGCGGAGGGCGATGACAGGCGATATTTCAATTTTATTACGCTCCCTAAGCTACGCTGGGGGAGCTGTCCGAAGGACTGAGGGTGGCCCTATCGTAGGCTGGAACGTGGGCTTGCCCCACACACCCATCTGCGCTATAGCGCGGCGATCTTGAGGTCGGGGGTTTTCTCCCGGGATATCACTGGGGTGGGATTTCCTGCTCTTAATTGTTTTAAGCGTTTGTTTGCTTTGCGGTGCCTCTACGTTGTGAACTGATGTTTGGAATGCCTTTAACCGCTGATTGCAGCCTCGCGTTTTTTGAGCTTTGTGTGGCTAAGCCCTCCGCCGCAACGCGAATAAGGAAATACCCCATATGGCAAAATCTGCCGTTTCGATGCAACCTACTCTTGAAGATTTTGAATCACTTTTGGCCGAGAGCTATCTCGACCGTCCCGTCAATGAGAACACCGTTGTTAAAGGCAAGGTGTTGGCGATTGAAAATGATTTTGTGATCATTGACGTTGGCCTGAAGACTGAAGGCAAAGTTCCGCTGAAGGAATTTGCCATGCCAGGCAAAGAATCAGACATTAAAGTTGGCAGCACAGTTGATGTTTATCTTGAGCGTATTGAAAACGCTTTGGGCGAAGCTGTATTGTCACGCGATAAAGCCAAGCGCGAAGAAGCTTGGACACGTCTTGAAGAAATGACCACCAAAGCCGAGCGCGTTGATGGCGTGATCTTTGGTCGCGTTAAAGGCGGCTTTACGGTTGATTTGGGCGGCGCTGTTGCGTTCCTTCCCGGTTCACAAGTTGACGTTCGCCCGATCCGCGATGTGGGCCCACTTATGCATGTATCGCAACCTTTCGTGATTTTGAAGATGGACCGCCGCCGTGGCAACATCGTGGTTTCGCGCCGCGCTGTTATGGAAGAAACCCGTGCTGAGCAACGCTCGGAATTGGTTGGTAACCTTGCTGAAAACCAAGTGGTTGACGGTGTGGTCAAGAACATCACTGATTACGGCGCATTCGTTGATCTGGGCGGAATTGACGGCCTCTTGCACGTGACCGACATTGCGTGGAAGCGCGTGAACCATCCTTCAGATGTTTTGACCGTTGGTCAAACTGTTAAGGTGCAAATCATCCGCATTAATCCTGAAACACAACGCATTTCACTTGGCATGAAGCAATTGGACAAGGATCCATGGGAAATCGTTGCTGAGAAATTTGCTGTTGGCAGCAAAGTTAAAGGCAAGGTGACGAACATTACGGATTACGGCGCATTTGTTGAACTGGAAGACGGCATTGAAGGCCTCGTTCATGTTTCAGAAATGAGCTGGACCAAGAAAAACGTTCACCCCGGCAAGATTCTTTCCACATCGGAAATGGTTGAAGTGCAGGTTTTGGAAATCGATTCCGCCAAGCGCCGTATTTCGCTGGGCTTGAAGCAAGTTCAAAACAACCCTTGGGAAACTTTCGCTTCGAAATATCCTAAGGGCACTGTGCTTGAAGGCGAAGTGAAGAACATGACTGAGTTTGGTCTGTTCGTTGGCCTCGATGGCGACGTGGACGGCATGGTTCACTTGTCAGATCTGGATTGGAAGCGTCCTGGCGAAGAAGCCATCAAGGATTACAAAAAGGGCGATATGGTGAAAGCCGTCGTTCTTGATGTTGACCAAGAAAAGGAACGCATCTCGCTTGGCATCAAGCAACTCACCGAAGGTTCTGCTGGGGCATCTTCTGCTCCTGCTAAATCGGCTGGTGGTGGTGCCTCTGCTCCAGCGACCGGTGGTGCGCCACGCAAGGGTTCGAAAGTCACTTGCGAAGTGTTGAAGATTGAAGATGGTGGCATTGAAGTGCGCATTGCTGGAACCGACATCACCGCTTACGCCAAGCGCGCTGATCTGGCCCGCGACCGCGACGGCCAACGCCCTGATCGTTTTGCCGTTGGCGAAAAGTTCGACGCATTGATCACTGCTATGGACGCAAAAGCCCGCAAGGTGAATGTTTCGATCAAGGCTCTTGAAATGGCCGATGAACGCGAAGCCGTGGCCCAATATGGTTCTTCAGATTCAGGCGCATCGCTTGGTGATATTTTGCAAGCTGCTTTAAAGAAGAAAGAAGCCGAATAAGATTTTATCGACTTAGTTTAGAGCCAGCGCGGGAAACTGCGCTGGCTTTTTTTATTGAAATGCGTTTTGAATAAATTTTTGCAAATCCTGCCCGTTGCACCCCTGCTTTATCCCGCCTATAAAGACCGAACTGATTTCAATTCGGACACAAAAATCATGATCAAGTCTGAGCTCGTTCAAAAAATTGCTGATAAAAACCCACATCTTTATCACCGCGATGTGGAGCGGATTGTGAATAAGATTTTTGATGAAGTGATCGAATCGATGAAAGGTGGCAGCCGCGTTGAGCTTCGTGGATTTGGGGCTTTCTCGGTGAAAGAGCGTGATGGCAGGCAGGGGCGCAACCCGCGTACTGGCGAAAGCGTTGAAGTGACGCCAAAGCGTGTGCCATTTTTTAAGACAGGCAAAGAATTGCGCGCCCGACTGAACGGCAGCATTGCCAAAGAAAAGGCCTAGTTTTTGCGCCGCATTCTGCGTTGGATTATCTGGCTGCCTGTAGCGATCATCGTGATTTCATTTGCAGTGGCCAATAGACAATGGACAAGACTTTCTCTTGATCCATTTTCATCCACCTCGCCTTTTTTGACCATTGAGATGCCCCTTTGGTTGTTGTTTATTTTTGGTGTGTTTATTGGATTGATTGTGGGTTGGGCAATGTGTTGGCTTGCGCAAGGCAGGCATCGCAAATTGGCTCGCGAAAGGGCGCGGGATATTGTACGGTTGCAAAGCGAACTGGAAACAGCGAAAGACCCAGTCGCGGTTTCAGCTTCCACTGAGCTTTCGCCTTTCATTGGTATTGGGCCATGAAGTTTATTTCAGCTGACGAGATTGCGCGGCTGGTTTCTTACAAAGATATTGTCGAAGCTTTGCGTGAGGGGTTTCGCGCCGATATTGAAACACCTGTACGCCACCATCATGAAACTGGGCCTGCCACCACATTGCTTTTGATGCCAGCTTGGGGTGCGGATTTTACGGGTCTTAAGACCGTGACAGTCAAGACAGACAATGCCGCATTGGGCGTTCCCACGGTTCAGGCCGCTTATATGTTAATCGACAATAGAACAGGAACACCTGTGTGTTCGATGGATGGCACAGAGCTGACCAGACGACGCACGGCTTGCGCTTCGGCTTTGGCTTCGGATTATTTATCGCGGAAGGATTCTTCGACTTTACTGATTATTGGAGCTGGTGCACTGGCTCTGCATTTTGCGCGTGCCCATGCTGCGGTTCGGCCTATAAAAATGGTTTTGATTTACAATCGTACTTTGGCGAAGGCGCAAGATGTGGCGACGGAGCTAAGCAAAGAAGGTTTTGTGGTTGAAGCAGTGTCAGATTTGCAGGATGCTGAGGGGCGCGCAGATATTGTTTCAGGCATTACTAGCTCCAACGCCGCCATCGTCAAAGGCGCCTGGTTAAAACCCGGCACCCATGTAGATTTGGCGGGGGCATTTAAACCTTTGATGCGAGAAGTGGACGGAGATACTGTGGCGGCTGCCCGCGTTTACGTCGATACGCGCGAAGGGGCCTTGGCTGAGGCTGGCGATTTGATCCAAGCGCGGGACGAAGGACGCTTTGATTTTAAGAATGTGCAGGGCGATTTGTTTGAGCTTTGCCGCGCTAAAGTGCATGGCCGGAAAACTGAGGCGGAGATTACTTTATTCAAATCTTGTGGCACAGCCTTGGAAGATTTGGCAACGGCGACACTGGTGCATTTGCGCAGCTGAGTATTTCGCGCTAGTTCAATTTCATGACCTTGAAGAATCCTATTTGCGTTGCTTTGGACACCCCCGAACTTGCTCGCGCGCTTGAGCTTGCGAAGCTCCTGCAAGGCTACGTGGGCATGGTGAAAATTGGCATGGAGTTTTTTTATGCCCACGGCGCCAAAGGATATGAAGCGCTTGGAGCGGCGGGTATTCCGATTTTCTTGGATATGAAGCTGCATGATATTCCCAACACCGTGGCACAAGGGCTGCGTTCACTTTTGAAGTTAGCGCCCGCTCCGGTCATTACCAATGTTCACGCAACGGGTGGGATGGATATGATGAAAGCGGCTAGGGAGGCTGTCGGCTCGGAGACAAATTTGATTGCGGTGACGATTTTGACTTCACTTTCGAATGAGGATTTATGGGCAACTGGCTTTACGCGGAACCAAAAGACTGATGATCAGGCTTTACGTTTGGCGGAGCTTGCGCATTTGGCGGGGCTTGATGGTGTGGTGTGTAGCCCACTCGATTTGCAAAACATCCGCACAAAATTACCGCGCAAGTTTTTAACAGTGGTGCCGGGCATCAGACCAGTTGATGCATCGGCCCATGATCAAAAACGCGTGGCCACGCCAAAGTCGGCTGTCGATGCCGGTGCTGATGTGTTGGTGATTGGGCGGGCGATCACGGGTGCTGCCGATCCGGCTCTTGCTGCGCAATCCATTTTGGAAAGCTTGCGTTGATGACCCAAGTTAAAATTTGCGGACTGTCAGAACCTCTGACCATGAAAGCCGCGCTCGATGCAGGTGCTGATATGGTTGGGTTGGTGTTTTTTGCCAAATCCCCGCGCAATGTGAACGTCGAACAGGCATCAGCTTTGGCAAAGATGGCGAAAGGTAAGGCTGCTGTGGTGGCGTTGGTTGTTGATGGCGATGATAAGTTGTTGGAGCTCATCACCAAGCGGGTGCGGCCCGATTATTTTCAAGCGCACGGCAATGAAACGCCAAACCGGATTTTGGAAATTGCAAAGTTGACTGGTGTCAAGGTAATCAAGGCCATTCCAGTGCGCGAGGCTTTGGATGTCGCAAAGGCGCAGAATTATCATGGCAAGGCTGATTTGATTTTGTTTGACGCCAAAGCGCCAGATACTTTGGAAGACGCTTTGCCGGGTGGAAATGGGATCTCTTTTGATTGGGCACTTTTGAATAACATCAAGGGCCAGTTCATGCTGTCTGGCGGGCTTTCTCCAGAAAATGTCGCGGAAGCTATCGCGGTTACGGGTGCGCCGATTGTAGATGTGTCTTCCGGCGTTGAAACCGCCCCCGGAATCAAGGATGCCAAACTTATTCGGAAATTCATTGAGCAGGCCAAGCAGGGCGGCTAGAACAATTTTAGTTTTTAAGGATCTATCATGACGGCTATTCCCAACTCCTATCGCACAGGTCCTGACGAGAAAGGCCTGTTTGGCATTTATGGCGGACGCTTTGTCGCTGAAACTTTAATGCCACTGATCTTGCAATTGGAGCAGGCCTATAAGGATGCAAAAGCCGATCCCTCATTCCAAGCGGAGCTTGATGATTTTCTAGAGCATTATGTGGGCCGCCCGTCGCCGCTTTACTTCGCTGAGCGCCTGACCGAGCATTTGGGTGGGGCTAAAATTTATATGAAGCGCGATGAGCTCAATCACACGGGCGCTCATAAGATCAATAATGTGATGGGGCAGATTTTGCTGGCACGACGCATGGGCAAGAAGCGCATTATTGCAGAGACGGGTGCTGGTCAACATGGTGTGGCGACGGCGACGGCTTGTGCGCGTTTCGGTTTGGAATGCATCATCTATATGGGTGAAGTTGACATTGCCCGCCAAGCGCCAAATGTGTTCCGTATGAAATTGCTGGGGGCCACAGTAGTTCCGGCAAAATCGGGTTCGCGCACTTTGAAGGATGCTTTGAACGAGGCCCTTCGTGATTGGGTGGCCAATGTGGAAGATACGTTCTATTGCATCGGCACTGTTGCTGGCCCACATCCTTATCCTGAAATGGTGCGCGATTTCCAATCGGTGATTGGCAAAGAAACCAAAGCGCAGATGATGAAGCGTGAGGGTCGTTTGCCGGATTCTCTGATTGCAGCAATTGGTGGCGGATCAAATGCGATGGGATTGTTTCATCCATTTCTTGATGATGCCTCAGTTGAGATTATCGGCGTTGAAGCTGCGGGGCATGGTTTGAAGAAAAAGCATGCCGCATCGATCACGGGCGGAAAGCCCGGCATCTTACACGGCAACCGCACTTATCTCTTAATGGATGATGATGGGCAAATTACTGAGGGCCATTCGATTTCGGCAGGTTTAGATTATCCGGGCATTGGGCCTGAACATGCTTGGCTGCATGATATGAAGCGTGTGCAATATGTTTCTGCAACCGACAAGGAAGCTTTGGAAGCGTTTCAGCTTTGTTGCAAACTAGAGGGCATTATTCCAGCACTAGAGCCATCGCACGCGCTGGCCCATGTGATGAAGATTGCGCCTAAATTGCCGAAAGAACATTTGATGGTGATGAATATGTGTGGACGCGGCGACAAAGACATTTTCACTGTGGCTGAAATTTTGGGAGTGAAGCTGTGAGCACCCGCATTGACCGCCGCTTTGCTGCGCTGAAAGAAGAGGGCCGTGCAGCACTTGTTACATTCGTGTCTGCGGGTGATCCTGATTACGATACATCGCTCAAAATCATTCTGGGCTTGCCGAAGGCAGGATCCGATATGATCGAGTTGGGCATGCCATTTACGGATCCGATGGCCGATGGCCCCGTTATTCAAGCAGGCGGGCTTCGTGCGCTGGACGGTGGCCAGACCATGAAGAAGACTCTGAAGTTGCTCAAGGCATTTCGTGCAGGCGATGATGTTACGCCAATTGTGTTGATGGGTTACTACAATCCCATCTATGTTTATGGCGTTGAGAAATTTTTGGTTGATGCTAAAAAAGCAGGCGCTGATGGTTTGATCATTGTTGATCTGCCACCTGAGGAAGATGAAGAGCTTTGCATTCCAGCAATGAAAGCGGGAATAAATTTTATACGGCTTGCCACGCCTACAACTGATGATGTGCGCGCTCCTAAAGTATTTAGGAATACATCGGGCTTTGTTTACTACGTTTCGGTTCTTGGAATTACCGGCACAAAAGCGCCTGATTTAAAGAGTGTGAAGCAGAATGTGAATCGCTTGCGCAAACATACTTCACTTCCCATCTGTGTCGGGTTCGGCGTTAAGAGCGCTGAGCAAGCACGGGTGATTGCCAAAGATGCCGATGGTGTTGTGGTGGGCTCGGCATTGGTGAGCGCGGTGGAAAAAAGTTTGAACAAACAGGGCAAGGCTACAGCCAAAACGCCCAAGGCCGTTCATGATATGGTGCGCGAGATTGCAAAGGGTGTGAGACTATAAAATGAACTGGATCAAAAATTTCGTTCGGCCTCGTATTCGTAGCTTGCTTGGCACGGCCAAGCGTGACGTACCTGAAAATATGTGGATCAAGGATCCAGATTCAGGCCAGATGGTGTTTTACAAAGACCTCGAGGCCGACGGCTTTGTTTTCCCCTCCGGACACCATCACCGCATGCCAGCGGCTTTGCGACTGAAATCGATGTTTGATGGTGGCGAATTTGAAAAGATTTCTGGGCCAGCAGTTGCTGTTGATCCTCTGAAGTTCAAAGATGAAAAGCGTTATGCTGACCGTCTGAAGGATGCAAAGTCCAAGACGGGTGTTGATGACTCGATTCAAGCAGGATACGGCCAGGTCAATGAGCAGGCCATGGTGGTGGCTGTGCAAGACATGGGCTTTATTGGCGGCTCCCTTGGCATGGCTGCAGGCGACGCGATTATCGCTGCCATGCGTATGGCTGTTGCCAAGTCCTGCCCATTTGTGATTTTTGTGGCTTCTGGCGGAGCGCGCATGCAGGAAGGCATTTTGTCTCTCATGCAATTGCCGCGCACGACAATTGCTGTGCAAGAACTTCGTGAAGCGGGTTTACCTTATATTGTGGTGCTGACTAATCCAACAACTGGTGGCGTTACTGCATCTTATGCAATGTTGGGCGATGTGCATTTGGCTGAACCGCAAGCGACCATTGGGTTTGCGGGGCAGCGCGTAATTGAACAGACCATTCGTGAAAAACTGCCGGAAGGTTTTCAAAAATCCGAATACTTGCGCGAGCATGGAATGGTTGATTCAGTTGTGCATCGTCATGAAATGAAAACAACGGTCAGCCGTATTGCACGGATGTTGATGAAGGTTCAGCCACGTGAAATTTCGCCCGGTGCTTTGGTTGCTGTTAACGCTTAAATATGGCCCGTAGCGATGCCATATTAATGCGGCTGCTGGAGCTTCATCCGAAGATCATTGATCTTTCGCTTGTGCGCATGTGGCGGATATTGGAGCGTCTCGGAAATCCTCAAAAGAAACTACCGCCGATCATCCATATTGCGGGAACTAATGGAAAGGGTTCAACACTGGCTTTTACACGCGCAATTATGGAGGCAGCTGGGCTTACGGTGCATTCTTATACGTCGCCGCATTTGGTAAAGTTTCACGAGCGCATTCGTGTTGCGGGAGAACTAATTTCGGAAGTTGATCTATCTGCTTTGTTAGAGGAATGCGAAGCGGCGAATGGTTCTGAACCAATTACCTTTTTTGAAATCACAACGGCTGCGGCTTTTTTAGCATTTAGTCGCACACCTGCTGATTATCTCATTTTGGAAGTGGGTCTGGGTGGGCGTTTGGATGCTACTAATGTTATTGATCATCCCGCCGTAAGTGTAATCACGTCCATCGGTTTGGATCACCAACAGTATCTTGGTGACACCATTGAGGAAATTGCCCGCGAGAAGGCGGGAATTTTAAAACGTGGTGTGATTGGTGTAATAGGTGCGCAATCTGTTGAAGCGCGGGATGAGATAGAACGCGTTGCTGAAAGAGTTGGTGCACCGCTTAAGATCGCCAATCAAGATTGGCAGAGTTACACGCAGCATGGTCGATTGGTTTTCCAAGACGAAGATGGTTTATTGGATTTGCCGCTGCCAGCGCTTCAAGGGCCGCACCAGATTGATAATGCAGGCAATGCCATTGCAGCTGTTCGTGCTTTGAAAGACGCGCGCGTCAGCGATATTGCCATTGAGACTGGCTTATTGAAAGTGACTTGGTCTGCGCGGATGCAGCTGCTGACAAATGGGCACCTGAATGAGCTTTTGCCGATTGATGCAGAGCTTTGGTTAGATGGTGGGCATAATGGGCCTGCTGGTATTGTATTGGCGCAAACGCTCAAGGACATGAATGCGAAGAATCCCAAGCCGTTGATTATGATTTGGGGCATGTTGAACACCAAACATCCCGGCGCTTTTGTTGCCAATTTCAAAAATATTGCTCAACACCTGATAACGATCGCAATTCCCGGAGAGATCAACACGATTGCAGCTGATGACCTTGCTTTGATGGCCAGGGAAAATGGCATTCCTTCTTTTTCTGCGCCATCGCTTGAAAAAGCACTTGAGCAGGCTGTGGTTTTGCACCCTGCTCCAAGGATCATTATCTGCGGTTCACTCTATCTTGCGGGCCATGTGCTGGCTGCGCAGAGTGGTGAAACCATGTCGGCCCTCAGTGGAGCCGCAAAACGTTAAATCGACGACTCAATCCAGGTTTGCAACTGGGTCTTTGGTAAAGCGCCGACCTTGGTTGCTGCAAGCTTACCATCTTTGAACACCATCAATGTTGGAATGCCACGGACACCAAATTTGGATGGCGTGCCAGGATTTTCATCAATGTTGATTTTGACGATTTTGGCTTTGGGACCCAATTCCTTCGCTATTTCTTCCAATGATGGGCCAATCATTTTGCAAGGGCCGCACCACTCCGCCCAGAAATCCACAACCACAGGGGTGGACGAATTAAGTACATCAGCTTCAAAGCTGGCATCGGTGACTTTATGAGTGGACATGCAATTACTCCAAATCGGTTATTATGTAACAGAGGTAGTGACGATCATGCACAAGGTCAAGTCATCTGCGTCATGTTTGCGTTTAAAACGAGCTGACGTGCTTGCGTCATCAAGCTTGGAGAAATCCATTCCAGTTTTGCGGTCTGCGTCCAGAACAACGCTGCTTTGACGGTGTGTTTTGGATAAATGTTTGAAAGCATACCCGCATAAGTTGCCAGCTGAACGATATAGGGATGATTAGCCTCAATAATTTCGGGTAAATAACGATCTGATTTATAGTCGAGCAGTAAAACCTCATCTGAGTTTACGACAAGCCGATCAACCCGACCGATAATGGTTTGGCCGTTTTCAAGTATACCGGAAATTTCAACTTCTGACTCGCTGTGAGGCTCGAAGAAGGGCGCAAGTGCTGGCAAGTTGAATACATTTACGAGTGAGTTTGCCGTGTGATCATCTAATCCCAATTTTCTTGCTTGAAATTTGGCAGCCTTTTCTTGGTTTTCGCGCGGCATGTTGGCTAAACTCTGAAGTAAAGCGTGAATTGCTATTCCGCGTTTAAATTCAACTTGCTTTGAAGCTGATTGGCCGCCTTCGAATTGGGGTTTTAGACTCGTTGCCGCTCTAACTTTAATAGAGTTTTCTTCGGATACAGATGTCAATGCCCAAGACGGAATCTGCGCTGTTTCTTGGGCAAATTTAGTCTCTGTCGCCGCAATGCCGATCTCCTCGTTCACATCGGATACGACCCCGAGAATGGGCTCAACAATGGCATACCAGCAATCTTTTGGAACGTCTTTTCGCTTGCCCTTCGCGCCACAAATATAAAGCTCTTCTCGTGCTCGGGTCATGGCAACATAGAGAAGTCGTTTACGCTCTGCCGCTATTTTGAATTCAGAACTGTTTATGGATTCCTGCAAATATGGAGATGTCGAAAGGCCACTTAGGTTCAAAAGTGGCAATGCCATGCCAGTTTTATCGTCAGGAATCATTGTTATACGGTTTGCGTCACGCCCCTTTGGCACTGAAGCTGCATCTGGAAGAAAGACTATATTTGATTCCAGACCTTTTGCGCCGTGCACTGTCATGAGCCGTACCTCACCTGATGTCATCTCAAGTTCGCGCCTTATTTCGGTTTCACCCTCATTAAACCAATGCAAAAAGCCTATCAGCGAGCGACCATGTTCCAATTCATAAGCGCGAGCTTGATCGAGAAAAGCATCGGTCGCATCACTTGCCTCAGGGCCCAATCTTTCCAACATAGGCTTTCGATATTTGCTCAATATATATGAGAAGAAATCATACGGGCTGGCACTTTTTGAGTAATCTATGAGATCCATCAACCATATCGAGTTAGGGGTTTTTTGATTTTGCACTCTATCCCAAAGCGATTGCGCCAAGCGATTATGGGCCAGTTGAAATAGCTCGTCTTCAGTCAACGGATTTGGAACAAAGGGGCTCTTAAGCAAACATGCCAGGGCGTATTCGTCAATCGGAAGAACCACCCATTGCGCAATTGCAGCTAAATCTTGGACTGCGATACTTTCGTTCAATTTTAAGCGGTCAGCGCCAGCCACTGGCACGCCAATTTTACGCAATTCAGCAATTAACATTGAAAACAAAGAACCCCGCGACTGCAACAATATCATGATGTCACCTGGCACAATGGTTCGGTCCAATGAAACCAATTTTCGACTTCCGATCCATGATTTTATTGTTCGGGCAATTTGTCTGGCCAATCGGCGCTTTGGTGATTGGGCCGGTTCACGGTCAATAGGGGCTAGCCAATGATCCGGCTCCATTTCAGCTTCATTTGGTATTACCAATGGCCAGACCTCAACTCGACCGACAGCCCCAAGCCGGTTTGTCGTATGGTCTTGCTCTGAAACATCTTCTGGTGCAAAGCCCAATCTTGCCGGATCGCTTGCTGGGAATACTTTATTGACAGCGTCTAGAATTTCTTGAGTACTGCGATAGGAAATGTTGAGTTCTATCTCCGCCGACGTTTTCGACATTCGCATGATCAAAGATAGAAAGTTCTTGCGGGCTGCAGCAAACGTTGCTGCATCAGCACCTTGGAAACTATAAATTGATTGCTTGCGATCACCGACGACAAAAATGGTTCGTTCGTTCAACTTAGGCTGTCCAAACCCTGCGAAGAACTCATCTGCCAAAGCGTTGATGATCTGCCATTGCGCCGGGCTGGTGTCTTGGGCTTCATCCAGCAAAATATGACTCAAGCCTGAGTCAAGCTTATAGAGCACCCATTGCGTGGCGCGTGAATCACGCAAGAGCAGACTGGCGCGTTTGATTAAATCGTCAAATTCATAGCTGCCAAGTTGTCGCTTTCTTTCCTCAATACGGGCATAGATAGCCTTGCTTAGTGTAAAAATCGCAGTTGTGAATTCTATCCGTTTTAATAGATCTTGCTGATGGAAGAGGGCCTTCAACCTCTCTTGTTCATGAGTGATAAATCGTGCAGTTTCTGGATGTTTTGTTGATGTATTTTTAGCAACCAGTTTTGCTCGAGGCTTTAAGTTTTTGTCCTTGGTAAAAAAAATTGTTTTGAGAAGTCCAATACGCTCATCAATATTTAGCAACTGTTTCATCATAGTCGAAGCGTCGTGGTCATCATATACTTTGTAGTTTCCAATGACTTGAGAATGAATTCGATAAGATTCCTCATCTATAGAATTTAACTTCGCTGCAATTGAACGCTGCGTCTCATCGAGTTGAAGTCCGGTCGCATTTTTGAGAAGCAAAGAAAACCTTTCGGCATCCAAGTCAGATCCAAGAAAACTTCTGTGGTTATTTGTCGAACTCAGGAAATGTTGAATGAGAGAGGTAAACGCCTCACTATTGCAATTTTCCACGACCGAGGAAAATGCACTCGATATAATTTGATTGCTCGCGGTTTGACGTAGGACTACTTCTTTTGCTTCATCACGCAACTGACGCGCTTGCCTTTCATCCAGCACACGAAAGCCCGGCGCCATGCCTGCTTCAACTGGAAACAGCTGCAAGAGCCTTTCGCAATAAGCGTGAATGGTTTGTATTTTTAACCCGCCAGGCGTTTCCAAAACCATCGTAAAAAGTTGGCGGGCCTTCATAAAATGTTCTGATTGCGGATTGCTTACACCAATCCGAGAAAGCTCAATTTCTAACATTTCATCATCAAACGCAGTCCAAGTGCTCAAACGATCATAAAGACGCGTCGCCATTTCTGTCGCTGCGGCCTTTGTAAACGTTATGCATAAAATCGAAGCTGGTTCGGCACCGTCAAGCAGTAACCGAATAACACGTTCGACTAATACGTGGGTTTTACCAGAGCCAGCATTGGCCGTTACCCAAACTGATCTTTTCGGATCTGCAGCATCTGCTTGTTGACGCGTTGGGGTGAAGAGCTTTTTCAAGCATTTCCCCCATTGAGTATCCATTCACGAAAACGCGACAGATGATCATAATCCAGCTTATTCTCTTCTCTCAAAACCGCAACGCGGGGTAGATAACTTTGACTTTCATGCTGGTAGTTTGAGAGAAGTGTTTTTAATCCCTCTAAATGACGCTCTGCTAATTCATCTATTGTTGAACCATCAGTGGGTTTAATTGAACTCATTTCAACAGGAGCTATCCCACCACCGACTTTCACATAGTAAAGCGAGCTTGTTATCGAATTGGTCAAGCCTTGAAATTCTCCATGTTTGAGAACTGCCGCTTCCAATGTTAATTGTGGATTGAGTCCGATGGTGACTTGGTGCGAGGTTGGAGGTGCACCTGTTTTATAATCAATCACACGTGTTTTTCCGTCCTTGAGAAGATCAATCCGATCTGCACGGCCCAAAATTGTGTGGTCTATTCCATTGATATTGAATTCATACTTGCCATTGATTTCGGCATGGATTTGAATCAAATCCGTTTCGAACTCAGCCTCTTTTTCTATCAAGAATCTAGACATTTTTTCGAAGCGCGGCCACCAAAAATTTGCAATTTCTGATTCATTCAAGAACGGCGCAAAGACTTTTCTGCCAGCTTGAACTAATATATCCAAACTGTTCTTTACAGTCGATTTAGAAAGCAGCTGATTCCACTCGTTAATAGCGATATGAAAAAGAAGGCCACGTAAAGCCGCATCAGGACGTCGATCAATTGGAGGAAGTGGGTCTAACCTTAAAATTCTTTTTACGTATATAGAATAGGGATCGCGGATTAGTTTTTCGACCTCTGTTATACTCATTCGAACAGGTCTTGTTATGATGGGCGGAGATGGTTTTGGTTTCCCAATCGGCGATAGTGTTTTTGGTTCATCGATGGCTTTGGCCAAAGATAGCCAATGATTGTCTTTCACAACTTCTTTTTCAATTCCGGCGGCTTTCAATACAGCCATCAACCGCAGAATCCAACGCGACGGGACAAGCGGGCTACCATCGACACGCTTTGACCATGTTAAATAAACTTTGTCGTAACCTAGACCTTGTGCAAAATCATGCGCGGCCAAACCAATTTCACGCTCGGGTTGTTGCAAACCTAAGACATCACGCATTGGACGATTAAGCCATGCACCAGAGTCTGGTTGAGCCGGCCATTTCGATTCATTCAGACCGCCCATAATCAAGACGTCGGCAGGCATCATTCGCGCTTCAAGCAATCCGTAAATTGCAAGTCGTGGATGAGATCGGCCAGTTTCCCTAAAGGATTCATTTTTTAAAGCATTTAAGATCAACAGGCCTGATGTTAGAAGGTTGCAGGAAATCAACCGATGTGCATCCAATTCGACTGCGTTGATAACAGCGCTAAATTGAACGTTCTCTGGCGCTCCTTGATCGCATTGAGGTGCAAGCGAATGGATGCAATTTAGCAGGATGTGGAGCTGGTCTTGAAAGGGTGCAACTGATTCTGTAGATAGTGGTTTTAAGCATTGTAAAATTCGCTCCAGCATTTGCTGCATCGCTTGCCAGTCTTCGTCTGAAAATTTGGCTACGAGTGGTGAGACTCGTTCTAAATTAACGAAACCAAGTCTTGCCGATACAAAAGCCTGCTCAATATTTTCAAGGCCCCTACCCACACCATAATTTCGAAGTACCGCGACCTCAAAGTGACGAAATATTTTCAACATTTCCTCACGAGATAATCCAAAGTTACATTCTGCATGATTGAACAAGCTGATTAAACTAGACGGAGAAAAACCTTCGGAAACAGTTTGGAGAATCTGTTGCAGAAGAGAAGCTAGCCCAAAATTGACCAGAGGTTCGCCAGCAGAATCTTCAATCTTAATATTCCAGCGTAATAATTCAATTTTTACTCTAAGTGCCAAATCCCGGTCTGGAGTGACCAAAGCTCCTGTCTGGCCAGGGGTTTCAAGTACATTCCTTAGAATTATGGCTATGGTGCGTGCTTCGATATGACGATCCGGCGCTTCGATGGGGTGCAAACGCGCCATAGAAGACATGATCTCATTTTTTTTTGAAAACAGTGCTTCTCGCCATAGATGTGCAGTTTGAGTGGGCCGCATCACCTCAGATGAAAGAAGGTTTCGTTCAACATTGCCTGAACTCAGTTCAACTACGTCACTGCGATTGATCTGCAATTCCGCGAGTAGTTTTTGGAGGGCGTATTGTGGGTGATCTGGCTTTAGAGACAGTAAAGTGGGTTCATCCAAATATTGATCTAACCCGGGCAAAATAACTGCACTTTGCGGACGATAGGCAATGGCTTTCAGCAGAGCTCTTGTTGCTGGAATGGTGCCCGTTGAACCTGCCGCGACTATTGGGCCTTGCGAGCTATCAAGTTGGATGCGTTGTGCCTCCAAACGGATCAAACGATTACGCCTTTCAGATGAACCTAAAAGGTTTTCATCAATCAAAATTTTAGGTAATGCAGTTTTTATAATTTCCAAAAGACTTAGAATTGCATTTCGGTGTTCAGAGAGATCAGTCTCGTAAACATCCCAGAGATTCTCAAAAGTCATTTCTTCAGTTTCAAATTGTTCGACGAGTTTTAGCAGACTGTTCGTCAGGGCGATGCTCTGGGCGGGAGAATTGGCAATTTCATTTGCTAAAGCAATTAAAGGGTTTTCCTCGCACCAGCGTTTCAACAGCGAAAACAAGGCAAAGAATTGCCCAGACTTGGACATGGCATTGGGGACTTCTGTTACGAATTCTGCCTCGCCCAATTGATCGTCCTCTAAATCGCCAATCGGTCGAATGCGAGGAAGGCGAATGGCCTTTTGGCCTGATTGCTTAAGAAGTATAAGCCCGAGTTGGCGGGCCGCACGCCGCGTCGGGAGGAGAATTGTCCAGCGTGAAAGTGCCGGCAGAACTTCGCCTGGCTCGAGAGGAAAACCTTCCAAAATCTTTTTCGCAAGCACATCCAGAAAGTTACCTCCGGGCGCTATGTTATAGACACGCGGAAGCGGCGTCGGCATTGTCAAACCTGTTTCAACTTTAATTCTGCTTTGGATATCGCATTAGGAGTGCCAACATGGAACCAATGCCCATGATGCGCAATACCGAAAAGGCGACCATGTTTTATCGCCTCGTCCCAAAGCAGGTTCATTGAAAACTTTTCATTCGGCGCATTTTTAAATAGACGTGGATGGACGAGATAAACGCCAATATATGCTAACGCGTTGTGACGCTGTCGTTTCAGCTTGCCTTCAGCTTGGATTACAAAGTCGCCTTCACCGTCATATCCAGTTGTTTGGATGGGATCGCACAAGAGAAGTAGGCAATCCATTTTCTCGTCATTCCATGCGGATCGCAATCTGTTAAGTGCAGATTCGCCTTTGTCAGACCAAAAACAGTCACTGTTAAGAACAAAAAAAGCGTCTTCACCAAGCATGGGTAAAGCCTTGGCGATTCCCCCACCTGTATCAAGGATCACATTTGACTCATTTGAAATCAGGGTTTCAGGATCTGAGAATGTATTGCACCAATCGATAAGTTGTTGCGGCAGATAATGGACATTGACGACCACCTTGTTCACTTTGGCTTCGCGTAATTTATCAAAGCCGTAAGCAATGATGGGTTTATCTGCAACTTTAATCAAAGGCTTTGGCGTGTGATCAGATAATGGTCGCATGCGGGTACCAAAGCCCGCTGCCAAGACCATCGCAATGTGTCCTACTCTACTCAAGGATTAACCGCCAAAGCTTCCGGAAGATAACTGAGATACCACTGTTTTAATTCTGCAAGTGCGGGGTGTTCAAGGTTCTCAACGAGATAACGCGATACACGCGGCATGTGTTTGAGATAAGCAGGTTTGCCGTCGCGTTTGTTCAGTCTGGCAAAAATGCCAAGAATTTTTGTGGCGCGTTGAGCGCCCAATATTGCGTAGGCCGTTCTAAATTCGGTTTCAGAAAATTCATCTTTGTTTGCGACTGATTGAGAGTCGGTCATGAAATTGGGTTTTGCCTTACGTAAAGCGATATAGTGTTCAAAGGTTTGCTTTGCTAGTCTGTCAGGAATGTCAACACGGGCATCTTGGATCAGCGACATAAGATCATAGGCCGCATGACCCATGACAGCATCTTGGGTATCAATTAATCCTACACGCAAAATTCCTTTGCGTTCTGGGATCCACAAAAGATTGGGGGAATGAAAATCTCGCATCACAATTTGCGGTGATTTTTGTTTGGCCTTAGGAAGTATTTTTTTCCATTGCAACTCAAATGATGTAACCACTTCATCAGGTGGCTCAGTGTTACTTATATATGGCCAGAACCATTTGGGTAATAATTCAGTTTCAATCAGTAACGCCTCTTCGTCGTAAGGTGGAATCGTATATGAATCCAGCTGTGAAAAATTTAAATTGTCAGTGTGTGAACTATGACCAATATCTGCCAGAAGCTCTGCTGCTGCGAGCATCGGATCGGTCATGTCGTGGCCTGCTAGCAACATTTCTCCAAATACATTGCTACCTAAATCTTCAATGATGGCAAGTCCATTGTCATAGTCAAAACCCAATATTTTCGGGGTGCTGTAACCACCTAACAGATTAAGAAAGCTATTCACGCAAACAACAGATTTTATATTTTCTGCAAGATGCGCAATTTGACTATAAGGCTTGCCGCTCTTTACAGGTGGCCCATCGGGGCGTTGAGGCATATCCATAAGCAAAACCTGTTTGCCATCCTTATGCAGCTTCTCGTAGCGCCTTGAAGATGCGTCACCTTCAAAAAATTCTCGCACGGCAGTTCCGTAACCATGGAAGTTCAGAAATGACTTGATTGTTTCATTTCGGTCGAAAGCCCCAACCCATAAACCTTCAGCTTTAATGTTAATTTCACGTATGTTGCCGCTGCCAGAGAAACTCAGTGTGAGTGTAGAAGACCCCAAGGCTTGGCTTAATCGCTCTGACCATTCAATTAATAATGCATGCTGTGTTAGAAGTTCGCTCAGTCCTAGATCCTCCACTTCCTGAGCAGTTTTCAAACGATAGAGATCAATATGAGCGATCGGCACACGCGTGTTATCATAGATTTGAATCAGCGAGAAGCTTGGGCTTGGTACATCAAAAATATCACCTGTTTTGGCCAAGGCTTTTATAAAGGCGCGGGCGAAGGTTGATTTTCCCGAGCCAAGTTCACCCTCCAACGCTATGACTTGGCCTGGCCTCGACCAAAGGGACAGCATTTTTGCAAAATTTTCGGTTTCGGTTTGAGAGCTAGAAACTATCGTTTGCATCATTGAAATTGTCATGCGGCGAAGTTTCGGTTGCTCGATGCTGTAGCCGATTTACGCGGTCCGCTGATTGGCAAAGTACAGATCACCGTTGTTCCATGCTCTAGTTTTGAAACCAACGAAACTTTTCCGCCGTGAAGTTCAGTAAAGCTTTTAACCAGAGCTAAGCCCAGTCCCGGCCCACGATGACTGCCGGCGGAAGGCTTAGCTTGGAACCTGTCAAAAACCTTTCTTTGGAGTTCAGGTTCAATGCCTCGGCCATTGTCAGCCACCCACAGCTGAATATTTTGCGCTTGTTTGCGTGCGCCCATTTGAATAGTGCTTCCAAGTTTTGAAAAACCCGCAGCGTTTGACAGCAAGTGAACTAATACTTGTTCAAGACGCGCTGGGTCACCAATCATATTCTTGATGTCATTGGACAGTTCAATTTCAACTGTCAACTTTCGTTTTTCTAATATTGGCGAAAGCCTTTCAGCAGCGGAAGTAAGGAGATCACCGATATCAATTTCCGAAAGCTTCAACTCCATCTGCCCTGCGTCAATCGCCGACAAGTCGATGATTCCGTCGATAATTGTCTTGAGGTCTTCGGATGATTTTCGAATGTCTAAAACATATTCGCGCTGTTTGGCAGTAAGTGGCCCAGCAATGCCATATTCCAATGTTTCGGCAAAGCCTACAATGCTGGTGAGTGGTGTGCGAACTTCATATGAGACATTTGTTAGAATGCTGTTTTTCAGGCGGTCTGCGGCTTCTAGCGCTTCGGCACGATCCCTGAGCGCTTGTTCGGCTTTTACGCTATCAGAAATATCGGTGAAGGTGATAAGCGCGTTACCGTCTGGCAATGGAACAGCGCGGTAACGTAAAACTCTGCCATCCTGATTCATTCTGCCTTCGTGGTGTTTTCGATTTGCTTCAATACCAGTGACTCCAAACTTGATGTCTTGCCAGCCTGCTCTTGCGTCTGAACTTAGACTTGTGAGTTGTGCAATATCTTCAACGTGAGGTTTGCCCGCGAGAAATTGACTATCAAGCGACCAAAACCGCATAAAGGCTGGATTGAATAGTTTCAACCTACCGTCAGGCCCAGAGAGAGCAATAGCTTCTGCTAGGTTATCGAGTGTTTCACGTTGAACGTCAAACAGCTCATTGTACTTACTCTCAAGTTGATATTCTTTTGTGAGGTTTTCGTAGAGGTAAGTTACGCCGCCGAATGGGTGTTGTTCACAAATCACTCTCAATGAACGACCGTCGGGGAGATACCAATACGCTTCTCTGAATTCGAGATTTGTATAAGCAGCTAGCTGCTTGGCGCGCCATTCACGGTAGTTTACTTCTTCAGGTAAATCACGTTTTGCCCGCAGGCGATCCAGAATTTCACCATCACTCGGTTCAGTTTGTAGCCATGTTTCATCTAACTGCCATAACTCGACATAGGCTTGATTGAAGAACCTTAATCTTTGATCGGGACCAAATATTGCGATTGCTGTATTCAACTTATCAAGCGTTGAGGCATGTGCATTTACGTGGCGTTCAAGCTCTTTTTCAATTTGCTCAATCGCCGTTACATCAATTGCATAGCCCGCCTGACCAACACTTAATTCAGATTGAAAAATATTATAGGCTTTCAATTTCCCTGATTGAACTGCGTGAGCTCTGCCAATCAAACCTGTTTTTATGTCTGCATTCCTACGGTCTATCGTTTCGAGTTTTGCGATTTGGATTTTTTGTTTTATTACATCATTACTGTCTGGCGCTTCTGTTGCCCGCACATAGGCCTGATTAACCCATCCAATGCTACCCGATTTATCATTAATCCAAATTGGAAACGGTGCTGCATCAAGTATGGCACTTAGGCGCTCTACCTGTTTGACCAGCTTATGAGCGTCGTAATCCGTTTCACTTGCAACACGCCGCTCGCCGGATAATGGCCTCAAGCGGAGCGTTGCAAGACCAGCTGCTGCACGCCCTGCCGCCTCGAGCAAGTCACCGTCAAATGTTTTAATTGCAATATTAAATCCGCCGCCAGTTTCGCGCAAATTTCTTACGACGTCTTCTAGGATAACGGCAGAATCGTTTTCAAGCCACTTACGAAAGTGTGTAAAATCTTCCAGTTTTGTTGGAATACTTTTGAGCTCGTGAATGCGTCCTGTGATACGCTCTGGTGCCCAATTGAGTCCGCGCCACGCCACTAAAATTTGAGGTTCGGACTCAATTGCAGCCTCCGATTCATTGAGCTGGCGTTCCAAATCAACCAACTTGCGTCTTATCGATTCTTCGCTCTGTCTAAGTTTTCGGTAGTGCCGATAGATGAAAAAGCCCGACCCTAAAATTGCTAACCCGGCTAAAGTTCCAAGCAGGCTCGAAACCTCCTGAAAAATTGCATCGGCTTTGGCAACTTGAACATCCAACGCTATAAAAGCAGTCAGAGAGGTTGCAAGAAACAACATACGATGTTGTTTTCTGCTTCTCGTCTTATCTCGCCCTTGAAACCTGTTTTCTGCCAATCCTGCGGCTTCCACGAATCACGCCCCTGCCCGGCCATGATATAGACGCAAAAAGCCTGCTTCGGGAATTCCCAAAAGCAGGCTTTCTGTTGAAGATTTTCTACCAATTAATAGCGATAGGTTTCTTTTTTGAACGGGCCGTTTTGGGTCACGCCAATATAACTGGCTTGTTCTGGGTTCAGTGTTGTCAATTTAACACCGAGTTTGCCAAGGTGAAGTCTGGCAACTTTTTCGTCTAGATGCTTGGGCAAAACATAGACTTCATTTTGGTATTTGCCGTTGCCTTTGTTTGTATAAAGCTCGATCTGCGCCAATGTTTGGTTGGTAAAGGATGCTGACATCACAAAGCTGGGGTGACCTGTGGCGTTGCCCAGATTTACGAGGCGGCCTTCCGAGAGAAGGATGATGCGGTTGCCTTTAGGGAATTCAACGATATCGACCTGTGGTTTCACGTTCGTCCATTTGAAGTTCTTCAATTGAGCAACTTCGATTTCATTATCGAAGTGACCAATATTGCAAACAATCGCCATGTCTTTCATGAGGCGCATATCATCAACGGTGATAACGTCTTTGTTTCCCGTTGCTGTTACATAGATGTCGGCGGTTGCTAACGCATCCTGCAAGGTTTGCACATCATAGCCGTCCATGGCGGCCTGTAGTGCGCAGATTGGATCAACTTCTGTGACAATGACTCGAGCACCAGCTCCACGAAGAGAATCGGCTGAGCCTTTGCCCACGTCGCCATAGCCGCATACAACCGCAATTTTACCAGCCATCATCACGTCAGTGCCGCGGCGGATTGCGTCAACCAGCGATTCGCGGCAACCATATTTATTATCGAATTTGGATTTGGTGACGGAGTCGTTCACATTGATCGCCGGGAACGGAAGCTCGCCTTTTTTCTGAATTTCATAGAGCCTATGAACGCCAGTTGTGGTTTCTTCGGTTACGCCAATAATTGCGGCGCGTTGTTTTGCAAACCAACCAGGCTGATTCTTGATGCGTTTGGCGATTTCAGCATAAAGGTATTCTTCTTCTTCACTGGTTGGCTTTGCAATAAGCGCCGGGTTCTTTTCAGCCTTTTCGCCGAGCAAAATATAAAGTGTCGCGTCGCCGCCGTCGTCCAAAATCATATTGGATGGCTGATGATCGGGCCATTCGAATATTTTGGCAGTGTATTCCCAATATTCCTTAAGAGATTCGCCTTTGACGGCAAATACGGGGATGCCTGAGGCTGCGATTGCAGCGGCGGCGTGGTCTTGCGTTGAAAAAATATTGCAGGAGGCCCAGCGGATATCAGCGCCCAGATGTTTCAACGTTTCGATAAGCACCGCGGTTTGAATCGTCATATGCAAGGATCCTGAAATCCGCGCGCCCTTCAATGGCTGCACATTTTCAAACTCAGTTCTCGTTGACATCAAGCCTGGCATTTCCATTTCTGCCATTATAAGTTCTTTGCGGCCCCAATCAGCAAGTTTGATGTCTTTTACGATGTAATCTGAGAATGCAGCCATTATTGGTCTCCTAATGATTTCTAACATTGGTTGGATGGCTGCCGATAGCATGAAAGGATTTTGGCCGCAACAACCATATAAAGATATCTTTATATACTTAGTTAGGTTTTGATTTTAGGAGTTTCAGGATTTCACGAATTAAGCTTGGTTCAATTTTGCTAATAGATTTTGCAAGTTGATTGGCCAATTCAGTTGCTTCTGGTTCAAGACCAGACGTGTCGATGGTTACACGCGGATGCGAGACGCGGGAAAGACGCATAAGCTCTTCGGCTTCATCCCATATAATGTTCAAATATGAAATGATTGCCTGAACCAAGTGCCAGGAGGGTCTTCCGCGTTTGCCGTGTTCCAATGCAGAAAGGTAAGCGCTTGAAACATTGATGGCTTTGGCCATTTGAGCCAAAGTCATATTCCGCCCCTTGCGCAACTCCCTCAATTTGGCACCGAACGGCGTCATTCAATGTCGCCAGTTATCCGTCGCAGCTTGACGTAAAACGCTCCGCCCCCGCCATGGCGGGGATGAGCTGGTTGAAAGCCGATAATATGCTTGCGAAATTCCGCATCGTGAAACCATATCGGAACTTCGCGGCGCAATTTTCCCTCGCGTTCAGGGGTGTGAAAATGGCTGTGTCCATGCAATGTGTGCCTTGCAAAAGGCGATGAGCCTTTTCCCGTGATCACCAACACCAATCTATTTCCAAAGTGACGCTGGCGATAAATGAAGTTAAGAAGCGCATATCTCGCGGTTTCAAGATTCTCACCATGAAGATCGATTCTTGCTTCCGGTTCCACACTGCCACGACCCAGACGCTGAGCAGTACGACGATCAAAGCTTGATATAGCAGGAGGGTGACTTGTCAGTGCCGTCTTGGGTAAAATGAAAGTGCTGGGATATATTTCGACACGAGGGACTTGGAGCACTGGTTTTGATACTTCAATAAGACGCGGCTTTGATTTCATAGCTTTGCGCCTGCCCAGTGGGCTCACTGCTTTTTTTACCTCGTCCCATAAATCGAGATCGGGTACACCGATGTTTTTGCGACTCATATTTTTTTAGCCTGCCTTTTAGCTAAGGCATTCGGAAGTAAAACCACCATACGGCCCGGGCTCTTCATATTGCCAGCAATTAGAGTTGCTTCGTTACCCCACCCCCAATAGACATCCCCCCTGACATAACCCCGAATGGCTGTGCCGGTATCTTGGGCAACCATCAAATGACGAAAAGGCTCAGAGCCTTTTGGAGACTCTGGGGGAGTTGCAGTGTCAAGCCAGATCGGTGTTCCAAACATCCAAATTGATCGGTCTACTGCAAGACTCCTCAGAGGAGTGAGGTGAACTTGCTGTGCTCCCAAGGCACCTAATTTATCGTTGGGTACTGCAATATCGCGGAAAAAAATAAACGAATTGTTTTCCCACATTAAGGCGCGAGCTTCGTCAGGGTTTGAAGCCATCCACTCTCTGAGAACTTGCATCGACATGGTTTCAGGAGTTCCAATGCCGCGCTTTAAAAGGACGCCGCCAATGCCAGTGTAGGGCTGGCCGTTCTTGCCAGCGTAGGCCAGTCTAATCACGCCGCCATCTTCCAAAAGAATCCGTCCTGACCCTTGGATATGAATAAAAAAAGCGTCGACCCAGCTTTTAAGCCACACTATTTCGAGATCTCGATTTAGAAGCGAGCCGTTTTCAATTTGTTTGCGTGTGTAGAATCCTGCTGCATTGCCGTTATTGATAACACCATAAGCAAGACCTATAGTCGTTTGGATTTCGATATCGAGTGCGACGAGTTCAGGCGGTTTGCGGTAAATTGGAACCTGATATTCTTGGGTCTGTATAAGACTGCCTGCCGCTTCTGGTTCATAATAACCAGTGAACAAGCCCTCGGAACGAACAGGATCACAAACTTCGCAAGGTGTAAAGTAAGTTTCAAAAAATTCTCGTGCATCAGTCGTTTCAAAAGCTATCTCAGAAATAGCCAGCCAATCTTGAAGTGTGCCGCCAAACTGAACTTCACGTTTGAAGCCATGGGCGGTTTTTCGTATTTCATCATGGGATCTCTTAAAGGTCGCTAATGCTGCTGTATGATTATCGCTGGCCCACCCCCTAATGTCTGAAAAAGATGTCTGATGTAAAACCATTGCAGAATTGAGTGTCATACGTTGTGCTCAATTACATCTGAATCTTGAGTAGCAGCCAAGATCCAATTTGGATCTTTTGCATTGAGATCCCGTTCAAATATCCAATATTCTTTTAGCGTGCTGACTGCTTTTTCGTCACCCGCGATAACTTCTTTTTTTGCATTCAAGGTGGCCGAGATAATTTCACTTTCAAATTTAATGCCAAGAGCCATGGTGTTTTTTTCGACTTCGGCAGAATACAAATTTGCCAAATTAATGCCTACAAATTTAAATATTTTTGTATTATTGGCGATGTTATCTTGGTCAATCGCTTGTTTAAAGGAATCATAAACGGCCTGGCTTAAAAGCGGCTTCAGTGATTTTTTGTCGCCTTTGGAAAACGCTACCAAAATCATTTCGTGAGCTGCTTTAGCGCCATCAAGAAAATGCCTGATATTGAATTCAGGTTGCGCTTTTCTAATGGTTTCTAAACCTGCGCTTAATGCACTGCCTGGCTCGGCATATTGTGCCCAATTTTCTGTTATGTCCTTGATTGGCCTATCCTGCACCACGTTGAGTTTAGTACTGGGCGGGATTATTTCAACCTGTTTGCTGGTTCGCTCTAAACCAGTGTGCTGCCCCAAGACTGATTTAAGCCACCACAGAACTGTTATTGCGGCAATCAGTAGAATAAAATTAATCGGATCAAATAGAACTTCCATATCTTTCCATTTTCATAAAAAACTCAACGGTGCTTCTTATATAGGGGTTTATTACTGCCTGCCAATGGCGCTCCACAGACTCTTGCGGCTGACCTTGCTTCATGTTAGCCAGCTGTCATTGAGGGGTCTTCCTTAGGGGATCTAGAATCAGAGGCAAAGATGGCAAAAACGCTCAAAACAGCTCCACGCAAAGCACCGACAAAAGCTTCAAACGGCAGCAAGGCTGCTCCCGCTCAGAGTCAAAAAACTCCAAAAATTGAGCCACAGGTTTCCTCGGCAACGCTCACTGCTCCCGAGCCTACGCCAGGTCAACAACCATCACTTAAAATTCTTGGCCAATATTTGAAGGATTTGAGCTTCGAAAATCCTAATGCGCCACTCTCGTTGGCACCGCAACAACAACAGCCTGACATCAATATTTCAGTAAATGTGAATGCGCGCAACTTGGGACCGGCAGATTTCGAAGTTGAACTTCATCTTGATGCCAAGGCAACGGCTGACGGAAAAGTTATATTTGCAGCTGATCTGCTCTATGCGGGTATGTTTAGACTTGAAAATTTCCCAGCTAATTTGTTGCACCCAGCAGTATTGATTGAATGCCCTCGTATGCTGTTTCCATTTGCACGGCAAATACTGGCAGATGCCACGCGCAATGGGGGCTTTCCACCTCTAATGCTTGACCCAATTGACTTTACCGTAATGTATCAAAGGCGATTGCAACAGCAACAGGCGACGGCTCAGGCCTAATTCAAATTACTCCAGACTGCTTCTCCGCCAAGCTCTGTTATGAGGATTTTATGAGCAGCAAGTTCTTCTTCTGACAGCCGTGCTAACAAGGCGTGTGGCCTCAATTTATTGTGATTGGTCTGGCTTATCGCTGACTTGGTTTTTGGTTTTGTTTCATGTTGCAGAGTCATGGCGGTCTGACGGCCGCCGATAAGTTCAAGGTAGACTTCAGCCAAAAGTTCGGCATCCATTAACGCGCCATGCTTGGTGCGCTTGGTGTTATCGATGCCGTAACGTCTGCAGAGTGCATCTAAACTGTTTGGGCCCATAGGGTGTTTGCGGCGCGCTAATTGGAGGGTGTCGACCACGCGTTCGTTACCGATCATCTCAAAGCCCGCGCTTTTTAGCTCAGCATTTATAAAACCCATGTCAAAACTGGCATTGTGAATAATGAGGACGGATTCTTCGATGAACTCGATAAATTCTCCGGCCTTGGTTTTGAAGGTTGGTTTATCTTTCAGGAAGGCTGCAGAAAGGCCGTGTACGGCTTCTGCTTCACTGGGCATGTCGCGTTCGGGATTCAGGTAAAGTTGAAATGTTTTACCAGTTGGAAGATGATTAACAAGTTCAACGGCTCCAATTTCAACAAGGCGATGGCCGTCTTGAGGCGAAAGACCTGTGGTTTCTGTATCGAGAATAATTTCGCGCATTTAGAGGATTTCCTGGAATGTTTTACGTATCTGGTTTTCCAATTCTGCAAGGCTACCATTATTGTCGATGATATACTTGCTGTGTTTCCGTTTTTCGTTTGTCGGCATTTGTTTGGATATGATCATATTGAATTTTTCTTTTGTCATGTCCGGTCTCAACATTGCCCTCATTCTTTGAGCTTCAGGAAAGGCGTCAATGAGTATTGTTGCATCCATATCTTTATGGTGGCCCGATTCTATAAGCAGTGGTGAATCAATAACTACGATCTCAGATTTTTCACATCTAGAATTATTTAAAAAATCAATCTCTGCTTGATGCACAATTGGGTGAATGATCAATTCGATTTGTTTTAAAAGCACTGGTCGTTTGGCGATGAGCTCTGACAGTTTTTTGCGGTCAACGCTTTCGCCGTTTACTGCATCAGGACATACGGTTTTTAGGTGTTTTGCGCCTACTCCATTTTGATAAATCTGATGGACAACGGCGTCCGCGTCAAAGACTGGAATATTAAGTTTGCGAATTATTTTTGCTGCTTCGGATTTTCCTGTGGCGATGCCGCCTGTTAGGCCAATAACTTTCACTTTGATTGTTCCATGGCAATATCATTCGCCACTAAATCATAAAGTTCTTGGCTCACATGTGGTCTTACACCAAACCAGTGTTGGAACCCTTCAACTGCTTGATGCAGCAACATGCCAAGTCCCGGAACCGTTTTCAGCCCCATAGATTCTGCACTTGCAATGAGTTGAGTTTTTAGAGGCACATACACAATATCAGCAACTAGAGCTTGCTTTGGTAGGTTATTGATTTCAATTAGCAATGGCGGTTGACCAATCATTCCTTGTGAAGTTGTATTAATCAGCATGTCTGAGGTTTTCAAGTATTCTTGAATTTTATCCGAAGGTACGATCTCGATTTTATTGCCAAATGACTGGCGTAGCTTCAGTGCTCGGTCCGGACTGCGATTTAAAATGAAGATTTTTTTTGCTTTTTCTTGAAGTAATTTTTGACAAATTGCTTTTGCCGAACCGCCTGCCCCAATCACAAAAATGGTTTTTTCCAATATTTGATAGTTCGGGTAATACGATAAAATATTGTTTAGGAAACCTTGTCCGTCCGTGGATGTTCCCTGGGTTTTGCCATTTCTTAAATACACGGTGTTTAATGCACCCGTTTCTCGCACAATTTGATCGTAACCATCAACTGCGGCAAGTGCTGCCTCCTTGTGAGGAATAGTGACATTGCAACCTTGATAGCCACTGTGTTTGAGATTTTGAATAAAGCTCTGAAGATCATTAGGCTCAACTGCGATGCGTTCGTAGAGCCCCTCGATCTGGAGTTGCTTTAGCCAAAAATTATGGATTAGTGGTGACCTCGAGTGTTTGATGGGCCAGCCTATGACACACGCTTTTTTCATGAGGGCAACAAGTCTCTGGTTCTTAAGAATTTCATAAGTGCTGGAAGTGGAAAGCCTAGTATCGTAAAATAGTCGCCTTTGATCTCTTCGAACAATTGTATACCTAAGCCCTCCAGTTTGTAAGCCCCAACGGAACTTATGATATCATCTCTGGCCTGATCTAAATATCTTTCAAGAAATTCATCAGAGAATGACCTCATCGTGAGTTCGGCCTTATCCTGAAAACGCCAGATAATTTCTCCGCTTTGAGCGCAGCTCAGAGCTGAATTCAGGCAATGTGTTTTGCTCCGTAATTCCTGCAGCTGTTGTTTTGCTTCGTTTCGGTTTTTTGGTTTGTGGAAGATTATGCCTTGGCACGCTAGAGTTTGGTCAGCACCGATTACGAAAGAATGTGGATGAATGAGAGAAATAGAGATGGCTTTGGCATCGGCTAAATTTTGGGCCATTGCGCTGGAATTCTGATTACTTATTTGAGATTGTAGCCCTAGTTCATTGATAGCAGGCATCAAAGACTTAAAAGCAATGCCGGCTTTTTTTAAAAGATCTTTTCGAGTGGGGCTGTTTGAAGCGAGGATCAACATGGTTTTCGCTGTGCCGAATAAGTTAATGAAATGTTAATAAGTTGTATCGTTTTGCTCGGATGAGCCTTTGGTTATCTCATTAACCTAAATATTATCCACATTTAAACTCGTAGGGGTGGTTGTGATTAAATTTGGCGAGGTATTACTGGTTTGTGACGTTGATCGTTAAATATATGATTTCTTTTTATTAAAATTGTTTGTTTTATATTTGTTAAGAGATATTAACAGGTTATTAATCAGTTTAATGTGGGTTTATTTTTGTTGCCATTATCCACGTGCCAGCAGAATCCTCAATTAAGAATCCTTCTCTTTTGTTATGTAGTAAGCACAATGAAACCTTTACTCGACGTATTAGTAAATAAGACACCTTCAAGACGACCTATTTGGATTATGAGGCAAGCTGGACGGTATTTACCTGAGTATAAAAGGGTGAGAGAGAGTGCTGGTTCATTTTTGAAGTTGTGTTACAATGCTGAGCTAGCTTGTGAGGTCACTTTGCAGCCATTGAGGCGATTTGACTTGGACGCTGCAATTTTGTTTTCAGATATTCTGGTGGTTCCTCATGCCATGGGGCTTTCTTTGGATTTTAGAGAGGGAGAAGGGCCAGTTTTGCAAACTGTATCCAATCTGGCTGAAGTAGAGCGGTTAGTCTTCCAGGGTCCTTTTGAGCAGTTTGATCGTGTTTGGGAGACTGTTGGTTTGGTGCGATCGAGCTTGGCGCCGCATTTGGCTTTAATCGGATTTTGTGGTGCCCCCTGGACTGTGGCGAGCTATATGATTGAGGGTGGCAGTTCTGATCGAAAGCGGGCTTTGGCGGTTGCACAAACAAATCCTATTTGGTTTCAGGTTTTACTTGATCGGGTCGTTCAAGCATCTATCGCTTATTTGCTGGGTCAGGTTAGGGCTGGTGCCGAAGCTTTGCAGATATTTGATAGTTGGGCTGGTGATCTACCTGCTGTCTTGCTTGAACGGTTGGTGTCGTCTCCGATTAAGCAGATTGTTGATGGCGTTCGGCAAATTTATCCTGGTTTTCCGATCATTGTTTTTGCGAGGGGTGTTTCGACAAGCCATGGTTTGATTGCAAAATCAACGAACGCGAATGCTGTGGGGGTCGAAGAAAATGTTTCATTGCGTGACGTGTTGGCGCAGTTGACCGAGAAAGTTGCAGTTCAAGGTAATCTATCACCGCAGCTTCTTTTGGGATCCGATGAATCATTGTTTGCTGGTATTAAATCGGTTTTGGATGATGTTCCCATGTCTCGCCATATCTTTAATTTAGGCCACGGGATCACTCCACCTACTAATCCATTGATGGTTGAAAAACTCGTGGCTGCTGTGCGGCGATATGATGAACACTTAGTATGACGGTGCTCTTGCTCAAGTCTTTGCATATAGTTGCTATGGTTGCTTGGATGGCAGGGTTGTTTTATTTGCCTCGGCTTTTTGTTTATCATACTAGGCAAGAAATTGGGTCTAGCGCTGATAATCTTTTCAAACATATGGAAGATCGTTTGATTAAGCTCATCATGCGGCCAGCTGGGATAGTTACGATATTGGCGGGCTCGGCTTTGGTCACTATGTCGGGGTTTTCTTGGGGTGACACTTGGTTGGTTGCCAAATTGGCAGGTGTTGCTGGTATGATTGCTTATCACTTTAGCCTTGAACGTTATGTGTTGCTTTTTGCCTTGGGCTGGCGCGGGCGGGACGAGAAGTTTTTCAGAATTTTGAATGAGGTGCCGACTGTTCTTTTGATTTGGATTGTGGTTTGGGTGATCGTTAAACCCTTTTCGTAAATTCACTTTGATTTTGACTTAGTTTCTGTTAAAGAAATCCCTGCAAGCTTGGTTTCGGCCTTGCTCCCGCTCACTCGGTGCGCTTTTGCCCACCATTTTTCAAAGCTTGGATATATGACTGATCTTGTTGATCTCAAGGAGATTAAACTCTCCGAACTAAAACGTAAAAACGCTGCCGAACTACTGAGCCTCGCTGAAGAGCTTGAGGTGGAAACCGCTTCTGCCTTGCGCAAACAAGAACTAATGTTTGCGATTCTCAAAAATCTTGCCGCCCGCAATGTTGAAATTATTGGCGAAGGTGTGATTGAAGTTTTGCAAGATGGTTTTGGTTTTCTTCGCTCGGCAGATGCTAATTATTTAGCAGGGCCAAATGATATTTATATCAGCCCTAGTCAAATAAGAAAATTTGCACTGCGAACGGGCGATACTGTTGAAGGCCCTATTCGTGGCCCTAAGGATGGCGAGCGTTATTTTGCTTTGGTCAAGGCCAGCACGGTTAATTTCGAAGATCCTGATAAAGCTAAACATAAGATAAATTTTGATAATTTGACGCCGCTCTATCCTGACCAACGTTTGGAGATGGAAATCAATGATCCTACTCGGAAAGATTTTTCGGCGCGGGTGATCGATATCGTCGCTCCTATTGGCAAGGGTCAACGTGGTTTGATTGTGGCGCCGCCACGGACTGGTAAAACTGTTCTGCTACAAAACATTGCGCATTCGATTACGACCAATCATCCGGAATGTTATTTGATCGTTTTGTTGATCGACGAGCGGCCTGAAGAAGTAACCGACATGCAACGCTCGGTTAAGGGCGAAGTTATCAGTTCGACTTTCGATGAACCCGCAACGCGCCATGTCCAAGTGGCGGAAATGGTGATTGAGAAAGCCAAGCGTTTGGTTGAGCATGGCCGTGATGTAGTGATCCTGCTCGATTCAATTACGCGATTGGGCCGTGCTTATAATACGGTTGTCCCGTCTTCAGGCAAGGTTTTGACAGGCGGTGTTGATGCGAATGCTTTGCAACGGCCGAAGAGATTTTTTGGTGCGGCTCGTAACATTGAGCAGGGTGGTTCGCTAACTATTATTGCGACGGCTTTGGTTGATACGGGTAGCCGCATGGATGAGGTTATTTTCGAAGAGTTCAAAGGTACGGGCAACTCGGAAATTATTTTGGACCGCAAGGTTGCCGATAAGCGGGTATTCCCATCGATTGATATTCTGCGTTCTGGCACGCGTAAAGAAGAGCTTTTGGTTAAGGCTGAGGTTCTGAAGAAGACTTATGTTTTACGCCGAATTTTGAATCCTATGGGCACTGTCGATTCAATTGAGTTCCTGCTCGATAAATTGCGTCAAACCAAAGGCAACAGTGATTTCTTCGATTCTATGAACGCATAAGACTGCGTGTTCTGAGTCGAAGTTAGTATCGATTCGAATCCGAAATGAATGACATAGTTACCATTTATGCGTTATCTTCTGGTCTTGGTAGGGCCGGTATTGCTGTTGTTCGCGTTTCGGGTCCGAAAGCACCTGAAACGCTTACACGTTTAGCTGGCCCGCTTCCTTCTCCACGGCGCGCCGTGCTTCGTCGTTTGGTTTCATTTAAAGATAAAAGTACAATAGATCGAGCATTGGTTTTTTGGTTTCCTGGGCCTGCGACAGCCACGGGTGAAGATGTCGCTGAATTTCATGTGCATGGCAGCCTAGCGATTGTTTCAAAGTTACTCTCTGAGCTGTCTGAGATTGATGGTGTTGAACCGGCGGATGCTGGTGCGTTTACGCGTCGGGCTTTTGATAATGGTGTTCTGGATTTAGTTGAAGTTGAAGGTTTGGCTGATTTGCTTTCGGCCAATACTGAATTGCAGCGTCGTCTTGCGATGCGGCAATTTCTGGGAGAAGCCAGTTCTGTTTATGAAAAATGGCGGATGGGTTTGATTGGCGCACTTGCTTTAATTGATGCGGCTATTGATTTTGTGGAGGAGCCAGAGGTGGTTGCTTCTGCTGTCGGTCAAATGATGCCTACTGTTGAAAGACTACGTTCCGAGCTTGAATCAGCACTTTGGCAATCATCCCGGGCAAGTGCTGTGCGTGATGGTTTGAGGTTGGTGATTGCTGGTGCGCCTAATGTTGGGAAGTCGTCCCTGCTCAATTGGTTGGCTCAACGAAATGCGGCAATTGTTTCTGATCAGGCAGGCACAACGCGTGATGTGGTTGAGGCGGCGGTTGAATTTGAAGGAGTGAGGTTGGTTCTGGCTGACACGGCCGGACTCCGAATAGATGCAAAAGACGAAATTGAGAAGATTGGTATTGCTCGTGCTGAAGCCGAAATTCGAGATGCCGACATTTTGCTTTGGCTTACTGCTCCTGACGTGAGCAGTGAAGTAGGGCCAATGAGGACTCCCGATCTCATTGTTATAAATAAGTCTGACCTATTTAATGAAAAATCGATTCTAAACCGAAATGAATTACAATTATCGATTTCGCTGAAGTTGGGATCAGGGTTGGAGTTATTGCGTGAAAGAATGACCAAGCTGATTGCAGAGCGATCAGCGTTGACTCAAGATGCCATTGTTGTTCGTGACCGACATGTTGTGGCGGTCAAAAAAACGATTCGGATACTTAACGAAGTTCTTGATCATCGAAATCTTCCGCTAGAAGTCTTAGCAGAAGAGTTGCGTGATGCTTGCCGCATTATGAGTTCTATTACAGGACGCATTGATGTTGAGGATTTGCTGGGTCGCATCTTTTCCGAGTTCTGCATTGGTAAATGATGTTTCACGTGAAACTTAACAGGCTTTGACCTTGCTCCGTGGACGGACTATTAGGCACAGATCATAAAATTCGAGTTTGAAAAATGAATAATGCGTTTGATGTGATCGTTGTTGGTGGTGGTCATGCCGGCTGTGAGGCCGCTTCTGCTTCGGCGCGCTTTGGCGCACGGACAGCCCTGCTTACACACAAAGCTCATACGATTGGCGAGATGTCTTGTAATCCTGCCATTGGCGGATTGGGCAAAGGCCATCTTGTACGTGAGATTGACGCGCTGGATGGACTGATGGGCAAAGTTGCTGACGCCGCCGGTATTCAGTTTCGGTTGCTTAATAGATCGAAGGGTCCTGCAGTTCGGGGGCCTCGTGCACAGGCAGATCGCAAGCTCTACCGCCTCGCCATGCAGCAATCACTTGCTGAACAATCCAATTTAAAGATTATTGAATGCGCAGTGTTTGGGCTAATTATCAAAGAAGGTCGCGTTGTTGGTGTGACCACTGAAGATGGCCGCGAATTCTTGGGCGGCGCTGTTGTGCTCACCACGGGTACTTTTTTGAATGGCTTGATTCATATTGGCGAAAAAAAAATACCGGCAGGCCGGGTTGGTGAAGCGCCAGCCCGCGGACTTTCTGAACAGATGAGCAAAGCCGGATTAACGCTTGGTCGTTTGAAGACGGGAACACCTGCCAGACTCGACGGCAAGACAATCAATTGGAAAATCCTAGAGGAGCAGAAAGGCGATGAACCGCCAATCCCATTCTCTTTCCTGACTGATAAAATTACGACACCGCAAGTTTCTTGTTTTATGACGACCACTAGCCAAGCGACGCATAAAATCATTGCCGATAATATTTCGCGATCGCCGCTTTATTCTGGTCAAATTACGGGTACTGGCCCGCGCTATTGCCCATCTATTGAAGACAAGATTCATCGCTTCAAGGAGAAGGATTCGCATCAAGTATTTTTAGAGCCAGAAGGATTGGACGATGATACCGTCTATCCAAATGGCATTTCTACGTCGCTGCCTGAAGATGTGCAGGCCGCTTTCATCCACTCCATACTTGGGTTGGAGCAGGCTCATATCATTCGTCCAGGCTATGCCATTGAATATGATTATGTTGATCCGCGTGAGTTGAAACACACATTAGAGCTAAAAAAACTGCCTGGCCTGTATTTGGCTGGCCAAATTAACGGGACAACTGGTTATGAAGAAGCGGCGGCGCAAGGGCTGATTGCGGGGCTGAATGCTGCACGTGCCGTTGGACAAAAAACACCATCGATCTTTAACCGGGCGGATGGCTATCTTGGCGTGATGATTGATGATCTGGTGATGAAGGGTGTCTCGGAGCCCTACCGCATGTTCACTTCTCGTGCCGAATACCGCCTGACCCTTCGGGCTGACAATGCCGATCAAAGATTGACCAAGATGGGGGAAGACTTAGGCATTGTTGGGCCAGCGCGCCGAAACGCCTTTGTGCAAAAGCTGGAGCATCTGAATCAAGCTCGCAAGTTAGCCAAGAGTTTGAACCTCACTTCATCGGCTGCAGCCAAGCTGGGATTGCGAGTTAATCAAGACGGTAAAACCCGCTCTGCGATTGACTTAATTTCTATGCCCGATGTGGGTGTTGAAGCAGTCGAGCGCATTTGGCCGGAGTTTGCAGCTTTGCCGCATTTTGCCAAAGAGGCACTTGAGGCAGACGCACTGTATTCGGGCTATGTGGTTCGTCAGAACAGCGAGATTGCCAATCTGAGACGCGAAGAAGAATATCAGATCCCTTCGGATTTAGATTATTTTGCATTACCTAGCCTTTCTATGGAACTACGCCAAAAATTGGCTCGTATACGACCAGAAACGCTCGGGCAGGCTGAGCGCATCGATGGCATGACTCCCGCCGCACTGGCCTGTCTCTTAGGCCACATGAAGCGCCCTAAATCGCGCAACGCCGCCTAATATGGCAATACCGCGTTTTGATGAGGTCGAGAAATTTGGTGTTTCACGTGAATCACTGGAGCGCTTATTTGCTCTCGAGAAGCTGCTTTTGACCTGGCAGGCCCACATCAATCTGATCTCATCGGCTACTATTCCGAATCTTTGGAGCAGACATATCGTTGATAGTTTGCAAATCTTGCCCCTGATACCAAAAAACACAAAAGCAATCGCTGATCTCGGCTCTGGCGGTGGGTTTCCTGGTTTGGTCTTGGCTGCGACGCAA
The DNA here is from genome assembly GCA_025359045.1 of Hyphomicrobiales bacterium. Lineage (GTDB taxonomy): Bacteria > Pseudomonadota > Alphaproteobacteria > Rhizobiales > Aestuariivirgaceae > Aestuariivirga. The sequence goes on along the minus strand of JANYHN010000009.1, from coordinate 8,846 downwards.
GAAGCTGAAGTTCATTTCTATGAGTCGAACACGAAAAAAACGGCTTTCCTGCAAGAAGCTTTGAGGCATATGAAAATCAAGGGAAGCGTACATCGGCAAAGGCTGGAGTCAATGCAGGCGCCACCCAATATGCCGGACGTGCAAGTCGTTACGGCACGCGCATTTGCACCAATGCCATTGCTGCTTTGCCTTGCTGAACCCTTTATGCGGCGCGGAGCCAAAGCAGTTTTCCACAAGGGTCAAGAATGCCACAATGAACTCGCTGAAGCTGCTAAATCTTGGAAAATAGCGTATGATATGCATCCAAGTGTTACCGATTCGCAGTCTGTGATCTTGGAGATCAAGGAGATCGCCCATGTTTAGCATCGGAGCCCAAGCACCCCGTATTCTCGCTGTCGCCAACCAAAAGGGTGGCGTAGGCAAAACAACGACAGCTATCAATTTGGGAACAGCGCTTGCTGCAGTTGGTGAATCTGTTTTGGTCATCGACCTAGATCCGCAAGGTAATGCCAGCACCGGACTTGGTATTGCCAGGCGGCAAAATCAAAAATCGTCATACCATGTGTTGATTGGCGAGGCTGAGCTTGACCTGGTGATCGTCGATTCGGCCATACCAAGGCTTCATTGCGTACCCGCAACAATTGATCTGCTGGGCGCTGAAATCGAACTGTCGGATCTTGATCGCAAAACGCACCGCCTTGCGGATGCAATTGGTCGCATGCAAAAACTTGCTCATCGGAACTATACATATATTCTGGTTGATTGCCCACCATCCCTGAATCTTTTGACTATCAACTCGCTGACAGCTGCAGACGCTATTCTGGTTCCTCTGCAATGTGAATTCTTTGCACTTGAAGGTTTAAGCCAACTTCTCAAAACTGTGGAAAGGGTTCGTGCCACCCTTAACCCGCGCCTGATCATCCAAGGCGTTGTGTTAACCATGTTTGACAAGCGCAACAGTCTTTCAGACCAAGTTGCCGCTGATGTGCGCGAAGTTCTTGGGGACAAAGTCTACCAAACTGTCATCCCGCGCAATGTTCGTATTTCAGAAGCGCCATCTTATGGTAAGCCAGTCTTACTTTATGATCATACCTGCGTAGGGTCGCAGGCCTACATTAAGCTTGCGTCGGAAGTGATTAAAAGAGAACGAGAATTACGTGCAGCATAATCGATTCGGTACAGAAACAATCTGAGCCAAAGAAATAGACAGGATATTAATCATGACTCAGGTTCAAAAACGTAGACTCGGACGCGGCCTCGCGGCTTTGATTGGCGATGACACATCGGAAGAGGCAGTTGTGCAAGATGCGCGCAGCCTCCGGCATGTTCCAGTTGAACTGCTTCATCCTAACCCAAACAACCCACGCAAGCATTTTGCGGAAGAAGATTTGGAGAGCCTCGCTAAATCTCTTAAGGATAAGGGTTTGCTTCAGCCCTTGGTGGTGCGTCCTCGTGCGGATGGCTCGTTTGAAATTGTCGCTGGTGAACGGCGTTGGCGTGCCAGTCAACGTGCGGGCATTCATGAGTTGCCAGTTCTCATTCGTGAATTGGATGATCGCGAAACACTTGAAATCGCGCTCATCGAAAACATTCAGCGCAGCGACCTCAATGCCTTGGAGGAGGCGCGGGCTTACCGTCAGCTGATGGATCAATATAATTACACGCAGCAACAACTTGCGGACTCAATCGGTAAGAGCCGCAGTCATATTGCTAACACGATGCGATTGCTGAGTTTGCCTGAAGCTATTCAAAGCCAAATTGAAAATGGAAAGTTAACCGCTGGTCATGCGCGGTCACTCGTGGCTACTGAATATCCTGCCGAAATGGCTGATCAAATTATAAAGCTTGGTTTGACTGTGCGTGAAGCAGAGGAACTTGCGCGAAAAAATTCAGTAGCGCCAGAGATCAAGTCCTACGCTTCAGAAAAAGATGCTGATACGCGCGCGCTTGAAAAGTCATTGACAGAAGCGCTTGGTCTCAGCACCTCAATTAAGCACAAGAACTCCGGCGGAGGATCGGTGTTGATCAATTACAAATCACTCGATCAGCTTGATGTTGTGATCCGCAAACTAACTGCGCAAGTCGTTTGATTTAGACCGCGCGAGCCGCGCCAACGATAGAAGTGCACGGCTGGTTATTGCATCGGCCAGATCAGCATTTTTACGGCTTTGAAATGTTGCTGCTGCCAAAGATTGTTGCATAGACATAAGTTCTGCGGCATCGAACTTGCGTAGCTGCGAAACCATGGCTGATTGTCTTTTAAAAAATATCGGAGGCCTTGCGCTACGAACTACGCTGTCGGCATTGGCGCCACCATCCATGATACCCCGCAATTCCTGCAGCCTTACGAGATGCGAAATAGTCGAAGTCAGGATCATGCGCTGTCCACCTGTATCGCTATCCAAATTACCGAACATCCGATCAACTAATTCAAGATCTCCCATCAACATTGCGTCGATTAAACTATCAGAGCTTGATGACGCTGTGTCACCACAAGCTGCCAATACATCAGCGCTCGTAACCATCGTCTGACCTAGACAGTAAAGCGCAAGCTTTTCACATTCTTGGGTCACAAAACTGCGATCAATTCCTACGATTTCAAGAAATGTTTCTTCTGCACCTTCATCCCATTTCAAACCTGCTTTTGAAATCAGAGTTCCAAGACGATTACGAACCGCTTCTATTCCTTCTTCATAGAGTGCGAGAGCCCCAAATTTCGAAGCCTCCTCACACGCCAATCGTAGCTTTGAAGTTTTTGCTAAGCTATCCGCACTCAGGAAAAGAAAATTTGCCGAATGACCTGATGTGATAATCTCGAAGAGTGCTTTAAGGTTGGCATCTCCTACATCGTCAATCCAAAGAACTCTCCGGTCGCCAAGAAGTGACAATGAATAGAATTCATCATGAATGCGGCCAGAACCTTCCTTCAGAATACTTGCGTCAAACCGTTCTGCATCACCGCCACCGCCAACTATTGTTCTGACAACCTGTCGTCCAAAGCTTGCAACAGCGGCGCTATCAGCACCGTGAACAAGAACGCCGTTCATTGATCCAATCTGGCGTTTCAGAAATTGCTCAAAGCCTTCTTCGCGGAGGACGGTCAATTGAATAACTCAAATCGGATGATCAGCAAAATAAGCCGCTACGCGTTGGCGCAAATCCTGCCCAACTTCTTGCGCCGCACGTTCCATTGCATTATTCGCCGCCTGTAAATCAGCAACCGGTTGGCGCACAGTGTCAAAAGGCACATTGGAAAAGCTGTCACCAGAACTCGAAATTGCACCGGAAGACATATTCATCAATTCATAATGGACGGCCAAATTGAATCGCTTCCTGTGGAGATTAGAGGCAGAGAGCGTCGATACGTCAATCACCTTCTCGGTGACGACCATTTTCAACAAAAACCTAACTGGAGCAGAGCCCATACTATTAAGCAGTTCGTTGCGCACCAATTGAGCGCTCCTGGTGTGTTGTTCAGGAACTGCGACCGCTGCCAGAGACGATGTTACGCCTTCGCCTGTCGGACCTTTACCATAGAGTGGGCGATAGGATGCGCAACCTGTCATGAAGTACAGGCAAAGACACATAACTATCGAGATTGGTATCCGCAATTAGCCCTCGCACACGATGTTTATAATACGGTCGGGAACAACAATAACCTTCTTTATCGCTTTACCTTCGAGCAACCGAGTAATGGAAGCTAACCCCAATGCCGCTGCTTCTACTGCACTCCGATCTTGACCTTTTGCCACAGTTAATTCGTCCCTACGCTTGCCGTTAATCTGAACGGCAATGGTCACTTCGTCAACAGCCACTAATCCTGCATCAACCAAGGGCCAGCGCGTATCAACAACAGCCGATTGTTGACCAAGCAATTTCCAAGACTCTTCAGCTAAATGTGGCATCATTGGAGCCATCAGTAAAACTAAGAATGATCCGGCCTCGTGCAACGCTCCATTTAAAGCAAAAGACTTGTTGGCTGTTTGCAGGGACTGGCCAATAGCATTGGCTAACTCATAAATGCGGGCGATGGCACGATTAAATCGCAGATTGTTCAAATCATCAGTGACGGCAGCAACTGTTCTGTGGGAAATTCGGCGCAATGCCAAACCCTGCTCATCCATTGAAACGGGGTGGGCAGGTATTGCCACAATATCATTTATCAAACGCCAAATTTTTTGCGTAAATCGCCAAGACCCTTCCGCACCAGCCTCTGTCCACTGAATGTCGCGTTCCGGCGGCGTATCAGACAACATAAACCACCTTGCAGTATCTGCCCCATAAGATGCAATGATCGTATCTGGATCGACGACATTCTTTTTGGACTTTGACATTTTTTCAACACCGCCCAATTCCAGCGGCTCGCCCGAAGTTCCATGAACCCAAGCACCATCCTTCGTCACGGCATCAGATGGCAAAACCCACTCACCGGCTTTGGTTCTAAACGTTTCATGAATGACCATGCCTTGGGTGAACAAACTTTCGAAAGGTTCCTTAACTTGCAAATGACCAGTCTTCACCATGGCTCTTGCATAAAAGCGCGAATAAAGCAGATGTAAAATTGCATGCTCAACGCCGCCAATATATTGATCAACGGGCAGCCAATATTTTGAAGCATCTTGATCAACCGGGATTGATGCATGCGGCGAGGCGAAGCGTGCATAATACCAAGAGGAATCAATAAAAGTATCGAAGGTATCGGTTTCCCGCTCGGCAGGTTCATTGCATTTCGGGCAATTAACATGCTTCCAAGTTGGGTGATGTAAAAGCGGATTGCCCGGCTTGTCAAACTTCACATCGTCCGGAAGCTCGACTGGCAATTGAGATTTAGGCACGGGAACAATACCACAATCTTTGCAGTGCACGACCGGAATGGGACAACCCCAATAACGCTGGCGCGATACACCCCAGTCACGCAAGCGAAAATTGACCCGTATTTCACCGCGGCCAGAGTCTTTCATGCGCCTGGCGACTTCTGCCTTAGCTTGTTCGACGTTCATGCCGTCTAAGAATTGTGAGTTCACTAACACACAATCATCACTGTCTTTTTCGAGATAGGGCGCGTCGCCTATGACTCGAGAAGCTATTCCACGCGGGGCCACAACTGGTAAGATCGGCAAATTGTATTTTGTTGCAAAATCCCAGTCACGCTGATCATGGGCTGGGCAGCCAAAAATAGCACCCTCACCATAACCCATCAAAACGAAGTTGGCTGCATAAACAGGTAACTTCACATTTGGATTGAACGGATGACATGCAAACACACCTAAAGCACAGCCGCGCTTTTCGGCGCGTTCAATAGTCTCTTCACTGGTCCCAAGTGCAGCAACTTCTTTCCGGAAGGCCGCTACATCTTCATTCGACTCTGCAATTTCCTTAGCGAGTGGATGATCAGCTGAAACAGCGCAGAAGCTTGCACCAAAAATCGTGTCGTGACGCGTCGTATAAACGGTCAATCCCTGGTCGCGCTTTTTACCTGCCGCATCTTCCAGATCGAATGTAAAGCGCAAGCCTTCAGAACGGCCGATCCAATTTTTCTGCATCAAGCGCACTTTTTCCGGCCATTTCTCGAGGCCGTCCAGAGCGCTCAGAAGTTCATCGCCATAAGCCGTGATTTTCAGGAACCACTGAGCCAACTCACGTTTTTCAACAGCCGCGCCAGAACGCCAGCCCTTGCCGTCAATCACTTGCTCGTTGGCCAAAACAGTTTGATCAACAGGATCCCAATTTACCAATGAAACACGCCGCTCAACCAAATCTGCGTCCATGAAATCGATGAACATTGCTTGTTCGTGGCGATAATAGGATGGGTCACATGTTGCGAATTCACGTGACCAATCAATGGCCAAGCCCATCGATTTAAGTTGCTTACGCATGGCCGCGATGTTTTCATAGGTCCAAGATTTAGGATGTATGCCACGCTCAATCGCAGCATTTTCTGCAGGCATGCCAAAGGCATCCCAACCCATTGGGTGCAGAACATTATAACCACAAGCACGCCTAAATCGCGCAATTACGTCGCCCATCGTATAATTGCGCACATGGCCCATGTGGATGCGACCTGAGGGATAGGGAAACATTTCAAGCACGTAATATTTCGGGCGCGAAACATCTTCATTGGCCTCAAAGGACCTACTTTCTGTCCAAAATTTCTGCCATTGGGGTTCAACTTCCCGGTGGTTGTATCTCTCAGCGGCCACGCCAAATTCCTTTTAATTCAAAATCAATTGCACTCCCGTACCAGTCCTTGAAAAGTGCCGCAAGCGTAGTCATAAAGGCTGATCAAATGACCCAATCACAAGATCAACTGGCTTTGGTTAAAGAGCGTATCGCAAGAGCGGCGAACAAGGCTGGGCGAAAGCAAATCGAAGTGACGCTTATTGCTGTTAGCAAGACCTTTGAAGCGGAAGATATCATTCCAATCTTGGATGCCGGCCACCGGGTCTTTGGGGAAAACCGCGTGCAAGAAGCACAGAAAAAATGGCCAGAGTTGCGCCAGAAATATCAGGGTATAGAGCTCCATCTGATTGGCCCGCTTCAGAGTAACAAAGTATCTGAGGCGGTTCAGTTGTTCGATGTTATTCAAACTGTTGATAGACCCAAACTCGTTGCTGCTCTGGCAAAAGAAATAAAAACACAGGCCGCCAGTACCAAGTTGCTGGTACAAGTAAATACAGGGCGAGAATCTCAAAAAGCTGGTGTTCTTCCGGAAGAACTGGGGCAAATTATGGATCTCTGCCGTGAACAGCTTGCTTCTCATATGCAGGGGTTTATGTGCATTCCCCCTGTTGAAGATGAACCAAGGCCACATTTTAGGATGCTCAAAGATATGGCCCAGACCTACCAACTGCCCATGGTTTCGATGGGTATGAGTAGTGATTTTGAGACTGCTATTGAGGAAGGCGCTACTTGCGTGCGGGTTGGATCAGCGATTTTTGGAACAAGGCCGAAAATTATCGCGGGTTAGGCCAGATGACGAGACGCGTATCCTTCGTGCAGCGTCCAAGCACCATGCGCAAATGTTTTTCCGAGAGTGCGATGCAGCCTTCGGTGCCTTTCGTTCCATTTATCACATGCAAGAAAATTGCACTGCCAAAACCTCTGATGCGTGGATGCTGATTGTGGTTAGTTGAAATCACGAGATCGTAAGCATTATCGTTCCGCCAAAGTTTTTCATGACTTGCACTAAATGGCAGTTTTACAAGGCGATTATAGGCAAAATGACTCGGTGTGTCGCACCAACCGTAGGTTCTTGAAAGGGGACGTGATTTCAATCTTGATCTTGGCCGCATCATTTTGTCTGACCGATAGTAGAGCTGTTCCAGTTTAAATGCGCCCACAGGGCTGGCCCCGTCGCCCTCGCGTTTGCGGAAGCGTCGCCCCGTCTTTCCTAATTGGCATGGAAACCTAGTGGTTCCCAGTGTTAAGATGCCCCGGAGCGAACACGCGTTAATCGCGCGAATGTGAAGATGTGTTATGATTTTGCTCACGGTGAGTTGTGTTGTCCGCTTGGCTTGCTTCGGGCAATGAGCATAACATGAATTTCACTCCAAATTGAAATTGCGAGACCAGAAAAAATGTCTACGACCAAGAAGATACTAATTGTTGATGATGATGATATGTTGCGCGAGACATTGAAAGAGCAATTTAGCCTGCACGATGAATTTGTGGTGACAGATGCGGCTACGGCGACGGCCGGCGTAAAATCACTCAAAGCCGATCACGCAGATATCGTCATTCTCGACGTCAATCTGCCTGATATGGATGGGCGTGAGGCCTGTAAAATTATGCGGCGCAATGGCTTTAAAGGGCCAATCGTGATGCTCACTGCACAAGGATCAGACTCAGATACGATTTTGGGCCTTGATTCCGGAGCCAATGATTATGTGACCAAGCCATTCCGGTTTGCTGTTCTCCTAGCACGCATAAGGTCGCATTTACGTCAGCATGAGCATAGCGAAGATGCAGTTTTTCAAATCGGACCTTATGTCTTTAAGCCCGCCAGCAAAGTTCTTATTCGCGATGACAATAAGAAAATCAGGCTGACTGAAAAAGAAACCTCAATCATTAAGTTCCTCTACCGCTCGGGCGAACAAAGCATGAGCCGCGAGACCCTCCTGCAAGATGTATGGGGTTATAATGCCGGTGTTTCGACCCATACCCTTGAAACGCATATTTATCGCCTCAGGCAGAAGATTGAGCGCGACCCTGCTCATGCCGAGATTCTGGTGACAGAAGGTGGCGGCTATAAGCTCGTCCCTTGATTTAAACCGCCAATCGCAGTCAAAGAGAGTGCTGATTCGCGCAATTCGAAAAGTTGATTAAAATAATGTATCAAGGCGATTTTGATTTTTCGCGAAAAATCAAAACGTTCCAAAGGGGCAAAATCGGGCATGAGTGTTCGGGCAGATGCTGAAACATTGCGCCAAATCCCAATTTTTAGGGAATGCGAATCTGTGCCTTTGCAGATCATGGCCTTTGCGGCTGAGCGACAAGAATTTTCTGTCGGCGAAGAAATCTTGATTGAAGATAAGAAGGTGCGTGCCGCATTTTTCGTCCTAAACGGCAGTGTTGATTTGCGGAGATCTGGCCAGAGCATCGGTCGGGCTGAGCCCGGATCGCTGCTTGGTGAAGTTGCGATGATTGGCGGTAATCCCAGCACGCTCACAGCTAAGGCTCTCGACATTGTATCAACGGCTCGTATTAGCCATGAATTGTTCTTACGCGTAGCCAAAGAATATCCAGAGTTTGGCCGTGTTGTGCTGCATAATCTATCTGAGAAACTTGTGAACTCAGTGCGCGAGTATGAATCTGTGCGGGTGTTGCTAACTAAAGCCCGAAAATTT
>JANYHN010000002.1 GCA_025359045.1 Hyphomicrobiales bacterium | reverse complement strand
GGCGGCGCCATAGCCAACCACTTTTTGTCCATTGCGTTTAGCCTCGATGAGGAAGCTGACCAATGCATCCTTGATGGCATTAGCCTTGGCTTGAAAGGCGCTGAACACATCAAGGCGTTCCAGCCCGGCATCACGTTCTTGATGAATTATGTTTTCAACAGAAGGCGTTTGTTTGTGTTGTCCGCCCATATGGCAACCATAAATCCGCAAGCTTCCGCCATGGGTCGAAAGTTCTTCAACATCAAATATGCGCAAACCTGCTTTGGCAAAAATCCGCTGCACCACGGCAAGCGACAGATAAGAAAAATGTTCGTGGTAAACCGTGTCGAATTGAGAGAGCCTGATCAAATTAAAGAGATGTGGAAACTCCAAAGTTACCACGCCTTCCTTTTTTAACACTGTGGCAATACCTGTTGTAAAATCATTGATGTCGGGCACATGGGCAAACACATTGTTGCCGATGATCAGATCGGCTTTACGTCCTTCTTGTGCCAACTTCTCTGCAAGGGTTTTTCCGAAAAATTCACGCAATGTTGGAACGCCTTGTGCCTCAGCCGCCGCGGCAGTGCTGGCGGTCGGTTCAATACCAAGGCAAGGCACGCCTGCACTTACAAAGTTTTTCAACAAATATCCGTCGTTGGAAGCAACTTCAATGACAAAGCTTCTGGGCCCCAGACCGAGGCGCTCTGTGATGTTAGCGCAGTAACGCTTTGCATGGTCGAGCCAGCTTGCAGAAACGCTCGAAAAATAAGCGTAGGTGGCATTGAAAAATTCACCTTCATTGGCAAAATCTTGCGTTTGCACAAGCCAGCAACTTTCACAAACCATAATGCGCAATGGGTAATATTGCTCAGGTCGCGACAAATCCTTTGCCTCAAGATATGAATTTGAAGGTGGTGCAAAGCCGAGATCAAGAAATGTCTCGTGAAGCTCGCTTTTGCAGAAACGACAGTTCAAAACTGGTCTCCTTCAAATGTCATATTTATAAGTGCGTGCTTTTGGTCGCGTTCAGACAAATTTTCAACAGCCAAGGGCCACTCGATTTTTAACGTGGGGTCTAAAGGATTGAGCCCACGCTCAGAGGAAGGCGAATGAGATGCGCTATGAAAATAAATCAATTTCACATCATAACTCAAACATTGATAACCATGCGCAAAACCTGCAGGTATTAAAAGACCGTCCCCGCGAGCTGCTGAAAGATTTATCGCCACATGCTGCAGAAACGAATGCGATCCACGGCGCACATCAACAACAACGTCATGCATTTCGCCGTCCATACAAAACAACAGCTTGTCTTCCGCAAAGGGTGCGATTTGATAATGAAAGCCGCGCACCGTTCCACGCATTTTATTTTCAACCCAGTTAACCTGCGAGATCGGTTTGTTCCACCCGGCAGCAGCTAAGTCTTGAGCACAAAACAGACGTGTGAGCGAACCACGCGCATCGCCAAGTGTCAGACGTTTTACACCTTTCACACCAAGACCAAATTCGGCGATCTCAAAGCGGCTCATAGGGCCCTGCGTTCATAAGCATCAATATCATTGGCGCATAGAAGCGATGCTGACTTTCCATTCTCGGCGTTTTCATACCAGTTAACTGTGCGAGCAATTGCTACGCCGAGCGGCCAGAGCGGATCAAAGCCCAATACAGCGCGAGCCCGCGCATTATTAAGTCGAAGAATTTCTGATTCCTTTGGCCCCTTCATTTCGGTGCCAAACTTTACATGAGCGTCGCCATTGCCCCATTTGGCCCGTGCCAATGTAACCGCTTCACGCACCGACGCCGAACCCTCGGCGTCTGGCCCAAAATTGTAGCTTGACGCAAGCGACGGGTCTTCCCACAGGTTTTGCGCTAGCACCAAATATCCAGCGAGCGGGTCAAGCACATGCTGCCAAGGCCGCACGGCATCTGGCATGCGGATTTCAACACTTTGCCCAGCGCTCCACGCCTTAATGCAGTCTGGAATTAGTCTTTCGGGTGACCAGTCCCCACCGCCAACAACATTACCAGCGCGTGCTGTCGCAACAGCTAACCCTTGGTTACGAAAATAACTTTCGCGATATGACTCAACGAGTAATTCCGCAGCAGCTTTGCTGGCGCTGTAAGGGTCGCGTCCACCTAGCTCATCAGTTTCAACGAATGGCGCATGCTTCTCAAGATTTTTGTAAACCTTATCGGTTGTGACGATGACGGCAACACGCGCTGCACTGTTGCGGCGCAGAACTTCAAGCACATTGGCAGTGCCGCCAAAATTTGTCTCAAAGGTGGAGAGTGGATTGTTATATCCCTCGCGCACCAATGCCTGTGCGGCAAGATGCAACACCACCTCGGCCTCGCTCGCTTCAATGGCTTGAGTGAGTTCGGAATGATTGCGAATATCCAAGAAAGCGCTTGAAATTATATTCTCAAGCCCCAGCAATTTGAACAAACTTGGTTCGCCGTCTGGCTGCAGAGCCACCCCCGTTACATGAGCGCCCATTGAATGAAGCCAGAAGCATAACCACGCACCTTTAAACCCGGTGTGACCAGTAACAAAAACTTTTTTACCACGCCAGAAATTTCGGTCTGGGCTCATCACCAAATCTTCCACGGAGCTGAATTATTTTCCCAGTGTTTTTCCAGAAGAATTTTTTCACGCAATGTATCCATGGGCTGCCAGAAACCATCATGCTTAAACGCAGCAAGCTGGCCAGACTCCGCAAGTTGCTCCATAGGTTCGCCTTCCCATGAAGTCGCATCACCATCAATCAACTCAATGACCTTTGGCGACAGCACAAAAAATCCACCATTCACGTAGCCGCCTTCCCCGCGCGGCTTTTCGAGAAAGCCGCGAACCATGTCGCCGTCCATATCCAGTGCACCATAACGGGCAGGCGGTTGAACCGCAGTCACAGTTGCAAGCTTACCATGGCCCGCATGGAAATTCAGCTCGGTACTGATATCGATGTTGGCGAGTCCATCGCCGTATGTGAAACAAAAACGTTCTTCTTCACGAAGATAGCTAGCAACGCGCTTAAGTCTTCCTCCTGTCATAGTATTCTCGCCCGTGTCGACCAAAGTGACGCGCCATGGCTCTGCATTGTGTTGGTGCACTTCCATTGCATTCGATTTCATGTCGAAAGTAACATCCGACGAATGCAAAAAGTAATTCGCGAAATACTCTTTGATCACATAGCCCTTGTAGCCGCAGCATACGATGAAATTATTCACGCCGTGCTGTGAATAGATTTTCATGATATGCCAGATTAAAGGCATGCCACCAATTTCGATCATCGGTTTTGGTTTGAGGTGAGTCTCCTCGGACAGGCGAGTACCAAATCCACCAGCCAGAATAACAGCTTTCATTTTATTTTTCTGAACTTACTATTCTGCATAGAATATCTTTCGAATTTTAAACTCTACATTTCAATTGTAATCGAGACACAGCAGATTATGCAATATGTAAATTACCTTTGAACCTAGGCTCGCAACTGGGTGATGATAGCTTCCGGGTTGCAAAAGGCTTCTAAGCAGGCGAACGGAAAATTGGCCGCGCCAAACGGTTCGCCGCCCAATTTTGATACGGCTTCCGCAATTTCAAACGCGTTCATGTGTTGCAAACGCGCTCACTTAGCCGTGCGATCGTGGATCGGACGGAATGCGCGTTGAAGTAGGGCATCCCCGCTTCGGCAAAGACGTCTTTAAAAATCGAACGGATTGCATCTGCATTTTTCCAGTGCTCACGTTTAAAGCCACTGGGAGTGAAGCTTCCATTTTGTTCCAGCCTCATAAGAGTAGACGGGAAAAGTGGATTATCCGCATCAAAGGCCAACTCAGTTTTGAGGAATTGCACCCATTCAACAACTATAGCTTCTGCCTTGCCGCCAACTTGATAGAACGTTGTTTTAAATGTTTTTCGGAATTTTGTGCGAACTTGTCTCGCATCCATCATCACAAAGCGATTTTGTAAATCTATGTGTTTTAGCGACAATGAAGCAATCGCGTCGTCTCTTGCAGCGGTCAAAAGGGTAAAGGCAACGATAGCGCGGGCGCGTTTCTCAAATGGCGCATCTGCTTTCATACTCTCAATCACGCGGTGCACATCGGCCAATGCGGGGACGGGCTTTTCACGTTTTGTTGTGGCAATGCGGGAATCATTGGCGGAAAGATTGAAATAATCACTGTCTGAATGTTTGATTTTTGAACGATAAACTGATTGATCTGCCAGCCAGTTCCAGAATGCCTGAAGCGCATCAAACCGCGATTTGATCGTCGCCTTGGCAAACGGCTTTCTGGTTCTTTCATTTATTGTTTCTGCTTGGCGCTTCTGTAATTTCTTGGCGTCCTCCCGCTTGTGCCTTGCAGCTGCAAGACCAACCGCTGGATAGGCCCCAAACGAAAGCAGTTTTTGAAGGCCGGTGAAGCGATAAGCCATGCGCCAAAGCTTGCTGCCTTGCGGCGAAACTTGAATGAATAATCCACCGCCATCACTTACGTTCAAGACCATTGTTGGTATCCACTCTAGCGAGCGCGTCGGAAACACTTAAACTACCAACTACTAAACCAACAGTTGCGCTGGATACCAACAAATTTCTTTGGACGTCCTCGGACTGTGAAATTCAATTTCCCAATGAAAAAGCCCCGTTTTCGCGGGGCTTTTGGATTTTCTTGGACTTCTTCAAAGTTTGATTTGGTGCCCTGAAGAGGACTCGAACCTCCACGCCTTTCGGCACACGGACCTGAACCGTGCGCGTCTACCAATTCCGCCATCAGGGCAACGGCGCTTCCTTAGGGGGCGGGCATTTGGCTGTCAACCAAACTGTGGCA
>JANYHN010000061.1 GCA_025359045.1 Hyphomicrobiales bacterium | reverse complement strand
AATAGAACATACAAGAAACATGGATGGAACATCCGGTTGATGTTTGCATCTGGGCAAAGCAAATGAGATAGAAGGAGTTACTGCAATGGGGCAAGCCGCACTTAAGGTTGTTGATTCTTCGATGGATAAAACTAAAGCACTAGAAGCCGCTTTAAGTCAGATTGAACGGGCTTTCGGCAAGGGCTCGATTATGAAATTGGGTGCCAACCAAGTAGTAGAAGTTGAATCTATTTCAACTGGCTCTTTGGGGCTGGATATTGCTCTGGGCATTGGCGGTCTTCCAAAAGGCCGGGTTATTGAAATTTATGGGCCTGAATCATCGGGCAAAACCACGCTGGCTCTGCAAACGATTGCTGAGTGTCAAAAGTTGGGTGGTATTTGCGCCTTTGTGGATGCTGAACATGCTCTGGATCCTACATATGCGCGCAAATTGGGTGTGCAGGTGAGCGATCTTCTGATTTCACAGCCAGATACTGGCGAGCAGGCTTTGGAAATTGCAGATACACTGGTGCGTTCTGGCGCTGTTGGCATTCTCGTGATTGACTCGGTTGCTGCTTTGACGCCAAAGGCCGAGCTTGAGGGCGAAATGGGCGATAGTTTGCCTGGTCTGCAAGCGCGTTTGATGAGCCAAGCTTTGCGTAAGCTGACCGCGTCAATTTCAAAATCAAACACCATGGTGATTTTCATCAACCAAATCCGTATGAAAATTGGTGTGATGTTTGGCAGTCCTGAAACCACAACGGGTGGTAATGCTTTGAAGTTCTACGCTTCGGTTCGTCTGGATATCCGCCGCATAGGTGCGATCAAGGACCGCGAAGAGGTGGTGGGCAATCAAACTCGGGTTAAGGTTGTTAAAAACAAAGTGGCGGCACCCTTCAAGATGGTTGAATTTGACATCATGTATGGCGAAGGCATTTCCAAGGTGGGCGAATTGGTCGATCTGGGTGTAACCGCTGGTGTGGTTGAAAAATCAGGCTCTTGGTATTCTTATAGTGGTGAGCGCATCGGCCAAGGCCGCGATAATGCCAAGGTTTTCCTCAAAAATAACCCCGAAATGGCCAATAAAATTGAAGCACAGATCAGGGCTAATTCGGGTCTAATCGCCGCGAAGATTACTGATGGTTCTGCCAAGGACGATGACGACGAGTAATCTTCTTTGGTACCGCTCTCGTAATCGAGTTAGTATGTTTGTACCCCAAGTTTCAGCCCCAGTTGGGTTGAACACTGCGAGGTTTGCCCCACAGCTTAAGGCCTCGCAACGCAGGTCCCCGGTTCGCCCCCGGGGACTTTTTTTGTTTGGATATAGCTCTGGCCCTCATATGACAGAAATTGTGGACAGCTGACGTTCAACACCTTAAACAGCGCCGCAATCATTCACGGGATTTTCCCATATCTATTGGATTTTGACATGACGGGCTTGGCGCAAATTCGTTCGACGTTTTTAGACTATTTCAAAAAGCAGGGACATGAAATTGTCGCCTCTTCTTCGCTCGTTCCGCGCAACGATCCTACCTTGATGTTTGCCAATTCTGGCATGGTGCAATTCAAAAATGTTTTTACGGGAGTAGAAAAACGTCCGTACACACGCGCTACGACCGCTCAGAAATGTGTGCGTGCTGGTGGCAAACATAATGACTTGGACAATGTTGGTTATACCGCGCGCCATCATACTTTTTTTGAAATGCTCGGCAACTTTTCGTTTGGTGACTATTTCAAACCTGATGCAATTGAGTGGGCGTGGAATCTGATCACCAAGGAATATGGACTTCCAAAAGATAAGCTAACGGTAACAGTCTTCCACGAAGACGACGAAGCGCATGCATTATGGAAAAAAATTGCAGGCTTGCCAGACAGCCGGATCATCCGCATTCCAACAGCTGATAACTTCTGGTCAATGGGCGATACGGGGCCTTGCGGGCCATGCTCTGAAATTTTCTACGATCATGGCGACAAAATTGAAGGTGGCCCTCCAGGGTCGGCCAACCAAGACGGTGATCGCTTTATCGAAATCTGGAATTTGGTTTTCATGCAGTTCGAACAACAGAGCAAGAATGTGCGCACGGCGCTGCCTAAGCCCTCGATTGATACGGGCATGGGATTAGAGCGTATTTCTGCTGTACTTCAGGGTACACACGATAATTATGAAACCGATTTGTTTCGCGCACTGATCAACAACATTGTTGAAAACACTGGTGTTGCGCCAACGCCACAAAATAAAGCTTCGAACCGCGTGATTGCGGACCATCTGCGCGCTTCTTCCTTCCTCATTGCCGACGGTGTTTTGCCATCGAATGAAGGCCGCGGTTATGTGTTGCGCCGCATCATGCGCCGCGCCATGCGCCATGCCGAATTGTTGGGGTGCCGTGATCCATTGATGTTCAAACTTGTTCCGGCTTTGGTTCGAGAAATGGGTGCTGCATATCCAGAACTTGTGCGCGCGCAGTCGATGATTGAAGAAACGCTGAAACTGGAAGAATCCAGATTTCGCAATACTTTACAGCGCGGCCTTAAGCTGTTGGATGAAGAATCTGCGAATTTGGGCAGAGGCGCAACATTCTCTGGCGATACTGCTTTTAAACTTTATGACACATATGGATTTCCATTAGATCTGACACAAGACGCATTGCGCTCTCGCGAAATCAATGTGGATACGGATGCATTTGGTATCGCCATGGCCAAACAAAAATCTGACGCGCGTTCCGCTTGGAAAGGCACCGGGGAGGCCAAGACTGAAACGATATGGTTTGAAATCCGCGAGCGGGTAGGGGCCACCGAGTTTTTGGGCTATGAAACCGAGACTGCCGAAGGCGAGGTATTAGCCTTAACCGCTGAAAGCAAGGATGTTTCAGAGCTCAAAACAGGAATGAGCGGTACAATCATCGTAAACCAAACTCCATTTTATGCAGAGTCAGGAGGTCAGAGTGGCGACCATGGTCTTATCCGCACGGCCCAAGGGGATGTCTTCAAAGTAACTGAAACACAGAAACGATTGGGTGATTTGGTTGTTCATGTCGGTTTGGTGGAAAAGGGCAGCTTTAAAATCGGCGATGCAGTTGAACTTCATGTTGATCATCAACGCCGCAGTGGCAACCGCATGCATCACTCGGCAACGCATTTGTTGCATGAAGCCCTGCGCCGTGTTTTGGGTTCACATGTTGCGCAGAAGGGTTCGTTAGTTGAGCCTGGTCGGCTGCGTTTTGACTTTTCGCATACCAAAGGAATGTCGGCGGAAGAGCTTTTACAAACAGAGACCATTGCCAACGCGATCATCCTTCAAAATGAGGCCGTTAGCACTCGTCTTATGTCTGTTGATGCGGCAATTGCTGAAGGGGCAATGGCGCTGTTTGGTGAAAAATATGGTGATGAAGTGCGTGTGGTTTCGATGGGGCGCAATGGTGCTGATCATGCGCGCCCAATCTATTCGCTTGAACTTTGTGGCGGTACGCATGTGAAACGTACTGGCGATATTGGGTTGGTGAAAATTGTGGCTGAGAGCGGTTCATCTGCTGGTGTTCGCCGCATGGAAGCGTTGGCAGGAGATGCGGCACGCAATTATTTAGTGCAACAAGATCACCGCGTGCAGGCCGCTGCAAATGTGTTAAAAGTGGCACCACATGAATTAGTAGCCCGTGTTGAAACATTGGTGGAAGAGCGCCGCAAGATGGAGCGGGAACTGACTGAAGCGCGAAAGGCGTTGGCCATTGGCGGTGGCTCTGCTTCAGGTGGCGTTGATATTGCCGAAGTGAACGGCATTAAATTCATCGGCCGTGTGCTGAAGGGTGTTGCTCCTCAGGATTTGAAAGCTCTGGCTGATGACGGCAAAAAGACCCTCGGTTCTGGTATCATCACACTCGTGGCGGTTTCAGACGACGGCAAAGGCGCTGTTGTCGTCGCCGTCACGGATGATTTGACCAAGCGCTTCAATGCTGTTGACTTGGTTAACGTTG
Source organism: Hyphomicrobiales bacterium (assembly GCA_025359045.1). GTDB lineage: Bacteria > Pseudomonadota > Alphaproteobacteria > Rhizobiales > Aestuariivirgaceae > Aestuariivirga. The sequence goes on along the minus strand of JANYHN010000061.1, from coordinate 13,658 downwards.
GCTCCATTGCCATGGGTGGCAAGGGTGGTGGAGGCAGGCCCGATATGGCGCAAGCGGGTGGGCCGGATGGCTCTAAAGCAGATGAGGCAGTTGTTGCAGTGAAGGCAGCTATTTCTTAACGGACTCGGGTGGCCAGACCTCTGTATCATGATCAGGGTGTTGCCAACTTTTGAGCATGCCAACTTCGTTTAACTCTCGGGTTTGATCAGTCGGTGCTTCCGGAAGATCATGCAATGTTGAAAACCAATGAACTCGACTTTCAATACCGATTTGGCGTTGAAGTAGCTCGACAGTATTTGGACTACCCATGGTTCCGACCGCTAGATCGATAAACCCATCGCCTGTTTCGAACATGAACATTGGCGTTCCGCAACTTTTGCAGAAGCCGCGCTTGACGATTGACGAGGATTGGAACGTGTTGGGCTTGCCTCTGGTCCACGAAAAGCATTCCAAACTCACTCTCAACAAAACCGCACCAAACGATCCGAAGGCTTTTTGGCACATGCGGCAGTGGCAAAGATCGGTTGTACCCAGTGGTCCATTGAAACCATAACGCAATGCGCCACACTGACATCCGCCAGAAAACTGGTGTTTATTCAGTTCATTTGATTTGAAAAGTGCGCTCATTAGCGAGTTCTTTACCATATGTTTGCAATAAATGCACTCTGAGAGCCAATAAATTCTCTGGGAAAGAGCTGAGGGGGCGGGAAACCATGCGGTGTCCGTTAACTCAAAGAATTGCACAGGCAACGGCGAAGTTACGGATTTTGCAAACATGGTGAAGATAATAAATGCACGCGCGGCTGGTTATCGCTTAGCTTGGATTGTGACGGTGCTGCTTATTCCCATTGTCTATTTGGGAATTACTGTCGGTATCAATTTAAGACGTGATCTAAACGCTATTGCACTAGAAAATATTGGTGCAGATTACTTGAATCTAATCGGCCCGGTTATGGTTGACGCGGCTGCCCGAGATATCTCCAAAATTCCAAAATCTTCACTTAACAAATTCAGTCCTGCAATTTCTCAAGAAATCGGACTATCGGCACTTAACAACAATTTGCTTTTATCACTCGCCTTTAAAGAACCAGACCATGATGCAGTGCTTTCGCAGGCGGTAGATTTGGCTCGGGAAACTGGCAAAAGTTCTGGGATAACCTATGACGCCGACCCAGAAAGCTATCATGTTGGAATTATAAATACTGAGGACCTGCCACGCGTTATAGCCGATTTTCATCATCTTAAAGACGTCGCGCTTGATGCTGTTTCTAATTCCACTGATCAAAATTCTAATCTGATAACACTTGCGATCGGAAATCTTTCTTCTTCGCTTTGGCGATTAGAGGCATCTATTGCTTCTGCAAAACAAAAAAGTTCCAGTCCTGAATATTATGCCGATATCCTAAATCGTAACGAGTTGATTCAAAAAGACATGAACCACCTGAGCGAGATTGGTATGGGCATGAGCATGGTCGGGCAGCAGCACATTAAAGCGGAGTTGATAGAAAAAATAAATCTGGTGGATTCGCGGTGGATGTCTGATTTCAGATTTGAGTCTGAAAAATTTCGACAAAGATTTGGCTACCTGTTGCAAGACCGCAACGCAGAGATTCATAATCGCATTTTGAAAATTCTAATGGCATCATTTGCGACAGTGTTGTTGGGACTCGGTTCGGCTTTCGGAATGTACCGATCAACTTTGAAACAACTTGACCAAGTTGAACTTGCAAAATTTTCTGCTGAGCACGACCGCAATCATGCAGAAATTATGGCGTCCGAACTTTCGACGATCAACGAAAACATGGTGCGTGTAAATGGTGAGCTGGCCAGAAATATGCAAATGCTTAAAGACGCCCAAGATGCCTTGGTGAAGAAAGGGCGCATGGAACAGATGGGACAACTCACGGCCACTATTGCGCATGAATTGCGCAATCCACTTGGCGCGGTGCGAACATCAGCATTTTTGATTGAGCGCAAGATTAAAGGAAAGGAACTCGGGATAGAGCCGCAGATCGCTCGCATCAACAACGGTGTCACGCATTGTGATGATATTATTACCCAGCTTTTGGATTTCTCACGGTCGAAAAAAATTTCGTGCCGCTCTGAGAATTTGGATAAGTGGTTGGAAAAAATTGTTTCTGAAGAAGCAAGCCATTTGCCTTCAGCGGTAGCGATAGATTGTCTGCTTGGCATGAAAGATGTTGAAGTGCCATTTGATCCGTCGCGACTGCAACGGGCGATCATCAATTTGGTTTCAAATGCGTCTGAAGCGATGGTTGGCAACGGTGATGACCCGGCTCGATATGCTGTTGATGCTCCTCGCATTACGATAACTACAAAAATTGCAGGGCAATTTGCGCTGATTTCGGTGAAAGATAATGGACCGGGTATCACACCTGAAAACCTTGAGAAAATTAGGGAACCACTCTTTACAACAAAGAGTTTTGGAACGGGTTTGGGGTTGCCTGCTGTTGATCAAATTGTGATTCAACATGGTGGCGTTTTGGATATTTATTCTGAAACGGGCCAGGGCGCTACTTTTACAATTAAACTGCCGCTTACCAGTAATATAGAACAAGCTGCCTGATCTTTATCAGCGGTCTAATTCCGGGAAAATGAAATGCCATTCGAACCCAAACTCAACACCTATCTTTCAGCTGAAACACTCTATCAAATTCTTGATCAGCTTCCTACTCCGGTTTACGTCAAAGATGATCAGCTAAGGTTCATATTTTCGAACAAGAAGCATTGCGAGCTTGCAGGGCGGAGTTCTGAGGAACTGTTGGGCCTTTCTGACCGTGAAATATTTCCTTCAGAATTGTCGAATGGTTTTGTGCAAGATGATATGGCGGTCCTAAACAGTGAGACTGCACTCATGAAAGAAGAGCGCGTTCGGCATGCCGACGGAGTTTTTCGCCATGTTCTCTCTCGCAAAGCGAAACTTCTTGCAGATGGTGATAGGACGTTGCTGATCGGTACAAACAGCGATTTAACCGCCGCCAAAAAACGTGAAGAACAATATTTCGCGTTGGCGCAGACTGTTCCTGTTGGCGTCATGCAAATTGAAGAATCTGGTCAAATCACATATTTCAACCCCTTGATGCAGAGCTATCTTAGTGTGGACGTGCATGCCATGAACTCTGATGACTTGTGCGCAATAGTTGGCAAACCAAATATTGAGTTTCCTGGCATCAGCAGCCGTTTTGAGTGTTCGTTCAAATCTTATGATGGGAACATTCGACGATTTTTGGTCATTAGCTCTGGGTGGTCTATTGTTGGAAAAGGAACAAATCGCGCCGCGATTGTGAGTATGGTCGATGTGTCTGAAAATGTTGAGTTGAAGCGTATCAATGAAGAAATTTTGACATTAAATACAAAACTCGCTGACAACATGAAATTGCTCAGCGAAGCGCAAGATGCGCTGGTTAAAAAAGGTAGACTTGAACAAATGGGGCAGCTTACTGCCACGATTGCTCACGAACTTAGAAACCCATTAGGTGCAGTTCGTACTTCGGCCTTTGTCATGGAAAGGCGTTTGAAAAATTCTGGTGTTGATCTCGATGCACAATTCAGTCGCATTAAAAATGGTGTGACGCGTTGTGACAACATTATTGCTCAATTGCTCGATTTTTCGCGCGGTAAACAACTTGATTGCAAGATGCTCAATCTTGACGAATGGCTGACAAAAATTGTTGAAGAAGAAGCTGCCCGTTTGCCATCAAATGTGAATATCAAATGTATGCTTGGCCTTGGTGGAATGCATGTTTCTATCGACCCAAGTCACTTGCAGCGCGCAATTTTAAATTTGATTGCTAACGCATCTGAAGCCTTGGTTGGCATTGATGGCTTAGCTGTCAAACCTGATGCGCCTGAAGCATTGATCACATTGCTGACGGGCGTCGAGGGTCCCTACGTGACCATAAAAGTTACGGACAATGGGCCTGGCATGACGCCCGAGATTATTAATCGCATACGCGAACCCTTATTTACAACCAAAAGCTTTGGGACGGGCCTCGGTGTGCCAGTTATTGAACAGGTTGTGGCGCAACATGGCGGGTCACTTTCAATTGAATCAGAATTGGGTAAGGGCAGCAGCTTTACCTTACACTTGCCGGTTTATGAATCCGCTTCTCTGCAAATATCAGCGTAAAGAAACTTATTGGTAACTTTAGTCTTTAAGTTCGCATTAGGGATGGCAAGCTAAAACGTTAAACGGGAAGAGAGTTGTATCAGGTTTTATTTTTAGCTTTGCGTGTAATTTGCTGAGTTGATGTAAACGTTACACAGGATATAAGTTCATGGTTCGTGCATTAAAGATTCTGATTGCCGATGATGATGTTGATAACGCCGCTTCGCTCGGAGAACTGTTCGAGATGGAAGGTCATAACGCTGTCGTCGTCCATTCGGGTGACGCAGCAATCGCGGCATATAAAGATAACGATTTCGATTTGGCTTTCATGGATGTTATGATGCCAGGCAAGAACGGCGTTGAAAGCTTTTTGGAAATCAGAAAACTTTGCCCAAATGCCAAAGTCTACATGATGACAGGTTACAGCGTTGAGCAATTGCTGCGCCAAGCAACTGACAACGGTGCGATGGGCGTTTTGAATAAGCCAATAGATTTAGATAAAGTGTCGGCTGCGTTGCGTGATGCGGGTGCCAACGGCATCGTAGTTGTAGCAGAAGATGATCCTGATTTCGGCAATCACCTTATGCGCATTGTCAATGAAGGTGGGCATGTTTGCGAACTTGTCAAAACCAGCAAACACTTGGCTTCGAATTCAAGTGCGTTGACCCCTAGCATTATGATTTTTGATCTTAAACGGCCGCTTATTGATGGCTTTGAAGTTCTGAACGATCTGAAGCAGGCGGGCCGAAGCGCGCCGGCAATTATAATCACCGCAACCGGCTTGCAATATCACGACACGATTGAAGCCATGCAGGATATCCGTGTGACTGGCATTTTAAATAAACCTTTTGACCCGCTACTTTTGTTGGATCAACTTGAAAACTTAGCAGCTTAGTGTTGGAGAATAAAAATGGGCCGCGCTCTTAATATATTAGTTCTTGATGATAATGTGGAAAATGCAGATTCGATTGCAGAGCTGTTTGCAACAGACGATCATAAAGTAATTGTTGCTTACAATGGCCAAGAAGCGATTGAAGCCTTTTCACTCAATAAAGTTGATGTAGGTTTTTTTGACGTGATGATGCCAGGCAAAAATGGTGTTGAAAGCTTCATGGAAATTAAAGCCTCACATCCCGACGCGCGGATTTATTTTATGACCGGCTATGCCGCCAATGATCTTCTTGATAAAGCACGGGAAAACGGAGCCTTAGGCGTTTTCAGCAAACCGACTGATCCAGCAAACTTGCTTGATGTGCTAGACAGCGAAGCCGCTTGATTTTTTGAAATTTGATTTGGCCGATCACGGGAAGTGACCCCATGATCGGTGTTATTTTTTAGTTCATCGCCTTTTGCAAATTTGCGTCAACAGCATCGATGAAGCCTTCAGTCGTAAGCCATTGTTGATCTGGCCCAACGAGTACAGCTAAATCTTTAGTCATCTTGCCTTGCTCAATCGTCTCAACGGTCACACGTTCCAGCGTTTCGGCAAATTTCAAGAGCTTTTCGTTGTCGTCTAATTTCGCGCGGTGTTTCAAGCCTCCGGTCCATGCATAGATCGATGCAGTGGAATTGGTTGAGGTTGCTTTGCCCTGTTGGTGCAAGCGGTAATGGCGCGTTACTGTGCCATGAGCGGCCTCTGCTTCCACGGTTTTACCATCGGGTGTGAGCAACACGGAAGTCATTAAACCAAGTGAGCCGTAGCCTTGGGCCACAAGATCAGACTGCACATCGCCATCATAATTCTTGCATGCCCAAATATAGCCACCAGTCCATTTCATGGCAGATGCAACCATGTCGTCGATAAGACGGTGCTCATAAGTGATGCCCGCTTTTTCGAAACCTGTCTTGAATTCGGCATCATAAATTTCTTGGAAAATATCCTTGAAGCGACCGTCATAGACTTTCAAAATTGTGTTCTTTGACGAAAAATAAACTGGCAGTTTGCGCTGCAAGCCATAAGTCAACGAGGCTCGGGCAAATTCAACAATAGAATCTTCGAGGTTATACATGGCCAGAGCGATGCCTGCACTTGGGGCTTTGAAAACTTCTTTTTCGATCACTGCACCATCTTCGCCCACAAACTTCATGGTCAGTGTGCCCTTGCCGGGGAAGGTGAAATCCGTTGAGCGATATTGATCACCATAAGCATGGCGGCCGATGATGATGGGCTTTGTCCAACCGGGCACAAGACGCGGCACGTTTTGGCAGATGATGGGTTCGCGGAAAATCACGCCGCCCAAAATATTGCGGATAGTTCCGTTGGGCGATTTCCACATTTGCTTGAGGTTGAATTCTTTAACACGAGCAGCATCGGGCGTGATGGTGGCGCATTTCACGCCCACGCCATATTGCTTGATTGCATTGGCAGCGTCCACAGTCACCTTATCATCGGTGGCATCGCGGTGTTCCATGCCGAGGTCGTAATATTTAAGATCTATGTCCAGATAAGGCAGGATCAACTTTTTCTTGATCAAATCCCAAATGATGCGCGTCATTTCATCGCCATCGAGTTCAACAACGGGATTGGCGACTTTTATCTTGGTCATGGGAGGTGCCTTTGCTTGATTTGTTTGGTGGCGCTATAGCAGGGCGTTGTGGTAGGTGCAATTCTTTGACATGCAGCTCTTCTCATGGCAGTTGAGGGCCATGGCAACTCCTTCAGCAAATGCTCTCACTTATCAGCCTTATGTTTTTTATCTTGGCGCTTTGGCGTGTGTGAACTTTGCAGTTCAAATCATGTCCGTCGCAGTCGGCTGGCAAGTTTACGATTTAACGCATGATCCTTACTATTTAGGGATTGTTGGTTTGGCGCAATTTTTGCCAGCGCTTGCTCTCGTATTGGTGACGGGACTGGTGGCAGATCGGTTCAACCGCCGCGTGATTTTGGGACTGTGTTTGGCGGTCGAAACCATTGCAGCGGGTTGTCTGTTGGCTTTTACTGTCACGAAGCCACTTGTGATCTGGCCGGTATTTGTGATTTTGGTGGGCTTGGGCATTGCGCGGGCGTTTTTTAATCCTGCGGGTGACGCGTTGGCGCCAAATTTGTTATCTAAAGGGGCTATTCCACATGGCATATCCTTGGGCAGCATGACATGGCAAACGGCTTCGATCATTGGGCCGGTGATTGGTGGATTGCTCTACGGGTTTTCAGCTGAAGTGGCTTATGGCGTTGCTACCACATTGCTGGCGTTGGCTGCAATTTGCGTGGTGTTCATTGGAAAGGTGCCCCAAGAAAATCATGTTAATGAAACCAGCATCCACACTTTGCTGGCAGGTTTTAAATTTATCAAGTCGGAGCAGATTGTTCTGGGCGCTATTTCACTTGACCTATTCGCTGTGTTGCTGGGAGGGGCGGTTGCATTGATGCCCGTATACGCCAAGGATATCTTACATGCGGGGCCGCTTGGACTCGGTTTGTTGCGTTCAGCACCGGGAATTGGTGCCATCGCAGTGGCGCTTTGGCTTTCAAAATTTGGAATTAAAGATCACGCTGGCAAAATCTTGTTTGCGTGCGTGGCAGGCTTTGGCGTTTTCACAACGCTGTTTGGTTATTCGACGTGGATCCCGCTTTCAATTTTCGCTCTCGTCATGATGGGTGGTTTCGATATGGTGAGTGTTTATGTGCGTGAAACACTTATGCAGCTTAGAACACCTGATGAAGTGCGGGGCCGAGTGAATGCGGTGAACCGTGTTTTTATCGGCGCATCAAATGAACTCGGTGAATTCCGTGCCGGCATGGTGGCTTGGAAATTGGGTGCCGTTACAGCAGTCGTTATGGGTGGCGTGGGCACGATGGCTGTTGCCGCCATATGGTCGCAGATATTCCCGAAGTTGCGGGAAGCACGGAAGCTGGCTGCACAAGATTGAACTTAAACAGTTCTTAAACGTGGGCGGCTGATCCATTTGGTAAGCCCAAAGCCAATAGCCAATACTGCAATATAAATCAAGAATTGTAGTAAAGTCGGCTGGTCGCTGTAGCCGATGAGTGTATGCAATATGCGACCGGGAATTCCTGATTCTGCCAAGTATTTTGAACTATCCCAAACTGTGTTTTGCAAAACTTCAACAACACCTGCCTTTTCAAGGAACGACACAGACTGAGCGGCCATGCCCGCGGCGAGAAATGTGATAAGCCAGCTGGTGACACTGAAGAAATAGCGGTTTGGAATTTTCAACAGGCCGCGGAATGTGAGAAACGACACCGCTCCGCCAATGGCTAAGCCAAGTGCGCCGCCCAGCGCCATACCGCCCGCCGTTTCGCGCCCGCCAATTGCTACACCATAGAGAAATAAGACAACTTCTGAGCCTTCGCGCAGAACAGCAGTGCCAACAATAATGGCAAGCGCCATCAATGATTTTTGTCCTTCGCGTACGGCGATGCCAGCTTGCTTTAATTCACCTGCCATAGCGCGCCCATTGAGCGCCATCCAGATGTTGTGCCACGTCAACATGCACACAGCGACAGCAAGAATTGATGCGTTGAAAACTTCTTGGCCAAAGCCGTTAAACAGTGAGGCGAGACTGCCCGTGAACATTGCCAAAATGCAACTGCCAATTATGCCAGCCAGCACACCGCCCATAATCCACATGCGGCTGCCCATTACTGTCTGCGTCGCCGCCATGACTATGCCAATAATGAGGCCCGCCTCAATTACTTCGCGAAATACAATAATCAGTGCGCCAATCATGAGATATACTTATTCCACGATTACGTAGCCTTTGGCCACATCTTCTTGATATTCATCCACGAACAAATATTTGCCGGGTTGCATGGCTTTAACGCGAACAACAATTGAGGAATTTCCTGCAACTGCCTTTTCTACTTTCAGCTCTTTTGCTTCGAGTTCAGCCGCCGCAGCATTGGCGTTGTTCAATTTGATAATGAATGGTTTGCCAGCAGGCACTTTGATTTCAGGAACAGTGAAGGCTTTATCTTTTAAAGTCGTTTCATAAGTCACAATGTCTTCGGCACGCAGAGGAGACACTAAAACCACAAGAGATAAAGACAACACAAGCGTTCGCATAATCATCAAGTTTACTCCATAAAATAATATCCGATAGATTTACTCGGATACATAAACGATAGCGTGGAGTCAACTTAAATTGTTCAGGTGCGGCCATTTGGCGATGTTGGATCTTGACGGTTAAGGGCATTTCACTACAAGCGAATGCGGGGGCGCGATGGAGAGTTATAATGTTTCGTGCTGTTTTATTTTCGACCATTTTGTGTTTCGGATTTGCAGTTTCTGCTTTTGCAAGTGACCCTGAGGTGTTGGCTGTTTTGCAGCAAGATGCCCCTGGTGCAGCCGATAGTGTTTTGACCGGCCGTTATGAAGGCTCGAACATTGTAGGGCAAACCAAAAAGGCGTTTGATGAAATCACACTTCCAAATGCGCCTGCCGAAGGTGAAGAATTTGATCAAGCGAAGAAATTCAAATCCACCTTAACGCTTCAAGGCCGCATCACACGCACACTTTATGGTGCACCCGAAGGGCGTTCTTCACTTGAAGTGTTTGGCAATTATGTTGATGCTCTGAAAGCCAAAGGCTTTGTAACTGTGTTTGAGTGTGCCAAAGAATCTTGCGGCCCCAGTTTTAAAATGTTGAAATACACATGGCAAGACAAAGCAACACAAGTCGTTTCACAAGGTGCCGATCAATACCGCGCCTCGCTGTCAGAATCGATGTTTGATAGCGTGATTGATCCGCGTTACGCGCTGATGAAACAGGGTGATACAGGGGCTGAAACATATGTTGCGGTTTTTGCTGCGCAAAACCAAGGCGGAACATTCGGCAATATATCTGAAACGCTGCTGAATAGGGTTGGTGTTTTGGTAGAAGTGGTTGAACCAAAAGCGCGCGAACAAAAAATTGTCACTCTATCGGCAGATGATTTGGGTGCCGCTATTAATGATGCGGGCAGGGTGGCGATTTATGGCCTCTATTTCGATTACGATAAGGCAGCCATTAAGCCAGAATCACAGCCACAGCTTGATCAGATGGTTGCCTACCTTCAAAAAAATCCTGAACTTAAAGTTTATGTTGTTGGGCATACTGATAATAAGGGCGCTCTCGACTATAATATGAAGTTGTCTGGCGAAAGGGCAATTGCCGTGGTGAAGGCTTTGGTGGCAGCGGGCGTCGATAAATCTCGGATGGTGCCTAAAGCGGCAGGGCCAATCGCACCGCTTGCCAGCAATCGCACGCCCGAGGGACAGGCAAAGAACAGGCGGGTTGAATTGGTGGAACAATTTAGCGGGCAATAGAGGCTTTGCAGTTTGGTCATGCTCCCGCTAATTGGGGGTATGACTACCTCTCCAAAAACAAAACTCATGAAATTCGGCCCAGCACCTTCCGTGGTGTTGGTGAACCCGCAATTGGGCGAAAATATTGGTATGGCGGCGCGCGCCATGGCAAATTTTTCGCTCTCGGATTTGCGACTTGTTTCGCCACGGGATGGCATTGATATGGAGCGGGCGGTGACGGCTTCTGCCGGAGCAGTTGAAACTGTTGAAGCGGCGACGGTTCATGACACGCTGGAGAATGCCCTGTCTGAATTCAATTATGTTTATGCCACCACCGCGCGGCCCCGCGATATGACAAAAGAAGTTATGACGCCGGAACAAGCGTCAGCAGATATGCACGCGCGTATTGACCGGGGCGAGAAGGTGGCCATTCTGTTTGGTCGCGAGCGTTGGGGGCTTTCAAATGATGAAGTTTCCAAAGCTGACATGATTATTTCCGCACCTGTCAATCCTGACTATGCTTCGCTCAACATTGCGCAGGCGGTTTTGCTGGTGGGTTATGAGTGGTATAAATCAACAGCCACTTCGCTCGGCATGGCCACGCAGGAATTGGAAGCCCATTCTGGCCCCGGCCTTAAAATGACCGGAACGCAGCCTGCCTCTAAAGATCAGCTTTATGGATTTTATGATCACATTGAAACTGAACTCGTTGATGCCGGATTCTTTAAAACCGAAGAAAAGCGCCCGCTCGTGATGCGAAGTTTTCGCAATATGTTTGCGCGCGCTTTGCTGACTGAACAGGAAGTTAAGACTTTGCGTGGCATGATCTCATCTCTCACGCGCAAGCATTTAAGAGGCCGCAAGACTGATGAGTAAGCCAAACATCCTGTTGTTTGATTCTGGTATGGGTGGGCTGACGGTGGCCAATGCTGTGGCCAAACAACTGCCAGATGCGCATTTGGTTTACTCAGCAGATAATGCGGGTTTTCCATATGGGGCTTGGAAAGAACAGGATCTATCCAAGCGCATTGTGAAAGTGCTGGGCGCATTGATCGCGCGGGTAAGGCCAGATGTGGTGGTGATTGCCTGCAACACGGCATCGACGATCGCGATGAAAGAACTGCGCGAAACTTACCCAGTGCCTTTTGTTGGCACTGTGCCTGCGATTAAACCAGCAGCGGCACTCACAAAATCAGGCATCATAGGTGTGCTTGCAACGCCCGGAACTGTGAACCGCGAGTACACTCATTCACTGATTCACACTTATGCCTTTCATTGCAAAGTCTTCCTCCACGGCGCGCCGCGCTTAGCTGAAATCGCAGAACAAAAATTGCGTGGTCATAAAGTTGATTTGGACGAACTTCGTAATGAAATCATGCCAGTCTACCGAAAACGTGATGGCGGGCGCACCGATGTTGTGGTGCTGGGCTGCACCCATTATCCATTGCTGGTCGATGAGATCAATGAGGTGGCACCATGGGCCGTTACGTTTATCGATCCTGCCCCCGCCATTGCAAGGCGCGTGGCGGATGTGGCGGAGGAGACAAAGCTACAGCTGCCCATCGATGATGTTCCAGCCCATGGCACGGTGATATTAACGTCGGCACGGGGCGAGGCATCTGAAACGCTGACGGCTTATGGCGCGATGGGGTTTCCGAAGCATGAGGTTTTGGAGATGGGGGTTTGAGTTCGAAAAAACTTCTTCAACTTAAGCTGTATTTTAATTTTTGGATTTCTCTGCAAGCTTGCCTAGTGAAGATTCGAGTGCACATATTGATAACCATATAAGACCTGCACAAATTCCGAAAAATTCGATTTTCTGATCGTGTTGTCCAAACGCATTTGCGAGCAACACTAGGCTGGTCAATGGGATCATAATGACAGCAACTAACCTTGCAATATTTTGCCGAAACGTGCCGCTGATTAATAAAGTCCTTTTCTCACCTGATACTTCGCCAACAATGGCAAAGACAAATGTAACCAGTAATCCGGTACTAAAAGCTTCTTGCGGTTTGGAAAACAACAAGAATGGTATTGCATAGAAAATTGTCCTTATACCTATTCCAACAAAAACCAGAAACGCATCAGCACCTGAACCTATAAATCCAAGTCTGTTGTACTCGAAGAATTTCAAAATAAATGTCGACAAATCTTAATTCCATTTTCTTCTGTTTGAATTGATAAGTTTGATTGAACAGGCTTCACTCCTTGATTTCTAGAGCTATTCTTTCTAAAAATTGTTAAATTGTTTTGGTGCTTCTTAAGAGCCTCGTCTCCTCTGTTGTCTTTTTCCTAAAAACGGCTGGGCGCTTCGTTAAAGTCCTCTCCCGTCAAAAAAATGGGCGAGGACGTTTTACGCAGCCCTCGGCACAATAAAATCTAACTTATCGCCCAGTTTGCGGCGCCTAACCCGCAACTCATAATCGATTTGCAACCCTAAAAATATGCCTTCAGAAATTTTGTAATAGCGGGCGAGGCGTAAATCTGTGTCGGCGGTTATGGCGCGTTTGCCTAAGACGATTTCATTTATGCGGCGAGGGGATACTCCGATGGCTCGCGCAAGTGCGTTTTGCGATTGTCCGGATGGCTTCAAGAATTCCTCCAGCAGAATTTCTCCTGGGGTAGGGATTGGCAAAAGATCAGCCTTATTTCCCTTAGTGGTAGTCGACGATTTCAACATTTCTCGCTTCTCCTTCTTCCCAATTAAAACATATGCGCCATTGATCGTTAATCCGAATAGACCATTGCCCGGCCCGCTTGCCGCGCAACTGCTCCAATCTATTACCAGGCGGTTCGCGCAAATCGCCAATGACAACGGCGCGGTTTAGATAAAGTAATTTGCGCAGACCAATCTTCTGAACGTCTTCTGGCAATCGCCTTGACCGAATTCCTTGCCAGACAAGTTCCGTTTCACGATCAAGAAAGCTTTGGATCATAGGAATTCATAACGTATAACGTTACGAATGTCAAATGCCGGGCCAGTTGTCCCTCACCTCCCCATCGCAAAGGCGATGGGTCCCGTTCCAGCTGCTTAGCGGCGTTCGCAAGGGCTCACCCTCTCCCATTAAAGAAACGGGCGAGGACATTCGGTTTGACATCCTTCCCCACTTCCCCTATCAGGCCCAAATCAACAGGGCCAACGCCCTGTTTTGCTTACCTGTGATCACTTTTGTGGTCTGTCGGCCGGGAAACTGGAAGAGGAGGGTGGGTTTCCATTAATCTTATCGGAGAACCGTAAATGACAAAGCGTTTAAGCGCCAAGTATAAAATTGATCGTCGTCTGGG
>JANYHN010000022.1 GCA_025359045.1 Hyphomicrobiales bacterium | reverse complement strand
GTTCCACTGTAAACATCCTTCCAGCTCCTCCACGCCATAACTCGACAATGAAGAAGCCTAACAGGACCGGTACACTTTTACCCCGCCATAACGCGACATAATCCCCGGTTCAGTGGTACACTTTATCTCCGCTGTTTATACATCAACTATTATGATACTGCAACGAATTCTTCAACGCCTCCAACCAGATGCGTGCTTACCCAAAATTCGAATTGGATATCTGGAACTACTTTCGCGATATCATCCCAGAATTATGACTTATACGGTAATGTTATTTCTGCAATTGACCCTGTCGGAAACCGATCGGAAATAAGTTACGACGCAGCTACCTCTCTTCTGCCAATTGAGAATCGACTTCCGCCATATTTTGCGGCGACTCCTGACACTCGATTTAAAACAAATGTGAGTTGGGATCAAACTTGCAAGCAGCCCAGCACTCAGATTGACCTTAACCTTCAACAAACAACAATGACGTATGATGCGTTGTGTCGGGTGAATTTGGTGACCAAGCCCGGAGGAACATTCGAACAGAAAGCCTACAATAATTTTGGCTCTGTAGCGCTCCAGAACATTACTACCACGTCGACGCCGGCTGGTGGGCAAACCGCCAATCGATTTAGTAGTGATTATCTCGATGGCTTTGGCCGCACTTGGCAGACAAAATCGTCTGGGTCATCCGCGACTACACCCATAACGAGAGTGTCCACCTTCACCAACCGTGGGCTGCTCGCCAGCCAAACGAATCTCTATTACGGTGGCGGCACATCTTATCTGACCAAATATACATATGATGCTCTTGATCGTTTGATGAAAACCACCAATCCAGACGCCACCACCTCCACCTTGTCCTACGCGCTGGCCCCTGATGCCTCCGACATCGTGCAAGTGACTGCCACTGACGAGACCGCTCACCAGCAGCTCTATAGTCTAGACTCCAATGGCAAGCTCACCAAAAGAATCAAAATGAAAGGTACTACAACCGTCTTCTCCGAATATCGGCGTGATGTCTTAGGGCGGATTGTCACTGTGGTGGACCCTGCACTGAACACTTGGACTTACGTCTATGATGGGCTGGGGCGGCGCATTGATGTGGTCGACCCTGATTTGGGCCATTGGTCTTATGTCTATAATGCCGATAGCACGCTGTATTCTCAGACGGATGCACGCGGCATCAGCACCTATCTGGGCTATGATGCCTTGGGCCGTGTGATGGGCAAGAGCGTTTATAACCCTGCCACCGCCTTTACCGAAACCACGTCCAACAGCTATGACGAGGCGCGGAACTATAATGATAATGGCACCAGCAAGCCCGCCTCCAACATTGGCAAGCTGACCAGCACCTATCGCTATGTGCCGGTTAATGGCGCATTGGCTTCATCTACCGTGCGCAGGCTTTATGATTATGAGCTGATGGGTCATGTGGTGCAAGAAACCCATGTGGGGGTTAATGGCGCAGACCGGGTTCTGCAATTTGAGTATTGGCCTGATGGCGCACTCAAGCGCAAGAAGCTGGCTGATGGAACGTGGACAGGCCAATATAGCTATGATCTGGCCGGCAGGCTTTATTCAGTCGCCAATGCCAATGCGGCTTCAGCCTCTGAACCTGCAAGCTTCATCGCCTCAACCGCCTATAATGCGAGGGGCCAAACCACCGCCATCACTTATGGCAATGGGGCAAGCTCAACCTATAGCTATAATGATGCGCTGGGGTTTCTGACCCGTGTGCTCTCGACCAATGGGGCCACCACTCTGCTCGACCAGAACTATGCCCGCAACGCCAAAGGCATGATTACCGCCACAACCTCGCCCGACATGGGCCGCTCTTGGACCTATGGCTATGATGCGCTCGACCGCCTGATCAGTGCCGACAATCAAAATGGCACGGCAGATGATGCTACCTATGCCTATGACGATGCCGATAATATGGTCTGGAATTCTCAGCTGTGCGCACAGAATCCGAATATGATCTACTCTCCATCATATACGCCAGAAGCTTCAACGGTTTCAAACATTACAGATAGTTTCACGAGTTATATGACTGTTACAACGAGCTCCACTCTTGCAGTTGCTAACAACAACACAAAACTTCTGGACATTTCCCCAACGACTTTCACCAGCACGAGCAACGGGGCGAGCGAATGGATTAAGCTTGATCTTGGAACGTCCTATGCAGTTACCAGTGTTAACTTGCTGGCGCGTGGCGGTGCCTCAGGCAATCTTCTCAATGGTTCTGTTGTGTCGCTTCTCGATGCCAACGGAAGCCTTGTCTATTCTTTCACTCCAGTTACAGGCGCAACCAACGGCTCATCAATCAGCAAGCCCACCAATTCCCCTATCAACGCCCGTTATGTGATGATTTCAGGCGCAGCCAATCAGTATCTGCAACTTGCCGAACTCGATGTGATCGGCAATGTCCCATCGGGGCCTTGGAATGTCTTGAATCTAACCGACGCTTACACGCCGCAGATTATTGCAACCTCAAGGTCTGTCGCCGCTGTTGGCAATGAAAGCGCCAAAGTTCTCGATAACAACAATACAACATTTGCGATGACAAGTGCGGGTGCTACTGAATGGATTAAGCTCGATCTCGGGAGCATCCCCTATGGAATCTATATAACGGGGATTGGGATACTTGATCGCACCGACAGTTTGGGTGAAAAACTTAACGGTGCAACGGTCTCGCTCCTAGCTGCAGATGGCACAACAGTTCTCTTCACTTCGGCGCCTATTGCTGGCGCAGTAACAGGATCACGGTTTCTTATAACACCTTTGATCAATGGTCTATATGTCAGCAATGCTCGGTATATGATGATAAACGGTGCTGCCAATAAAAACTTGCAGGTGGCAGAACTTGATGTCTACGGAAAGTCAACAGCCCTTTATCAAATCCCTCGTCGCCAACCGGGACCAACCCATGCGCCAACGACCATATGTGGAGCCCGCGTTACTTACGACGCTAATGGCAATACGCTAAGTTATGACGTAGACGGCGCAGGCATCATCCAACCCCGCGACTTTGCTTATGATGGCGAGAATAGGCCTCTCACCGTCACCCAGAATGGCAACACCACCACCATGGCCTATGGCCCTGATGGCGAACGCAGTTCCAAGAATTATAATGGCGTAAATGGTTCAAACTTTTACTACATGGGCAATGAGTCCGAGATTTTGGTCAATGGGATATACCCAGCAGGCCAGCTCTCATCTTATCTCCACCCCGACGTGAAGCGCGAAGGGGCGCGGACGGATTTTCTACTCAAAGATAATCTTGCCTCCAACCGCCTCGCCATGCGTTATGGCCTCGCCACCATCAAAATGGATTACGGCCCCTATGGCATGCCGCTCTCGAGCAACGGCGCAACCCCGCCCAGCATAACGATCGGTGACACCCAAACCAAAGGCTACATCAATGAGCGCTTTGATCCCGAGACGGGACTGCAATACGACCACGCCCGCTACATGGACCCGCTCAAAGGCGGCTTCCTAACGCCAGACACGTTTGATCCCATGCTCGCTGGCGTCGACTTTAACCGTTATGCCTATGCCGGAAATGATCCAATCAATGGCAGCGATCCGAATGGACACAAAGACCCCGATAGTGGGGGTGAGATTTCGGAGAGAAAAACTACCGAACAAGGTTTCCCCCCCGGTACTGATATCTCGGCACTGAACAGCTTCTTTCCGGGCAATCCTTATACCGGAGGCGTTGGAAACGATAACTGGCCAGCCAAGGCGTTGAAAGCTGATTTTGATAACTTCATGCAAGGCGCAATGGCAAAGCATGAACAAGAATTCATAAATAGCAACACCTATAAAGCTAACGAAGTCGCCAATGAATTTAGAAGTAGTCCTATTCGCGGCGTTATAACGGCGCTTAGTTCAGCGGCACGAGACGCTGTTTCGAACACAGCGCCATACTTACCATTTCTGCTGGGGCCAAGTGCCGCAAAGGGAGTAGGGGCTGCTGACGATGCGTTCACTCACGGGTTTCAGTATGCGGATCGAGTGAGGGTGCGTGGGCTGCAAGACCCAGTAAGTCACAACTTCCCATACACGTTTGATGATAGTATATTGGCCACGACGCCAATTCCGGAAGCGAATGGCTACAACATTTATCAGGCACCCGGTTCAATGGGCACGAAGCAAGGCGTATTTGAGATAGGTGTCACAAAAGATGGCGTTATTGACCATCGTTTCTTTAGGCCAAAAAAATGAGTTCATTGTCTTTGATCGTTGATGGAATGCTCTCCGGGACAGGAATCCGGGACGCAATAGCTGGTGGCTACCTTGAGCCGGATGAAATAGGGGTTTCCGATCCACTGCGCGCGCAAATTTCAAAGTGGTTGGAGCGCTACGAAGACGCGCATTTCCATCAGTACGACGACCAAACAGTCAATGAAGCGTTAGATAAAGAGGGTGTAGAGATCGCCAGAAAATTAAGCGGCGAACTAAAGTTGGCTAGCGTTCGGTATTTCTCGAATGCGAAACTGGAGGAGGTCAAGCTATGACATAATGTTCTGTTGCCGCAGAGAGTGTGCCGCTTGCCACGAGGGGCGGAGAAAATGCAGCGGCTGCGTTCGGACGACAGGCCCATGCAGAATTTGGTCGACGTATCACAGACAAGGGCTGGGAATACGAGCCGCGCCTTCTCGGAGTTGATGGAAAATACTATAAGCCCGATGCATTAACACCCAGAGGTTATATTTTGGAATTGAAACCGAACACACCTTCGGGTCGGTCTGCTGGTGCTAGCCAGATGAAAAATTATCAAGAGCAGCTCGGTGTGAAAGGGAGGGTCATTTATTATGATCCACCGAAGCCATGAGTAAAAAATTGATTATTGGACAAGTTGATGCCTTTTTGAAGCCCTTGGGATTTTTGAGGCGCGGCGATGTCTGGAATCGCTTCACAGATAATTTAGTAGAAGTAGTCGATGTTCAGGTCAGCAGTAATGCTGATACTTACACGCTCAACGCTGGTGTCCTCGATAAAGCTGTGCACAAAATCTTTTGGGATGAGCTGCCCCCCGAATTTATTGAGCAACCACAATGCACCGTTGGCGTCCGAGTGGGAAACCTTATCAATGGCAAGGACAAATGGTGGGCTCTTAACGAAGACACTGACAACGAGGAGCAATTGAAAGTGTCAGTTGCCGCTATTCTAGAATTTTTGCGATCGTCAGTTTCACGCCAAAAAATGATTGGCTGGCTTGAAGACAACGAAGTGACCAAGAAACGTTACCCGCCTCCAATTATAAACTTAGCCATCCTTCAAGCTCTAAACAGCCAGATGTCAGCAGCCATGGCAACTATCGATGAATTGCAAGAGAAGGTGAGTGGTCCATGGCGGGATCGTGTTTTACAAGTTCGGGAACGCCTGAATCTCGCAAACTCCCGTTAAGGCAAGATAAAAGCCCGCCCTCTGTGTTGTGGGTAAGCTGTTGTCTGCACGTTATTTTGTATAGAGGTTGTGACCTGAGCCCTGCAAATTAATCCAAAAATGAGTAGAGTCTGATCCCGTTTTTAAGGAGAAGACGATGAAGCAGAGTAGATTTAACGAAGAACAGATTATTGGGATATCGCGCGAGTAAGAAAGTGGCATAACGGTTGCCGACTTGTGCCGCAAGCATGCCATCGGCAAGGCGAGGTTTTTCAAATGGAAAGCACGTCTTGGCGGTATGGATGTGAGCGATGCCCGTAAACTGAAGCAACTTGAAGATGAGAACGCCAAGCTGAAGAAGCTGCTAGCCCCCTCTCGCGGTTTGAAGGCAAACCGCCGCCGGGCTATGGATAGCATGCTCGACAATTTGATGTTGAAAGATATCAACTCAAAAAAATGGTGACGCCCGCAGCCAAGCGGGAAGCTGTGGTGCACCTCGTACAAAATTACGAGGTCAGCCAGCGGCGGGCGTGTGAAGCGGTTGGAGCGACGAGAAGCGTGGTGCGCTATCAGAGTTATAAAGCTGATGATGCGGGCTTGCGAACATGGTTGAAGGAACTGAATTACGGTGGAATTACAGTGATGTGGTGGACGGCGCCCGCATACGGCATCTGATGTGCCAAGATGGTTCCGTTTAATGAGTCCCAACAGAGGAGCCATCCACCATGACAAAGATTATCACAACGCGGGCCAACAGCAAGATCACGACTATTGGCCTTGATCTGGCCAAGAACAGTTTTTCGCTGCACGCCTTTGATGAAGCGGGCAACACGGTTTTGACCAAGGATTTAAAGCGCGGTCAGGTGCTTTCATTCTTTGAAAAACTTGAGCCGTGTCGCGTGGGGTTAGAGGCCTGCGCCTCGTCGCATTACTGGGCTAGGGAACTGATCAAGCTTGGCCATGATGTGAAGCTGATCCCAGCACAGCGGGTCAAAGCTTTTCTGCCACGTATGAAGAATGATGCACAGGATGCAAAGGCCATAGCCCGTGCACTGCGTGATCCTGAGATGCGCTTTGTGAGTGTGAAGAGTGTTGAGCAACAATCCGCATTGATGCTCTTCAAGGCCCGCGATCTTTTGGTTGGCCAACGCACGGCTTTGATCAATGCGATCAGAGGCCATTTTGGTGAGATCGGCATTGTGGTTCCCAAAGGGGCTCATGAAGTGAAGGTCTTGGTTGAACTGGCGCTGCAGGATGATCAGCAGATGAGACTGCCGCAGCTCATGCGCCACGCGCTGAAAGCTTTGGTCACATCACTCAGCCATTTGGAACACGAAATCAAAGTTCTGAATGGAGCGATAGCCCGCCAACACAAGGCCAGCGAGCAGAGCCAGAACTTGGCAACCGTTCCAGGCATTGGTGCATTGACAGCCACAGTTCTGGTGGCAACTGTGAATGACCCCAAACAGTTTGCTGGAGGCAGAGAGTTCGCCGCATGGATTGGTTTGGTGCCGCGCCAGCATTCGACCGGCGGCAAAGCCAGCCTTGGCAAAATCTCCAAGATGGGCAACCGCGATCTCAGGCGCTTGCTGGTGGTGGGGGCACATGCCGCCCTCTACCGCATCAAAAGCGGCAAAACGCAAAGTCCGCTTGCCGATTGGGCAAGGAACCTTCTGGCCAAGAAGCCGTTCAAGCTGGTGGCTGTGGCTCTCGCCAATAAAATGGCGCGCATCGCTTGGGCCATTATGGCCAAAGAGGATTGCTATAATCCAGCTCACGCAGCACCAGCAAACTGAAAAGACGAAATACCAAACTGAATAATCGAATTTGGCATGAGGCTGACTTAGCAATGATGTGAGAGACTGAGCGCAAGTAGGCGCTATCCAAGCAAAACCCGTTGGACTGTCAGGCGACTAACAAGCGCGATACGGTGATTGGGAGTTTGGATCAGCGAACCAACATCAGGGCCAGCGGCCATCAATCGAGGTCGCATCATAGGCCGAAGACATGACCGCACCTCCGCGCCAAAATCTCAAACTATCAAAGCAAAAATCACTCTTGCTAAAAGGGCGCCGTCCAGACATGCAGTCCACTGCATTTAACGTTTCCTTTTCGACTGACACTTTCGCGTTGAACAACTGTCGACGCTTGGCAATTAAGGTTACTCCGCTGTCGGCATCTGCGATATCATAAAAGTGAATTGTGACTTCAGGCAGGACATTGGCCTCAAATGGAGAGAGGGCGATGTCGCGTAAACTTATAATTACAGCGGTTGCTGCTGGAACAATTGGCTTTTTGGCAGGAAATGCCTTCGGGAATTACGGTGCCACCTCACTTGATTGCATACGACTGAACCTTGGTTAAGGCCCCTCACCCTCCCATCCGTCTTCGCTGCGCTATTACGGATGGGCCCCAACCCTCTCCCCAACGGGGCGAGGGAGATAATAGATTTTGGTGTCATTCCGCTTCGTAATTTAGCTCAGTATGAAGACTTCCCTCTCTTGCTTATTTTGCTTTGCAAAACAAGCTGCTCTCTCCCGCGAGTGAAAAGAGTTGGTGATGGAGGATTATGGTGTTGATTGGTTGGGTTTTGCGCGCGCTAGGATGACCGCCAACATTATTGCTGCTATCGGCATCACTATCAGCGCCACACTGGCCCAGCCGAAGTGGCTTAGCATTTGGCCGCTGCTAGCGCTGGCTATTGCTACCATTATCGAGACACCGAAATTGTTGACGGCTTGGACTTTGGCGCGTTCGGCGGGTTGGTAGGTTGTGGTTAGCATAGTGGTGCCGCCGATGAAGCCGAAGTTCCAGCCTAGGCCTAAGAGAATGAGAGCCACCGAGAAGTGAATGAAGCTGATACCTGCGAGTGCCGCTATGCCAGCGGCGATCAATATGCTCATGCCGATGCCGGTGATGAGGTTTACGCCGTAGCGCTTGATCAAAACGCCCGTGAAGAAGCTGGGCAGGAACATGGCCAGCACGTGCCATTGCATGACCCAGATTGACGCATCGGTGCTGAAGCCGCAGATTTTCATGGCGACAGGAGCTGCTGTCATCATGAGGTTCATCAACGCATATGACAAAATGGCTGTGGCCATGGCGATGACGAGTTTGGGCTGAGCCAAAAGTTCAGGCCAGCTGCGTTGTGGGCCTTGGATTTCGGCTTGCGTCGGCTTGGCCACTTGCAAGATCGCAAAGACAATAAGACTGAGTATCCCGAATGCTACGACCGCAAGATATGTGCCAGCAAATGTAAATGGCGCAAGTAAATCGCGCGTGGAGCCCGAGATCAATGTTCCGGCCACAGCGGCCACAACGCCGCCAGTTAACACCCATGAGATCGCCACTGATTTATCTTCAGGGCCTGCGGCTTCAGCAGCGGTGAAGGCATAAAAACCAGAGGTCGCTTGCAAGACGCCTTGTAGTGCTGCGCCGATGCAAAAAAGATAAAAGTTGTTGTGATAAATTGCAAAGACTGAGACGAGAGCGCCCATGATGCTTGAAACTGCGCCAGCCACGAAGACAGGCTTACGGCCATAGATTTTCATCAGCATTGAGGCAGGCCAAACGGCCAACATGGAGCCTACAACAAAGCTGGTGACCGGCCATGTGGCCAAGCCTTGGCTGGGTGCTAACATCAGGCCTACGAGTGGGCCAGTGGCGAAAACCGTGATCACAGCGCATGAGTATAATGATTGCGCAATGGACAGCAGCAAGATGGTGGTGCGCGGCGCTTGGGTTGTCACGCGGAGAACTCCTGTGGGCGGCGTTGCCTTGCGAGATTGTTTAAAACGGCATTGGCAAATTTTTGTTCTTCACCATCGAAAAATGCACTGGCCACATTTACATATTCATTGATGGCGACTTTAGCGGGCACGTTTTCTTTGAACATGATTTCATAAGCCCCTGCCCTTATGATAGCGCGCAGTGTTGCATCCAAACGGTGCAGCGGCCAATCTTTGTCGAGCAGTTTATCAACTGTCGGGTCAATCAATGCTTGCTCACGCACCGCGCCTTCGACGACCTCGCGGAGGTGTTTAAAATCGGCCTCGCCACATTGACCGTCATCAAAATCATTTCCAATCACACGGCTGGAGAATTGAGCTAGCGTTTCGCCCAAATCAGCGGTGGCGATATCCATTTGGTAAAGCGCCTGCACTGCGCCCAACCTTGCGGCGGAACGGGCGATTGGAGGTTTGCGTGGCGTGGTCATGTGGGGGGAATAGCTGGGCTTTGGTGGAAACACAATGCGGGGCGCGCATAACGCCATGCTTGCGTTAATGCGGCTGAGGTTTTAACTGTTGGGGTGGAAACGGGGTTTGGGCCATGGAACAGAAATCGACAGGCTTAATCGCCGGAGCCAGCTATATGGTGGCCGCGGGGGCAGCTTTTGCTATCATCAATGTGATAACGCAAACCGTCACAGGCTCGCCCGATTATGGTGGGCTGGGTTTCAAGCCGCAGTCTGATGCGTTCTGGCAATATTTCATCGCCCTCATCGTGTCACTCCCGTTTATCTGGAAAAGCGGTTTGGGTTCGCTGAAAACTGATTTTCCGGTGCAGCATATCATCCGCGTGGTTTTATCGGCACTGGGGGTTCAGGCTTTTGTGATGGGCCTTTCACATGGTGTGCAGATTTGGCAGGTGATTGCGCTGGTGATGACATCGCCCTTCTTCATTTTGCTGGGTGCCAAATTCTTCCTTGGAGAAAATGTGGAACTACGGCGTTGGTTTGCGGCTTCTCTCGGTTTTGCAGGTGCGATGATTGTGTTGCAGCCTTGGTCATCGGGGTTTAACGCGTGGTCGCTGGCGCCTGTAGCTGCTGCGGTTTTGTGGGGCGCAGCATCGCTGATTACCAAGCAACTGACGGGCCATGAGAAGTCTGAGACGATTACAATGTGGTTGTTGCTGTTGCTGTCGCCGATCAATGCTGTGCTTTCAGGCATCGCTGGGTTTGAAGTACCGTCGGGCAAGATTTTGTATTTGCTGTTGCTGGCCGGGATTATTCAATTTGCCGCGCAGTATTTTTTGACCAAGGCTTATTCAAAGGCCGATGCATCCGTGCTGCAGCCTTTTGATGACTTGCGCTTGCCGTTTAATATTTTGGCAGGGTTCTTGGCTTTTGGCTATTTGCCCGAGGGCAATTTGTGGATTGGTATTGCGATGATTATTGCGGCTTCGGCGTATTTGTTGTGGAGTGAAAAAGGGGAGAAGCTTGTAACGGCCTAGCTCGCAAATTCTATGCCGCGGGCTTCAGTGCGTCCAGCACAGCCTGCGGATTGCGACGTATCACCGTGAGATAAGCGCGCGCTGCCGCGTCGGGTTCTTTGCGCCCCTGCTCCCAATCGCGCAAGGTTCCAAGCGGAATGCGGAATCGTTCAGCGAATTCTTCCTGTGATAGCCTAAGCCGAATTCTGATGATTTGCGGCAAAGGCCCGCGCTTCATCTTCTTCAACTGTTCTTCTGTGAGAGGCTGCGCATCAGGGTCGGACAAAGCCGCGGCATGACGCTCTTCCTCCGTCATGGCTTCAGCCCTGCTCCAATCACGGATAATTTCATTCTTGCTTTTGATCATAATACAACCTGCTTTCTCGGGTATCGGCGAAACGTGCAGAAATGATGCGGTAACTGTCGTCACGAAATGTATAAGCAACATATAACAGTCGGTCGGCGACCATCCCTATTATAATAAAGCGCTCTTCATTATAGCGCAGCGAATTATCAATTTCTTCAATCGCAAAATTGTCCTCAAAAACATATTTTGCCGATTCAAAACGGACGCCGTGTTTTAGCCAATTGTTTTCAGCCTTGCGATCATCCCACTCGAACTCGCCGTCCGTCATTGGTACTGCTTAGCAGTACCCGAAAAATAAATCAAGAACTCTATTCTTTTCCGTCTTCGTCGCTGCTCAGCTCGCCCAGCAATTCTTCAAAATCCTTGGCCTCGCGGAAATTGCGGTAGACGGAGGCGAAGCGGACGTAGGCTACGTCGTCTAGATTTTTGAGGCCCTCCATCACCAGCTTGCCGATGGTTTCGGATTTGATTTCGGTTTCACCGAGGGACTCTAATTGGCGCACGATGCCGCTGACCATACGTTCGATGCGCTCTTGTTCTACCGGGCGCTTGCGCAGCGCCACTTGTACGGAACGCGCCAGTTTATCGCGGTCGAACACAGTGCGGCGGCCACTGCGTTTAAGCACGCTGAGTTCGCGCAGTTGCACGCGTTCAAAGGTGGTGAAGCGTCCGGCGCAATCGGGGCATGCCCTGCGTCTGCGGATGGCTGCGCCATCTTCACTGGCGCGGCTGTCTTTGACTTGTGTGTCAGCGTTTCCGCAGAATGGGCAACGCATGAGTTGTGTCCTCTTAAGAGTAAATCGGGAACCGTTTTGTCAAAGCCAGTACTTTGCGCTTCACGGCTGATTCCACTTTAGCATTGCCCGCTTCACCGTTCTTGGCAAGGCCGTCTAAGACTTCGATGATCAGGCGGCCGATCTCGCGGAACTCAACTTCGCCAAATCCGCGGGTGGTGCCGGCTGGTGAGCCCAAACGGATGCCAGATGTGATGGTGAAGGGCGCTGGATCAAACGGTATGCCGTTTTTGTTGCAGGTTATGAAGGCGCGGCCCAATGCTTTTTCCGCGTCGCGGCCATTGAGGCCCTTCTTTCGTAAGTCCACCAACATCAAATGCGTGTCGGTGCCGCCTGTGGTGATATCGCAGCCCCCTTCAACCATTGTGGCGGCGAGGGCTTTGGCGTTGAGCACAACTTGCTTGGCGTATTTTTTGAAGGCTGGTTTTAGCGCTTCACCAAAGGCCACTGCCTTGGCGGCGATGACATGTTCAAGTGGCCCACCTTGAAGCCCTGGGAATACGGCTGAGTTGATTTTTTTGCCGATGGCTTCATCACGGCTTAATATCAAGCCACCGCGGGGCCCGCGCAAGGTTTTATGCGTAGTTGTTGTTACAACATGCGCATAGTCCAATGGATTTGGATGTTGGCCGCCAGCCACGAGGCCTGCGAGGTGGGCCATATCAACAAAGAAATAAGCGCCCACTGAATCAGCAATTTCGCGGAATCGTTTGAAGTCAATAATGCGTGGATAGCCTGAGCCACCTGCGATGATCAATTTTGGTTTTTCAAGAAGTGCAATTGCTGCAACCTCATCATAGTTGATGCGGTGATCGTCTTCTCGCACTTTGTATGGCACGACTTTAAACCACTTGCCGGACTGGTTTACGGGCGAACCGTGGGTGAGATGTCCGCCGCAGGCAAGATCGAGGCCCATGTAGGTGTCGCCTGGTTGGAGCAGTGCAAAGAATACGGCTTGGTTGGCTGTGGCGCCAGAATGGGGCTGCACATTGGCATAAGTTGCGCCAAACAGTTGCTTGGCGCGGTCAATGGCTAATTGTTCTGATACGTCCACATAATGGCAGCCGCCATAATAGCGCTTGCCCGGATAACCTTCGGCATATTTGTTGGTCATGATTGACCCTTGCGCTTCGAGAACGGCGCGCGACACGATGTTTTCTGAAGCGATCAACTCAATTTCTTGTTGCTGGCGCTTTAATTCATTGACGATGGCGCGGGCAATTTTTGGGTCAGCCTTGGCCAGCTTGTCTTTGAAGAAACCGGGATAAAGTGCCGTTGGCTTTTTGGACGCAGCTTTCCGGGCTGGTTTCTTCGCGATCTTTTTTGCAGGTTTTTTGGCCATGGCAGAATCCCCTTGAATTGAGCCCCTGCTCTATACAGAAAGCTAAACTGAGGTCTAGGCCCAGATTGGCGCAGGGCTTATGCGTTTAGTTGGCTGGCTTTGCTGGGGGAACATCATTGGCGGCGACGATTTTCTTCTTTTTCTTCACGGCAATTGTTGGCTCTGGCGGAATGGAGTCTGCGGCACCAACCCTTGGCTCAGGCGGAATGGCACCCACGGCATTGGGCTTTGTTTTCTTGGCAAGTTTCTTTAGTTTTTTACTGCCGCTCAAAGACGTTGGTTCATCCTTATTGTATGCTGCCCAATTGAACAGACCAACATATGGCTTTTTGTCTTTTGCGAGTTTTGATTTCTTGGCTGCGATTGGTGTATCAACAGAAGCTGCGGACGCAGATGCCAATTTTGCCCCAAAGATGTTTTTCTTGGGCGGCGTTGCAAAGGATGTTTTGTCAGTCCTAACAGCTGATCTTTTGCCAAAAATCGAAAAGAAGTTTGACGATTCCGCTTCGGCTGCGTCGACTGAAATTTGGCGCGGCAGAGGTTTTAAAACATAACGCAAGCCATCAGGGCTGGATTCGCCAACCGGCATCGGCTGACCAACTGTGAAACCAGACGAATCCATGTTATAAATATCTCTTCGAAACGCCACAGTTCCGCCTGCGGTAGGCCACGCAGTCAGATAGGCCACGCGTAATTGTGGTGGGGCGGCCAAGGGCACGTCCAAGCGCTCTAATGTCTCAGCCATTGACGAAATCTTTGGCGCAGAAAATCCATCTTGGCCATTCAAAACCCATTCCACCAACAGCGGCATTTTTTCAACGCGGATACAGCCTGAACTGTAAAAACGATTTGAGGTTTTGAAAAGCTGGGGTTCTGGCGTGTCGTGCAAATAGATGCCGAAGGTGCTTGGAAATTCAATTTTCGCTGTGGCCATGGCGCTGTGTGGGCCAGGTTCTTGGCGGAATAGATATTTGTCGATATTCGCCGGGGTAAACCTTACCGTTCCTGGATCAACCTCTCTCCCGTTTGGCCCGCCTTCAAACACTTTCATGTTCATATCGGTCAACACTTGCGTGCCTGACACCATTTTGGGAAGAATATCGCGCTCCACGATGGAAACTGGGGCGTTCCAATAGGGATTGAACTTAATCGTCGCCAAAGCCGTCATAACAACCGGCGTTGGACGCTCTGGCCTGCCGACAATCACATTATGACGCGAAAAAACTTTGCCAGAGCTTACTGTTTCCAACTGTTGCGCTGGAACATTCACGACCAAATAGCGATCACCCAAATCTTTCTCATAAATTGCCAAGCGCGGTATGTTTGCGGCAATCGTTCGCAAGCGTTCTTCAGCTGAAACATTGAGTTCAGACAACGTCGCGTTGTCAACTTTGCCTGTTACAGCCAGACCCATATTCCGCTGAAAGTGCGAAACGGCTTCCTCAGTTGCGTTTGTATAAAGTTGAGCGAATTCGCCTTGTGTGCCTTCAACCCGCAAATAGCCTTCCATAAAGAGGTGCTTGTTTAATGCGGCAACCGCTGCACCTTTGGAACCATTTTTATAACTGCCACGCGCAACAGGTGGAAAACCACCTTGGGCGACAATGCTGGCATAGTTTTCTTGGCCGGCTTTGAGAGCCGCGTCGCTGGTTGGGCTCAACAATGGAATTTGGTTTTGGTCGGCAATGACTTCAGTCGCCGTTGTGGCCGGCCCACCGCCGCCTTGATAATGAGATCCAGTACCGCCAGCGAAGGGTGTAACGATGCCAGCTTTCTTGTTAAAACGGGCAATACGTTCTGCTTCAGCAGCCTCTGATTCAGCAAATGCCTTTTGCGCGGAAACAACAGGTAACATAGCCCCGCTGAATGCAAATGCACACAACATCAAAGCCTTAATACTCGGCGAACAACGCTTTACAGCTCTCATAACTTTGCCTCACTCAAAACCAAAATTTGGGTATAATCCAATTACACCCCACCTCAAACCCGCAAGAATCAAATCTAGCCTTAAATTAACAGACTGTTAACAAGAAAAAAGCCGAATGACGTATTTTGGCAACATGGTGCTAGGCGAGGGAAGCATGGCGGAGAGGGAGGGATTCGAACCCCCGGAGGGCTTGCACCCCCTACGGTTTTCAAGACCGTCGCAATAGACCACTCTGCCACCTCTCCGTTTGGTTGCTTCGTTATTTCGGTCTTAGCCGCTCAATTAGCATTATGGGGGACTATGGCAAGCCCCTGCCCCAAAAAAACAATCCCGTAGCCATTTCTGACCACGGGATGTTTTTGCAGGGAGTCTAGATAAGTTACAGACGATAGAGAATTTGATCTGTCCAGAAGCGTTCCAGACGACCCAAAGCTTTGTTCAAGCGATCAAATTCGTCAGTGGAAAGGCCAACCACTTCTTCAATGGCGTGGAGTTGGCGATTATAGAGCGCATCTACACGGCCGCGAATAGCATCACCTTTTTCGGTGAGGCTGATGCGAACGGAACGCTTGTCGGCGTTCGAACGCTCGTGCTTTACAAAACCTTGTTCCACCAATTTCTTCAAGTTGTAAGAAACGTTTGAACCTTGATAGTGTCCGCGGGTTTTCAATTCGCCTGCGGTGAGTTCAGCGTCGCTGATGTTGAACAACAATAGCGCCTGAACTGGATTGACTTCTTTGTCGCCCGAACGTTCAAAATCGTCCTTGATCACGTCGAGAAGTCGGCGGTGGAGACGCTCGATCAGCGTCAACGACTCTAAATAACGACCTTTAATGTCTGCGCGCTTGTTATCGACTGGCGCTTGACGGGTTTCCCCCAAAACAACTGCTGTGTTCATGTTTTTGACCTCTGTTTTTCCTGTTTCTTGAAGTCGGCCTCTTATTGGGTCCGTTCTTCTTGATAGGTTCAACCTAGGCGATGGGGTTTAAAAGGAGCTAAAGAGTCTCGGTAAATTTGTCGTTATATTTTAGAAAAATTGAACCGAGTTTGAACACAGTTTATGTCTCGTTTTTTTCCAATGTAAATAA
>JANYHN010000072.1 GCA_025359045.1 Hyphomicrobiales bacterium | reverse complement strand
ATCATGGATCATGGGCGACCATTGGGTGACGGCCATATGCAGCGAATAATCCGAGGCCGCCTTCTCACCCTTATGCCGCCACGCTTGATAAGCTTTCAGCATGGATTCACCAGGCGCTGGCAAACAGAAATCAACCACCATAGTCGTGCCGCCAGATAGTGCAGCTTGTGTGCCCGATTCAAAATCGTCGGCTGTCACCGTGCCCATGAAGGGCATTTCCAAATGTGTGTGCGGATCAATGCCGCCAGGCATCACATAACAACCACCTGCATCAATGATGGTATCGCCCATCAGCTTATCGCCAATGGCCACAATCTTTCCGTCTTGAATCAGAACATCAGCACGTTCTGAGAGATCGTGATTAACAACCGTGCCGCCGCGAATGAGTGTTGTGGACATGATATTACTCCGTATGCTGATTAAAAAAAGGGGCGACTAGTGCCGCCCCTTACATTCTAAGTTACTTCATCATCATCGCAGCCTTGGTCACCACATCAGTCCAAGCGCCTTCTGGCTTCTTGGTGATCACAGGATCAGAGCCACCTGAGAGAAGTGTGGCCACGGTGCGGTCAGCGGCGGCTGTGTCAAGAGTGCCATCTGAACCATCAACCAGCTTGTTGACTTCATCGACCATCGTGGTTTGATGCGCCTCGGTTTGCGAACCTGAAGCATCATTTTCCAGCACGGTCTTCACAGCACCTGCGGGATCTTTGGCCATATCAGCCCAGCCCATCATCGATGCTTTAACAAACTTCGCCATGGTCTCAACGAACTTTGGATCTTTCAGCTTTTCTTCTGAAACATACAGACCATCTTCCAAGGTGGCCACACCTTGATCTTCATATTTGAACACTACAAGGTCTTCAGCTTTCACGCCAGCTTCCAGCACTTGGTGATATTCATTATAGGTCATGGTGGAAATGCAATCGGCTTGCTTTTGCAGCAATGGGTCCACGTTAAAACCCTGCTTCAAAACCTTAATGTCTGAATCAGTCTTAAGACCGAGCTTCGACATCCAAGCGAGGAAAGGATATTCATTGCCGTAAAACCACACGCCCAAAGTCTTACCTTTGAAATCAGCAGGTGCTGCAATGCCGGTTTCTCTGCGACAGGTGAGCATCAAACCTGAATGCTTGAAAGGCTGAGCGATGTTGACAAGCATGTTGCCTTTTTCGCGTGAGGCAAGTGCAGCAGGCATCCAGTCAACGATGACATCAGCACCACCACCAGCAATCACTTGCTCTGGCGCAATGTCTGGGCCGCCTGGCTTGATTTCAACTTCAAGACCGGCAGCTTTATAATAGCCCTTGGCTTGGGCCACATAATACCCTGCAAACTGAGCTTGCGTGACCCACTTAAGTTGCAGCGTCACTTTTTCAGCATGGGCTGAAACCGTGAGTGCGGCCAAGGCGGCGGCGGTTAAGAGATATTTCTTCATAGCTTTCCTTCTCCTGTTTTGCGTCTTCGAATTCCCATCTTATTTTCGATAAGACGGATGCCAGAAGGTCACCGCACGTTCTGACAACGTGAGAACACCATAAAATGTTGAGCCCGTAATTGCGGCCACCAGAATTTCTGACCACACCATATCAAGTCCTTGGCTGCCCACTTCGGTGGACATACGAAACCCCATGCCGACAATTGGTGTGCCAAAGAATTCCGCCACAATTGCGCCAATCATCGCCAGAGTCGAATTGATTTTAAGGGCATTAAAAATGAATGGCATGGCGGCAGGTAATCTGAGTTTCACCAGTGTGGTCAACCAATTTGCGCCATAACACTTCATCAAGTCTCGCTCCATATGGCCAGATGCATTGAGACCAGCCAGAGTATTGATCAACGTCGGAAAAAACGTCATCACCACAACCATCGCGGCTTTGGACGGCCAATCAAACCCGAACCACATCACGAGGATAGGGGCAACGCCGACAATGGGTAGAGCTGACACCAGATTGCCCAGCGGCAAGAGCCCTCGGCGCAGAAAATCAATCCGATCACATAAAAGCGCCGCCAGAAAGCCAGCTCCGCAGCCCATCAGCCAACCTGGGATAACCGCACGCAAAATGGTTTGCACGAAGTCCGCACCGAGTATGGGCAAGGAATTAATAAATTTTGCGCCAATTTGAGTTGGCGCAGGCAACAGCACCAGCGGTATGTGTGAGCCTTTCACGTAATATTCCCACGCAACAATGATGGTAACGCCGAAAAGTGCGGGCACGAGAAAATTACTGATCTTTATTGGTGCGTCTGTGGCCGCTAGCACCGCATCAACCACCCAGCCAATAGCCCAGGCTAGCGCCCAGCCGAGCAACACAAAGATAAGTGATAAAAACCAGTATGTCCCTTGCAACGGCGCAACGCGTGCCAAGCCGAAGTAAGTGGCGATGGCTGCAATCAGCAAAACGGCAAATGTGATCATAGACTTGATCATGGCTTTGCCCCCATGCGTTTCCAACTCATCCGTTCAAACGAACCAAGCAACCAGACGAGTGTTGCAGCGGCAAATGCGGCGACAAATAATGCGGCCCAGATTTGCAATGTTTGACCATAGTAAGAACCTTGAAGAAGCCTTGCGCCAATGCCGGAAACCGCACCTGTCGGAAGCTCCGCAACGATGGCACCCGTCAGCGCAATTGCCACTGAAACTTTGAGCGACGCAAACAGAAACGGCATCGCCGCCGGAAAACGCAGCTTCCATAAAACCTGTGCGGCACTCGCGTTATAAGTCTGCATCAAATCAAGCTGCAATTTATCAGGAGAGCGAAGGCCTTTCACCATACCAATGGCAACGGGAAAAAAGCAAAGGTAAGTCGAGATCGACGCTTTCGTAAAAATATCGGGCAACCCCGTTTTGCCCAACACCACGATCAACATGGGCGCAATTGCTAAAATTGGGATCGTTTGAGAAGCTATAATCCAAGGCATCAAACTTTTTTCAAGCGAACCAACATGCACAATACCTATGGCCAATGTGACGCCCAACACGGTGCCCAATAGAAATCCAACCAGTGTTGATGAGAGCGTGATCCATAAATGATAGACCAGAGATTTAACTTTCCATGGGGCAACCATGAAGACCGTTTTCCAAATTTCTTGTGCCACTTGATGCGGTGCTGGCAGGACGGGGCGCTCATGGTTCCATGAAAAAAGTAGCGTGTTATATAATCCACCGCCCGCTGCATCGATTTTGGGTTGGGTGACAACTGCATTCATTGGGATAGCTGCAAGATACCACAAGACGATAATGATGATACATACAACCGTCACCGGGAAGATATGTCCTCTGGCAGCATCAATCCTCATAGGAATGCCCTGCTTTTAAACCTTCGCGCACGCGGTGTGCAATCTTCAGAAACTCTGGTGCCTCTCTAATGTCCAGTGTGCGTTTGCGTGGCAGACGTGATTCAATCACATCAACGATACGACCAGGCCTTGGTGACATCACCACGATCTTTGTTGATAAAAAAACCGCTTCAGGAATTGAATGCGTTACAAACACAACTGTCTTTCCCGTGCGGTCCCATAATTCTAGAATCTGTTGATTAAGTTTGTCACGCACGATTTCATCAAGTGCTCCAAATGGTTCGTCCATCAGAAGCAGTTTTGGATCAAACGCGAGCGCACGCGCGATTGACACGCGCTGCTGCATGCCGCCTGAAAGCTGCCACGGAAATTTTTTCTCGAAGCCTGTGAGATTAACCAGATCAAGATTGCGTTGAATGCGCGCGGCCTGATTATCCAATCCCATGATCTCCAGCGGCAAGCCGACATTGCGCTCCACGGTGCGCCAGGGATAAAGCGCTGGGGCCTGAAACACATATCCATAGCCCCTCGCCAATCGTGCTTGCTCTGGAGCCATGCCGTTGACAGTCAATGTGCCGCTCGAAGATTTTTCCAAATCGGCAATGGCACGCAGGAGAGTTGTCTTACCACAGCCTGAAGGCCCGATGAAGGACACAAATTCCCCTTCGGCCACATCGAGATTAATTTTAGACAAGGCAAAAACTGGCCCATCATGCGTTTGAAAGGTCAGATCTAAATCCCGCGCTGTGATGACGTTTTCCGCCACTTTCTCTCCGCCCCAATTCATATTATGATTTGGAGGGTAACTGGTCTTGACCATTTGATCAAGAATGAACAGGATATGTGGATGACCAAGTCTCAGGCAAAGCCTGCCCAAAAAACTCGCATTCAGAACCAGAACGAGCAAATCATTCTCGACGCGGCGTTGGGTGTGTTTTCGGCCTTTGGCTACCGAGGTGCAACTGTTGACCAAATTGCGATCAAAGCGGGTTTATCAAAGCCTAATTTGCTTTATTACTTCAAACGCAAGGAAGATATCTATGTTGCGGTTTTAGAGCAAACACTTGAAAAGTGGTTAGCGCCACTGCGACAGCTCAACCCTGACAATGACCCCATTGACGAACTTTCAGCTTATATCAGCGCAAAACTTGAATTATCTTGGCGCAACCCTGCGGCGTCAAAACTTTTTGCCAATGAAATTTTGCACGGGGCACCGCATGTGGGCAATTATTTGAAAGGACCTCTTAGAGAACTAGTCAATGACAAGGTCGCAGTTATTAACCATTGGATCGACCAGAAAGAGATCAATCCCGTCAATCCTTATCATTTCATTTTCGCAATTTGGGCCGTTACCCAGCATTATGCCGATTTTTCCGTGCAGGTTGAGGCGCTGATGAATGGGAACATGGATAATGCCAAAATCCGCGAAGCGGTGCTGGAAATTTTGTTGCGTGGCCTAAAGATATAGATCGGCCGAACTTCAAACTTTGGAAAGCCGATGGCCGATATACGCAAAGCATAGGCAACAAAAACACAAATAAACAGCAATACAAAATCCGAAGAGGCCACCACTAAAAGCTTCGCTGCTCGGTTTTGTAAATGCAGCCACTGAACGAGCGCGGCAAGCACTCCCATCACAATGTCTCCGCCACGGCTCTATAGGTTGAAGCAACACCGTCTTCCAACCCTCGTGCATTGTCCCAGCCTAATGATTTCAATTTGGAAATATCACAAAGTTTCCGCAAGGTGCCATCAGGCTTTGTGGCATCAAAAACCAATTCACCATCAAAGCCCACCACTCGGCAAAGCAACTCAGCCAATCCCCTGATCGATATTTCATGACCAGTGCCAACATTAACGTGTTCTTCGCCACTATAGTTTTTTGTCAAATGCACGACAGCATCAGCCAAATCATCCACATGTAAAAACTCACGCAAAGGTTTGCCAGAACCCCATACGGATAAATCTCGCGATTTGGCTTTTTTTGCTTCGTGAGCCTTGCGCATGAGGGCTGGCAAAACGTGGCTCGTGGCTAGATTATAATTGTCCCCAGGGCCATAAAGATTAGTAGGTTGGGCCGCAATAAAATCACAGCCATGTTGTTTACGATAAGCTTGGCAGAGTTTGATGCCAGCAATTTTTGCAATCGCATACCATTCATTCGTGGGTTCTAATGGGCCGGTTAGCAAAGCAGATTCTGGAATGGGTTGCGGTGTTTCCTTGGGGTAGATGCAGGTAGAGCCTAAAAATATCAGCTTTTCGACCCCATTGGCCCAAGCACCGTGAATGATGTTGGTTTCAATCATCAGATTATCGTAAAGAAAAT
This sequence comes from Hyphomicrobiales bacterium, assembly GCA_025359045.1. Classification (GTDB taxonomy): domain Bacteria; phylum Pseudomonadota; class Alphaproteobacteria; order Rhizobiales; family Aestuariivirgaceae; genus Aestuariivirga. The sequence goes on along the minus strand of JANYHN010000072.1, from coordinate 60,035 downwards.
CAGCTGGATAACTCGAATTGGCCAAGATGCCACCAACTTTTGCCGCTGCCAGAAAAATAACTTGAGGTTTATTGGTTTTCATCCAGCCATCAACAGCTAATTGATTTCGCAAATCAATTTCAGATCTATCGACAGTTTGAATATTACAATGTTCTTGCCGCAATCGGCGCATGATCGCCGAACCGGCCATTCCCCTATGACCGGCGACCCAAATATTTTTGCCCCCCAGTTCAAAACCCATCATTGATCCCCGTTCAATCGCGCCCGCTCTTCATCAGGCCGTCTCGATACAGCCTCTGCAGCAACAAGTTTTAAATCTGATTGTACCATTTCCCGAACCAAATCTGCAAAACTTGTTGTTGCAGTCCATCCGAGTTTTGTTTTGGCTTTACTAGGATCGCCAATCAGAATCTCAACTTCAGTTGGTCGGAAATAACGTGGATCTACTTCAACCAAAACTTTGCCGCTTGCAACATCTAAACCCTTTTCGGATGCATCACTGCCGCGCCATTCCAATCGAATATCGAGTTCAGCAAATGAGCGCTCCACAAATTCTCGCACCGAACGTGTTTCACCAGTTGCTAAAACATAGTCATCTGGCTTGTCCTGCTGCAACATGCGCCACATCCCTTCGACGTAATCGCGTGCATGACCCCAGTCCCGCTTTGAATCAAGATTACCCAAATAAAGTTTATCCTGTAGCCCTAGCTTTATAGCAGCTGCAGCTCTTGTAATCTTTCTCGTGACAAACGTTTCGCCACGAATAGGGCTTTCATGGTTGAACAAAATACCATTGGAAGCATGCATGTCATATGCTTCCCGGTAATTGACGGTAATCCAATAGGCATAGAGCTTAGCCGCAGCATAAGGCGACCGCGGATAAAACGGCGTTGTCTCGCGCTGCGGAATTTCTTGCACCAATCCATAAAGTTCAGAAGTGGATGCTTGGTAAAATCGTGTCTTTTTCGCTAGCCCCAAAAGCCGAATAGCTTCGAGCAAACGTAATGTGCCAATTCCGTCTGCATTGGCCGTATATTCGGCTGTTTCAAAACTCACGGCCACATGGCTTTGTGCCGCCAAATTATAAATCTCATCAGGTTGTGTTTCTTGAACAATGCGGATTAGATTTGTGGAATCTGTCATGTCGCCATAATGTAATTTGAACGCGACATTCTTCTCATGTGGATCTTGGTAAATGTGATCAATGCGACCAGAGTTGAATGATGATGAACGCCGTTTCACACCGTGAACCGTATATCCCTTTGCCAAGAGCAAGTCGGCCAGATACGCGCCATCCTGCCCGGTTATACCTGTAACCAAAGCGGTTTTACCTATGCTTTTTTTCATGTCTTTACAGCCCATCTCATATCTATTCTGGAAGACCAATATTGCGTGATTTTATGTCGGCGATAAACTCTTTAAGCTTCTCTGCTTGTCCGCGCTTGGTTACCAAAATAGCATCTTCAACCGTCACCACCAGTAAGTCATCAACACCAATCAGAGCTGTCAACTGGCCACGTGTGTTAACCAAGTTGTTTCGACCGTCTTTTACATAACCAAGGCCATCAACAGCATTTCCGAGTTTATCCTTGGCTAGAATATCATATACTGCATCCCAAGAACCAACGTCGTTCCACTTATAATATACCGGGAATACGACCGCCCGTTCGGTCTTTTCCATAACCGCATAGTCAACGGATGTTTGCGGTGATTGCGCAAACCCCTCTGGATCAAGTCGCAAAAAATCAGAATCGCGCGTTGCCTTATTTACAGCAATACAACTTGCAGCCAAAACCAAAGGTGCATATTTTTCCAACTCTTCAATGAAAACAGAAGCGCGAAAAAGAAAGTTTCCACTATTCCAAAGATAGCCATCGCACACATATTGTAGCGCAGACTCAGCACTCGGTTTTTCGACAAACTGATCAATTTTATAAGCGCCATTCTGACCAACTGATGGACCCGGCTTGATATATCCAAACCCCGTCGCAGGCGATGTGGGTTTGATGCCAAAGGTTGTCAAAAGTCCACCCGCGGAAGTAACACTCGCCGCTTCAACGGCCGCAATGAATTGATCAGTTTCAGAAATTAAATGATCCGCGGCCAAAATTAAAACCATCGCATCAGGTGTTCGTTGCAAAGCCACCAAACATCCGACAGCGATAGCTGCACATGAGTCCCTGCGCATAGGTTCCAAAACAATATCTGCTGCTACGCCAATGTTACGCAAATCTTCAGCAACCAAGAATCTCTGGCTCTCACCTGAAACGACGATCGGTCTATTGTCAAAGATCGGGCTTGAACAGCGGAGCAAAGTATTTTGAAATAGACTGTACTTCGAGCCAAATCTCAAAAATTGTTTCGGTTTTGCGGCGCGCGATAGCGGCCATAACCTTGCTCCAGCGCCGCCACTTAATATAATCGGTATGATTGGCGACAGTTTCATTGTCATATTTTTTGATTAAATGCGCCGATCGCAGGAAATTGCGATAGCAGGGATTGAACGTAAGAAAAAATTTCTTTCATATGCGCAGCAGACACAACACTTTCACACACCACCACTAATTCAGGCTTATTGGAAGAGGCTCGCACCAAGCCAAAGCTTCCATCGGAAAATTCGAACCGTATTCCGTTCACTGTGTTGATCGATGCAATAGCCTGACCTGCAATTTTTGTTTCAGATTTTTTTGCCTCTTGAATTAACTCAATCAAACTATCCACCACGCCATATTTTTCTAAATCCCCGCAATGTGGCGACATCGTCGGCGTGGCATAAGTCAAAGGTAGATCTCGGTAAAGGTCGGCCATGCTCCGGCCTTGCGCGCGGTCCAGCATCCGGCAGATGGTAATCGCAGAAGCAATGCCATCGTCATAGCCATGGCCAAATGGTTGACGTAAAAAGAAATGACCAGATTTTTCAAAGCCGGCCACGGCGTTTAACTCTTTCGTCCGCGCCTTAATGTATGAATGGCCGGTTTTCCAATAATCGACAGAAGCATTGAGTGACCGCAAAACAGGATCAGACTTAAAAAGCCCTGTCGATTTCACATCAACTACAAACTGGGCATTGGGGATCTGCGCCGCCATATCTCGCGCAATCATCACACCCAACTTATCAGCGAAAATTTCATGGCACTCATTATCAACCACGCCAAGGCGGTCACCATCACCGTCAAAACCAAGCCCCACATCACATCCGTGTTTTTTGACTGCCTGAGACATCACATGCAACATTTTCATGTCTTCAGGGTTTGGATTATAATTCGGAAACCGATGATCGAGTTCACAATCTATTTCTACAACGTCACAACCCAGTCCACGCAAAACCTCTGGCGCAAAGGCTCCCGCAGTGCCATTGCCGCAAACAACGGCAACTTTAAGCTTTCGCTTTATTGGTCCATTTTTGAGTAAGTCAACTTTGTATTTTTCAAAAAGGCCTTCAATGCGCCGAACGCTCCCACCAGAGCGCGCAACGCCGCGCCCCTCCATAACAATTCCCTTGAGTGCAAGCATTTCTTCGGGGCCGAAAGTGAGCGGGCGGTTCATGCCCATTTTGATTCCTGTCCAACCGTTTTCATTATGCGACGCTGTCACCATGGCAACAGCAGGAACATCAAGTTCGAATTGAGCGTAATACGCCATCGGCGTTATCGCCAGACCAATATCATGAACATGGCATCCTGAATCGATCAATCCAATTATCAATGCGTTTTTGATCGACGAAGAGTAATGGCGAAAATCATGAGCTACAACGACATCAGGCCGGACACCACGTTCGTGGATCAATGTACCAAGCCCAAGTCCAATGGCCTGCACGCCATAAAGATTAATCTCTTTCTCAAACAACCAGCGGGCATCATATTCGCGAAAACCTGTCGGCTTCACAAAAGCGTTCGCCTCAAAGGCCAGACTATTTGGTATCAGGTCAGTTTCTGGCGGTTGGGAAATCAACAAAATTATCTCTCAGGTTCACTTTTCTAATATGTATTTTCCAGCAAAACCACTGGCTACTTGCATAACCACCAAATACGCCGATTCAACAAAATTCAGTACAGAGAGTTTTTTCAGATACACACTCCTGGTTTTCATCCTAAAAAACAATCTCCGCCATTTTGAATGAGAAGCTAGACTTGCTTTGGGCAGCGGCCGCAAAGGCAGAGTCTGTTCAGCGGCTAGATTTTCGAGTTCCGCTTAAGAGGCCTTTAGCACAATAAGCCAAGCGTAGTCCATCCAACTTCTTGTATTGCAATTATTAATAATACGATTTTTATTCGTTCCTTCTTTTATCTTTGTGGCGAAGGACAGGACTAACGCAAACGAGGAAAACGTTTATGGCAAAGCCTGTCGCTGATGAAGCCAAAGTTCTAATCTCTGCCGAAAAGGCGATGTTTGAACCTAATTTTTTCATCGCAAAGTTCCAATCCGGAAAATTTAAGCCAAGGTTCAGCGAAACATGGTAAATCAACCCTTAAGAAAAGAAGTTCGGCACGCATAAACTGTAAATGATTCATTTTTCTATTTATGCTTTTCTGCTGCTACGACCAAATAAGAGAAATCGGTACTTTAGCCTTTGCAGAACATCCACAAAAAACTCGTCTTGCTCGGCAGTGATAATCCAACGACTTGGATTGTCTACAATCACCTCATCAAGGAATTAGGCCTATTTCCAGCTTTTATTGAGCAGCCGCAGTCACGCGCACAGCTTTTAAAAAACCGAATTAAAAAACTGGGGCTTTTTGCGGTGGCCGATCAACTTGCCTTTATCCTCGCAATAAGGCCATACATCACAGCGCGCTCCCAAAACCGCATCAAAACCATTTGCCATGATATGGGCTTGGAGCAAACAGAGCCATTGTCTTCGTCTATTCAACAAATAGACAGCGTAAACAGCGAAACGTTTCGCAAACGCTTAGCCGAAATCAACCCGGATATCATTGTCGTAAACGGCACCCGTATCATTGGCAAAAAAACCTTGTCGGCAACCGATGCCATTTTCATCAATTCGCATCAAGGTATCACCCCCGCTTACCGGGGTGCGCATGGTGCCTATTGGGCACTTTATCAAAATGACAAAGATAATTGCGGCGTCACTGTCCATCTTGTCGATCAAGGTATTGATACTGGCAACATTATCGGCACATCAAAAATCGAACCGACAGGTGAAGATTCCTTTGCAACCTATCCCTATTTGCAAACCGCTGCGGCCTTACCCATTTTAACGCAAGCCATTCAGGACGCCAACGCGAATAAACTCGAAACTCACCCAATAAGCGGCATTTCACAAGTGTGGTATCACCCAGGTTTCTTCGAATATATTCGAGGCTGGTTTAGGAAAATACGTTAAACTATTTTAACCATCTTGGGGTCCCAACCTTTCGGTTCCGGAAATTCTAAATCCATCTTTTCCAAAGTCTCGCGGACAATTTTTGCAATCACCCCATTACGCACCCAGTTGCGATCAGCGGGTATAATATGCCAAGGCGCGTATTCGGTTGAGCATCGCTCCAAAGCCACTTCATAGGCCTTCATGTAATCATCCCATAAAGCCCGGTCATCCAGATCCGCAGGATTGAATTTCCAACGCTTTGTTGGATCATCAACACGGTCTTGCAGGCGCACCCTCTGTTCTTCCTTCGAAAGATTCAACATAAACTTCAAAATTGTGGTGCCATTGGCCACCAGCATTTTTTCGAAGTCATTGATCTGCGCGTAGCGCTGTTCGATCGCTTCGGCTGTGGCATATTTTTTCACCTTAGCAACCAGCACATCTTCATAGTGCGAGCGATTAAAAATTCCGATCATGCCACGTGGCGGACAAGCTTTGTGAACCCGCCAAAGATAATCATGGCTCAGCTCCTCAGCGCTGGGACCTTTGAACGAAGTGTTCACGACCCCGATTGGCCCACAATAGTTAAACACCGCTCGCACGGTGCCATCCTTGCCCGAGCTATCAATGCCTTGGATCACGACTAAAAGCGAACGCTTGCCCTCGGCGTAAAGTATGTTCTGCAAAGCATCGATAGCCATAGAATCGTTTTCGGTTTCGGCTTTCGTTTTGTCCTTGTCTATAAAATCACCCGTGTCGCGCGAATCATGTTTTGAAAGATCAACCTTCTTTCCTGGTTCAACTTGAAACGCTTTTGCAAATGCCATTTGTAAATTCCTGTTCTGCTTAATTCTGTCACACTCGTCACTTGATTGCAAAGGCCGCAGCGCTTAGGCATTAACATGAGATATGAATAGAGGATTTGCCTTGACCAAAACCGATCGTCCCTCCATCGAACCAGCACTCCATAGTCCTGCCTACCGCTTAGCAGCACTCGATCAGGATTTCCTGTTGGGTGACTCCACCAGGGGCATCAGATTTCAACTCGAATATATGAAGGCCGAAGAAACCTTAAGGGCCATGGCCATTGAATCGACCATCGTGGTCTTCGGCTCAGCCCGCGTGCGCGAGGGCGATGGCAGCGGCTGGTATGAAGCAGCCCGCGCATTCGGAAAATTGAGCTCTGAAAATAGTGGCGCCAAAATTGAACAAAAAGGTTTCAGGGAAAATGTGATAGCCACGGGTGGAGGCCCTGGCATTATGGAGGCAGCCAATCGCGGTGCCTATGATGCCAAAGCCAAAAGTATTGGCTACAATATTACCCTCGCCCATGAGCAAGAACCAAACCCCTTCTCCACGCCAGAGCTGACATTTCGCTTCCATTATTTTGCGATGCGTAAAATGCATTTTGCCATGCGCGCAGCAGCGCTCGTGGTGTTCCCCGGCGGCTTCGGCACATTAGATGAGCTGTTTGAACTGCTCACTTTACGTCAAACTGGGAAGATGACAAAAGCTCTTCCAGTGGTATTGTATGATTCAAAATTTTGGAAAGAAGCCATAAATTTTGAACATTTCGCTAAACATAAATTGATCAATCCAAAGGATCTCAATCTCTTCACTTTCGCAGATACGCCAGAAACAGCATGGGCCGCATTGCTGAATCTTGGTCTTAAAGTTCCAAAGGAATAGATTATGACATTGAAACTTTCATTTCACGGGGCAGCGCGAACAGTCACAGGTTCGTGCTACTTGCTTGAAACTGATCAAGCCCGCGTCCTCATCGATTGCGGCATGTTCCAAGGCTCAAGGACTATGAGTGAGTTGAACTACCGCCCCTTCCCGTTTGAACCTAAATCTTTGGATGCGATGTTGCTGACGCATGCGCATATTGATCATACGGGGGTCATCCCCAAACTGACCAAACATGGTTATCAGGGAAAAATTCACTGCACACCCGGCACCGTTGACCTCTGCCAAATCATGTTACCAGACTCAGGATTCATCCAAGAATCTGACGTGCGAAATTTGAATGAGCGCAACGCCCGGAAAGGCTTGCCCGCCGTGGAACCAATCTACACTTTGGAAGATGCAATGGAAGCTATTAAGCATCTCTCGCCCGTTGAGTATGAAACTTGGATGACGCCCGCAAAAGGCATTCGCGCGCGCTATTGGAATGCCGGACATCTATTGGGATCTGCTTCCATTGAAGTTGAAATCGAAAATCCGGGCAAGAACCCTACCCGCATCTTATTCTCAGGCGACATCGGCCCGGATAATAAATTGCTCGAACGCGATCCTATATCTCCAGTGAGCTGGGATTATGTAATCTGCGAATCCACTTATGGAGGCAAAGATCGTTTTGAGCGGAGCTTGGAAAAGCGCCGAGAGTTATTGGCGACCGAATTGAAAGACGCGGCAGCCAAGGGCGGCGTAATGCTCATTCCATCTTTTGCTGTTGAGCGTACCCAAGAGGTGGTCACCGATCTGGTTTACATCATGGATCATAAGCTGGCACCGCAAGGCAATATCTTCATCGATTCACCATTGGCCAATAAAGCCACAGCAATCTTCCGCAAACATGCCAGCGAATTGGAAAACGGCGCAGATTTGGCCAAGGCGTTCAACTCACCCTTTGTAAAGTCAACTGAGTCAGTTGACGAAAGCAAAGGCCTCAATAATTTTTCCGGCTTTCACATCGTCATCTCGGCATCTGGAATGGCCGAAGCTGGTCGCATCCGCCATCATTTAAAAAACCGCCTCTGGCAAAAATCAACGACCGTGCTGTTTGTCGGCTATCAAGGTACGGGCACATTGGGCGCTATGCTCATGGCAGGTGAAAAGCACGTGAAGATTATGGGTGAGGAAATCGCTGTCGCCGCTACCATCAGAAATATCGAAGATTATTCCGGTCACGCCGATGGCCCGGAACTTGAAACCTGGATTTCCAAACGTCTGCCGATTGCCCGCACCCTGTTCCTGACCCACGGTGAAGAAGAGCGGCAGATTGCTTTACAAGATTCGATCAAAGGCAAGCTTGTCCCCGAAGACCGCATCATTCGTCCAGCTCTAGATGAAACATATGACCTTTCGGGTGATAACGCCAAATTGATCGTAGGCACGATGAAACCGAGGATCGATCAAGGTGTCGTTGCTCAGCTCGATTGGCACAATGACGCTCAAAGCATCGTGCTTGATTTGCATGATACGTTGGCCAAAGCCGCCACAGATAAAGACCGTGCGGCCATTCTGCGCAGAATCAAACAGGCAATAGCTGCTCCCGATTCAAACTTGCCCCCGGTTAACACACAACGCCGGAGGCCATATCGAGCTAGGGGATTTGACGAAGGCTGACGGCAAATGCCAAAAGCGAGAAATATTCACAATATATTCACTCACTAGGCATTTAAACTGATTTTAAAGCTCGTACACGGCGATTTTGATCTCGCCAGCTACCACCCTACCAGAGGAGATCAGAAATTGGCTCCAAGCCAACATACCCGTGCTAGAATTGATTTCTATCTTAGGTTTAAAAGACACGCATGACGAGCAAGAACATTCATTCCGCCGTGCTTGGCAAATTCTATTTTCCGTGCTTGTGTCAAAACATGGAAGCACCGCGCGATTTTGAGTCTCTTAGGGCCCGCATTGTTGAGCGTGCACCCAGCCTGCCGCGCCGCCTCGCCCAAGTGGCAACTTACGCCTTGGAACACTCTGATGAAATCGCCTTTGGTACCGTGGCCTCCATCGCTCTTGCCGCCGAAGTTCAACCCTCAACCCTGGTGCGCTTTTCCCAAAGCCTCGGCTATGCAGGTTTTTCAGACTTGCAAGATGTCTTCCGCTCACGCCTGCGCGACCGTATTATGAACTATGAAGAGCGCATCGAACACATGCGTGAACATGCTATTACCGCTTCCAAAGCCAGCGTCATTTTTTCAGGCTTCAGCGACGCATCGCAAAAATCATTGAATGACCTGCGCGAAAAGCTCGATGCCGCAAAGCTCGAAGAAGCCGTCGACATGTTGGCCAAGGCTGATACAATCTTTCTCATTGGCCTCCGCCGCTCTTTCCCCATCTCATCTTATATGTCTTACGCTTTTGGCAAACTGGGAATTCGCAACAACCTGATTGGTGCAACGGGCGGCCTTGCTTCAGAAGACGTGAGCTTTGCTTCAAAGCGCGATGTGGTTTTAGCCATAAGCTTCACGCCTTACGCTTCCGAAACCATAAAACTGGTTCAGGATACAGCGGCCCGCAATGTGCCCATCATTGCCATTACAGACTCGCCTTTCTCGCCACTTGCACCCATCGCCAAGCCATGGTTTGAAGTACAAGAAGCCAATTTCGAAGGTTTCCGCTCTATGGCGGCAACACTTTCCCTAGCCATGACGCTAACGGTTGCTGTGGCCGAGCGTCGCAAGAAATAATAGAATATACATTCTATATTGACTTATGACTGGAATTATTGTTTCAGTTTGCAAAAATCCACTTGGAGGCGCAATTGACCACACTCGATGTCATCACCATGGGCCGTTGCTCGGTTGATCTTTATGGCCAGCAGATCGGCTCGCGCCTTGAAGACATCGCATCCTTTGCCAAATCGGTCGGAGGCTCACCCACCAACATTGCAATAGGCACATCGCGTCTTGGTCTAAAATCGGGTCTCATCACCAGAGTGGGCGATGAACAAATGGGCCGCTTTGTTTTAGAGCAACTAACCCGCGAAGGTGTGACCACAGAAGGCGTTGTCACCGATAAAAATCGTCTCACTGCTCTTGTCTTACTGAGTGTTGAAAACGACAAAACTTTTCCATTGATTTTCTATCGCGACAACTGCGCTGACTCAGCACTTGAAGCAAACGACGTTGATGAAGCTTTCGTACTTTCAGCAAAAGCCTTGCTCGTCACAGGCACACATTTTGCTAAAGCCAACACCGATGCCGCCCAACGCAAAGCCATGGCGATTGCCAAAGCCAACGATCGAAAAATCATCATCGATATCGATTACCGTCCAAACCTCTGGGGCCTCGCCGGTCATGCCGCCGGTGAAGAACGCTACATCAAATCCGATAAAGTGACAGCGCATCTCCAAACTATTTTGGCCGATTGCGATTTGATCATCGGCACTGAAGAAGAAGTGCACATTGCCGGCGGCACTGAAGACACGCTTGAGGCATTGCGCATCATTCGCTCCTATTCAAAAGGTGTGATTGTCTTGAAGCGCGGCCCCATGGGTTGTGTAGTTTATCCAGACGCAATTCCATCTTCGCTCGAAGGCGGAATTATCGGCAAAGGCTTCCCCATTGAAGTCTATAATGTGCTGGGCGCTGGCGATGCCTTCATGTCGGGGTTCCTGCGCGGTTGGCTCAAAGACGAGCCATATGAAACCTGCGCCACTTACGCCAATGCCTGCGGAGCCTTTGCAGTATCACGCCTACTCTGCTCGCCTGAATATGCAACCTTCGAAGAATTGCAATATTTTTTGAAACACGGCTCAAAACATTTAGCCCTGCGCGAAGACGAAGACATCAACCACATTCACTGGGCAACCACGCGGCGCGCCCAGCCAGATCAGATCCTGTCATTCGCCATCGACCACCGCAAACAGTTGGAAGACATGGCCGACAAAGTTGGCGCATCGCGTGAAAAGATCGCCCCCTTCAAACGCCTCGCCATGCAGGCGATAGGCAAAGTATCGGGCGGCAAACCAGGCTTTGGCACTTTACTCGATGATACCTATGGCCGCGAAGCAATGTTCGATGCAGTCAAGCTGGGCTTATGGATCGGTCGTCCACTTGAACAACCGGGTAGCCGCCCACTTCGTTTTGAATTCACCCAAGATGTGGGCGCAAGACTGGTCGATTGGCCTGTCACCCACACTATTAAATGTTTGGCCTTCTATCACCCCGATGATCCGCAAGAAATGAAAGACGAACAATCTGCCAAATTGCGCGATCTCTACACCACCGCCCGCAAAGTGGGCCGCGAGCTATTAGTGGAAATTATCGCCAGCAAAAATGGCCCGATGGATAAAAACACCATAGCCCGTGCGATGATTGAGCTTTACGCTTTAGGCATCAAACCTGATTGGTGGAAGCTTGAACCGCAAGCTGATTCTGCCGCATGGGACAAAATCTCAGACACGATTGACAGCTATGATCCACATTGCCGTGGCATAGTGTTACTCGGACTGGAGGCGCCAGAAGAGGAGTTGGCCAAAGGCTTTACTGCAGTGGCTGGGAAAAAGTATGTCAGAGGCTTTGCGGTTGGCCGAACTATTTTCAATGAAGCTGCACTTAACTGGTTAGCCGAAAAAATAACCGATGACCAAGCCGTAAACATGATGGCTGACAAATTTGCAAACCTCGTGCATATTTGGAATAAAGCGCAAGGGACAAAATAATGACCACCACGATCCGCCTCACGACAGCTCAAGCTCTCGTGAAATTTCTCACGACCCAAATGACAATGATTAATGGCAAGAAGACCCCAATCTTTGCTGGCGTCTGGGCAATTTTTGGCCATGGCAATGTCGTGGGCATGGGTGAAGCATTGTTTCAAGTGCGTGACACACTTCCAACTTACCGCGGCCAAAACGAACAGAGCATGGCTCTGGCCGCCATCGCTTTTGCCAAAGCTAGCAACCGCAAACGCGTTATGGTTGCCACATCTTCAATTGGCCCCGGTGCAATCAACATGGTCACAGCCGCAGCTGTCGCTCACGTCAACCGCATTCCACTTTTACTTCTCCCCGGTGATATATTCGCCAATCGCAAGCCCGATCCCGTTCTGCAACAAATCGAAGATTTTGGTGATGGCACAATGTCGGTAAACGACTGCTTCAAACCCGTATCGCGTTATTTCGACCGCATCATGCGCCCTGAACAATTGATCCCAGCATTGGCCCGCACTATGGCCGTGTTGACTGACCCAGCTGATTGCGGCCCTGTCACACTTTCACTTTGCCAAGACGTACAGGCCGAAGCTTATGATTATCCAGCTCACATGTTTGAAGAACAGATGTGGAATTTCCGTAGACCACGCCCCGACGAAGATGAATTATCTCGCGCCATCGCCGCACTGAAAGCCTCGCGAAAACCTGTCATCGTTGCCGGCGGCGGAGTAAACTTTTCCGATGCCAATGCAGCACTCAGTGCTTTTGCAGATGCGCATGGTATTCCAGTTGTGGAAACACAGGCGGGCAAATCCTCCTTGCCCTTCGTTCATTCACTAAACATGGGCGCTGTTGGTGTCTCTGGAACTTCGGCAGCCAACGATGCGTGCAATGAAGCCGACTTGGTTTTAGCCATCGGCACAAGGCTTCAAGATTTTACCACGGGCTCCTGGAGTTTGTTTCAGAACGCAACTGCAAAAATAATTGGCTTGAACACTCAAAGCTTCGACGCGCACAAGCACCGCAGCCTGCCCCTCGTTTGCGATGCGCGGGTAGGGCTTGAAGAACTCTCGAACAATTTAGGCAAATGGAAAGCGCCCGATGAATGGACGTTGAAAGCTAAAACTGCGTTTAAAAGTTGGATGAAAATTGCCGACACTTACACGGTGGCAGGCAATCAGGAACGCCCATCCGATGCCCAAGTGGTTGGCGCTGTGCAGCGGGCATTGGGACGCGATGTTACGGTGATGGGTGCTGCGGGCGGATTGCCGGGCGAACTTCATAAAATGTGGCAGGCCAGTTACCCGGGCTCCTATCACATGGAATATGGCTTCTCTTGCATGGGTTATGAAATCGCAGGCGGACTTGGCATTAAATTGGCAACGCCGGATAAGGAAGTTGTGGTGATGATCGGTGATGGTTCATACATGATGATGAACTCCGAACTCGCCACGTCCATCATGCTTGGCCAAAAACTCACCATCGTGCTTTTGGATAATCGCGGCTTCGGCTGTATCAACCGCTTGCAACACGGCACAGGCGGCGAGCGCTTCAATAACCTTTATGACTATAATGTGAAACAAGAAGTTTCACCCAACATCGACTTTGTGGCACATGCGGCATCACAAGGTGCCATTGCATCAAAAGTGAAATCATTGGCTGAGCTTGAACTGGCTTTGAAAGAGTCAAAGAAGAATACGAAAACCACTGTGATCGTAATTGACACTGACCCGATGATGACCACTGATGCTGGTGGATCGTGGTGGGATGTTGGGGTGCCTGAAATATCCACGCGCCCCACAGTTATGGCCGCGCATGCAAAACATGAGCAAGGACGCACCAAACAAAAACTGGGAAATTAAAATGCCAAAGCTTCTCGTTAAACCAAAGAAGAAATCAGGCCTCGTCATCAGCGTGACCCCTAAAACCGCGAAATGGAAATTTGTGGGCTTTGATCTTTGGAAAACCGCCAAGGGCAAAATTGCCAAGGGCGGCGATGATAAGCGCGAAACCTGTTTGGTGTTCATTTCCGGCAAAGGCAAAGTGACAGTTGGCGGCAAAGATTTTGGCCAAGTCGGCGAGCGCATGTCACCCTTCGAGGGAAAGCCATGGTCAGTCTATGTGCCGCCCAAATCTAAATGGAAAATTGAGGCCACAACCGATTGTGTGATCGGTGTTTGCACAGCTCCTGCAAAAGGCAAACGCGAAGCTCTCGTGATAGCACCCGATACATTAGGCCAAGAAGTGCGGGGCAAAGGCTCCAATACCCGACACGTCACAAGCATTTTGCCCGAGACCGATCCACGCGCCGAAAGCTTGCTGGTGGTCGAAGTCATCACGCCCAATGGAAACACCTCATCCTACCCGCCACACAAACACGACAAAGATAATCTGCCGAAAGAGTCATATCTTGAAGAGACTTATTATCACCGCCTAAACCCACCCCAAGGCTTCGCCTTCCAACGTGTCTACACTGATGACCGTAAACTTGACGAAGCGATGGCCGTTGAAGATGGAGATGTTGTTTTGGTTCCCAAGGGCTATCACCCATGCGCCACGGTGCATGGTTATGATCTTTATTATCTCAACGTGATGGCTGGCCCCAAGCGCATCTGGAAATTCCACAATGCGCCAGAGCATGAGTGGCTGATGACAAAGTGAAGTTATTCCGAGCTGGTGGCTAGGAAGAGCCCTCATCCGGCCCTTGGCTGCCACCCCGCATTAACCATATCGCAACTTGATCGGCGCACACTGATGATCGTAAGTCTGAGGTGTATCATGCGTAATGTGTTTGTTGCGGGTTGTGATTTCAAACTGTCGTGCCCGGCCTTGGCTTCAGCCAATTCGCCAATAACGCAAATTCGGGAACGCGGCAATCTGGCTCTCGTGCTGCAAGAGGAATTGGTGATCGAGTTGAAACGATCAGACCTTTTGGAAAGTTGGCAAGAAACCTGCACTTTGGCACGCGAAAAGGTGAATGATTTAGTCCAACAGGCCGCCTGCCGCATTTCAACCGCGCTGGACGATGATGACGGCTTGGACGTGCAAAGTCTGGCCAGCGATACAGCTGCTTTTTTCATTCTGGCTTTGCGCCAGCAGGGGGTCAAGGCTACCAACAGCGCACTCGATGTTGAAATCCGCTTTGATCATGATCATCCAGACAGCATCGAACTCTTCAATCATAAGATAAGCCATTAGACTCAATGTCTCAAGAAACGCCAGTATCGGCCTCAGATTACGGCAAGTCTCTGCGCGGGTTGGGTTTCAACTTGATTGTCAAGGATTTGAGCAGGTCGATTCAGTTTGCAACACAAGTACTTGAAGCTACAGTATTCTTTGCAACGCCTGGCTTCGCCGCCATGAAACTCAACGGCCAAGATTTCATGTTCCATAACGATGAGACATACCGCAACAATGAACTCAAAGGCATTTTGGCAGGCAATGAAGCACGCGGCATTGGTGTTGAACTCCGCGTTTATGGGTGCGATCCTGATCGAGCAGAACACCGCGCCCGAAATGGCGGCTGGACGGTTTTAGCAGGCAGTCTCGATAAACCGCATGGGCTGCGCGAAGCGATGATTCTCGATGATGAAGGCTATCTCTGGATTCCGTCAATCCATCTTAAATAGAATTTATATTCCATTTAAAAATAAAAATAATATTTGTTCCATTTTGAAATCCTCTCGTTTATAAGCCCCGCATCTGCTACGCGCTATTAAGCAATTTGTCGAAAGAGGGTTCAAATGGTTAAGGAAATTGGTCACTTCATCGGTGGTAAACATGTAAAGGGCACATCTGGCAGGTTTGCTGATGTTTATGATCCAAATACAGGTGAAGTGCAGGCAAAAGCTTCACTTGCGACCAAAGCCGAACTCCGCGCCGCCGTTGAAAATGCTAAAGCGGCACAGCCAGCCTGGGCCGCCAAGAACCCACAATTTCGCGCTCGCGTAATGATGAAATTCGTGGAGCTTGCCAACAAGCACAAGGAAGAATTGGCAACTCTCATTTCAATGGAACACGGCAAAACTGTTCCTGACGCGTTGGGCGATCTGCAGCGCGGTGTTGAAGTGGCTGAATTTGCTTGCGGTGTTCCACATCTTGTAAAAGGTGAATTCACCGATGCAGCTGGCCCCGGCATTGATATGTATTCCATGCGCCAAGCTTTGGGTGTTGTTGCAGGCATCACACCATTCAACTTTCCAGCCATGATCCCCTTGTGGAAATGCGCACCAGCAATTGCTGTCGGCAACGCGTTTATTTTAAAACCATCCGAGCGCGATCCATCGTGCCCGATGCGCATTGCGGAGCTGTTTCTTGAAGCAGGCCTGCCACCCGGCATTTTGAACGTTGTGAATGGCGACAAAGAATCTGTTGATGCCATTCTGAATGACCCCGACATAAAGGCCGTAGGCTTTGTGGGCTCCACTGCAATTGCCCAATATGTTTATGCAGGTGCCACGGCCACTGGCAAACGCGCGCAATGTTTTGGTGGTGCAAAAAACCATATGGTGATTATGCCTGATGCTGACATGAACCAAGCCGTCGATGCTCTGATCGGCGCTGGTTATGGTTCGGCAGGCGAACGCTGCATGGCAATCTCGGTTGCTGTTCCAGTGGGTGAGGCCACAGCCAATGCACTGATGGAAAAACTCATTCCCCGCGTTGAAAAACTGAAGGTTGGATTATCGACTGATCGTGAAGCTGATTACGGCCCGCTGGTCACTAAAATGGCTTTAGATCGTGTGAAAGGTTATATCGACATTGGTGTAAAGGAAGGCGCAACGCTGGCCGTCGATGGCCGTGGGTTCAAGATGCAAGGCTATGAAAATGGATATTTTCTCGGCGGCACATTGTTCGACAACGTGACCAAGGATATGCGCATTTATAAGGAAGAAATTTTCGGGCCAGTATTAGGCGTGCTGCGTGCAAAAACTTACGAAGAAGCTTTAGGCCTGTGCAACGATCATGAATACGGAAATGGTGTTGCCATCTATACCCGTGATGGCGATGCCGCGCGTGACTTTGCATCAAAAGTGCAGGTTGGCATGATTGGCATTAACGTGCCAATTCCTGTGCCACTCGCCTATCACACATTCGGGGGTTGGAAGGCCTCCAGCTTTGGCGATCTCAATCAACATGGGCCTGATTCAATTCGCTTCTACACCAAGACCAAAACCGTAACTTCGCGCTGGCCTTCGGGCACCAAGGAAGGCGCGCAGTTCTCTATTCCAACAATGCGCTAAACCCATATGACAAAACCGCTCAATTTGCCCGATGGCTATTACGAACTTCCAAAGGGCAAATTGGCGAATGTGGTGACGTGTTTAGAAATGTTATCAAAACCGCCTGCGAAGGATACAAGCCTCGCCGACGGTTTTTGTTTGCGGCGCTTTTCTGGCGCAGACCTCTCTATATTTCGCGAGCTGTTCAAAGCCATTGGCGAAAATAATATGTGGTTCTCGCGCCTCTTTATGACTGATGAAAAACTTGCCGAGATATTGGATAATCCGCAGGTTGAATCTTACGCACTCTGCCAAAGCGAAAAACCCATTGGCATGCTCGAACTGAATTTCACTGAAATGCCAAATTGCGAGTTGGCATTCTTCGGTCTCATTCCAGATACAATAGGATTGGGGTTAGGTCGCACGCTGATGAACATTGCCATCACCAAAGCTTGGGAAAAACCCATCAACCGCTTTTGGGTGCACACCTGTCATTTTGATCATCCAGCGGCGGTCGCCTTCTACAAACGCTCTGGCTTCACTCCCTACTCTCTCATGGTCGAAATCCATGACGATCCGCGCCAAACCGGCCATATGGATAAAACCGCCAGCCCGAACGTGGCTTTGATCGAAAAGTGAGTTGAAATTTCGTAAGCTGTTAAGGATTGTCCAGCTAGGCTAGTGATAATTCCGCGGGGTTTTCATGTTTAGCATTTTCAGTCATATCGGGCCTGAAGTCCCGCTTACCGTATTTTTGCTTCTGCTTTTAGCCTTCCGCATGAAGGTCACACCGCGTGCCAGCCTGTGGATCGATATCACCCCCGAAAAGCTGTGGCCTCTGCTGGCAATTCAAGATGGCAAAGTTGAAAACTGGGGTCGCACAACAGTTCTCACAGAACGCGTCGATGAAGCGACACAAACCTACCGGAAAATTTTTACCACCACGATTGGCAACGCCCAAAGTCGTCAATTCCAAGCGCTGTTTCGTGTGACCGAAAATATCGAAAACCATTCACTTGAATTAACCCGCGCAGATCTCGATGGCAAATCCGAGCGCAACGAGCTGCTGCGCTTAACGCATAAGCTGATGCCTGAAAACGCAGGGACCAGACTTGACACGGTTTATTATTGGGGGCCGCGTCCGTTCTTGGCGCAACTCTTAGCCAGAGCTGATCTTTGGGGCGGCGCCTACCGCATCAAAGGCCAAGCTGAGACGGGAAGACCCAATGAGCGCCCTTATCAAATAATTTCTGCGTGCATAACCCTTGTAACAATGCTGCTCACACTTGCTACATTCGCTGCCATGATCGGCTTTGCATTAGCGTCTAAGATCGGAACTTATCCGGCCATCATCATGGGACTGTCCGTTGGCGGGCTGCTGATTGCAGCACTTTTCGTCCATGAATTTGGCCACCTGTTGGCATATAAGCTAATTGGGCAACCTTGGGGCCGCATGGTGTTCCTGCCATTCTTGGGAGCACTGGCCATGCCGCGCCTGCCCTTTGAAAGTCAGGGCCAATCGGTCTTTGCGGCCTTGATGGGGCCAGGCGTTTCTGTGATTCTGGGCTTCGCGTGCGCATTACCCTATTTCCTTGGCCAACCAATTTATCCCGTTCTTGCAATTCTAGGTTTGATGACGGCGGGCATTAATATCTTCAACCTTTTGCCAGCCGAGCCTTTGGATGGCGGCATCGCATTACGATCGGTTTTGGCCCGCTTGATTGGCAGCAAAGCGTCTTGGGGCTTGATCTCCATTGGCGTTTTGATTACCGGGTTGGGCCTATACTATGAACAAATCGGTTTGATCTTGTTTGGCGGCACTGCAATTTTGGCCAACATCAAACCACGCAAGATTGATGCCGGCTTAACGCCCCTGTCCTCGCTGCAGCTTTGTATTTCTGCTTTTGCTTATGTTTCGATCATTTCAGCCCATGTAACATTTCTGAATATCTTCTTGGCTCATGGTCATCTCTTGAAAGTCTGACAGCATTCTGCAAAAGCCTTCATTTATGGGGTTGGCACAATCATATGCGGCACTGCTTGAATCTGGTAAGGTAAAGCCTGATGCAGCACAATCACTTGTGATTTCAAAACTGGTAGCTGTTTCAGACCAGCTCAATCAATTTCCAAAACCCACGCATTTCATTAAGCATCTTTTCAAATCGCCAGCAAAACCCGACTACCGTGGGATTTACATTTATGGCGAAGTCGGGCGCGGCAAAACATTTCTCATGGATTTGTTCTATGCAAGCATCACCCGCCTACCCAAACATCGCATCCACTTTCATGCCTTTATGCAGGATGTTCACGCCAAACGTGCAACGCTTAAATCCGATGATGTCATCGCCGACATCGCAGATGATCTTGCATCCAGAGTGAAACTCCTGTGCCTAGATGAAATGCAAATCAGCGATATTGCCGATGCCATGATTATTGGTCGCTTGTTTGAAGCTCTCTATGCACGCGGTGTTTGCATCGTCACCACATCCAATCTGCCACCCGATCGACTATATAAGGAAGGCCTCAACCGCCAGCTCTTCATGCCCTTCATCGAATGGATGAATCAACATCTCGACGTAATCCATATAGGCGATGGCATGGATTATCGTTTAGGCCGCATGTCGTCACGTCAAATTTATCTGGTGGGCAATAACATATCCGAAATGAACGCTATTTGGGATGAACTGACCGATCATTCCGCAGGTGAATCAATTGCTATTGAAGTTCTGAGCCGTAAGCTCGTTGTGCTTAAGGCCGCCCGTGGTTGTGCACGCTTCACCTTCGCTGAACTCTGCGAAAACCCCCTGGGTGCACCGGATTATCTAGCTCTTGCCCGCAACTTTCGCACTATCTTTATCGACGATATTCCGATCATCAAATCCAGCAATCGAAACGAAGCCAAGCGCTTTATTCTGATGATTGACACATTTTATGACTCCAAAACCAAACTCGTGATTTCGGCAGCCGCCCCACCCGAAAAACTCTATCCTACGGGTCAACACGTCAAAGAATTCGCCCGCACAGTTTCAAGGCTCAACGAGATGCAATCTGCCAGCTGGTGGAAAGCGACTTAAAATGATGGGCGCACGTCAACAATCTTGTCTTGAAGCTATCAAATAACAGGTCTAGGAAGACCAAAATATCGCACTGCAACACGAGGGCTCAAATATGGCGCGTAGGAAAATTGCTTTAATCGGTGGTGGCATGATTGGGGGCACTTTAGCCCATCTGGCGGCGCTGAAAGAGCTGGGCGATATTGTGGTGTTCGATATTGCCGAAGGCCTGCCCCAGGGTAAAACCCTCGATCTCAGCCAGTCCGGCGGCGTTGAGGGTTTTGACGCAAAGCTTTCCGGTGCCAATTCTTATGAAGCCATTGCAGGCGCCGATGTGTGCATCGTCACTGCGGGTGTGCCGCGTAAACCCGGCATGAGCCGCGATGATCTGGTGGGCATCAATCTCAAGGTTATGAAAGCTGTGGGTGAGGGCCTCAAGGCCCATGCACCCAATGCTTTTGTGATCTGTATCACCAATCCCTTGGACGTTATGGTCTGGGCTTTGCAAAAGTTCTCAGGCTTACCAACGCACATGCTCATCGGCATGGCTGGTGTTTTAGACTCAGCACGCTTCCAACATTTCCTTGCTGAAGAATTCAAAGTCTCAGTCAAAGACGTGAACGCCTTTGTTATGGGCGGCCATGGTGACACAATGGTGCCACTGACACGATATTCCACAGTGGCTGGCATTCCAGTTCCTGATCTCATCAAGATGGGCTGGAGCACACAAGAAAAAATCGACCAGATCGTTCAACGCACGCGTGATGGCGGCGCTGAAATTGTGGGCCTTCTCAAAACGGGGTCCGCCTATTACGCGCCAGCCTCATCGGCCATTGCCATGGCTGAAAGCTACCTGAAAGATTTCAAGCGCGTGTTGCCTTGCGCTGCCCATCTCACTGGCCAATATGGCGTGAGCGGAACATACGTGGGCGTGCCGATCGTGATTGGTGAAAAAGGTGTGGAACGCATTGTTGAAGTGCATCTCAATGCCGAAGAAAAAGCTGGTTTCCAAAAATCAGTCGATGCCGTTCATGGCTTAATGACTGCGGCGAAAACGCTTGCACCGGAGCTTGCATAATGAACATCCATGAATATCAAGCCAAGGAACTGTTGCGCAAATTTGGCGTGAACACCGGAAGAGGCACTGCGGCCTTCACCGTTGATGAAGCGGTCAAAGCCGCTGAAGCCCAACCCGGGCCTGTATGGGTTGTAAAAGCCCAAATCCACGCTGGTGGCCGCGGCCTTGGCGGTGGCGTGAAAGTTGTAAAATCAATCGCCGACGTGAAAACCGAAGCCACGCGCATTTTGGGCATGACGTTGGTGACGCCACAAACTGGCCCACAAGGCAAGTTGGTACAACGCCTTTATATTGAAGAAGGCACGGCCATTGCGCGTGAACTTTATCTGTCAATGTTGGTAGACCGCGAAACCTCCAACGTGGCCTTTATTGCTTCAACCGAAGGCGGCATGAGCATAGAAGATGTGGCGCACAACACGCCAGAAAAAATCATCACCATTCATGTGGATCCTGCTGCGGGTTATCAGCCTTATGTGGGCCGGCGCATCGCCAATGCTTTGAAGCTGGAAGGTGATTTGGCCAAGCAATGCGGCAAGATGATGGGTCAACTTTATAAGGCCTTTGTTGATTCAGATATGAGCTTGCTCGAAATTAATCCGTTGGTGGTCAGCAAAGACAATCAATTGATTTGCCTCGATGCCAAAGTGAACTTCGACTCCAATTCCCTCATGCGCCACCCTGATATTGTGGCGCTTCGTGATTTGACCGAAGAAGACCCCAAGGAAATCGAAGCGTCAAAATATGATCTTTCTTACGTGGCTTTGGATGGTTCCATCGGCTGCATGGTCAACGGCGCTGGTTTGGCCATGGCGACAATGGACATCATCAAGCTTTACGGCGCAGAACCTGCCAACTTCCTCGATGTGGGCGGTGGCGCAACCAAAGAAAAAGTGACAGCCGCATTCAAAATCATTACCGCCGATCAGCGCGTGAAAGGCATCCTCGTCAACATATTCGGCGGCATTATGAAATGCGATGTCATCGCCGAAGGCGTTGTGGCTGCTGTGCGCGATGTGGGGCTTAAAGTTCCACTGGTGGTGCGTTTGGAAGGCACCAATGTCGAACTGGGCAAAAAGATTATTACGGACTCAGGCCTCAATGTTCTGCCCGCCGATGATTTGAACGATGCTGCGCAGAAGATTGTGAAGGCCGTGAAGGACGCGGCGTGATGGAAGTCGATCCGAGATTTTTCTTTTTATTTCTGTTGCTTGTGGGGATTTTTTGGGTTTGGCGATTCAAACGTATTGAAGTAAAAAATAAACAGTACATCGAGTGGCACAAGAAAATAGTGGAGGAGTCTGTGGATTTGTCTCGGCAGACAGTCGATGAACTCAAGGCCATCCATAATCTTCAACAAACAAGTGAAAATAAATGTCCATCCTCGTCACCAAAAATACAACAGTCATCTGCCAAGGCTTAACGGCTTAATGCAGGCTTGAAATTCAGCACAGTTACACATATACTGTGTTAAGTGGAGAAATGAAATGAGCAACATCACTTTAAATGTGCCAGACGAGGTTTTAGACGAAGCCCGGGTATTTGCGGCTGAACGCAAGACTACTGTAAATGCCTTGGTTCGCGACTATCTCATCAGTGTAACCAGTCAAAAGAAACGCGCCAAACAGGCTATGGCAGAACTGCGTGAGATGAGCCTCAAGACTGAATCTCGGCTCGGTCCCGATTGGAAATTTGATCGGGCGAGCCTTTATGAGCGTTGAAGCTTTTGTAGATACCAACATCTTGCTTTACGCGGCGTCAGGTGCTTTTGACGACCCACGCAAACATAGTATCGCATGGGATATTATTGGCGAAGGAAATTATGCAATTTCTGGACAAGTGCTGGCCGAGTTTTATGTGAATTGTCAAAAG
This sequence comes from Hyphomicrobiales bacterium, assembly GCA_025359045.1. GTDB lineage: Bacteria > Pseudomonadota > Alphaproteobacteria > Rhizobiales > Aestuariivirgaceae > Aestuariivirga. Next base: position 37,096 of record JANYHN010000072.1, on the reverse strand, counting down.
AAAAAAGCAATGCAAATACCGCTCTCGCAAGAGGCGGCGGCAGATTGGATTGATCGACTTTGCCTTGTCCCCGTTGTGCCCGTGGACCATACCATTGTACAAAACGCGATTAGTCATTCCAATCGCTACCAAATCAGCTATTGGGATGCAGCCCTTATTGCAGCTGCCGAAGCCATTAATGCGCCAACACTTTACACAGAAGATTTAAATCACAGCCAGAAATATGGCTCCGTCACCGCTATCAACCCCTTTAAGGCAGCTTGATCAATGTCCATCCTCGTCACCAAAAACACCAAAGTCATCTGCCAAGGCTTCACAGGCGAAGCGGGCACGTTTCATTCGGAACAGGCGATTAAATACGGCACCAAAATGGTGGGAGGGGTTACACCTGGGAAGGGCGGCTCAACACATTTGGGCGTACCAGTTTTCAACACTGTGATGGAAGCCCGCGAAACGACAGGCGCTGATGCCAGCGTCGTCTACGTTCCACCTCCATTCGCGGCTGACGCCATACTCGAAGCCATTGACGCGGAAATTCCGCTGATTGTGGCCATCACCGAAGGCATTCCGGTTTTGGATATGGTGAAAGTGAAGCGCGCCCTTTCAGGCTCCAAGTCTCGGTTGCTTGGGCCAAATTGCCCCGGCGTTCTCACGCCTGATGAATGCAAGATCGGCATTATGCCGGGCAATATTTTCAAAAAAGGTTCAGTGGGCATTGTCTCACGCTCTGGCACTTTGACTTATGAAGCGGTGTTCCAAACAACCCGTGCTGGCCTAGGCCAAACCACAGCGGTGGGCATTGGTGGCGACCCAGTAAAGGGCACCGAGTTCATCGATATGCTGGAAATGTTCTTGGCCGATCCTGAAACCCAATCCATCATCATGATCGGAGAAATTGGCGGCTCAGCAGAAGAAGACGCTGCCGAATTCATCCGAACCAATAAAGTGAAAAAGCCTATGGCTGGCTTCATTGCAGGCCGCACGGCCCCTCCGGGGCGGCGCATGGGCCATGCGGGTGCTATTATCTCCGGCGGCAAGGGTGACGCAGGTTCCAAAGTGGAAGCCATGAAGCGTGCTGGCATTCATGTTTCAGATTCACCCGCTCTTTTAGGTGAAACTTTGTTGAAAGCATTGAATCGATAATAATTTAGCCATATATACAATCTATTAGGCGACGAGACTAAGGTAACGGGGCGATTGCGCCCACCCGGTTGAAGCGGTTGTGCTGAAGCGGTTGTAACCAAGGGACGGAACGGTATGAACAAGACAGATGTTACGGCTGCATTTGAGCAGTCATCTTTTCTTTATGGCGGCAACGCAAAATTTGTTGAAGATTTATTCCAACAATACCTGAATGATCCCGCCTCGGTTGACCCGAATTGGCGGGTTTTTTTTCGCGGATTGGATGAAACCACCAAGAGTGCCAGCGGCCCCTCATGGGCCAGACCCGATTGGCCAGCAAAGCCGAATGATGAGTTGACCGCAGCGCTCGATGGCAATTGGGGCGCTTATGAAAAAACTTTAGCCCCTAAGATTGAAGCCCGTGCCAAAGCGGTGGCGCCCATAGCTGCTGTCCCTACGGTTTCGCCAGAGGAAATCAAAAAAGCCACCCTCGATTCAGTTCGCGCTCTCATGATGATCCGCGCTTACCGCATGCGTGGTCATTTGGCCGCCAATCTTGATCCGCTGCGCCAGAAAGAACCAACGCCGCAACCTGAGCTTGACCCGGCTTCCTACGGCTTCATGGAGGCCGATCTCGACCGCCCTGTGTTCCTCGACAATGTGCTTGGACTAGAAAAGGCAACCATCCGGCAAGTGGTTGACATCCTGCGCCGCACTTATTGTGGAACTTTGGGTGTAGAGTTTATGCATATTACTGATCCCGCTCAAAAAGCCTGGGTGCAAGAACGCATTGAAGGCCCCGACAAAGAAATTACCTTCTCACCTGAAGGCAAGAAGGCCATTCTCAATAAGCTCATTGAGGGCGAAGGTTTTGAGAATTTTCTGAATGTAAAATACACGGGCACCAAGCGCTTTGGCTTAGACGGCGGTGAAAGCATGATCCCGGCTTTAGAGCAGATCATGAAGCGCGGCGGGCAGCTGGGCATCAGCGACATTGTGTTAGGCATGGCGCACCGTGGCCGTTTGAATGTTTTGGCCAACGTAATGCAAAAGCCATTTTCAGCCATCTTCCACGAATTCCAAGGCGGCTCTTCCACACCCGATGATGTGGAAGGTTCTGGCGATGTGAAATATCATTTAGGCTCATCGTCAGACCGCGTGTTTGATGGCAACACCGTTCACTTGTCTCTCACTGCCAATCCATCGCACTTGGAAATTGTTGATCCCGTGGTATTGGGCAAGGCCCGCGCCAAGCAGGATCAAAAAGGCGATAAAGAGCGCATCACGGTATTACCCTTGCTCATTCATGGTGATGCAGCATTTGCAGGCCAAGGTGTCATCGCCGAATGTTTCGGTCTCTCTGGCTTGAAGGGCCACCGTTCTGGTGGTTCCATTCACTTCATCGTCAACAATCAAATCGGCTTTACCACATCACCGCTCTGGGCGAGGTCTTCACCTTATCCATCAGATGTGGCCAAGATGATTGAAGCGCCAATTTTCCATTGCAATGGTGATGATCCAGAGTCTGTGGTTTTTGCAGCAAAAATCGCCACCGAGTTCCGTCAAAAATTTAAAAAGCCCGTGGTCATCGACATGTTTTGTTACAGGCGCTTCGGCCATAACGAAACCGACGAGCCAAGTTTTACCCAACCATTGATGTATAAAAAAATCGGTGTGCATGGTACCGTAGTTAATCTCTATGGCCAGCGCCTGATTGCCAATGGCACCATCAGCGCCGAAGAATTCGAAACCATGAAGGCTGCCTATCGCACGCGCCTCGACGATGCGATGGCTGTGGCCACAGGATACAAAGCCAATAAGGCCGACTGGCTTGATGGCCGATGGGCGGGCCTAAAAGCCGCTGCTGATCTTGATGATGCCCGCCGTGGCCAGACTGGCGTTCCCGTCGAAAAACTACGCGAGATGGGTTTGAAGCTCACCCGCGTTCCGAAGACGTTCAAAGTTCATAAAACTATGCAGCGGGTTCTCGATGCGCGGCACAAAATGTTTGATGAAGGCACAGGCCTGGATTGGGCATCAGCTGAAAGCTTGGCATTTGGAACATTGCTGCAAGATGGATTTAAAATTCGCCTTTCCGGCCAAGACGTTCAGCGCGGCACATTCTCTCAACGCCATGCCGTTATCGTCGATCAAGAAACTGAAAAACGTTACACGCCACTCAATCATTTGGTGAAAGACCAGAAAACCAAAATTGAAGTCATCAATTCCATGTTGTCGGAAGAAGCAGTGCTTGGTTTTGAATATGGCTATTCACTGGCTGAACCCAATGCGCTGACCCTGTGGGAAGCCCAATTTGGTGATTTTGCCAATGGTGCACAGGTGATTTTCGATCAGTTCATTTCATCGGCTGAGCGCAAGTGGCTGCGCATGTCTGGCCTCGTCTGCTTGCTGCCGCATGGTTACGAAGGCCAAGGACCTGAGCATTCATCGGCCAAGCTTGAACGCTTTTTACAAATGTGCGCCGAAGATAATATGCAAGTGGCCAATTGTTCCACACCTGCAAATTATTTTCACATTCTGCGCCGTCAATTGAAACGCGACATTAGAAAGCCGCTGATTTTGATGACCCCGAAATCGCTGTTACGTCATAAACGGTGTGTTTCAACCTTGGAAGAAATGGGAGAGCAATCAACCTTCCACCGGATTTTGTGGGATGATGCTGAGTTTCTGAAAAGTGAAAAAATCAAACTCGTCAAAGATGATAAAATCCGCCGCGTTGTTCTCTGCACAGGCAAAGTTTATTATGATCTTTATGATGCCCGCGAGCAATCTGGCAAGAATGACATTTATTTGTTGCGTGTCGAACAGCTCTATCCATGGCCACACAAGGCACTGGCGCAGGAATTAGCGCGTTTCCCTAAAGCCGAATTTATATGGTGCCAGGAAGAGCCGCTCAACATGGGCGCATGGAGTTTTGCACAAGCCAATCTGGAACGCGTGCTTGATTTCATCAAAGTAAAAAATCCGAGGCCCCGTTATGTGGGCCGCCCCGCCTCTGCATCAACAGCCACCGGCTTGATGAGCCGTCATCTTAAAGAACTCAAAGCCTTCCTTGACGAAGCGCTGGCATAAGGAAATAAAAAAATGAGTAAAGAAATCCGCGTGCCTGCTTTGGGCGAGAGCGTTACTGAAGCAACAATTGCCAAATGGTTCAAGAATGAGGGCGACGCCATCAAGATAGATGAGCCGCTGGTGGAGCTTGAAACCGATAAGGTGACAGTTGAAGTGCCAGCACCTGCTTCTGGCAAATTGGAAAAAATAAACGTGGCAGCAGGCACCACAGTGAATGTGGGCGCTTTGCTGGGCTCAATCTTGGAAGGTGTAGCAGGTACAGCCGCTCCCTCTGTCAAACCTGCGCCTGCTGCAGCGGTTGCACCAGTTGCCGCTGCTCCCGTGGCTGAAAAGCGAGCAGAAACAACATTATCACCCGCAGTCCGCAAAGCCGTGGTCGAAAGCAATCTTAATCCCGCTGACATTCCTGGAACAGGCAAAGACGGTCGCGTCACCAAGGGTGATGTGATTGCTACTTTGGAAAAGCCAGCGGCAGCTGCGCCTGTGCCCGCGGCAATGCCAGCACCTCCCGTCTCATCTGGCGGCGAAGAGCGCGTGAAGATGACACGTCTTCGCCAAACTATCGCACGCCGTTTGAAAGAAGCCCAAAATACCGCCGCCATGCTCACCACGTTCAACGAAGTGGACATGACTGAAGTGATGGCATTGCGCAACCAGTTCAAAGATGTGTTTGAGAAAAAACATGGCGTGAAATTGGGTTTTATGAGCTTCTTCGTAAAAGCCTGCATTCAAGCTCTCAAAGATGTGCCGGCAGTGAATGCTGAAATTGATGGCGATGATATTGTTTACAAAAATCACTATCATATAGGCGTGGCTGTGGGCACCGATAAGGGCCTTGTGGTTCCGGTGCTGCGCGATGCCGATATGCTTTCTTTCAGCGGCATCGAAAAAACCATCGCTGCTTATGGCAAGAAAGCCCGCGACGGCCAATTGCAAATCGCTGACATGCAAGGTGGCACATTCACCATTTCAAATGGCGGCATCTATGGTTCGCTCATGAGCACGCCAATTTTGAATGCGCCACAATCTGGTATTTTGGGCATGCATAAAATTCAAGAACGCCCCATTGCCATGAACGGCCAAGTCGTAATCCGTCCGATGATGTATCTGGCACTCAGCTACGACCACCGCATCGTGGACGGCAAAGAAGCGGTGACATTCTTGGTGCGCGTCAAAGAAACGCTTGAAGACCCACAACGCGCTTTGTTGGACTTGTAACAGCGCCATAGCGCGAGGATCCAATGTCAAAAGCTCATGTTGTAAATGAATCCTCCTTACCACTCGAAGGCTGGGATGAATCTGCGCGTGGCACGTGTTTGTGGCGAACAATGATCTCAGCGGATGTGGCACCGACGGACACATTCTCAACTGGCATTGCGTATTTTGCGCCTGGGCAAACTCTGGCACCTCACCGACACAGCCACCCGGAAGTTTACTTTGTCCTTGAAGGGGAGTTGGAAGTGACCATTGATGGCATCAAGAATTGCGTCACTCCTAACACCTCCATTTTCATTCCTAGCAATGCCGAGCATGGAACGCTTAATGCCTCCTCAAAGCCAGCCCGCATTTTCTATTGTTTTGCAACCGATCGCTTCAGCGATGTCAAATATCAGTTCTCGTCTTCGGCTCCGCCAGAGTCCATACACAACTAAAGGACCAGTTTCACCATGACCTACGACATCACCATCATCGGCACCGGCCCCGGCGGATATGTCTGCGCTATTCGGGCCGCTCAATTGGGCTTAAAAGTCGCCGTGGTGGAAAAACGCGCTACCCATGGCGGAACATGTTTGAATGTGGGCTGCATTCCGTCCAAAGCGCTGCTTCATGCTTCGGAGCTTTTCGCCGAAAGCCAGCACTCGTTTGCCAAGATGGGCATCATCGCTGAAACCAAAATCGATTTTCCAAAGATGATGGTGTTCAAGCAGGAAGCCATTGATGGCAACACCAAGGGCATTGATTTTTTGTTGAAGAAAAACAAAGTCGATGTGATCCGCGGAACGGGCAAGATCCTCGGCACTGGCAAAGTGCAGGTGGTCGACCAATTAATCGACACCAAAAACATCGTCATAGCCACGGGGTCTGATGTTGCAAAGCTTAAGGGCGTTGAGATTGACGAACAGCGCATTGTATCTTCCACCGGCGCACTCGAGCTCAAAGACATTCCAAAAAATCTCGCCATCATTGGTGCGGGCGTGATTGGACTGGAATTAGGTTCGGTCTATGCCCGCCTCGGTTCGAAAGTCACCGTAATCGAATACCTCGACCGCATTCTGCCGGGCATGGATGAAGATACGGCCAAGGCTTTTCAGCGCTTGTTGATGAAACAAGGCCTCGAATTCAAGCTTGGCCAAAAAGTCACTTCTGCCAAAGCAACAGCCAAAGATGTAAGCTTTACCGTTGAACCTGCAGCAGGTGGCGCCGCCGAAACCATGACATCCGATGTGTTGCTCGTTGCTATTGGTCGAAATGCTTACACCGAAGGTTTGGGCTGCGACGAAGCGGGCATCAAGCGAGATGGGCGTGGCCGTATTGATATAGATCAACACTATGCAACATCAGTTCCGGGCATCTTTGCCATCGGCGACGTGGTCAAAGGCCCAATGTTGGCCCACAAGGCTGAAGACGAAGGCGTTGCATTAGCCGAGTTGCTGGCAGGCCAAGCCGGACATGTAAATTATGAAGTGATCCCCGGCGTAGTGTACACATCGCCGGAGCTCGCATCAGTTGGAAAGACCGAAGAAGAACTAAAGCAAGCAGGCGTTAACTATAAAGTCGGGAAATTCCTGTTCCTCGCTAATGGCCGCGCCAAAGCAAATCAAACAACCGAAGGTTTTGTAAAGATTTTGGCAGATGCCAAAACTGACAAAGTTTTGGGCTGTCACATCATCGGCGCGCAAGCTGGCGAACTTATTCACGAAGTGGCGGTTTTGATGGAATTTGGTGGTTCTGCCGAGGATTTAGCGCGCACCTGCCATGCCCATCCAACCCTTTCGGAAGCCGTGAAAGAAGCGGCTATGGCCGTTGCTGGTCGTGCAATTCATAGTTGAACATTCAATTCATCTAAAGTTTGAACAAATAGCTTAAGCGCACTTCAAAGTGTGTCTGTCATAATCTTCAGAATAGGGGATTGGACAACATGACCGAACTTAAAAAAGACATCGATATTCTAATCTTGGACGACGACGTCGACCTGCTCACCAGCGTGGCCGAGCTTCTGGCTGATTGCGGTTATAAGGTTAAAGGCTTTGCTGATCCGGAAAGTGCTGTTGAATTCGCAGTCGATCAAACATTCGCATTGGGTCTGTTCGACTTCCGTTTGGGCAGCTTGAAAAATGGTTTGGACGTTGTTGAGACATTGCAAATCATGGGTTCTAAATCTGAGTTCGTGATGGTGACAGCTGACGTTGAACGTTCAACACAACTGCGCGCCGCCAACCTCAAGGTCTTCGAATTCATGCGCAAACCCGTACAGCCGCAAGAACTGATCGACACTGTGACTCGCGCCATGGAACACTGCAACCTTCGGGCAGCTTAATTTATAGACCGGTGGTAGGCCTCGGCCTGCTGCCATCCTCAAACCTGTTAAACTTAAATGGCGTTCGATCGACACAAGGCTTCTCGCCTGTGACGATCTGCGCCATTAATTTTGCAGCCCCTGGCCCAATGCCAAACCCATGGCCGGAAAAACCAGAAGCTAAAAATAGGCCCGGTTGTTTCTGCAATGCATCAATCACCGGAACCGCATCGGGTGTTGCATCAATCACTCCGCCCCAGCTTTCAGTGATTTGCATGTTTTGAAACGCGGGGAAATCTTTCCGTAATGCTTGAGCGACATCATCGAGAATCCATTGCACGGGTTTTGGATCAAGAATGCGTACTCGTTCAAAAGGTGTCACTTCATCAAGTGCCCAACGTCGCTTCAATTGTGCCTCTTGCAGAAAGCGCTCGCCAAACCGCAATTTTATACCGCGCCAATCCAATTTGAAAATCGGCAAAAATTCACGCAGCAGTCTGAAACTATCAGGTACAATATCAGCGACCGAAAAGTGATTGTGGGCAATGGAATATCCTCCATCGAGTCTTTTGCGCACTGCAAACTTGTTGCCTGAAAATGTTGTGCTGATAGCGGTTTCGAGCGGCGCCGTTCGCATCACCGAATTGACAACACCCAATTGCGGGAACGAGATACCGATATTGTGCAAAAATCTGCGCGACCAATAACCGCCAGCCAGAACCGCTGTATCTGTTTTGATTGTGCCGCGTTCAGTTACCACAGCACTCACTTTGCCCGCTGAAGTCTCAATCCCCCGCGCCGCGCAATTTGTAAAAACCTGTCCGCCCTTGGCTTGTAATGCGCGTGTCATGGCGGGCACTGCAATAAATGGCTCAGCCCTGCAATCATCAGGCGTATACATCGCCCCCTTCCATGGACGTGTTGAACCCGGAAGCAAATCTGCCACTTCTGCTGCAGTGATCATGCGCGTTTTTAAACCATGCGGCACAGCATCTTCCCGCCACCATTTTTCTTTTGCTGCCATCTGCGCATCAGTCTCGGATAGATAGGCAATGCCACATTGCCTGAAACCCGTTTCCCCATTCACACGCGCATTCATGCCATGCCAAATCTTTAAGGATTCAAGGACTAACGGAATCTCGCGTGCATCGCGCCCCATCTGCCGACACCAACCCCAATTGCGCGAGGATTGCTCTGCGGCCACTTCGCCTTTTTCGACGACGAGAACAGACAGACCGCGTTCAGCAAGTTCGAGCGCTGTGCAAATGCCAATGATGCCAGCACCGATGACAACTGCATCAGCGCGCCTGGGAAGCGTTTCGTTTGAGATAACGTGTTCAATGTTGGGCATGAAGGAGGATTACATCAAATTCCTAAATGCCTCAACTGCGTGTGAAAGCTTTGCGATATTGTTCCAGCAAATGTGTTTTGTTGACTTCAGTGTAAATCTGCGTACTCGACAGACTTGCATGTCCCAGCAAATCTTGAATTACGCGCAAATCAGCACCATTGCCCAAAAGATGTGATGCAAAGGAATGGCGCAAAGCATGTGGTGTTGCCGTATCGGACAAATTCAATGCCCCACGCATACGTTCCATGAGCAGTTGGATAATGCGCGGCGAAAGCACGCCACCCTTTACGCCACGAAACAAAGCTTCATTTGGCGAAAGAGCCAGCGGACACAACTTGATGTAGTCGGCAATCGCATCCTCGGCCACTTTCACCATCGGAACAATGCGGCTTTTGCCACCCTTGCCAATAATTACCAGAGGATTTGATTGGACTTGCTTCGGCGTGAGGCCAAGTGCCTCAGATATTCGAAGCCCACAGCCATAAAGTAATGTCAGCACAGCAGCGTCGCGTGCCTTCACCCAAGGCTCTTCACTCTCAAAAACATCCGCCGCTGCAACCAGCCGCGCTGAAACTTCGGGCAAAGGACGCGGAATCGAATGAGCAATTTTTGGGGCACGCACTGCGGCAAGCGCCGCACATTTAAAAATTTCATTGCGCTCGGCATAACGAAAGAACGAACGTATGGCCGACATCTGCCGCGCCAGCGAGCGGCTTTGAATGCCAGCACTGCGCCGTTTGGCCATGAAGGAGCGAAAATCGGAAGCGGTCAAATTTTCGAGCGCCCCAACACTGGCGCTCTCGCCCAAATGCTCACCCAAAAATCCGCCAAACTGAGAAAGATCATGCGCATAAGCTTCAAGCGTCTTGGCCGCCATCCGCCGCTCAGACTTCAGCGCCAAAAGCCAACGCATAGCAACTGCTGCAGCATCAGCAGCCAACCCAAATTGAAGAATTTCAGCCATGGTCCAAAACTAGAGGTTAAAGGTTGATGTTAGGTTGATAGCGGCGCTTTTAACAAATGCAGGTTTCCCCGTCCGCCCTTCGGGCACCTCCCCCAGCAAGCTGGGCGGAGGGCATTAATAGGTGAAATCTCACTTATATTGCGCTCCGCCCAGCTTGCTGGGGGAGCTGTCCAAAGGACTGAGGGGGTGCTTTCTAAACGCGCAAAATCCAACATTTATTAACGCGAAAACAAATTTTCCCCAAAATGCAACACCTCCGGAAATGGATTATAAAAAGGGTGCAGCAAAGCCTTCCATTTTAAATATCTCTCAGATCCCCGAAATCCAATCGTGTGATCTTCAAGCTTTTCCCATTCTACCAAAAGTAAATAGCACCCCACCTTTTCGATGCAGGGCCGCACCTCCAATTTAATAAAGCCGGGTGTTGCGGAAATTAAAGGCAGCGCTGTTTTCAACGCTTCCTCATAAGCCGCCGTATCTTCAGCTTTCACATAGAGTAGAGCGTGTTCGAGTATCATCCAATCGTCTGGCCCGTCTTCTTCCAATCCGTCAAGAATTGCTCAATGCCCTTGTCCGTTAGCGGATGCTTCACCAAGCTCTTCAACACCGCCGCAGGTGCGGTGGCATAATCAGCACCGATCAACGCCGCTTCCTTAATGTGGTTCGCGGTGCGAACTGAGGCCACCAGAATGTTGGTGTCATAATCATAATTGTCATAAATCTGGCGAATCTCGGCAATCAGCTCCATGCCGTCTTGGTGGATGTCATCCAAGCGGCCTACAAACGGCGAAATAAAAGTTGCACCAGCCTTAGCCGCGAGCAAAGCTTGGTTGGGGCTAAAGCACAAAGTTACATTCACCATCGTTCCTTCGCCAGAAAGCACACGGCAAGCTTTAAGACCTTCAAGAGTCAGCGGCACTTTAACCGTCACATTCTTGGCAATCTTGCGTAAGACATTGGCTTCTTTCATCATACCGTCAAAATCCAGCGCCGCCACTTCCGCACTCACCGGGCCTTCGACGAAGGAGCATATTTCAGCAATCACCTCGGTAAATTTCCGACCAGACTTGGCAATCAGCGATGGATTGGTGGTCACACCATCAAGCAGGCCTAAGTCTTTGAGTTCGCGCAACTCCGCAACATCAGCCGTATCAGCAAAAAATTTCATGGGGAAAGTCCTTTCAAATAATCCTTGATGTGTTGCACAGACGCTGTGCCCAGAACTCTATCATCCAACTTTGTGATAGGTGTGACAAGCCGCAAACTATTGGTGATAAAAGCTGCATCGGCTGAATATAGATCTTCGATGGTTACAACATCCTGTCTCGCATTAAACGCAGCATGATTCAATATTTTCGCCCGCGTAATCCCTTGCAAAATACCTTGGTCATCACGGGGCGTTACCACCTCATCATCTTTCAAAATAAATATATTGCCAACCGTTGAACACGCAACTTTGCCAGAGGTGTTCAACATCAACGCATCATCGGCATTGCCCCTCACCTCCCGCGCCGCTGCAACATTATCAATATACGAGAGTGTTTTGTGCCGCGACGATGGCGCTGTTTCATTGCGCCTGATCATTGAAGTCGCAAGCGTTAAACTTTGAGGTTGTTGCATTGGGTCAAAAGGCAAAAGTGAAATTAACAAGCTGCTGTGATGGGCATCAGCGGCAAGGCCCCGCTGCGTCACACCGCGCGTCAGTGTGACACGCAACACCTCATGCAATGCGCTGCTGCGTTTCAAGACTTTACCAATCGACACGCGCAAATCAGCCTCATCAGCTGAAATGCCAAGCACCGAAGCCGAACCCAATAGGCGCGCAATATGTTCCCCCAGCCAAATCGCTTGCCCGCCCGCAACGGCGATGGTTTCAAATAAACCATCTCCTAACATCAATCCACGATCGGCAGGATCAAGAGGCAATGTGTCGTATAGAAATTCGCTATTGAACCAAACCACACTCATGCCACATGCCCTAAAAAGTTTCGCAACATGTCATAGCCATGTTCAGTTAAGATTGACTCCGGATGAAACTGCACGCCGAAAGTGGGGTGGTGCTTATGCTTCAATCCCATAATCTCGCCATCATCGCTACGTGCGGTCACATCAAGCACCGTGCCTTCGACATCATCCACGATCAAAGAATGGTAGCGCCCTGCCGAAAATTTCTGCGGCAAATTTTTGAACACGCCAGTTCCATCATGCTCAATTTCAGAACTGTCACCATGCATCGGCTTTCGTGCGCGCTTCACCAAACCACCAAACACTTCCCCCATTACCTGGTGGCCCAGGCAAATGCCAAGGATTGGAAGCTTGCCCGAATAATCGCGCATAATCTCCATTGATGATCCCGCTTGAAGCGGCGCACATGGCCCCGGTGAAATTACGATTGCTTTGGCATTTAAATCCTCCGCACGAACTTCATCATTGCGCACCACCTTGGTTGGTGCGCCTAGTTCTTCAAAATAACGCGCTACGTTAAAAACAAAACTATCATAATTATCGACAATCAAAATCATGGGTGAAACGCCTCCATGATACGGGCGATCTTGGTCAAGCTTTCATCATATTCGGCAGCAGGTTGCGACCGCGCGGTGATGCCGCCGCCGCCTTGCACATAGGCTTTGCCATCTGAAAATAGTGCAGTACGAATTGCGATGTTAAAATCACAAGCGCCGTTGAAACCCAGATAACCAATTGATCCGCAATAGACACCCCGCGCTTGCCCCTCCAACTCCGCAATGATCTCCATTGCGCGAATTTTTGGAGCGCCTGTAATTGAGCCACCTGGAAACACCGCTTTCAACAGATCAACTTGTGTCAGCCCTTCGCGCAATTGCCCTTCAACCACCGAGACCAGATGATGCACATTGGCATAAGACTCCAACCCACAGAGCACAGGCACCTTGACGGAGCCAGGCTTTGCAATGCGTGAAATATCATTCCGCAGCAGATCAACGATCATCACGTTTTCAGCACGGTCTTTGCGGCTGGCTTGCAGTTCAACAATGAGTTCAGCATCATGTGAAGGATCAGTATCGCGCTTGCGTGTGCCTTTAATGGGCCGCGCCTCAACCAGAACTCCATCGCTTTTGATCAGGCGTTCTGGCGAACTGGAAGCGATCTGCAAATCGCCATAATCAAGATAGGCTGCAAAGGTGGAAGGATTTTTATCACGTAATTTCTGAAACAACGCGAAAGTGTCAAAGCCATATGGTATGTCGGCTGAAAAACACTGCGTAAGATTAGCCTGAAAAATATCACCTGCTAGAATATAATCAACAATTGAAGTGACTGCTTTTTCATATTGAACCCGTGAAAAATTCGACTGCCAGCCTTCAATTATCGGAGAGCCAGTTGCTTTCGGTTTGCGCTTCATAAATTTTTCAAGCTGCGCGATTTCAGTTTCGTCCGTTCCAAAAATCCAGGAGCGTTGTTGCAAATGGTCAAAGCCCATAACGGTATCGTAACGATGCAATATCAAATCGGGACACAAGGCTTCAAACTCAGGAATCTTTGAATGCGCCTCAATACTTTTACCAAATTCATATGAAATATATCCAGCCCAACCGCCTTGAAAAGGGGGGAGGCCCGCTATCATCTCAGTTCTATTTTCATCTAAATTCTGGCGCAAAATGTCCATGGCTGGCAAGCTCTGCTGAACCCCGTCCAGAACAGCAAGGCCATTGTCAACGCGCAAAGTCTGACTCGGATTGGCAGCCAGAAACGAATAGCGCCCCAAATGTTCATGCCGCATCACGCTTTCCAAAAGCGTAATATTCTGCTCCCCCAGAAGCCGTTGCGCTAAATTGGCTGGTTCGAGATAAAGTGTCTCGACAGCGATGGTTTTGGCAGGTTTGGTTGGACGGTCAAGCATGGCCCACCATATAAGGCTGGAAGCCAATCAGTTCAAAGTCTAATCCAGATATATGACCACCGATTCCGCCACAGCTGACGTCCTACTTCCGCTAGCCCTGCCCCAGGCCTATTCTTACAAGGTGCCCGACGGCATGGTTTTAGCGGCTGGCGATTATGTGGAAGTGCCATTGGGGCCTCGTACGGTGATCGGCGTGGTCTGGGAGGTGCGGCCATCAGTTCCCACCAATATGAAAATGCGCGATGTGCTGCGCCGTTTTGATTTTCCACCAATGACGGAGACCCACCGTAAATTTATAGATTGGCTGGCCGCTTATTATTTGGAGCCAACTGGCAATGTGCTGCGCATGGTGCTTCGCGTGCCTACAGCACTAGAAGCAGCAAAGCAAAATATTGCTTATGTTGCAGGTTTAGTAAAACCAGAAAAACTCACCTTGCAACGCCAACGTGTTTTAGACGTTGCGGCCCAAGGCTTTGCGTTGCGCGGCCCTGAACTGGCCCAAACAGCGGGCGTGGGGGTGAGTGTTGTCAAAGCGTTGGCCAAATCTGGTGCACTCCAAGAAGTGACCTTGCCCGCACATCGCGCTTTTACTGAACCAGATCTCAATGCAGGTATGCTTCACCTCAACAAGGATCAAACCTCAGCCGCTGCCGCCTTGCGGCAAGTGGTGGCCACGCGTACGCATAAAGTGACCTTGCTCGATGGCGTGACGGGTTCCGGCAAAACCGAAGTTTACTTTGAAGCGATGGCGGCTAGCTTGGCAGCCGGCAAACAAGTGCTTCTGCTGCTCCCCGAAATCGCTTTAACCGCACAATTCCTGTCCCGCGTTGAAAACCGCTTCGGCTGCGAACCGGCAGGCTGGCATTCTGATATGCGCCCGCGTGAGCGTGAACGTATATGGCGCGGTGTGGCCGAAGGTAAAGCGCGCATTGTAGTTGGCGCACGCTCAGCGCTTTTTTTGCCATGGGCTAAACTTGGCCTCATTGTCGTCGATGAAGAGCATGAAAATGCTTACAAGCAAGATGAGGGTGTTTCCTATCACGCACGCGATATGGCTGTGCTCTATGGCTCAGTTGGGAAATTTCCTGTTGTGCTGTCATCAGCAACACCCTCGCTTGAGTCGCTCGTTAATGTTGATCGCGAGCGCTACGGTATCGTCAAACTCAAAGACCGCCACGGCAGGCCAGAATTACCTGAAACCATGCGCATTGATATGACCTGTGAAAAACTAGATTTGGGCACATGGCTCTCAACACCGCTTGCTGATGCCGTTACAAAGACATTGGCCGATGGTGATCAAGCATTGCTTTTTCTCAACCGCCGTGGCTTTGCCCCCTTAACCCTCTGCCGCACCTGCGGCCACCGCCTGCATTGCCCAGATTGCGCTGCGGCCATGGTCGAGCATCGCTTCAAAAAAATTCTCATGTGCCATCATTGCGGCCATAAGGAACCCGTGCCGAAAGCCTGCCCTGAATGTGAAACCGAGGGCGATATGGTGCCCGTCGGCCCCGGCATTGAGCGCTTGGCGGAAGAAGCCGTGAAACGCTTCCCCGAAGCGCGCATCGCAATCCTTTCAAGCGATCTTTCCCGTGGTCAAATTCTACGAGACACGTTGCGCGAAGTTGAAGATGGAACCGTCAACCTCGTGATCGGCACACAACTCGTAGCCAAAGGCCATCACTTTCCACATCTCACTTTAGTTGGTGTCGTGGATGCCGATCTCGCATTAGAGTCGTCTGATCCACGCGCAGGCGAACGGACTTGGGCTTTGTTGGCGCAAGTGGCCGGCCGCGCAGGGCGCGGTGCAAAACCAGGAAAGGCAATGGTGCAAACTTACGTGCCGCAACATCCACTGATGCAGGCGCTCCTCAAGGGCGACCGCGACGCTTATCTCAACACCGAAAAAATCATCCGCGAACACGCTGGGCTGCCTCCGCACGGAAGATTGGCGGCACTGGTGATTTCCGGAATGGACGCTGCAGAAACCGAACGCTTTGCGCGTTTTATTGCTAATAACGCGCCAATGGCCGAAGGCATAACAGTCCTAGGCCCCGCCCCCGCTCCCATTGCCATGGTGCGCGGCCGCACAAGGTGGCGCATGCTGGTGAAAGCGAAGCGCGATGTAAACATTCAAGGCTTTCTGCGAGAATGGTTGCGCGATGTGAAGCCGCGCGGCTCAATGGCCTTGAGTATTGATGTTGATCCTTATAATTTCCTGTGAAATCGGAATGACGAGTATGAAACCTAAAGATCTAACCGCCTATCGCCAACCCATGGTAACCTCATTGGGCATCATCATGGGCTTTCTCTTAAATTTTCTTGCAGGCTGGGCTACGCGTGACGACAACTCATCGGAATTGAAATCCACCGCTGATTGGCTGGTGGCCTCCACAATTCTACCAAGTCTAGTGATGATGCTGGTGGTGCTTTATTTGATCCTCGACATCCGCCATGCGCCCGAAAATCTGGAGCGCATCTATATCCGCATCTTCAGACTTTATATCGCGTCTATCGTGCTGGCTTTTCTGGGAGTGGGCGTAGCCCTATTCTATTAAGATAAACGCCATTCCATTTGATTTTTGTAGATCTCACTCGGTCTCAAAATGCAAGATGGAAAGTTTTTATGGTTGGGCGCATCGGGATAATTCTGCGGTTCAATGGCGAGTGCTTGATGGTTTAACATCTTGCCGTGATTTGAACGCAAAGTGCCATCCCAATGAATGGCCGTATACATTTGGATTGCTGCTTCCGTCGTAAAAACGTCGAGCTGACGGCCGGATTTGGGGTCGCGCATAATAAGGCCTTGTTTCATTTCGCCTCTTTTGCCGTCGAGACAATAGCAATTGTCATAAGCCTCATTGATTTTCCGAAGGGAACGGAAATCAAATTTGCTATCTGCCACTTTGCGAATTTCACCTGATGGCAATAAAACATCGCTCAGCGGCAAATAATGGGCGGCATTAATTTGCAGCTCTTGCGTAAAAATGGAATCTTGCCCCGCATCATTGCCCGCCATATTCCAATAGGCATGGTTAGTAAGATTGATTGCGGTTGGCTTTGTGGTTGTAGCCGTTATCGCCAGCTTCAACCGATCATCCTCAAGCGTATAAACAGCTTGGGCGTGAACCTCACCGGGAAACCCTTGGTCGCCATCGGGCGAATAAAAATTGAAAACAATCACATTACCTTCAACCGATGAAACCCAGTTTTGATTGCCAAAATTATGCGGGCCGCCATGAAGTTGAAAATCACCACGATTCGGAATGAGCTTTACCAATTGCCCGTCCAATTCATACTGCGCTTTGGTTATGCGTCCAGCATAACGACCTACAACGGCACCTGCCGACGGTTCTGCGGTTGCTATATCCATATCTTGCGGATTGCCAAACACCACGTCAACACCATCGATGATCAGAGAAATCAAGCGAGCGCCGTTCTTATGAAATACGGCCCGAAGGTTTTTATTTTTTAGTTCAAGCATCAATGATTATCCCGTGGAATGCCCATGGTTTTGGCAATACGCTGGAACTTCGTCGAGCCCTTTATAATCATACCCTGCGCCAATTGTTCCGTAGTATTGCGGAAAATTTCCTGCCACGGGGTTTGAGACGGAGGAACCTTATATCCACCTGATGCTTCGAGTGCCGCACGGCGCTTGGCAATTTCAGCATCTGAGATCAACATATTGCAATCACCGTTATTGAGATCAATGCGAACCTTGTCTCCGTTCTGCAAAATCGCAAGCCCGCCACCTGCAGCAGCTTCTGGTGAAGCATTCAAAATTGAAGGCGAACCAGATGTGCCTGATTGCCGCCCATCGCCCACACAAGGTAGTGAACGAATACCCTTTTGCAGCAAATAAGTGGGTGCTCTCATATTCACCACTTCGGCAGCACCAGGATAACCCAGCGGCCCAACACCGCGAATAAACAAAATTGTATTCTCATCAACATCCAATGCCGGGTTGTCGATATTGGCGTGATAATCCTCAGGCCCATCAAACACGATGGCCTTAGCTTCAAATGCATTTAAATCTTTTGGGTTCGATAAGTATCGCGTGCGGAATTCATCCGAAATCACGCTGGTTTTCATAATTGCTGAATCAAATAAATTGCCGTGCAGCATTTTAAAGCCCGCATCTTTTTTGATGGGATCATTAAATTCGCGGATCACCTTGCGGTTCCATGAAAACTTACCCCTGCAATTCTCGCCAATGGTTTTACCATTAGCCGTCATCACGTCTTCATGAATTTTCTTAACCGAAATCAATTCAGCTATAACCGCAGGCACACCACCCGCGCGGTGATAATCCTCGCCCAGATATTCGCCCGCCGGCTGCATATTCACGAGCAATGGCAAATCATGGCCATGCTTTTCCCAATCAACCACATCAAGCTCAACGCCCAGCAACCGAGCAATGCCGTTCAAATGATTAGGCGCGTTGGTTGAGCCGCCAATGGCTGTATTCACTGCAATGGCATTTTCAAATGCTTTGCGTGTCATGATCTTTGATGGTGTCAGATCCTCTGCCACCATCTCAACAATGCGTTTTCCGGTTTCATAAGCAATCTGCCCGCGCTCGCGATATGGTGCAGGAATAGCTGCATTGCCCGGCAAACACATGCCAAGCGCTTCAGTGAGCGAATTCATTGTGGTCGCTGTACCCATCGTGTTGCAATACCCAGCCGATGGCGCTGATGAAGCGACTAACTCGACAAACCCATCATAATCAATCTCGCCAGTGGCAAGCTTCTCACGCGCCATCCAGACAATGGTGCCAGAACCCGTGCGCTGACCCTTATAGTCGCCGTTCAACATCGGGCCTGATGATAAAGCAATTGCTGGCAAATCCACTGTGGCCGCCGCCATCAAACAAGCAGGCGTTGTCTTGTCACAGCCAATTGTGAGGACCACGCCATCCAGCGGATAACCATAAAGCACTTCAACCAACGACAAGTAGGCAAGGTTCCGGTCAAGCGAAGCGGTTGGGCGCTTTCCTGTTTCTTGTATCGGATGAATTGGAAATTCTAAAGGAATACCACCCGCCGCAATAATGCCGTCGCGAACCCGCTTGGCCAATTCCACATGTGAGCGATTGCAAGGTGATAAATCAGAACCGGTTTGTGCAATGCCAATGATCGGCTTGGCACCCTGCAGCTCGCCCCGCGTAAACCCATAGTTTAGATAACGCTCCAGATAAAGCGCCGTCATGTCGGCATTATCTGGATTATCAAACCAGTTTTGCGAGCGCAGTTTCAGGGGTTTACTTGGAGATTTGGTCATTGTGCCGGCCTTCAATTTCAATTGTCATACATTTCATATCAAGGCCAGCCTCATTCGTCCATCTTTCAAAATTTGACCATTTGAACAAAATCTGTAATCATCATAGAATTAGGTCACGGGAGATCAATATGGCACCAGCAAAAACTCCAGACATTGCGGCAAAACGTTTGCCGAAAGCCCAATATGCCGCGAATTTTACTGACCTCCATCCTCCGCTGAATGCGCATGAAGCGCTTGTTGAATCCGACCGATGTTATTTCTGTTACGACGCGCCGTGCATGAAAGCCTGCCCCACGTCCATCGACATTCCCTTATTCATCCGTGAAATTCAAGCGGGCCATCCAAAATCGGCCGCCAAAACAATTTTTGATCAAAACATTTTGGGTGGCATGTGCGCCCGCGTGTGCCCAACTGAAACTTTATGTGAAGAAGCCTGCGTTCGCGAACATGCTGAAGGCAAACCTGTAAAGATTGGCTTGCTGCAACGCTATGCCACCGATCAAGCCTTGAGCGAAAAGCATCCATTTGTACGCGCTAAATCATCTGGCAAGAAAATAGCTATCGTTGGTGCTGGCCCTGCGGGCCTCGCCTGTGCACACCGCCTCTCCATGCATGGACATGATATAACTATTTTTGAAGCCCGCAAGAAATTAGGGGGCCTTAATGAATATGGCATCGCAGCCTATAAATCGGTGGATGATTTTGCAGCTAAAGAAGTTGATTTTGTGCTTTCGATTGGCGGTATTGAAATTATACATGGCATGCCGCTTGGTAAGAAACTTAAACTGCCTGATTTACAAAAAGACTATGATGCAGTTTTCTTAGGTCTCGGTCTATCTGGCGTAAATGCGCTTGGCGTCAAGAAGGAAGATGCCGATGGCATTGAGGACGCGGTGAATTACATCTCCGACTTGCGTCAAGCCAAAGACCCATCAAAACTTAAAGTCGGACGCAACGTCGTGGTGATCGGCGGCGGCATGACAGCCATTGATATTGCTGTGCAGTCCAAATTATTAGGCGCGGAAAATGTAACTGTTATTTATCGTCGTGGTGCAGAAAACATGAAGGCCAGCGCCTACGAGCGAGAACTGGCGCAGACAAAAGGTGTAAACATAAAACAATGGGTTGCCCCTAAAAAAGTGTTGGTAAAATCCGGCCATGTCGTTGGTCTAAAATGTGAAAATACAAACAGTGGCGAAACCTTCGAAGTTAAAGCCGATATGATCTTTAAGGCCATCGGCCAAACTTATATCGACGTCACGGGTGGCACCATCGCCCTCGAACAAGGCCGCATCAAAGTCGACGCCGAAAAACGTACTTCCGTCAAAGGAATCTGGGCCGGAGGTGATTGCATCGCGGGCGGCAAAGATTTGACAGTGGCCTCGGTAGACGATGGTCGTAGAGCTGCTGAATCTATTCACTCATTCTTGACTGCGTAAGGAGACACCATGGCAGACCTTCGCTCAAATTTCGCCGGCATCAAATCGCCAAATCCCTTCTGGCTCGCTTCAGCGCCCCCGACAGACAAAGAATACAACGTTGTGCGTGCCTTCAAGGCAGGCTGGGGTGGTGTTGTTTGGAAAACACTTGGTGAAGAAGGTCCTCCAGTCGTTAACGTCAACGGCCCGCGTTACGGCGCCATCCATGGTGCTGATCGTCGCCTCCTCGGTCTAAACAACATTGAGCTGATCACCGACCGTCCACTCGAAATCAATCTTCAGGAGATCAAAAAAGTTAAACGCGAATGGCCAGACCGCGCCATGGTGATTTCCCTCATGGTGCCTTGCAAGGAAGAGCCATGGAAAAAGATTCTAAAGCAAGTAGAAGACACGGATTGCGACGGTGTTGAACTCAACTTCGGCTGCCCGCACGGCATGTCGGAGCGCGGCATGGGTGCAGCTGTTGGCCAAGTGCCTGAATATATCGAAATGGTCGCGCGCTGGTGCAAACAGCATTCGAGATTGCCAGTGATTGTAAAGCTCACACCAAATATCACCGATGTTCGTCATCCAGCGCGAGCGGCCTTCCGGGGTGGTGCGGACGCAGTATCGCTGATCAACACCATCAATTCCATCACCCACGTTGATCTTGATAGTTTTTCTCCCATGCCGTCAATTGATGGCAAAGGCAGCCACGGCGGTTATTGCGGCCCTGCTGTCAAACCCATCGCACTCAGCATGGTGTCTGAAATCGCCCGCGATAAAGAAACCAAAGGGAAACCCATTTCGGCAATTGGGGGCATCACCACGTGGCGTGATGCGGCTGAATTCATCTCCATGTCCGCAGGCACCGTGCAGGTGTGCACGGCGGCTATGACCTATGGTTTTAAAATCGTCGAAGAAATGAAATCGGGCCTTGAGCGTTGGATGGACCAGAAAAGTTACGCCACAATCGAAGACTTCCGCGGTCGTGCCGTGCCCAATGTCACCGATTGGCAATATCTGAATTTAAACTACATCGCCAAAGCCAAGATCGACCAAGACGCCTGCATCAAATGTGGAAGATGTTACGCCGCCTGTGAAGACACATCGCACCAAGCCATTTCAAACATGAAAGACGGCAAACGTCATTTCGAGGTGATGGACGATGAATGCGTGGCCTGTAATCTCTGTGTTGAAGTCTGCCCCGTCCAAAACTGCATCACCATGGTGCAGCAGACTTCAGGGGTTGATGCGCGCACGGGCAAGAAGATCAGCAAGGACTATGCGAATTGGACACAGCATCCGAATAATCCGATGAGTGTAAAGGCAGCGGAATGAAAACTACGCTATCCATGTCTGATAATTTCCTCAAGGTAAGCCCGAAGCGGTAAGACATGCATGTATAAATGATGCTGGTATCTGAACTTCAGTCCTGCCAATGCTTCATCTTGGCCATGTTGATCGAAGAGCCACTTAATCTCACTGAGTTCTCGAAAGATATCCAGCAAATCGTCGATCGCGTCGCCTGTCCCAATCTAGGCCTCTTTGCCGGGCCGAATGATAGGATCAAGCGCCTTCCAGTATAAACCCAACCCCGGAAACTTTGCTCCAATCAAATGACGCACAACCATATGGTCGGCGTGGTGGTAACCCATTTCAGAATCTTCAAGCGGCGCAATTTTGTCGTCTTCGAGTAAATGCGATGAAGCTAAAAAATTATTAAGGCGTCGCGCTAGCTCGTTTTCTGGCATTGCCTTGGAAGTCTTTTCTCCAAGGAAACAAAGAAGTGCAAAACTTGTTTGCAGAGGTATTGCAGTATCTAAACCTTCGTCCATCACTTGTAGATCTCTCGCCGATGGCCAACTTCAACCACGAGAATGGTCACAACATCTTCTTTGATTTCCACGAGGACGCGGTAATCACCAATTCGATATCGCCACATATTTTCAAATTTCTTTCCAACCATCGCTTTCCCAAGATCACGCGGACTTTTGGAAGTCGCAACTCGATCTTCAAGATAGTCGACAATTCGACCCGCTGTAGTTCGGTCCATTTTCTTGAGTGATGAAAGGGCAGCCTTTGAAAATTCAAGTGTCCAAGCCAAGTTCTTTTCTCACTTGTGATAATGGAACAGCTTTCTCCCCTAACTTGTAGAACTCATCTAGTCGTTTTTCCGCGATATAAGCATCTTCCAAATCTTCTAAATAATTCATAATGGCCTCTTTGGCATAGAATGTCTTCGTCCGACCCGTCTTCTTGGCCATATCCGCAAGACGGTCTTCGAGTTCTTTCGGAAGTCTGATGGCAAGCATGATTTTACTCCAACGCGTTTGCTATACGTGTATAACAGAGACGCTGAAGACACTCAAGTTCCACACTCAATCCTTCGTAAACACGGCCAGCTAGACCTGCGGCATTATCATCTGCCCACTTGATCTAAATTAAGCCAGCCCTATCTGCATGGGAGCATTATCGCTTCAAATAATGGAGTACGATCATGGCTTACAGAACCATATTGCTTTGTCTCAATGAAGTTGAACGTGCACCCCAACTCATCGCAGCCGCCCGCCAATTAGGTGTAAAATTTAAAGCGCACATTGCCGGACTTTACGTCATTCCGGGAGTTCAAGTCTATCCGTCTGAGGGTATGGGCATGAGTGTCGGTGTTTTCGATGGCACCCGCAATTACTTTCTCAATCAGCTGCCTAAAATCCGCGCAGATTTTGAAGCAGCAATGAAGGCCGATAGCCTGACGTTTGATCTTCGCGTGGTCGATTCAAGCCTACCAAACATTGCAACCGATGTTATTGAAAACAGCCGCAATGTTGATCTCGTTGTCCTCTCCTCCACCGATCGCGAGAAAGGCAACAGCGTCGAATCCGATTTTGTCGAGCAAGTGGTGCTTGCCGCAGGCCGCCCCGTATTGATCCTACTATTTAAGGGAAATGCTGAAATCAAATTCGAAGATGTTATGCTGGGTTGGAATGACAGCCGTGAAGCAGCACGCGCTGCCTTTGATGCTTTACCATTCTTGAAACACGCAAAGCATACGAAAATTGTAACGGTCGATGCCTCTCCCGGCGGCCCAATTGCTGGTGCAAATATTGCTGAAACATTAGACCGCGACGGTGTGAAATGCGAAGTCGTGAATGTGGCATCGGGGGGTAAAAACCCAGGTGAAACCCTGCTGCTCGCCGCGTACGATCATGGGGCCGGACTTTTGGTTCTAGGTGCCTATGGCCATATGCGCTTGACGGAATGGATCTTCGGCGGTGCCACGCAATATGTGCTCCATCATCTAGACCGGCCAATCCTCATGTCACATTGAAAGACATCAGGCTCAGCAAAATTAGACTGAAATTCGCCCGTACCAAAGAATTTCTCGAAGCTTCGCGAGATATTGGGTATGAGTTCACCGCACCATTGAAAGCTGACGGAAGGATTGACGTCGATGCATTTCACAAACCGAAAGCCAGCTGCCGAGTTCACCGTTTTCCAAAAGACGAAGATCAAGAGGATGAATCAGGCTATCGTTTCGGCGATCATCTATTCAGGGTTGGCGAATATGTTTCACTGCAAGAAGACGAAGAGTTAATGCCTTATCAGGTTAAGGACCTTGAAGATGTAAAATGATTTGAATTTCACCACAACGCCACTTTCAGCAATTTTGCACGTCTGCTCAAGCTCTAAATTCGCCGCCTCTATTGCCACAAATCGACTAAACCGCTAGCAAGCGCGGAAAATCAAAATAGGCGAGAATCCCATGTCGACATATAATCTCTTCCTCCTCCCAGGTGATGGCATCGGCCCTGAAGTGATGGCCGAGGTTGAAAAGATTTTAACTTGGTTTACGCGCCAAGGCATTGCCACCTTCAAAACTGATCGCGGTTTAGTAGGTGGCTGTGCCTATGATGCCCATGGCAAAGCCATTTCAGAAGAAGACATGGCCAAAGCTCAATCTGCTGATGCAGTTCTCTTCGGTGCGGTTGGCGGCCCGAAATGGGATAAGGTGCCTTATGACGTGCGCCCTGAAGCCGGCCTTCTACGCTTGCGAAAAGACTTGGGCCTGTTTGCCAATTTACGCCCTGCCATTTGCTATCCCGCACTGGCTGACGCGTCATCCTTAAAACGCAATGTAGTTGAAGGCCTCGACATCTTGATCGTGCGCGAACTCACTGGCGGGGTTTATTTCGGCGAACCCAAAACCATCACTGATTTGGGCAATGGCCAAAAGCGCGGCATTGATACGCAAGTTTATGACACCTTCGAAATCGAACGCATCACGCGTGTCGCTTTTGAGCTAGCCAAAACTCGAAAGAACAAAGTGTCATCTGCTGAAAAACGCAATGTGATGAAGACAGGCGTTCTGTGGCACGAAATCGTCACCCGCATTCACGCTAACGAATATCCAGAAGCTCAGCTCGATCATGTGCTGGCCGATAATTGCGCCATGCAGTTGGTGCGCTGGCCCAAGCAATATGATGTGATTGTAACCGACAACTTATTCGGCGATGTGCTTTCTGACGTGGCCGCCATGCTCACTGGCTCGCTTGGCATGCTGCCTTCAGCATCCCTGGGTGCACCCGATCCAAAAACCAAACGCCGCAAAGCGCTTTATGAACCTGTCCACGGCTCAGCCCCAGACATTGCGGGCACAGGCGCTGCCAACCCCATCGCTATGATTGCCAGCTTCGGGATGTGCTTGCGCTACTCTTTCAACATGGGTGAATGGGCCGATAAACTGGATCAAGCAATCTCAGCCGTTCTAGCTAAAGGCCTGCGTACCAAAGACATAGCCGGAGATGTTCCAGCCAACACCAGCACCACGCAAATGGGCGAAGCTATTTTGGCGGAGCTTCAAGCTTTAGCATGATGGAAAGACCGCCATTTGGCGTGACGAGCCGCACGAACGCCTTCGGTTATGCTATCAAAGGCTTGGTCTATGTGTTTCGCACACAGCACGCCATGTGGTTCCATAGTTTCACAGCAAGCTGCGTTATCGCAGCGGGTCTTTATCTTCATGTCACCCCAAATGACTGGCGGTGGTTGGCGCTCGCAATAACCCTGGTTTGGACCGCCGAAGCCATGAACACCGCCGTTGAATCCGTCTGCGATGCATTACACCCCGAACATCACCGCTTGATTGGGATAGCAAAAGATGTGGCCGCGGGCAGCGTATTGGTGGCAGCCATGGGTGCCATCGTCATCGGCACCCTCACATTCTGGCCCTACTGGTTTTAAGTATTCCTTTTCCGTGCCGCCAGCGTGCGCAACCTGAGCGCATTTAATCGAATAAACCCAGCCGCATCTTTCTGGTCATAAGCGCCGCGATCATCTTCGAACGTCACCAGATCATTCTTGTAGAGTGACTTCACAGACTTGCGCCCCACGACAATCACGTTGCCTTTGTAGAGCTTGAGGCGAACCGTGCCTTCAACATGCTCTTGCGATTTGTCGATCATCGTCTGCAACATCTCGCGCTCTGGCGCAAACCAGAAGCCATAATAGATAAGCTCCGCATAGCGCGGCATGATTGAATCTTTGAGATGTGCCGCTTCACGGTCGAGCGTGAGTGACTCCATCGCCCTATGCGCCACTAACAAAATCGAACCTCCTGGCGTTTCATAAACACCGCGCGATTTCATGCCCACAAACCGGTTCTCCACCAGGTCGAGGCGGCCAATACCATTATCATGGCCATATTGATTGAGCGCAGTGAGCAACGTGGCCGGAGACATGGCCTTGCCATTGATTGCAACGGGATCGCCATGCTTGAATTCAACTTCAATATAGGTTGCTTTGTCGGGCGCATCTTCCGGCGCAATGGTGCGTTGATAGACATAAGGTGGCGCTTCTTCCCACGGGTCTTCCAGCACCTTGCCTTCTGATGAGGAGTGCAACAAATTCGCATCCACCGAAAACGGCGCATCGCCACGCTTATCCATAGCAACGGGAATTTGGTGTTGCTCAGCAAATGTAATCAAATCCGTGCGGCTTTTAAAATCCCACTCGCGCCAAGGGGCGATCACTTTAATATCAGGGTTCAGCGCGTAAGCCGTAAGTTCAAACCGCACTTGGTCGTTGCCCTTGCCGGTGGCCCCATGGGCAATGGCATCAGCGCCGGTTTCGGCGGCAATCTCGATCAAGCGCTTGGCAATCAAAGGCCGCGCTATCGATGTGCCCAGCAAATACACACCTTCATACAAGGCATTGGCGCGGAACATGGGGAATACAAAATCTCGCACAAATTCCTCACGCACATCTTCCACATAAATGCTCTTAATGCCCATCAACTCGGCCTTCTTGCGGGCTGGCTCAAGCTCACCACCTTGGCCCAGATCCGCCGTGAAGGTGACAACCTCAGCCTGATATTCGGTTTGCAGCCATTTCAAAATGATAGAAGTATCAAGCCCACCCGAATAAGCGAGGACGACTTTTTTGATTTTGGTTTTGGTGGTCATATGTGCAGCTCTCATTTTTATTTGTTGCGCTCACGCCTCAAACCGTCATTCCCGCGAAAGCGGGAATCTGCGTTTCAAATGCTAAACAGAGATCTCCGCGTTCGCGGGGATGACGGCTGAAAAAGGGAGCACTATCTATAGCAGCGAACTATCACGCCGCCGCCCAGTTCGACAACCCCACAAAAACGTTATGATTTATGCTATTGACTTAGAGTGAACTCTAACTTGTAGAAAGCAAAAATGAAAATCGGTGAACTCACCAAAATCACAAAACTATCTAGCCACACCCTGCGCTACTACGAACGCATCGGTCTGTTGCCGCGCGCGCATCGATCATCCTCAGGCCACCGCATTTATGATGAGGCCACCCTCACTTGGCTTGAATTTTTGGGCCGCCTCAAGGCCACCGATATGTCGATCAAGGAAATGCAGCTTTACGCGAAGATGCGCCAGAATGGCCCCTCGACTGAACTTGAGCGCCAGAAACTTCTAGAGCATCACCGCCTGAAAGTGCGCATCAAACTAGCCGAGATCAAAACCTCCCTCTCAGTTCTCGACTGTAAAATAGACACCTATGCAGAAAGTATAAAACAAAAGGGAAAGACAAATGGAAGATCAAATCATAAGTGAACGATTTACCCGTGGCCTCAAAGCGCTGAGCGCGATTGATGGCCATGCAGGTGAAAACGTTGTGAAATCCCTCGAAGACATAGCACCAGATTTCGCCACTTATTTGATAGAGTTTCCTTTTGGCGACATCTACTCAAGGCCCGGCCTTGATTTGCGGTTGCGAGAGGTCGCTACGATTGCAGCACTCGCCGCTATGGGCAACGCCGCCCCACAATTGAAGGTGCACATTGAAGCAGGCCTGAATGTCGGCCTCAACCGCGAAGAAATTGTGGAGATTATGATGCAGATGGCGGTCTATGCGGGCTTTCCGGCTGCGCTGAACGGGTTGTTTGCGGCGAAGGAGGTTTTCGCAAAGCTTGATCAACAATAATTTGCCCATCGCCAACAAACTGGCAACCTGCTTCCCAACTATAGACTAAACCCGCTCACTCGCCCGCACCTTCATGCTCTCGCTCTTCAGCTGCCCACACGCCGCCATAATATCGCGCCCTCTTGGCGTGCGCACGGGGCTCGCATATCCCGCATTATTCAAAATCTCAGCGAACACTTCAATCACATCCCACTCGCTGCATTCATAAGCCGTGCCCGGCCAAGGGTTGAACGGGATCAAGTTTACCTTCGCCGGAATCCCCGCCAGCAATTTAACCAAGCGCCGCGCATCGGCCACACTGTCATTCACACCTTTGAGCATCACATATTCAAAGGTAATGCGCCGCGCATTCGACGAGCCCGGATATTTGGTGCAGGCATCCATCAATTCGGCAATTGGATATTTTTTATTGAGCGGCACCAGTTTGTCACGAATTTCATCCGTCGTGCCATGCAATGAAATCGCCAGCGATGACCCAATCTCATGTCCCGCCCGCACAATCTCCGGAACCACGCCAGACGTCGATAAAGTAATGCGGCGCTTCGATAAAGAAAGCCCCTCACCATCAGACGCAATGTTAATCGCCGTCTTCACATTATCAAAATTATAAAGCGGCTCGCCCATACCCATTAATACGACATTGGTAATATAGCGACCAGACGAAGGCGGCTTGGGGTTGGTTTCCAGATCATCGGGCCAATCCTTGATCCGGTCTCGCGCCAGCATGATCTGCCCAGCAATTTCGCCAGCCGTTAAATTGCGCACCAGTTTTTGCGTACCCGTGTGACAGAAGCTACAAGTGAGCGTGCAACCCACCTGCGATGAAATGCACAAAGTGCCGCGGTCTTCTTCCGGAATATAAACCGTCTCAATTTCATGCCGCGCACCCGTTGCATCCGGTGCCAAGCGCAGCAGCCATTTACGCGTGCCATCGGTTGAAACTTGCTCGGTCACAATTTCAGGCCGCGTTAGGACAAACGCTTCTTCCAGTTGGGCGCGGACCTCTTTGGAAATATCGGTCATGAGTGCAAAATCAGTTTTGCCGCGCTGATAAATCCAATGCCACAATTGGCGCATGCGCATCTTGCGCTGCTTTTCAGGCACGCCAATGCGTTCCAGAATCGCAGCCAAATCTTCGCGGTTCAATCCCACCAAAGTAGGACGTAAATCATTGGGAATATAGCTGGCAGCCAGCGGAATGGCAGTTTGTAAAAGCGTGGTCATTGGGGCCTAGTAGCGCATCTACGCAAAGAATTGAAGCCTTATGGCAAAGTGTAAACGCCGACCATAGGCCCCATAGGCAAATAGCCACCCACCCCGCTCACCTCGGAACTATAAAGGCTGGAAATTGATCCATCCAAGAACAGCGCATTCTTGCAGCCCAGCTGATCTTTAAACAGACTTGCAAATTCATAAAATCCGACTGGGTCATTCGAAATCGCAAACTTCGCCATGTGATCATCGGCAACGCAAACTCCGTTGCGGATTTTAAATGACGTTCCCGTCGGCGAAAGCCTGGGGTGAATTTTATTGCTGACCACCAACATCGGCCCAGACTGCGTAGCAAAATCAGGCTTAATCCCAGATTTAGCAAATGCGTCAGTCTCCATCACACCCGCTCGTTCGCCCGCAATATAAAATACGCCATTCGGTTTTAAATGAAAATTGCCGCCGCCATTTCGGCGGTTCAGCTTTTTCGCCTCCACACCATTTTCGACATAAAGTCCAATTGGCCGCAAATTCTGGTCATACATCCCAGCATTCATGGCGAATGTAAGCGTCTTGCCTTCGGCCCTAAGTTTTTGTGAAAGCCGGTCAAAATTACCCAGCGGAATATCATTCTGGTCGAGATTAAAAAATTCAATATGCTCGGCTTTCACGTCAAAACCACAGACCGTATAAGAATGACCGCTATAGGATTGCTGGGTACAACCAGCATACGCCGCGCCATTCAGTAAAATGAATGCCAGCATGCCCGCAGCCGTTAACCGCCAATTATTTGCAAGCCGTGTCAATCTTGTCCAAAGCCTTACCAATACCCGCCAGTGAATAAGTATCCGTGGTTTGCGTGCCCTTCCACGATGTACCAGTGACCGAAATAGACTTGCCGGTCTTCATCGCTTTTACGATGGCTGCATCCACATCGACGGACGAGGCCCAAGCGGCATCACCATTTGTGTAAAGCTCAAATGAAGCATTATCAATTTTAACGGCTACGAGAGAAGATTCTTTGAACGGATAGCCGATGATCGTCGAAACTTGGCCCTTCACCTTGCGCCCCGTATAGTTCGTCACCAGAAAATAGACTGGATCGCGTTTCACTTTTTTCAACGACTCAGTTTTCTTTGGTGTCGAATAAACATAACACACAGGCTTGCCCTGATCTTGATAAGTAAAGCTTTCCCAATCATCAAACGTCCCCATTGATACGGGGTCATCAGCCCGCGCCATGCCGCTGATCGTCAGCAGCGCAACGCTAGCCAAAATAATCTGGCCTATTCCATATCTCTTAACCATGTCGCCTACCCTAAACGCTTAAACCTTAACAACTTGCGAAAACCAAGAACTGCTCTACACCGTAAAAATCAGGCCCAAATACGGCAGTTAAGGATTACAAAATGAAGACGATACTTATTACAGGCTGTTCCTCTGGCATCGGATACACCTGCGCGTTAGGCCTGAAGGCGCGCGGCTACCGTGTCTTTGCAACCATACGCAATAAAGAAGATGCCAAACGCCTCACCGACCTTGGCCTTGAAACGATTATCATGGATTATGTGGATCGTGGATCAGTGAAAGCTTGCGCCGATGAAGTTTCAAAACTCACAGGCGGTCAGCTTTACGCCTTATTCAACAATGGCGCCGCAGGCCAGCCTGGCGCTGTCGAAGATTTAAGCCGCGAACTCTTGGAATCCTCCTTCGCCGCCAATTTCTTCGGCTGGCATCAGCTCACCACGCTCTGTTTGCCCATGCTGCGCGCAAATGGCCAAGGTCGCATCGTCAATTGTTCTTCTGTGTTGGGTATCGTTGCCATGAAATGGCGCGGGGCTTACAACGCAACCAAATTTGCCCTCGAAGGTCTAAGTGACACCATGCGCATGGAATTAAGAGGAACTGGCATTCATGTGTCCACAATAGAGCCCGGCCCCATCGCCACCAAATTTGTGGAAACAGCTCTCAAAAATTTTGAAAAACACATCAATGTCGAAGCCTCAAACTATAAGTCCTCCTATGAAGATCAGCGGGCACGCTTAGGCAAAGGTGGCTCTAACCGCTTCAAATTGCCGCCGGAAGCCGTGCTGGAAAAGCTGATTCACGCCATTGAATCGCCCCGTCCGAGGGCGCATTATTATGTGACAACTCCGACACATCTCATGGGCTTCGCACGCAGGTTTCTGCCGCAAGGCCTCATGGATCGTTTCGTCAACAAGGTATCTGACCAATGAATCTTTTTAACTATGCCGGCCCCCTGATGATGGGCGCAGTTTTCGTCGTGCTCTGCCTTGGCCTCTTCAACATGATGCGCGGCGGCAACTCCAATCGCTCGCAACAATTCATGCGCTGGCGCGTTGGCCTGCAATTCATCGCTGTTATTTTACTGATGCTGGGGCTGTGGTGGTCGCGGCATTAGAGCGTTTTGAGTTCACTTGGTAAAGTCAAAATCGCAATGACGTCCTATTAACAATAAGAACAGCAGCCGCGCAAACTGCCATGCCCAATATCTGAATGAGATTCAACGTCTCACCAAACAAAATATAAGTCATCAGTGCAGCCACCGCGGGCACCAAGAAAATGAGACTCGAAACTTTCGAAACCGCCCCTTCACGGATCAATATCATCATCAATGTAATAGCGATAATCGACAACACAATCACCGCCCAACCCAGCGCCAGCCAAGCCTGATGCGAATTATCAAAAAAGAAATCTTCGACAAAATAGGCGCTGATCAACACAACTAAACTGCCACCCACATATTGCCACGTGCCCCCTGTCGCGAGGGCAATGCCCGTGGCAAAACGCTTTTGATAAACCGTTCCAAATGAAATGCACAAAGCTCCAAACAGTGCCAGCCCCACGGTCAGTGGTGTAATCCCCTCCACGCCTTGAAAATGCAGTTTGGGCGAAATCACCAGGGCAATGCCAATCAACCCAACCAAAAGCCCAAACCAATGCCGCGCCTGAATCCGCTCCCCCAAAATCCACGCAGCTAAAAACGCGGTGATTAATGGCTGCAATCCCACGATCAAGGCTGAAACACCAGCGGGCAATCCATGCGCCACCGCCCAATAAATCGGCGCCAAATACCCACCATGCATAAAAGCGCCCGCCACACTGGCATGAAAAGCATGGGTTAAATCCGGCCAAGCAGCCCGCTGATAAAGTGCCACACAAAACATAAAGATGCACGCAATGGGAAAGCGTAGCCCTAAAAACCAAACAGGTGCAACATGCCCTGCAGATAGCTTGGCCACTACAAACCCAGTCGCCCAGAGCACAACGAATAGTGCCGGAGCAACAGCGACAAGCATATTATTGGAAGACTTAGAGACCATATGAACTTTCAAAATTTCTCGCTAAAACCGAACCATGAATGATTCAATTTTAGCCGTCTTGGCACTGTTCCGTGATGCCCTCAAGCGACTCTTTGCTGATGAGGCTATTCCGTTGGCGGGCAATATCGCCTTCCGCACTATCTTTTCAATTTTCCCCTTTCTTATTTTTCTCACAACACTGGCAGGCTTCTTCGGCAGCGCCAAGCTGGCCGAGCAAATCGTAAACTTTCTGCTCAGCGTAGCGCCCGAACAAATCATCAAGCCACTCACCGGTGAAATTCAATCAATCCTCACTGTGCCGCGCAGCGGGCTGCTTAGCATCTCCGCCGCATTGACGATCTGGAGCGCAATGGCAGGTGTGGACTCTGTCCGCGTGGGTCTGAACCGCGCCTATAATTTAAAAGACACGCGCTCCTTGTGGTATGTTTATGCTGTCAATGTTGTGTTTGTGATTGGAGCAGCAGCACTCTTACTCGCGGTCGCTATTTTGCTCGTACTATTTCCAGTCTTCAAATCTTTCCTCAGCTCTTTTGCGCCAACTGAGCTTGCAAAATATGCAACCATCGATGAGCTGCGCTATCCACTAGCAATTATTTTGTTGATGACTGGCCTCCAAATTTCTCATTATTTTCTGCCAGCCCAAAGAATGCCAATGCGATTTATACTTCCGGGTGTTGTGCTAACGGTATTGGTATGGGTTATTTTATCAGAGGCATTCTCAATCTATCTCGTCAATTTCAATTCCTTTGCTTCCACTTATTCCTCGCTCTCTGGCCTGTTCGCGGCCATGTTCTTTGTCTATCTCTCAGCCCTTGCCCTCATCTTCGGAGGCGAAGTCAACCGCGTCATCAGTCAATTCGGAAAAGCCGAGGATTACGATCAGAAGCCTTGATCGTTGTTCGAGTCGAAGTTTGAAGGTGACATCGCCTCAAAATTCTATGTCGCCGCATTCCGAGAGTAGCGGAAATGCTAACCTCCGCTCCCCGCCTTCTTTGCCATGGTCTCGATCAATTTGGCCCTAGCGGCTTTTGCATCTTTTGCCAACATGGCATCATCGCCAATCGCAGGTGCCGCAGCAACACGACTATAATATTGCAACGCCAGATCATTGCTGCCGAGATCAACATAAAGATCACCCAACAATTTCAAGGCCAGGATATTGCTGCCATCAAGTTTCACCGCCGTTTCAAGCACTTCTAAAGCCTTAGGTTTATCACCCTTCATCAATAGGGCTTCGCCGCGCAAACCCAAGATGGAGGCAGAGTCAGGTTTGCCAGTTAGCGAGGCGAGTGCTGCATCAGCTTGCCCTGAGGCAAGTTGCGAGCGCACCAATTGGCCGAGCAAAGGCATATCATTGGGCATCAGTTTAACAGCCTTTTCCAAATCAACACTTGCCGCAGCACTATTGCCCTGAGATTGCATGGCCTTGCTGTGCAGCAACACCAGTTGCCCGCTGCCAGGGTCGTCTTTCAGCAATTTTTCAATAATGGGGAGAGCAACCGCAGCTTGTCCGAGTGCAACTTGTGCTCCTGCCTTGACGCGCAGCACATCAGGATATTGCCTTCCGCCTGAAAGAATTGCTTCTGCTTCCTTCAGTGCATCCTTCGCGTTGCCGCTCAGCAACAGGGCCTCGGCATGCACCTGCCGTGACGGCGGGTTTGTTGGCAATATTTTAAGCAGCGCCTCCGAAT
The DNA here is from genome assembly GCA_025359045.1 of Hyphomicrobiales bacterium. Classification (GTDB taxonomy): domain Bacteria; phylum Pseudomonadota; class Alphaproteobacteria; order Rhizobiales; family Aestuariivirgaceae; genus Aestuariivirga. Next base: position 2,760 of record JANYHN010000072.1, on the reverse strand, counting down.
CTGCTACAGCGCCAGCGCTCACACCGGCCGCAAGATAGGCGCGCGCCCGGGCCAGCAGTGCCGCTGGGTTTCTAAAATTCGATGAATTTGAGTTGATGGCAGCTGTCGTCAGGCCAACGGCCTTGGCGGCATCGCCTTTGTTGATCGCAATGTAGGCGGCAAGCAAATTGTTGGAGGGATCATCAAGCTTGATGGCTTGCGCCTTTTTGAGAGCTCCTTCCGCATCAACGTTGCGCCCGAGTCCGCAATAGGCCAAACCTAAATTTTGCCATGCTAAGACATCGGTCGGAGCGACGGCGGCCCATTTTTCCGCAATTGGCAGTGCTCCTGCATAATCTCGCAATGACAACAGGAACGAGGCTTTCATGATCAAGGGACGAGGAGAATTTGGTTGCAACGCCGTTAGTGCATCAATATCGGCAAATGTCGCAGTTTGATTATCTAATTTGCGGTTGACGACCGCCCTGAAGAACAAGGCATCCTCGTTTTTTGGGTCAAGTTCGAGAGCTGCCGTGAAATCCGCCAATGCGCCAATTGAGTCTGCATCGGTGCTGCCGTTCTTGATCTTTCCACGGCTGATGAGCGCTTTCACGTTTTTTGGCTCAATGGCAAGAATTCGGTCGGCGTCAGCCAGCAAAGGCCGGAGTTTGATTTTTGCCTCGAGCAGAGCGATTTGTTCTTGTTTATCGCTGGTCATAGTCAAGAGTTCTTCACAGGCTTTAAGGCCTGCTACATCGTCACGCCCGTGACATGCGGCTTGAAGCTTCGCAGGCTTGTCGATCTTGTCCTGCAGCACTTGGCGCAATGCTTTGGTCTTTTCTTGGCGCACCTTGTCCTGATCAGAGGGTGCAGGTGCCGCTATGGCCTGGTCATACCAGCCCAAGGCAGCTTGCGTGTCATTCTGTACCTCGGCAAGTTTGCCACTTTCAATGAGTGTTTCCGTCAGAGTCTTGTCGAGCGCGAGGGCTGCACCGAATTCCTTCTGCGCGTCCGCGGGTTTGGCTTCTCGCGCAAGGACCAAGCCGTTGGTAAAATGCGCCCGCGCTGATTTTGCATCTGCCGCCAATGCCGCGTCGACGGCCACTCGCGCCTCGGGCAACTCATTCCGCTCGGTATGAACGCGGGCTCGAAGTGACAAGGCCCAGGCATTGTTGGGTTGTGCCGCAATGACCTTGTCCAGATCGGTCATGGCAGCCTGGGCGTTGCCTTGCCAGTAAGAGATCAAGGCGCGATTTCCAAGCGCAAATGCCATGTCAGGTGCCAATGATAGCGCAGCGTTGGTTCGATCTACAGCTTTGTCATAGCGACCAAGAGAAAAGTTGACGATGCCTGAAAGGGCAAGAGCTGCCGGATCTTTTTCATTCAATGCCAGCGCCCAGAACAACTCCTTGTCAGCGTCTTCAAATTTTTCCTGAGAGTTGAGAGCGAAAGCCAGGTTCAGGGCAGCTTGTGGCTCGACATTGTTAAGTGCCTTTGCGGCACGGAAATCTGTCTCTGCGGCGGCATAGTCGCCCCCGAAATAGTAATGCTTTCCGCGCTCAAGATGCAGGTTGTAAGCGAGCTTGGCTTCCTTGTCCTCGTCGCCTTTGATAAGGTCATAAGCAGCGTTCAAGTCCTTCAGCGCAAGGTCGCCGCTGTTCTGCCGCCCATAAGCCAAGGCTCGGTTGTAAAGTGCCGAGGCCTGCGTATGGGTATTACCCTTGGATTTTTCAAAAACCGCCGTGCAGCCCCTGATAATGGCGTCAGGCTGTTTGCCGCCACAGTCATTAATGTCTTTTTTGGAAGCAGCTGAAAAAGAAGGTTGAGCCAGCAGCAAAAGGCTCACGGCAACAACGGTAAAACGATTTAAAAAACGTGCCATAGGGAACTCGATTCATCAAGAGTTCGCCCCCATATGTAATAACCTAGCAGCAGCGCGGAGTCGCTGCAAGGGGCTCGCAGACAGCGGGTCAGCTAAACAAGTTCTACGCTTTACATGTCTCACCAAAGGCCAAAAGCTGAAATTCCATCCGGCCCACCACCGAAACCTTGACTCTTTGCACCTCGTTGCTTAGAAACCGCCAATCCAGAGGGCCTAAAGCTCGTTGGTTAATCATGCGCTGCCCCCGGCAACCCCGAAGATTTTTCGAAATCTTTTGCAAAAGAGCTTTTCCTTCAATGGGTTAGGAAAAGCCGCCAAAGGGCGCGAAGGAAAATGGAAAAAACATGTACGCAGTCATTAAGACAGGCGGCAAGCAATATCGCGTTGCCGCAAACGATAAAATTCTCATCGAAAAGCTCGAAGGTGTTTCGGGCGACCAAATTCATTTCGACCAGGTTTTGATGGTCGGTGCTGGGTCGGATGTGCAAGTTGGCGCACCCTTGGTTGCTGGTGCCACTGTTGTCGGCGAAATTGAAAAACAAGCCCGCGGGCCACATTTGATCATTTTCAAGAAACGCCGTCGTAAGCACTATCGTCGCCGCAACGGCCACCGTCAGGATTTGACCTCGGTGACAATCACTGAAATCCTTGTGGGTGGTGCAAAACCATCAGGCAAGAAGGCCGAAAAGAAAGTTGCAGCTCCTGCTGCCGTGGCAGCCCCGGTTGCGAGCACCCCTTCTGGCGGAGACGACATTTCGCTGATCGGCGGCATTGGTCCAAAGATCAACAAGGCACTGACTGATATGGGCGTCACAACTTTCGCTCAAATCGCTGCTTGGACACCTGCAGATGTTGAGCGTATCGAAGCCGACCTAAAGCAAAAGGGTCGCGTTGCCCGT
>JANYHN010000066.1 GCA_025359045.1 Hyphomicrobiales bacterium | reverse complement strand
TATTTGGGAACATACTCCATTGCCGGATGCCGAGCGTTGGTCATGTCTGCTCACGCCGCTTAAGCGGAAGAATTTTAAGATGCAAAAAAACATCGAAAAGGGCCAAGAACAGACATGCCCACGATGTTGTCCAGTTTGGCTACTGACATCACTCGACTGTAAAATTGCATCCAAGAATGACCCCTTTCTGAAAACGATCTAATCGATTGTTTTTGCAGAACTGTTGACCAATTTAAGGGGGGCAATGTTGAGCTCGAAATGTGACCCCGCACAAAACAACTATTACCGAATATTTACAACGTATTACTCAACATTAGAGGTAGGGTCATTGTTCGATGCGTATTCACAAGTATCAATAAATAACAAGATCGCGCTCTGTAAGAGTGCGCCATGTTCCAGAAAACCACAAGTTCAAATCAAGCTCCCGCAACCAAAAATAGGCCCACCATTTCAATGAGATGATGAGTTTTCCTTTTTGAGGCGCAAGCGCTGAATGTGGCTCAGGATTATCCCTAGGTTACAAGTGAAAAAGAATTTGCGGGATATCCAAAGTATTTAGAAAATTTGCGAAAGGATCAAACACAACACATTCAAAACTCGACGCTTGCATCACCGCAAGTAAGCCGCTTGAAATAAGAAACAAGATGCGCCAGACTCTCCACTCAATCAGGCTGCAATCTGTCCATATTTATCTGATGACAGACAAACTGAAAGGGATTTGGAGCATGTCTCAAGATTACGATCCCTCACGCGAAGGCGCGCAAATGAGTTTTGACGGGCGCATAGGCGTGAAGTAACTGACAACCCACTGCAATCGTATATCCCCGAGTTCGCGGAAGAGTTTTACGAACTAGCACCAGACGGCCAGCCATCCAAAGGTCGTAATTTTGTGGTCAAAGCATATGTGTTCGGTGATTATCTCAATGAAAATGTGACCTTGGAGCGTGGCGAGTTTCGATTTCAAACTGATTCCGATTTGATAGGGGGAATTTCGCAGAATGATATTGAATCGAAGGCTGCTGAAATTGCTCAGTCAGCTATCGGTAGTGAGATTGCAGAGCGAAGGAAACGCAAGGAAGCACGGATCATAGAATACGTTTCTTCAAGTGCGCCGTGGCACAATACACTTGTAAAAGAAGTGGATTTCAGCGCGTTGCCGATGCAACCAACAAATCAGGACATAGAACTTCACTTTCAGAAGAAAAAATATGAGAAAGAGGTGGCTACTCGTAGTCAGGTCGCTGCGGCTCTGGAATCTGAAAATCCCACTGAGTTGGGCGCAAGAATTGCGCAGCTCATGGAAAGCATTTCAGAGACCAGTAAGAATGACTTGGCTCATTATGTTTCAATGCGCAAATGTGTGCTCGATCTGTTTTCCAAGTCGCTGGAAATTGACAACGATGGTAAGCACAAATCGGAAGGGGATGTTCACGACATTATCATGCGGCGCAAAAAAGACTCCGATGACCTCGACTATGATGCGCACAACCTTTGGATTTTGGACGAGAGACTAAATTTCTCGTCGTATGTTTCTTCGGACAAATCTCTAAACAAAACGAGGGGTGATAGAACAGACATAACAGTTTACAATAGGCGCGTTGCTTTTCGCGGGGAGAACGAAACCAGCAATCCCATCACCATCTTCGAGTTCAAAAAACCTCAACGCGACGATTTCGCCGATCCGTCTTCTAAGGAAGATCCAGTTCAACAGATTGTTCGTTACGTCAACGAGATACGAGAAGGCAAATTCAAGACTCCCGCTGGGCGTGATATTCTTGTGCAAGAAACTACGCCTTTTTATGGCTACGTGGTTTGCGATCTTGCTCCCAAGGTGAAGAAGTGGCTTCAAAATGACAAGAACTTCACGCCTATGCCTGATGGGCTAGGGTGGTTCCAATGGTTTCCTAATATCAAGCTCTATATGGAAGTAATCAGCTGGACGAAACTTCTCCGCGACGCCCAAATGCGCAACAAGATTTTCTTCACCAAGTTGGGACTTTCCTAGGCTGATTAATTGCTGAATCGGGACGAGAAATGATTTCGTAGTCGTTCTTGTGCACTGGGCAGGAATCATTGCACCTCTGACTAACACGAGCAGCTGTATGCATGCCGACAATCCGTTTGGTTCGCTGGCGGACTTGTGGCAAGCGAAGCATTCAAAGTCGAAATTCATAAACTCCTATATCTGGCACCCGACTTTGAAAATAGCAAAGCACGGTTCGCGTTTTCAGAGAATGTACGCTTCCAGCTCGCACCGGAGGGAACTCCTCTGGCCTCACAACTCGGTCCAGTTGGCAGAATAAGCGGCGGAGCCATGACGCCGGCCGCAATCAATTGTCTGACGCATACCTAACGCGTAATGCATCGGGAGCGTGTTTGAACCCGATACCGCTGAACTTTCGAAGCTGAACCGCTATCTCTTGTTGCGGCGGTCACAGTGCGGTGGGCACAAAGCAATTTTGATTTCTACTGGGTTGCCAAGCGCATTCTGCATTGCAGTGGTCTCGAAGTGGTTTGACGAAACGTTAGCGACATACACGCCGCTCTTACCCACTGTCATCGTGGGGGTGGATCACATTCCGTCGCGGTGGCAGGTTCAAGGGCAGTGGCCTAACTGGTTGGCTATCGGCGCAACATCTCATTGGTGCGCTACGGCTTCCTATCACGAAGCACGCATCGGTTGTGCTCGTTGCCTGCACAACAGTGACGAAGAGAATAACGGCCCCTTGCCTACCTGTGCGGTAGTTTCATTCTGGGCCGGACTGCTCGTTACGTATTTGTTGTGCGCCAAGATGCTGGGCTGTTTCTGGATCAAACAAAACAGCTGATTTACATGTGCCCTTTCAGGCCCGAACGGCCCTCCAGTACTCCTGTTCCCAAACGTCCCAACTGCGCCGTATGCGCTATATTGCGAAAGCAGCGTGAGCGCGTCTTGCGTTGCCTGATTACTAAATGCACTTTGCATGCATATGTTCACGCGAATGTAGTCGCTCGTATCAAGAAAGTGAAAGCGGTTTTTTGGACTTGAAAGCGTGCGTAAGTTGCCTAGTTGACTGTTAGCCCTACAAGTCAGTTTTGTTGTTGAGATTTGTTGTCCGCAATTCGGAGTATTGGTGACATTGTTAGGCAGTGGCGATGCTTTATTCTTAAATTCGGACTGTCCATTGCCGGCCTATGCTAGAAGCTGATATGCGACACGGCTCAGGCCCGAAATCTGGTGGATGGAACCAATAGCCGCGTGAACGCCACTGATCCGATAAGAAGTCCACCAAGGGCACAAAACATCAATCGCCAAAGCTCCGACTGGATCATGCTCGCGCTGATCCCCGAGATGAGGGTGTAGCCCGCTCCAGCAGCTGGCAGTGCAAAGATCAATCCAACGGCGATGCGGGCAGCTGGTGATCGCAGCGAAACGAATAGTACCGAGAGGAGGCCGTACGCCACCGCGCCCGCGATGAATCCAATAATACCGGCACCGATCATTCCCGCTCCAGTTTGATAGGCGATGCGCGCAATTGTAAAGCTTAGCGTTACAGGCAGTGCCAAGACCGCAAGCCTGTAAGCGAGAACGCAGAGCGTCCCGATCAAGACCGTGCTCATGATGATCAATGCGATCATCCTTCGATTCTATCCCACCAAATTACTTCGACGCAAGTGGTCAGTGAGCGATAGGTATGCAAATCAGTCGTACCAATTCAGCGCCAAAGCAACTCAATTATTGGTGAGTTTCCGGTGAGTTTGTAACGGGAGAGAGATTCAAAAAATCATTTAACCTATTGAAAATAATTATTAATCAGAATTATTTTGAACCTCTTACCTCTGCCTTCGGAGGGCAGCGCTCTGATCCAGCTGAGCTACGGGTGCTGTGGGCATGTCTATAGCCAACCAAAGACCAGACCGCAATCAGTTCAATTTCTTATCGGCTTGGGCAGCAAGTGCAGATTGAAGTTTTTCCAATGGCCAGTTTTCAAACAAAGCGCGTTGCATCAAAACAGCTTGAGACTCAGGTGCCAAGCCGCCGATCGGCGGGTCGCGGTCTAAATTTGTCGGGAACGCGTAACCCTCGGCACAGGCGGCAATGACATTTCGCGTCGAACGCGAATCCAATTTCAAATTCTGCAACACCGGATAAAGCAAAACGCTCATCCGCCCACGGTCCATCGCTTCCATGGCCCGGCCATAGGCTGATGAGACTTGTAACAAATTCGCCATACGACGAACGTCTTTGGTGCGATTCGTACCTGCCGCATGAAACAACGCCGGATTGAAAAATGCCATGTCACCTTTGGCCAGCGGCAACTGAACATGATGTTCGGTGAAGTAAGTTTGAAATTCAGGCAGTGAATAAGCAAAATAACCGGGCGCATAGGTTTGACTAAAGGGAAGATAAAGCGTTGGCCCGGTTTCAATCGGCATGTCGCAATGCGCCACTGCGCCCTGCAATGTGAGCGCTGGTGAAAGCAAATGCACATGCGCCGGAAATTCAGAAATCTGCGCCGCAGTTTGAAAACCCATATGATAATCGCGGTGCATGGATTGTGCAGATCCACCGGGATTGACCACATTGACTTGCGAGGTAACCTGATATCCAAGCCCCAGCCAACTCTGAGATATCATGGCGATCACATCATTTGCATAATAACGCGCAAAGCAAGCAGGGTCTCGCAACGCAACTTTTTCAAGCGCATTCCAAATCCGGTCATTGGCTCCAGGCTTGGCAAAGTGATCACCGGCGCTCGTGCCAGCTGCATGTTGATCTTTGATGATGGCGTAGAAGTTAGCGCTCATCATATCCAACGCGTCCATATCAGTGGTGGCATTTTTGAAAACCACAATGCCGGGACCCGACATTAAAACTTCGGCCCACTCCGCCATGACAGCTTTGCGGCCCTCATCATCGCTTGCCATTTTGCGAATATCTACGCCATTATAAATCGGCACATTCTTCTCAATCGCAACAGCAAAAGGATAGTCGGCCAGCTTTGCCTCGCGCGCAATTTCGCGTTTGAAATCTTCAAGATCACAAGACTCAGAATTAAGCCAAACACGGCTTGCTCTTTGGCTGATAAGATTATTGTTCTTCATGTCCAGCACTCTCTGTGAGTTTTAACCTTAACACTGAAACCCAAACAGAACCAATGGCGCGTCCTCACTTCGTATCAGTTAATGGCGCAGCAACCATAATTCATCACAAAGTGCTGAGCAGGGCCAAACTGGCGCGCTCCATGCGCTGTGACTGAAGCGGTTACATTTTCCGTACCGCTACGGGACAGGCAGGTTGATCATGGTTACCAAACCATTAACGAGTCGTATCGATTGGGTTGATTACGCAAAAGGCATTTGTATTGTCTTGGTTGTAATGATGCATTCGACATTAGGTGTCGAGAAAGCAGCAGGCACGGTAAGTTGGCTTCACAACTTTATAGATTGGGCAAGGCCTTTCCGAATGCCCGACTTTTTTATGATCTCAGGCCTCTTCCTGGCGAGCAGCATCGATAAACCATGGCGCGAATATTTCGATTCAAAGGTTTTGCATTTCCTTTATTTCTATGTGCTGTGGCTCTTCTTACAAACGATCTTCAAGGCTTGTTTTGTGTGCGGATTAGACGGTGCGATAGACGCGTCTAAAGTCTTCTTAACCGGCTTTGTTGAACCCTTTGGCACACTATGGTTTATCTATCTCTTGCCAATCTTCTTCGTTGTCATCAAAGCAGCTCGCAAAGTCCCACCATTTGTCATGTTCGTCGCTGGAGCACTGCTCCTATCTGCTCGCATTGACACAGGGTGGCTATTGATTGACGAGTTCGCATCACGTTTTGTATATTTCTATGTTGGCTTTTGGTTAGCCAAAAATATCTTTGCCTTTGCGGCAGAAATCAACGCCAAACCCATCGCTGTTATTTTTGCAGGTCTGGTAATTTGGGCTTTTGCCAATTACCAAATGGTTGAATCAGGCTTGAGCGCATTGCCCGGGTTCAGTCTTGTGCTTGGTTTAGTCGGCGCTTGCTCTGTGGTCAGCACTGGTGTCATCTTATCAAAATTTAAAGCGGCGAATGCCCTTCGATATTGTGGCCAAAACTCAATCGTAATCTACCTATCTTTTTTCTTGTTCATGGCATTGTCGCGCACGCTACTTTTGAGGTTATTCCCCCATTTTGATTTAGGCTGGATTTCTCTGATCGTCACAGCTTCGGGTGTTATTGGGCCGATTGTTTTGTTCTGGTTGACGCGCAACACCAAGCTGTCTTTCTTGTTCAATAGACCTGAATGGGCAAAGCTGGCAAAAACATTAGAGCGGTGGCATAGTCCTTCTTATGTCAAACAACTCAACATTAAAGCCCGGTGATCATCTCTATCTAATTGATGGCTCGGGCTATATTTTCAGAGCTTATCATGCCCTCCCGCCGCTCACGCGTAAAAGTGACGGACTGCCAGTGGGGGCCGTGCAAGGCTTCTGCAACATGTTATGGAAGCTGCTCAGTGAAACGCGCAGTGATAAAAAGCCCACGCATCTTGCTGTAATTTTTGATCATTCCAGCAAAACATTTCGTAACGATTTCTATCCCGAATATAAGGCCCACAGGCCAGAACCGCCAGCAGATCTGCGCCCACAATTTGGTTTAATCCGCCAAGCCACCAAAGCTTTCAATGTGTCTTGCGTCGAAATGAAAAACTTCGAAGCCGATGATCTGATCGCCACTTACACAAGACAAGCGGTTGAAGCAGGTGCCACCGTTCGCATCGTGACGTCGGATAAGGATTTGATGCAGTTGGTCAAGCCCGGTGTAATGTTGCTTGATACCATGAAAGACAAGGAAATTTCCGACGCGGAAGTATTTGAAAAATTTGGCGTGACACCAGATAAGGTTATTGAGGTGCAGGCGCTGGCAGGAGACTCTGTTGATAACGTTCCTGGAGTCCCAGGCATCGGTCTAAAAACCGGCGCAGAGCTGATCAATTTTTATGGCAATCTTGAAACACTCCTCGAAAAAGCCTCAGAAATCAAACAGAACAAGCGCCGTGAAAACCTGATCGAATTTGCCGAACAAGCCCGCATTTCGAAGCGCTTGGTCACACTTGATGAACATGTGCCAATCAAAGAAACAATTGATGAATTTGCAGTTGATGTGCCCAAGGCATCACAACTCATTGGCTTCTTGAAGTCGCTTGAATTCTCAAGCTTCACCCGCAAAATTGGCGCTGCACTTGTCGCTGATGTTGATGCCATTGATGCTGTGCCAGTCACTTTTGAATTTTGGCCACCGGAAGGTGGCGTGCCAGCAGCGCCTGAAAAACCAAAATCAGAAATGCCGCATATGTTTGCTGGCCACTTAAAAGCAACGCCAGTTGAGGATACCGACGCCCTCGCAACACTGCGCACCATTCCGGTTATTCATGCAGACTACGAAACGATTACCACCATTGCAGCACTGGATAAATGGATTGCAGCAGCGATGGATCAAGGCTTTGTCTGCATTGACACCGAAACTGATTCACTTGATGCGATGCAAGCTAATATCGTCGGCGCATCATTAGCTCTCGCTCCAGGCAAAGCGTGTTATATTCCGTTTGCCCACAAGGGGGCTGGCGACGGGTTATTTGCGGCAGGCTTGCATGACGGTCAAATCCCCCTTGACCTAGCATTATCCAAACTAAAGCAGCTCTTCGAAGCACCGAGCGTGGTGAAGATCGGCCAAAATTTAAAATACGATATGCTGTTACTCAAAAACTACGGCATCAATGTTGCTCCGCTTGATGACACAATGCTTCTCTCATATGTCACAGAATCAGGCGATGTCGGACACGGCATGGATGAGCTGTCCCAGCGTCATCTCGGCCATAAACCCATCGCCTTCAAAGACGTGGCGGGCACTGGCAAATCAACAATTACCTTCGACCGCGTGGCAATTGACAAGGCCACAGCTTATGCCGCTGAAGATGCCGATATCACACTGCGCTTGTGGCTGGTGCTCAAACAAAAACTCTTGCAAATGCACAAAGTCACCGTTTACGAAACTTTGGAGCGTCCGCTTGTGCCTGTGCTCACCCAAATGGAATTTGAAGGGATAGAAGTCGACCGTAACGTGTTGGCCAAGCTCTCCTCAGAATTTGCCAACAAGCAAGGCATTGTGGAAATCGAAATCCATAAACTCGCAGGCCAGTCATTTAACATCGGTTCGCCCAAACAATTAGGTGAAATTCTATTTGATAAGATGGCGCTTCCAGGTGGCCGCAAAACTGCGACCGGTGCGTGGAGCACAGACTCCGACGCGCTTGATGACCTTGCAACGCAAGGCATCGTTCTGGCGCAGCGTGTTCTCGATTGGCGGCAATTGGCAAAACTCCGTTCGACTTATACCGACGCATTGCCTGAATTCATCAATCCCAAAACTGGCCGTGTCCACACGTCATATGCGATGGCCTCCACCTCAACGGGTCGCCTCTCATCAACCGATCCAAATTTGCAAAATATCCCGGTTCGCACTGATGATGGCCGCCGCATCCGCACAGCGTTTGTTGCTCCTAAGGGCAAAAAGCTGATTAGCGCCGACTACAGTCAAATTGAATTGCGTGTGCTGGCCCATGTTGCAGATATTCCACAACTCAAAAAAGCTTTTGCCGATGGCTTGGATATTCACGCGATGACCGCAAGTGAAATGTTTGGCGTGCCGATTGAAGGCATGGAGTCTTCCGTGCGCCGCAGGGCCAAGGCAATCAATTTCGGAATCATCTACGGAATCTCAGCTTTTGGTTTGGCCAATCAACTTTCAATTGGTCGCGAAGAAGCAGGCGAATACATCCGCACTTATTTCAAACGCTTCCCCGGCATCAAAGACTACATGGAATCAACTAAGGCCTTTGCTCGAGCAAATTCCTATGTCGAAACCATCTTTGGCAGACGTATGCATTTTCCGCGCATTAATTCTCCAAACCCATCAGAAAAAGCCTTCCTTGAACGCGCCTCAATTAACGCGCCCATTCAAGGTTCCGCTGCTGACATCATCCGCCGCGCCATGGTGCGCATGATGCCTGCATTGAGCGATGCAGGGTTGAAATCCCGCATGCTTTTGCAGGTGCATGACGAATTGATTTTTGAATGTGATGAGGTTGAAGTGGCCGCAACAACCAAACTCGTAAAAACCATCATGGAAAAAGCGCCAGAGCCTGCGATGAAATTATCAGTGCCCTTGAGCGTGGATGCAAGAGCCGCGAATAATTGGGATGAAGCGCATTAAAAATCTTGCTTTGGCCTAAATGCGCCCTAACTCGTTCCTAATATCCCCACGCCAATGCAAATCATTGCAATACCCACCCATTGCCAGATTGTGGTCTTTTCTTTCAGCAGGATCATGGCCAGCAAAGTGGCAATCGCGCCATAAGCACTAATACCCATGGAACCGAATTCTTTATTCGGCAAACGCCCCATATAATTGATGCCAGAAACCGCAGCCACATCGAAAGCTCCCATAGCAAAAATGCCTACCCAAGCCTTGGAACTGATTTTTGTCACATCAGGCTTCTCGCGCATCACAAAAGGAACAAGAACCAATGCTGCCGGAAAGCGCGACATGAAAGTGGCTTCAAATTCGCCCACATGCGCGGCAAGCTTTTGAACGAGAATAACCGAGCTCGCAAAAAACACTTCAGCCACGATGCAAGAGAAAATTAGCAGTGGAATTTTACCCGGCTTAACTTCGCTCAAGCCCCCATCAGAAGGGCCAGTCCGCGCCACGACGATGGCACCAATAATTATCGCTATGACGGCACCCCATTGTAACGCGCTGGGATGCAATCCATTGATCATGCCCCAGATGACAACCAAAGCCGGATAACCCGCCGTTGCTGGTCCAACGATAGAAACCGGTGCCAAACTGAAAGCAGTAAACAAGCTGCAAATCGCGAGGCCGTAGAGAATCCCCAATATGAGTGCGAGTTGCAGCGTTGGCGCGTCAGCTTCCAGAATCGTGCCATTCCACAACACAATGCCAGCCAGCAGAACCCCGCCCGCCAAAAGTGTGCCAATCGCCATGCGAACCGGCCCCACGTCGTTCGCAAATTTACGTGCCAGCAAATCATGTAAAGACCAGCATAATGCAGCAAACAAACCAAACATGACGGCAAGCATGAAACACCTCTAATCCTGTGTTAGCAGCCAGTCACTTTTCTAGCCATGACGGTTTTGCATGTTCCTATGACTGGAATTGACAAGTAGCTCCGACACATGCACCTATGCTCAATCCATGTTCCTTTCAGTCTTTGATCTCTTTAAAATCGGCATCGGCCCTTCTTCGTCCCACACCATGGGGCCGATGGTGGCGGCCAAGCGCTTTCTGGAATTGGCCCACGCCAGCAATGTGAGTGCAGCAACAAGGTTGACTGCAACCTTGCACGGCTCGCTTGCATTCACGGGTAAAGGTCATGGCAGCGACCGTGCGATTGTGCTGGGGCTTGCAGGTGAAACGCCGCAAGATATTGACCCTGATGATGTAGAAACGATTTTGATAAAAATGAACGAGGTAAAGATCGGAGAACGTCGATTTGCCTTTGATCAAACCAAAGACATTATCTTCGATTTTGGCCCAGCTCTCAAAGGCCATGCCAACGGCTTGGTTTTTCGTTTGCTCGGCGATACGGGCAATGTATTGCTCGAAGAAACTTATTATTCCATCGGAGGCGGCTTCGTGATGACAGCAGCCGAACGCACGGGCATCAAGCTTGCTCCATCCACACGCGTTGTGCCCCACCCGTTTAAGTCAGCGTTGCAAATGTTAGAAATGGGCAAAACTTCAGCCCTCACAATAGCGCAAATGAAGCGAGCTAATGAGATCACGGGCCTGAGCGAAGTCGATTTAAACAACGGCCTCGACCACATCTGGTCCACCATGAATGCCTGCATCAATCGCGGATTGAAAACGCATGGCATCTTGCCGGGCGGCCTAAAAGTGAAACGTCGCGCGGCTGATATATTCGCAAAGCTCAAATCAGAATATCGCAACAATCAAATTCAGCCACATCAAATCATGGATTTTCTGTCGGTATATGGCATGGCCGTGAATGAAGAAAACGCTGCAGGCGGAAAAATTGTAACCGCCCCGACCAATGGCGCGGCAGGCGTGGTTCCGGCCGTGATCCGCTATTATCTTGATCACTGCGTGGGCGCAGATCAAATTGGCATCCGTACTTTTCTGCTGGCGGCCTCTGCCATCGGTGGAATTATCAAACACAATGCATCAATTTCTGGCGCTGAAGTGGGCTGTCAGGGTGAAGTGGGCTCCGCTTCCGCCATGGCGGCTGCTGGATTGTGCGCCGCATTGGGCGGTACAAATGAGCAGGTCGAGAACGCAGCCGAGATTGCCCTCGAACATCACCTCGGCATGACCTGCGATCCCATCGGTGGGCTCGTGCAAGTGCCATGTATTGAGCGCAATGCTTTTGGCGCAGTCAAAGCCGTCACCGCTGCATCGCTTGCCTTGCGCGGCGATGGCCAACATTTGGTTCCACTGGATAACTGCATTGAGACCATGCGCCAAACCGGAATGGACATGAGCGAGCGCTATAAAGAAACGTCGACAGGTGGTCTTGCCGTAAATGTGGTTGAATGTTAGGAGTTAACAAACCTTAAGTAGAAATCAATCCTATGAGCCGATTTCGCTATTTTTAATCGGTTTGCTCACTTTGGTAACACCCTAGCTTCCAGTCTATGAATGGCGTCCTACGTTTAACCTAGAGCCTTGTGGGGCCTATACAGTGAAAATAAACCTACCTTAGTTTTCGAGGGGCAACTGCAGTGGCCGTTGTGGGATCCTCAGGCCAAAGATGCTTGGGGTATCGCCCCCGCATATCTCTGCGTACATCTGGATAAGCATTCACCCAAAATGTTTCCAGTGACTGGGTAATCGCGACTGGCTTGCCACCCGGCGATAACAGTTCAATTTTCAATTTTGCCCGGCCCTCTGCAATCTGCGGGGCGGATTTCATTCCGAACATTTCCTGCAAGCGCACGCGCAAAACGGGATCGCCCTCAACGTCATAATCAATCACATAATGACCGCCGCCCGGCACTTCCATGCGGGCAGGGGCCAGTTTTTCTAAATTGAGTAACTTCTCACGCGGAATAAGTCCGCGCAAAATTGCCAACATATCCAGCCGCTGCAAATGGCTCTTGCGTGAAATGCCTGCAAGATAAGGCACCAACCATTCTTGCAAGCTGCCGAGTAACGCCGTGTCCGAGAAATCCGGCCATCCATCATCTGGTATGGTACGATACAAAAAATTCATCCGGGAACGGAACATTCTGGCAGCATCGCTCCAGGGTAGTGAAGTTAACCCCATAGCTTTCACACCCTGTGCCATGGCCACCGCCACCGCTTCAGGTTCTGGTGTTGCCAATGGTCGCTCTTCCAAAACTAAAGCACCGAACTTAATTGACCTTGATGCACTGACCACTTGCGCTTTTACATCCCAGAACACACCAGCGTTTGTGACAATCTGATCTTTGAAATGGGTCTCAATTTCAGCTCTCGTTATCAAGGCTGCCAGATGAACCTTCGCATCTACTTGGCCGCCATCCAATAATCCAATCGCTATCCAATCAGCCTTGGCTAACGGATCATGCTCGGCCAACACAGCACCAGCGCCAGACGCCATACGAAACCGTCCCAAAGCCCCGCGCCGTTGCGCAATCCGGTCTGGATAAGCCAACGCCAACAACACACCATGCGAAACATCGCTTTCATCATCTTTAATACCAGCCTGATCCTTGATCTGCCGGGCTACTTGTTTCATGCGTTCACGCGCACTCCGACGCACATGCATCAACCGTGTTTCCACATCAGCAGAACTATCGCGCGGAAGTCCGTCTCGTTCCGAAATCATCGCAGCAATATCGGCCGCCATCGCACCTGCATCTAAGGCCTTACCCGCAATTACCATATGCGAAAGCCGTGGGTGCAGCGGCAACCTGGCAATTGCTTTGCCATGAGGTGTTATTGCACCCGAGGAATCCAGTGCACCCAATTGCTTTAATACATCTTGCGCCTGCGCAAAAGCAGCTGCAGGCGGGGCTTCCAGCCATGGCACATCATTGGTGCCCCACGCCGCCAGTTCCAAAACCAAAGGCGTTAAATCCGCAATGCGAATTTCAGGTTCATCGTGAAACGCCAAGGCCCGCATTTCAGATTCAGGCCACAACCTGAAACATACGCCCGGGCCGACCCGACCGGCACGACCTTTGCGTTGTTCAGCAGAAGCCTGAGACACGCGAATTGTTTCAAGTGACGTCATGCCCGAAGCGGGATCAAACCGCGGTGCGCGTTTGAAGCCTGAATCAATCACCGCCTCAACACCATCAATGGTAAGCGATGTCTCAGCAATCGTTGTCGCCAAAACAATTTTGCGCCGCCCCGACTCTGAAGGCTTGATAGCGGCATCCTGATCGGCCAGCGACATCGCTCCATAAAGGGGGCGAACATCAACACTTTCCGGTATATCACCCAGCAGCGTTTGCTCAACACGGCGGATTTCACCTTCCCCCGGAAGGAATACCAACAAACTTCCTTTGACATCGCGCAACGCCAATTGAATGGCCTTGACTGAGTCTGCCACAACTGTCTGACGTGTAGTCTTATCAAGATGCTTGGTGATAACAGGAAACATGCGGCCTTTCGCATTCAAAACGGGCGCATTGTCTAAAAATGCCGACAAGCTTTCTGTATCCAAAGTCGCCGACATAATCAAAAACTTGAGATCGTCACGCAACCCGCGTTGCACATCCAAACAGAGTGCTAATGATAGATCTCCGTCCAAATTGCGTTCATGAAATTCATCGAAAATGACAAGGCCAATATCGGATAGTTCCGCATCTTGTTGCAGGCGTCTGAGTAATATCCCTTCCGTTACCACTTCAATGCGCGTAGCAGCTGAAACTTTGCGTTCCAGCCGAACAGTGTAACCAACCGTTTCCCCCAGCTTTTCATTCAGTGTTTGCGCCATGCGCGAAGCTGCTGCCCGTGCTGCCAAACGTCTGGGCTCCAACATCACAATCTTTTTGCCTGCAAGCCAAGGCTCACCTAACAAGGCCAAGGGCACGCGCGTCGTTTTGCCTGCTCCGGGTTCTGCCACCAAAATGGCTGAAGGCCGCGAACGAAGTGCGGCCTTCAAATCCGGAATAATGTCATCAACCGGAAAATTCATTTCATTTCTTTTGACCAAGGCGGATCAGCGCCCGCGCGTGAGACGGTGACGGCCGCTGCCCTCATGGCAAACGCAGCAGCATTTTTTAAAGTTGCTTCATCAATCACAGCCAGCGCCTTCTTGGTCAACTTTTTGCTACGCTCAAGATAGGTCAGCAATCCAGCTGTGAAAGTATCCCCCGCACCCACAGTATCAACCACTGCCACCTTTGGCACATCTAGCTTGAACGAGTAATCCTTGGTGTAAACTTCAACGCCATCGCCTCCCTTGGTAATGGCTACAATCTTCACGCCACGCTTTACCCATGCCTTGCCAAAATTTGAAAGACTTTTGGATTTATTCATCCACAACACATCTTCATCAGAAATTTTTACAATATCGGCCATGCTCATCATATTGAACAGGCGAACTTGGTGTTGCTTTCTTTTCCGCTTTGTAATCAAAGTGGCACGAATATTGGGATCAATACAGATCACCCGTGATTTATGTTCTCGCTTAGCCAAAGCCTCGTAAGTGCTGCCGCATGGCTCAGGGATCAAGCTGATTGAACCGAAATGCAATGCGGTGACCGCTTTGGGCAACTTCGGCATATCTTTCTTCAGCAAGTTACGCGCGGCCGAAGCATCATCCACAAATGAATACTGTGCATGGCCGCTTGAAAGTTTTACAAAGGCCAGCGTGCTGTGCAGCTCTTTGCGCTTTACATAGCGCAAATCAACTTTTGATGCGGCCAAACCTTCGGCCAAACTATCACCAAAGAAATCAGTGCTGATACCACCAAAAAATCCAGTGGGCACGTCGAGCCGGCCCAAGGCAATGGCAGTATTATAGATCGACCCACCGTTAAACGGTTGATACACAAATGCACCATCTGAACCCTTACGGGGCAAAAAATCGATCAAAGCTTCGCCGCAACACAAAATCATGACATTTCCTCTTTGACGTTGCATAACAAACGCATGGCCCCCATGCAATAAATCTCGCAGCGTGATTTATTGCAATGCGGTTTTCCACAGTGTAAGCGTCAGTTTGATTAGCGTACCTCAATTTCATTGGAGCAAGCTTTATGACCGCCCGCCTCATTCCCGTTGATGCATTTGATATAGTTGTGTTTGGCGCAACGGGGGATCTGGCCCAACGCAAATTGATCCCAGCTCTATACCACCGTGACGAACAAGGCCAAATTCCAGCCGAAGCCCGCATCATCGGCACGTCGCGCCGCGAGATGAGTGATGATGAATTCCGCACATTCGCAACCACAGCGCTGGAATCGTTTGTCGAGGAAAAGCTGCGCACGCCAGAAATGATGAGCAGGTTTTTGGGTCGCCTTTCTTATATCGCGGCAGAGGCTGGCAAGGAAGATGGTTGGTCAAAGCTTGATGAAGCACTAGCGCAAAACCAAGACCGCATCCGGGTGTTTTATCTTGCTGTTGGCCCAGATTTGTTCGGCCCTATTTGCGAACGCTTAGGCAACCATAAACTCGTCACCCCAAAATCGCGTGTGGTTGTCGAAAAGCCCCTGGGAAAAAGTGGTGAATCCGCACAAGCACTGAATGATGCAATCGGCAAAGTTTTTGCTGAACCCATGATCTACCGCATCGATCATTATCTCGGCAAAGAAACCGTGCAGAATTTAATGGCATTGCGTTTTGCTAATTCGCTGTTCGAACCTTTATGGACGGCAGCGCATATCGATCATGTGCAAATCACCGTAGCTGAAACCTTGGGTGTTGAATCGCGCGCTGGTTACTATGATACCTCGGGTGCATTACGCGATATGGTACAAAACCATATCCTCCAGCTTTTGTGTCTGGTGGCGATGGAGCCGCCAAGTTCAATGGATGCCGATGCTGTTCGAGATGAAAAATTGAAAGTTTTAAAATCTCTCAAAACGCTTAATGCTGATCAGTTAGAAACCAGTGTTGTGCGCGGGCAATATCGCGCCGGTTCCACAGACTCTGGAGCCGTAAAGGGATATCTCGAAGAACTTGGCAACCCTGAATCAAAAACTGAAACATTTGTCGCTATCAAAGTTGAAATTGCATCGTGGCGTTGGAGCCAAGTTCCGTTTTATCTGCGCACCGGAAAGCGTCTTGCGCAACGCGAATCGGAAATTATGGTGGAGTTCAAGCCCGTTCCGATTAATGTATTCGCAAAGTCAGCAAATAATTTGCAACCCAATCGTTTGGTCATTCGGTTGCAGCCTGATGAAGGTGTCAAGCTTTGGCTGAGTGTAAAAGAGCCTGGCCCCGGCGGAATGCGACTTAAAAATGTGCCGCTGGATATGAGCTTTGCTGAAGCCTTCAGCACAAGGCAACCCGAAGCTTATGAACGCTTGTTGATGGATGTCGTGCGCGGCAATCAAACGTTATTTATGCGCCGTGACGAAGTGGCCGCGGCTTGGAAATATATTGATCCCATTTTAGATCATTGGAAAGATACCACTGATGTTCCAAAGCCCTACACATCGGGCACTTGGGGTCCTACGTCAGCGATTGCCTTAATCGAACGAGATGGCCGCACGTGGTATGAAGGCCCAGACGCATGATCGTTAACAAGTTGATTTTTAAGGAGAGTTTAGAACTTGCCGAAACGATGGCGCAAGATGTGGCGGGCTGGTTAAAGGCGGCACTTGTTGCCAAAAACAATGCATTGCTCGCTGTCTCTGGGGGCACAACACCCAAACTATTTTTTGCGGCTCTATCAAAACAAAAACTAGATTGGTCAAAAGTCACCATCACCTTGGTCGACGAACGCCAAGTGCCCGAAGATAATCCGCGCTCCAATGCAAGACTGGTGCGTGATAATCTTTGGTGCAATGAAGCCGCGGTTGCGCAATTTGTGCCGCTATACCTCAATCCACTTGTTAGACGGATAGCACTGTTTGACGTGGCCATTCTGGGCATGGGCGATGATGGACATACAGCTTCATTTTTCCCCGGTGGAGATAATTTGGCCAAGGCCATTGATCTAACAAACTCCGACGCTGTTATTCCAATGACTGCACAGGGAGCTGGCGAACCACGCCTGACTTTCACATTACCGCGTCTTCTTGCAGCAGCTCACCTTTGCCTCCATATTCAGGGCCAAGGTAAAATGCAGGTCTTAGAGAAAGCACTAACAGGCACAGATGCGCTCGAAATGCCTGTGCGTGCGGTGCTTCATTCTGCCAAACCACTTTATTTATATTGGTGCCCATAATGTCCGTACACAGAACAGTTTCTGCCGTGACCGAAAAGATCATTGCGCGCAGCAAGACAAGTCGCAAAAATTATCTGGAAAAAATTGAGCGCGCCATTGATCGCCAACCCAAGCGCAGATCTTTAGGCTGCGCCAACATCGCGCATGGTTTTGCCGCATGTGGCGTTGGTGATAAAAACGCATTGCGCAATGGCTCAGGCCCTAACCTCGCAATTGTCACGTCTTATAACGACATGCTTTCGGCCCATCAGCCATTTGAATTCTACCCTGAACTCATTCGTCAAGCCGCTCGCCAAGCAGGTGGCACAGCGCAAGTTGCAGGCGGTGTTCCTGCCATGTGCGATGGTGTGACACAAGGCGAAACCGGAATGGAGCTCTCGCTTTTCTCGCGTGACGTCATAGCGATGTCGACTGCCGTAGCTCTGAGCCATCAAATGTTCGATGCCAGCGTCTATCTTGGCGTCTGCGATAAAATTGTGCCAGGCCTTATCATCGGAGCATTGGCATTCGGTCATTTACCAGCTGTGTTCATCCCCGCTGGCCCGATGACATCTGGTTTACCAAACGAAGAAAAAGGCAAAATCCGCCAGCTTTATGCGCAAGGTAAAGTCGGGCGCGAGGCGCTTCTCGAAGCTGAAAGCCAAGCCTATCACGGCCCCGGCACCTGCACGTTTTACGGCACCGCCAATTCCAATCAGATGTTGATGGAAATCATGGGCCTGCATTTGCCCGGTTCCACTTTCGTGAACCCCGGCACACAACTCCGCGATGAAATCACCAAAGCATCGGCCAAGCAAGCGATGAGCATTTCGGCCCTCGGTAATCAATATACGCCAATCGGTAAAATCTATGACGAAAAGGCCGTGGTGAACGGTGTTGTTGGACTTCTCGCCACGGGCGGATCGACTAATCACACGATGCATGTGGTGGCCATGGCCGCAGCAGCAGGCATTGCACTCACTTGGGATGATCTGGCCGAACTTTCCAAAGTTATTCCGTTACTCACGCGCATTTATCCTAACGGAAAAGCTGATGTAAATCACTTCAACGCAGCAGGCGGCATGGGCTTTATGATTCGTGAATTACTCAGCGCCGGATTGTTGCATGAAGACGTAACGACAATAATGGGCACAGGTCTTTCTGGTTACTGCCAAGAGCCAGGCCTTGACGATGCAGGCGGACTGACGTGGCGCGGTGCAGCAAAAACCTCTGGCGACACTTCAGTGTTGCGCGGCGTTTCAGAGCCGTTTCAGGCCACAGGCGGCCTCAATGTTCTCGAAGGCCCGCTCGGTCGCGCCGTCATCAAATCATCATCAATCCCTGAAGATCGCCACATCATCGAAGCGCCATGTCGTATCTTCCACAACCAAGAAGATTTGGCAGCCGCTTTCAAAGCCAATGAACTTAATAAAGACGTCATCGCTGTGGTTCGCTTCCAGGGCCCCAAAGCCAACGGCATGCCAGAGTTACACCGCATGACACCACCCCTCGCAGTGTTGCAGGAGCGCGGGTTCCGCGTCGCGCTACTAACCGATGGCCGTATGTCGGGAGCATCTGGCAAAGTTCCCGCCGCCATTCATGTCACACCAGAAGCCGCGGACGGCGGGCCAATCGCTCGTCTCATGGACGGGGATATCGTACGTATTGATGCGACGAAAGGCACTATGGACGTTTTGGTGGATGCAAAGGAATTTGGCCGCCGACCACTGGCCACCAAAGACATGTCCGAAAATGAACAAGGCACCGGCCGTGAACTCTTTGCCGCCTTTAGAAATCTCGCAGGCCGCGCTGATCAAGGCGCATCAATATTTGGGATGATACAATGACCCGTATTTATCAGAAGAAATTAGCAACGGCTCTAAAATCAGCCCCAGTCGTTCCCGTCATGGTTATTGAAAATGTGAAAGACGCAGTTCCATTGGCCCGCGCCCTCGTGAGTGGTGGTTTGCCTGTTCTCGAAATCACTTTGCGCACAGATGCAGCACTTGAAGCTATCCGCGCAATTGTTGCAGAAGTTGAAGGCGCAATCATCGGCTCTGGTACGGTCTTAACGCCGCAACAATTGCGCGAAAGTCGTAAGGCTGGCTGCTCATTCGCAGTATCGCCAGGTTCAACGGGAAAGCTTTTGGGTGCTGCTGAAGATGAAGAAGATATCGAACTGCTGCCCGGCGGCGTAACACCAAGTGAATGCATGGCCTTGCTTGAATGGGGCTATACAATCCAAAAATTCTTCCCAGCAGAACCGGCAGGTGGAACGAAGTATTTGTCATCACTTGCTTCACCTCTGCCGCAAATTAAATTTTGCCCAACAGGTGGCATAACGCCTGAACTTGCTCCAAACTATTTAAAGCTCGCAAACGTCATCACTATCGGTGGTTCATGGATGATTCCTAAAGCTCTCATTGCAGTTGGAGACTGGGCCGGAATTGAAAACCTTGCGCGCCAAGCTGCATCGCTAAAATAGCGATAAACGCAGGATGATCGGACTACCATATTTTCGCCACATCAATCCTAAAATCATAACACAGGTGAGTGCTGCGCTTGTGGCCTTGCTGATGGGGACGGCCTTCGTAAATTCTATGGAGACCCTGAATATGGCAATCAATCCGTCACAAGGTTTAAACATTGGTGGTCAACCTTCAGCCTATGCTGACACATTTAGCGCTTTGGATGTCATGCACGGTGCAGATGCTTGGATCACCTATGACAGCAAAGGCCAAGAACAGCGCGGCCAAGTCAAGCTTGATGCCAAAGGCTGGCCCGTTGAATTGCCGGTGGTTAATGGCGTGGCCCAATCAATACATGCCAACGTATTTTACACGAAAATCATGCCAGCTGCTGATTACATAATTGAGTGGAAAGGCGAAGGCACTCTCACCACTTACACAAACTACGAAAAAATAGGGCCAAACAAGTATCTGGTTCATTTTGATGGTGACTACAGCAAAGGTGATAACGGCATCACTGTAAATATTGAATCCACAGATCCCAACCACACCGGAAATTACATTCGCGATATTAAAGTCTATCAAGAAAAATATTCTGATTTAGTGGCCAATGGCGAACATTTTGATCCAAAATGGTTTCAACAAATTGATGATTTTCGCGTGCTGCGCATGCATGATTGGCAAGGCACGAATTTCTCCAAAGTCACAGACTTCACACCCAACGACGTAACAGCCGATCAAGCCTTCTGGATAAAAGATGGTCGGGGCATGCCATATGAATTGCTCTTGGAAGTGGCCAATCAAGCGCATTCTGATTTGTGGATCAACATCCCACATATGGCCACTGACGATTACATCAAGCAAGTTGCCAAATATCTAAAAGAACATCTTGACCCCAGCCTCAAAGTTTATGTGGAATATACCAATGAATTTTGGACGACCGGATTTGATCAACACCAATATTTAATCGACAAGGGCAAAACTCAGTTTGGCGATGTACCTTTTGCCAATGCGGAAGCTTATGGTGCAAGAGCTTCTGAAATGACTCAGATTTTTAGAAAGGTCTTCGGAGATGATCCGCGCCTTATTCCAACTGTTACAATTGATCATGAAGGTATCAGCAATGGTGAACTTTTAAAAATGCTCACCGCACCAGATTATGTTGCAAAGGGTGGTCTATCTCCAATTGATGCAGGCATAAAATTTCTCGCAACGGATGGCTATTTCTCGTGGTTTAACACCAGTCCAGAAGTCGATAAAATGGTCGATGACTGGATGAAGCAGCCCGATAAAGGCTATGGTGCCGCACGCGATTTTCTAATCAACCAAATCAAAACTGAACTTTCACCAGCTTGGGCCAAAGGTCACGAACTCGCTGATAAATACGGCATTAAATTTGGCGTCTATGAAGGAGGATCTTTGCTTCTCAATGGCAATGATCCCGGTGGCGGCGACCCCAAATACACAAACTTTAATGAACAGGTGCAACTGTCGCCCGAAATGAAAGAGGTTTATGAGGTCGCACTTGCAGAGTGGCAAAAAACCGGCAATGGCCCCTTCACTTGGTATTCTGATACGGGGCGGTGGGGGCCATGGGGTGATTATGGCTTGTGGAATGCTCCTGACTATAAGCCAGAACTGCGCACAACTGCGATCATAGATGCAAATGGCAAATCAGCCCCGTGGGTGGTTTCCGATCCTCGTCCCGCTTCAACCTTTGATAACGGTCTTTATGATGCTGGCACCAAAGGCAATGACGTGATGAAGGGAACTGCTTTGGCTGATCGTCTCTATGGCTTAGATGGCAATGATACGATCTACGGTTATGCTGGCGATGATATGTTGGTTGGTGGCGCTGGCAAAGACACACTCTATGGTGGCGGTGGAAAAGATGTTTTGATTGGCGGTGCAGGCGCTGATGCGTTGTATGGCGATGCTGGGTTTGACTTTGCCTCTTATGCATTAAGCACCAGCGCAGTCAGTGTTAATCTTGCAACAGCCAAAGGTTTGCTTGGCGATGCCGCGGGCGATACCTACTTCCAAATTGAAGGTGTAATTGGCGGAAGCGGCAATGATACACTTATTGGAAACAGCCAGGAAAATTGGCTGGCAGGTGGCAATGGCAATGACACGTTAAGCGGTGGAGGCAGCAAGGATCGCCTAAATGGCGGCGCCGGTAATGATACTCTGACAGGCGGTTGGGGCGACGACATCTTCTATATGAGCGCTGGCAAAGACATCGTAACTGATTGGCGCGAAGGCGATCACATTGTCGTCCCAGCTGCTGACTGGAATTTTGGAGATCCGACCTCAGTAAAGATTGAGCAGGTCGGCGCAGATACCAAATTGTCCTATGTGCACGGCGCTGAAACCTGGGTGATGATTTTGCAAAACACAAACAGTTCCACTATCACGATTGCAGATGATTTCTTGTTCAGTTAGCCCTCAATACCTTCTTCAATCATCGCATTCACATAGCGTTCAATCGCCAGGGCTTCTGTTGAAAGCCCTTGGCGATAATAGAGCAGCACGCTCAATCCTAAAGTCATAACAATCGACACTATGGGACTTGTAAACAAAAACAATCCGGCAACCGCAAAATAAAACCCGCGTGTTCCATTATTCATGCTTTTCAATGATTCAGTCAGCACCGTTGCCACTTGGGCCACCATCACTTGGGCTTGCGGCGTAGCAGCGGGCGCTTCATCAAGCGCACCTATCATTGCTAATGTATAAGCCAATTTCCTCAGCGCATAAGTGAATGAGAAAAAACTGATCGCCATAATTGCGGTGATGGCCGCAAAATTGACGGTGAATAATGGTAAGCTGATTGGTGGAAAAAATGCCATTTGCGTGAGTGAGGCATGCACGTGGTTGATGCTTGCAAGCGTGCCCACAAGGCCGGCTAAAACAATCAGAGAACCCGAACCAAAGAACGACATGGCATTTGACACTTGCCCCAATAAAATAGCATCAAAAACCCGGCTCTCGCGTTTGGAATGCATTAACATCCGCATCCATTTCAAACGCACCACATGGAGCTGTGCGTTTAGAGTGCCACGGCCTAAGAGCCTCAAAATCGGCCCATAAAGCCACCACATAATAAACACCAGCGCCACTGCGAAAAGATGCAGAAAATCAAAATCCCAAGGAAGTGTCATGCGTGAATTTCCTTGATCGTCTCAGCTTTGATGCCAGGTGCACGTTCCAGCGCATAATTCAAATTGAAAGCTGACGATGCCATAAAAACTGGCGCGCCATCAAGATCATTGGCAATTGCCGAGCGATTAGCATCTTGAAAGCCATCCATAATTTTGGCGTCTGCACAAGAAATCCATCGCAAAATTTCAAAACGAGTCGTTTCAAATTCAACAGGCACTGTATATTCGTTTTTCAAACGGTCAGCCAAAACATCAAGCTGCAACGCGCCGACCACGCCCACAATCGCTCCGGAACCATCAATGGGTGTAAACAACTGCACCACACCTTCTTCCGCCAATTCTTCCAAAGCGCCTTTCAGCTTCTTGGCTTTCATGGGATCGCCGAGCCGCACGCGCCGCAAAATTTCCGGCGCAAAACTTGGCACACCCGTAAACACAATGTCCTCGCCTTCGGTCAGTGTGTCCCCAATGCGAAGAACGCCATGATTGGGAATGCCCACCACATCGCCTGCAAAAGCTTCCTCGGCCAGCGAGCGATCCTGCGCAAAGAAAAACTGCGGCGCATTTAAAGCTAATGATTTTCCGGTGCGCACAATTTTAACCCGCATGCCTCGTGTCAGCTTGCCCGATGCCACCCGCATAAAGGCGATGCGGTCACGGTGGTTTGGGTCCATGTTGGCTTGAATTTTAAAAACCACGCCTGTCAGCTTTGGCTCCACAGCCTTCACCACACGTTGTCTCGATTTTTGGTCGCGTGGCGGTGGCGCATAAGCAATCAATGCATCAAGCAAATCACGCACACCAAAATTCTTAATCGCCGAACCGAAATAGACCGGAGAGAGATGTCCTTCCAAAAATGAAGTACGATCAAAAGCATGGCCAGCCATTTGCTGCAATGATAACTCTTCGCGAAATTGTGCTGCGGCTGCAGGTGGCAATAATTTATCAATCGCCGGATCATCAGGGCCTGAAACATTTTCGCCCGCTGGATCACCATCAATGCGGCGGATGCGTTGGTTGATCAAATCATAAGTGCCAGCAAAAGTTTTGCCGATCCCAATTGGCCAAACCATAGGCACAACCGTCAAAGCCAAACCTTTCTCAATTTCATCGAGCAGGTTCAATGGTTCTTGCGCTTCGCGGTCAAACTTATTGATGAACGTAATAATCGGAATATCGCGCATCCGGCAGATTTCAAACAGCTTTCGTGTTCGGTCTTCAATGCCCTTGGCACCATCAATCACCATGACAGCGGCATCCACAGCCGTCAGCGTGCGATAAGTGTCCTCGGAAAAGTCTTCATGACCTGGTGTATCAAGCAAATTGAACACGCAGTTATTGTATTCGAAGGTCATCACGGATGTGACGACAGAAATGCCGCGCGCCCGTTCAATGCTCATCCAGTCGGAGCGCGTACGCCTGCGGTCACCTTTGGCGCGCACTTGTCCGGCCAACTGAATGGCACCACCGAAAAGCAAAAGCTTTTCAGTTAAAGTGGTTTTACCAGCGTCAGGATGCGAAATAATAGCAAATGTGCGCCTGCGGGCGGCTTCAGTTTCGATATCAAGTGTCACGAATAGGCCTTTAATGTTCTCGCTTCTCCTAGCCGCAAGCGCAGAGACAGTCCAGCGTAGCGGTTGCCCTTTTCGGCAACATGTGGCAGTGAGAGTCGAGGACAATGACATGAGTGATTTCAGTTTAGTAGGCGATATTGGCGGTACAAATTCGCGCTTTGGATTGGTGGAAACAGGCTCTACCGAGATTATTCATGTCGAGTCTGTGAAAAATGACAGTTTTTCCGGTTTAGAAGCCGCGGCTAGCCACTATCTCAAAAATCAAGGCGTTAACGCTCTTCGCTCGGCTGCCATAGCCGTGGCCGCCCCCGTTGACCGTGAAATAATTACGCTGACGAACCGCGATTGGAGTTTTAGTGTTTCATCTCTCAGTAAAGCGACAAATTCAGCGCATTTCCGTCTGCTGAATGATTATGAAGCGCTGGCTTTAGCACTGCCTCACATAGCACAGTCCGATCTGGCCCAAATCGGTGGCACAGTGCCTAATAGAAACTCAATGAAAGTCGTATTGGGGCCGGGCACAGGTTTAGGCATGGCTATGCTTGCTCCTTTGCCCCAAGGCGGGTGGATGGCTTTGCCGGGCGAAGGCGGGCAGATCACTTTGCCAGTCGTCACTAAAGAAGAAATGGCCTTGCGTGATGCCATGGTAGGAGCGGGCGAGTTCTGCGAAGTGGAATGGGTACTCACCGGCCCCGGTCTTTTTCTGCTCTATAAGATAATTGCAGGCACGCCAAAACTCAAAACGCCAGAAGAGGTTTTGCAAGCGGCTATTGCCAAGCAAGACGCATCAGCCGAAAAAGCACTCAACCATTTTATTACATTTTTGGCGCGTTTGAGTGGAGATTTTGCGATGGGCTTGCAGGCGCATGGTGGTGTATATCTCGCGGGCGGTATTGCGCCATCAATTGTCAACGAATTACAATCAGGGCATTTTCGAAAAGTATTCGACGATCATGGCCGCATTGCTGATGTTATTCAAAATATTCCAGTCTATGTCATTATGGATAAATTTCCAGCGTTTAAAGGTTGCGTAGCGGCTTTGAAATCATGACCAAAACTGTTTTACTCATTGTTGACGTGCAAAATGATTTTTGCCCTGGCGGCAGGCTTGCGGTCAAAGGCGGAGAGGAAATAGCGTCTCTCATCAACATCATGGCCCGCCAACACGAGCATGTGGTGTTAACGCAAGACTGGCACCCACTCGGCCACTCATCTTTTGCGTCCCAACACCCCGGCCATGAACCATTTACCCAAGTTGAGATGCCCTACGGCATGCAAACTCTGTGGCCTGATCATTGCGTTGTTGGGTCTAAGGGCGCTGATTTTCATTACACACTCGATGTCCCTCATGCTGAGGCCATCATCCGCAAAGGTTTCCGCAAGTCTATTGATAGTTACTCTGCATTTTTTGAAAATGACCACACCACGCCAACAGGCCTTGGTGGCTATTTGAAAGAGCGCGGATTTACCAAAGTCACTTGCGTCGGTTTGGCCTTTGATTATTGCGTGCGTTATTCGGCTGAAGACGCCAAGGCTCTTGGTTTCGAAGTTGAAGTGGTCGAACGCGCAACAAGGGCCATCGATTTAGCTGGCACGGCAGAACTTACGCGACAATCGTTTCGCGAGCGTGGCATCATTTTAAAGTGAATCAAAATACAAGCCGCGGTATTGGCTTATTCATCGCCTCACAGTTCGTTGGTTCGCTTGTCGACACACCGGCGAAATATTTACTAGCCCATGGCGTGGCACTCAGCATGGTAGTGTTCTTCAGATATGTAATTGCTTTTTTTATTCTCTATGCGGTTTTTGCTGCTAGGCGCGAAATGCCAAAACGCAGCCAGCATATTCGCGTCAATATATTGCGCGGGGTCCTGCTGACCTCATCAACTTTCCTTAATTTCTATTCCTTGGGCCAAATGCCGTTAGCCGTAGTGATGAGTATTAATTTCGCAGCGCCCCTGATCTCATGTGCTCTTGCGCCGTTTCTATTGCATGAAAAAATAGGCCCGCGCCGCTGGGTCGCGGTGATTGTGGGATTCATCGGAGTTTTGATTGTCATGCGCCCAGGCGCTGCGGCTTTTCAATTTGCCATGATAACTTCATTGGCCAATGCATTGGTTATCGCTCTTTATCAAATTTTTACGAGAAGAGCAGGTGTACGCGATGAACCTGAAACAGGGCTAACGTGGGTTTTTGCAGTCGGAGCCATAATCACCGCTTGCGTTGTGCCGTTTCATTGGCAAGCGCCCGCGATAAACTTATGGCCCGTCATTTTGCTGATGGGCTCATGTGGTCTCATCACCCATTTGATTATTTCGCACGCGTTACGGCTGGCACCAGCATCGCTGCTGGCACCCTTCGTTTATTTGAACATCATCTGGATCACGATTTTTGGCATCGTGATTTTCGGCGACTGGCCCGACCAATGGACTGTACTGGGAAGCACAGTCATCATTGCGTCTGGTATTTATGTGTGGTGGCGCGAACGTGTGCGTGCTCAACCAGCAGATTGATAAGATGTCTTAACCGACGTGTAGAATTCTGCCGCAAACCGCCCCTGTTCGCGCGAACCCATACTCGATCCTTTGCGCCCGCCAAATGGCACGTGATAATCAACACCAGCTGTTGGTAAGTTCACCATCACCATACCAGCTTGAGACTTGCGCCTGAAGTCTGACGCGAATTTGAGCGAGCTCGTGTAAATACCCGAAGACAAACCAAACTTCGTGTCATTGGCCACAGCTAATGCTTCGTCATAGCTTTCAACTTTGATCACAGCGGCTACAGGCCCAAACACTTCTTCTTGGTTGATGCGCATGTTGTTCTTTGTGTTTATAAAAAGAGCAGGTGATAAATAGTTTCCCTTAGTATCACGGTTTAAACGTTCACCGCCCCACGCAAGCTCAGCACCTTCGTCGCGTCCAATTTGAATGTATTTTTCGTCTTGGGCTAATTGTGATGCATCAACCACAGGGCCAATTTGCGTGCCGTCTTTCAAGGCATGATCAACTTTCAACGCTTTTAAAGCGTTGATCGTTTTTTCCACAAAGGCATCATGGACTTTGGAATGCACAATCAAACGAGATGAAGCTGTGCAGCGCTGACCCGTTTGAAAATATGCACCATCGACAGCACCTGCAACCGCGGCATCGAGATTAGCATCATCCATCACCACCAGTGGATTTTTGCCGCCCATCTCAACTTGAAACTTGGCACCCCGTGATGCACAAGCCATGGCAACTTTTGCACCTGTCTCAACTGAACCCGTAAATGAAATGGCATTGACATCACGCGAGTCTAAAAGTGTTTGGCCTACAATAGAGCCACGCCCCATCACCAAATTGAAAACACCCTTTGGCAAGCCAGAGCGCGAAATAATTTCAGCCAACATCCAAGCCGTTCCCGGCACCAAATCTGCTGGTTTAAAAACCACACAATTTCCATAAGCAAGTGCAGGAGCAATCTTCCATGCTGGAATAGCGATCGGAAAATTCCATGGCGCGATCAACCCAACCACGCCCACAGGCTCACGCGTAATCGTTACATCAACACCGGGCCGCACAGATTGAAGGGATGTTCCTTCTACGCGCAATGTTTCCTGCGCAAAGAACTTGAAGATTTGCGCAGCGCGTATTGTCTCGGCAACGCCGTTGCCCAGTGGTTTTCCCTCTTCGCGTGCCAACATGCGGCCAATCTCTTCTCTACGCGCAAGCAGCTCAACACCGATCATTTCTAATGCATCGGCACGTAGCTGCGGCGTCGTCATGCTCCAAGCAGGAAACGCAAACTTCGCCGCAGCAATTGCTTCTTCGGTCTGTGCTTTGTCGGCTTGCGTATATTCTCCGACCACATCGCTTACATCAGAGGGGTTGATATCAACCGTAACGCTTGGTCCCATCATCCACGCCCCATTGATAAAATTCTTTTGCACAGCCATTTCACTCTCCAATTCAGGCGTTGCTATTTATCATACAATTATGAGGAAGCAATCGCCTTATGCGCGCAAAGCCATTGCACCTGCGACGACCAAAACACCTCCGCCAACCCTTTGCCAGGTCAGCGGTTCCTTCAGAAGTTTGGCAGACATTGCAATTGCAAACAAAATACTGGTCTCGCGTAACGCGGCCACCACTGCAATGGGAGCGACACTCATAGCATAAATGACAATCCAATAGGCACTGCCAGATGCCAGAGCGCCGACAATCCCGCTGCGCCAATAGGGCGTCACATCGCCGATAATTCTTCGTCCTCTGAGAAACAGACCCGTGGCAAGCATAAACAAGCCATCAAGAATAAACACCAAGCCCGTATATCCCGAAGCCGAACCTGAAGCCCTTCCACCCAGCCCATCAACAATGGTGTAAAGACCAATGAAGACCGAGGTGCCCAAAGCAAACGCTAATGTGGTTCTATCTACTTTTGCGGCAAGTGAGGGCGAAACTGCAATCAGCCAAATACCAACTACCAAAACGATAATCCCTGTTATGGCCATCATAGAAATAGGGTCATGGGCAAAAAGCGTAGCAGCACCGAGTGTCAGCAGTGGAGCAGTGCCACGCGCAACAGGATAGACCAACCCAAGCTCACCAGTCTTATAGCTGCGCGCCAAAAATAGATTGTATGCTGTATGTAAAACGCCAGAGACCAATGCATAGGGCCAACTTGTGACAGATGGGAAAGCAAAGAGGAGCAACATGAACAGCCCCATCAGGCCCATGAGCGTTTGCAATAAAAACATCGCCAGAAATCGGTCGAGATTGAACTTGACCAGAACGTTCCACGAGGCGTGCAGAAATGCAGCGAGTATAACGATCAGAAAAAGGGAGATGCTCAAATTATTAAAACCAGTTCGACGTGAGCAAATACATTAGAGACATTGACGCAAATAAAAAAGGCCACATGTCACATAACATGTGGCCCAAATCGGCATTGAAATATTTTTATGTACAAGCTGTGCCCGCTGCAACCGTTGTCGCATAACAATCCAGTGTAAGCGACGAACGCGGGCGCACAGAAATAGCTTGGCTCAGATTGAAAGACGCCGCACCCATAATTGAAGTGCCCATGAAACTCGCAACCGTAGAATAGTAAGTTGCACACACACGGGCAACAATCACATCATTGCTTGCCGTCATAAGGCTAGACATACCAACTGTGCTGGGCGCCGCACCGCAGCTTGGACCTTTGTTATTTCCAGTTTTCCACATTTGAACGATGTTGCCGCTTGAATTGGTACGGAAATCAAAAATCTCAACACGAACGTCAGCCGATTGCACTGGCTGCATGATAACATATGCTGCGTTATATTGGTCAGCAATTGTGCCACCGAGAATGTTCGTTTTTTGTTGGCCAACAAGGTCAGCCATCGTAGCAGCCGCAGAAACCACCCGTCGGTTCATCGAAATCAAACCGGTCACATCCACAAGTCCGAAATAGAGCAGCAACATGAAAGGCATAACGAAAGCAAATTCGATTGCCGCAGCGCCTTCATCCCGTAAAATTAGGTCTTTGCGCGTGAATAATTTTTTTAACATGTCAGTCCTCAGCACGCTGTGCCACCACTTGAAGGATAGGGTTCAGTTTGGAACATGGCAAAGCCAACGAGACGTCTTGTTGTTCCACTTTGAACATTGCCCATATAATTCATCAACGGCATCATGAAATGCCAATCATAGGTCGCCACCAGTGAAGAAGGGCAGGTTGGCGCACCAAGTTTATACGCGGTTGGGTTTGCAGTCCCATCGTCTTTGACACCAATGTTCACAAAGCTTGGCATACTTGCCGCGAGTTGCGCCCAAGTTGTATAAGAGTTGGCGTAAACGGTAAGGCTAGATGCGCAATTGGTGACCAGCGATGCATTCTGACATATCAATGTCTTGAAATCTGCAGATGTTTTTGCACCACCTTGAGCTTGGCCGGTACGCGCCGTGCGAGCCGCCTCTTGGACGGCCGCTTGTAAACCAAATTCCGTGAACATCATGGAGCCGGTTTCAATAATAACGCCAAGCAACGCAAAAAATGGAAAAGCAACCATTGCAAATTCAATTGCTGTCGCACCTTTTTCAGAGTTGTGATAGCGCTTTGTTGCCCTCAGCAATCGCGACCTAATTCTTCCTAACACGGGTATCTCCCTTGGTGTTTCAACAGAAACCGACCACTCAATGAGATAAAACTGTTACCAGCGAGTCGTTGCGTTAGATTGAAGGGCATTGATAAAATTTTATCTAATCGTAGTTTGTATAAAACTTTACTGGGGCTGTGCAGTGCTTGGAGCCACGTCGGTTGATTTGTTGGATGTGGCCAAGCCATATTTTAACACGTGCATTGAAACCATGTTTTTATAGCTTTCATACTCGTCACCTGGAACAATGGCGCGCTGACAAACTGGATCGCAAGAATATGTATAGCGACTAGCGCGGGCAACAGGATTGGTCACAGCTGAATATATGGCCACGTCATTGTTTGTGCTGTGAATAACCGTCACGTCAAAATTGGCCAATTGATTGCCGTTCGGATCGAGAATGATAACATTGGTGTCACCAAAGGCCCGGCCATGCATAAATACTTGTTTGCCATTCACTGAAACGTCAGCAATGGAAGGATTCCCTACGACGACTGTTCCGGGTTCAGAAGCGAGTGCAATCATCTGCGTCTGGTCAGTCTGAATCGCAATAGGTGATCCGGCAATTGCAACTCCGTCAGCGATAACAATAAGGGCGCAGAGCGCTGTGCCAAACAGAACACCAAATTTAGACATAAGACACCTCAAACCACAAAATCATAAAACTTAACAACACTTCTAACTGATCAATGGTGAAGTTTCGGTTACCGACTGCACGTCACAAAAATTCTGTAAAGTTACTCTCAAGGTTAACCCCCTCTTTACGGAACTCATGTGAATGTGCCTGCAGACGCCACGCGCACAAAGCTGTCGCATTGAAAGACTGAGTATAAGATGTTGCACACACTCTCTATATCTATGCTGCCTGTATTGCTGATTATTGCCGCAGCGGGAGATGTTTTGTCTTTTCGGATTCCGAATTGGCTCACATTGCTCACCGCGGTGCTATTTTTTCCAATGGCTTACTTTACAGGCATGCCGTTGGCTGAATTTGGCATGCACATTTTAGCGGGTGTGATTCTCTTTGCCGCGGGCTTTTTGTTTTTCCAATTTGGATTATTTGGCGGCGGCGACGCAAAGCTTATGGCCGCAGCAGGCTTTTGGTTCGGCACCAGTCAAACTTTGCCATTTTTATTTGCCACAGCAATTGCAGGCGGTGCTTTGGCCTTGTTTGTGGGCGCGTGGTCTATGTTGTTGATGACTTGGGAAATCTATGGAAGCGGTGAAAGTTTAGGCACTTTGGGTCAGAAGATTCGCGCGATGAAGCCTAATGTTCCATACGGCCTTGCATTCGCAATCGGCGGCATTTTGGCTTTCCGCGAAACATGGTGGGTCACGGGTTTGGTATGATTTTAATGGGTTGGATCGGTCATTAACCTAAATTTGACCATTCCGTCACAAAGTTAAATTTCTGTTGTGCCTGAGGCACGGGTTTGGGGATTAATACGATGAGTAAAATGCGTATCATTATGTTCGCTTTGGCAATTGGTTCAGCCGTTGTCGCTGGGCTTTTGGCAAAGGGAGTCATTGGCAAGAAACAAGAAGTTAAACTTGAAGAGGTCAATACGGTCAAAACGACTGATGTTCTAGTAGCAGCCAAAGATTTGTTGATGGGTGACAAACTAGCAAGCGGCACGTTGGTATGGAAAAGCTGGCCGGCAGATGGCGTACTTCCAACAATGATCACAAAAGACGCTAAACCCGACGCCACTCAAGAATATGCCAGCGCGCGCGCACGTCTTCCGATCTATCAAGGCGAGACGATTTTTGAAAAGAAGATTTTACTTCCCGGCAAGGGCGGCTTCATGAGTTCGATCTTGCCAAAAGGCATGCGTGCTCTTTCAATTGCGATCCCGACGCGTTTATCTGCAGGCGGCTTTATTTTACCCGATGACAGAGTAGACGTGATTTTGACGAGAAAACCTGGCCAAGCCGGAAACACCCAAACTGTAAAAAGCGAAACAGTTATCACCAATGTACGCGTCCTCGCCGTCAACCAAGTTTTTCGCCAAGCAAGCGAAGGTGACTCAGTCACTGTGGAAAAAGGCGAAACCGCAACGATCGAGCTGACGCCTCATCAAACTGAAATTTTGGCAATGGTTGAATCTTCAGGTGAGTTGTCCCTTGCTTTGCGGTCCATTGCAGAGAATGACGGCAAGAAGATTGAAGAAATTGTGCCGGTTCTGGCTGAAAAATATCAAGAAGACGGTCGTGGCAAGCGCGTGAGTAACGACACGCTATATGTGCGCTACGGCGTTGAATCTTATGCGTCTGTGAAGTGAGAGAGTCCTGATGAAAAATACATTAAAAAAGTCTTGGAATCCAGGTGCAGTATTAAAAATCTCTGCCTGTGCATCTGCTCTGCTTGCTTCATTCTTGGTGTTTTCACCTTTGTTGATGAACGCTGCAAAAGCCACGGATATGTCCGTGGCCAACGCTTCCAGCCCCGCAGAATCAGGGCGCTTCCTGCGTATTGGCTTGGGAAAATCCATGATCGTGCATCTACCAGCAGATGCTAAAGACGTGCTTGTGGGCAACACCGATACAGTTGATGCTATCGTTCGCTCCAAAAACGTAGCTTATCTCTTTGCCAAAAGCACTGGCCAAACCAATGTGTTCTTTCTGGACGCAAATGGCCAACAGATCATGAGCCTCGACATCGAAGTTACACTCGATCCAACAGCATTGCAAAATTTGATCCGCCGAACTCTGCCTGGCACTCGTATTAAGGTAGACGCCGAAGATCGTAACATTGTTCTCTCGGGCATGGCAATGAATGCGTTGGAAGCAAAAACCGCAGTCGATCTTGCAAAGAACATTGCGGTTGGCGGGGCCGATACAAAAGTTGTCGATGCCATACAGATTGCTGGCGAAGACCAAGTCATGTTGCAGGTTAAAGTCGTCGAAATTCAGCGCGACGTGTTGAAACAATTCGGCATTAACTTCAAAGCACTTCTCAGCATTGGTGGGTTTGCGTTCAACCTTTCAACAGTGAATCCATTCAGTAGCAACCCAATCAGCACGGATAACGCTGCAGGCCTTTCAGGCGTTTCTGGAGCGAGCAATTTTTCAGGCGTTGTTCGCGCCATGGAAAGCGATGGCCTTCTGCGCACTTTGGCCGAACCAAACTTAACTGCGGTTTCCGGCCAGCCCGCAACATTCTTGGCAGGTGGTGAATTTCCATTCCAAGTTTGCAGCACTGTCCAAGGTCTCAGAACCTGTACGCTCGAATTTAAGAAATACGGTATCGGTCTCAACTTTACGCCTATTGTTTTGAATCAAGGTCGTATCAATTTGAAAATTCATACCGAGGTGAGTGAGCTCAGCACAGTGACCAGTGGTGATTTTAGCATCCCATCATTACTCAAGCGCGAAGCCGATACCACGCTTGAAATGCCTGACGGCGGTTCCATGATGCTGGCAGGTTTGATCAGAGAATCAACCCGTCAAACCATTAACGGAACTCCTGGTCTGAAAAAGTTACCGATTTTGGGCGCACTTTTCCGGAGCCGCGACTTTATCAACAACCAAACGGAATTGGTGGTGATGGTCACTCCGCATATTGTTCGCAGCGTTGCTCAAAGACAGCTGGAATCTCCAGATAAAAATTTCGCGCCCGCTTCGGATCGTCAAACAATTCTCTTGGGCCGATTAAACAAAGTCTACGGCGCTAATGGTAAAATTCCACAGGGAACTTACCAAGGCAATGTTGGCTACATCGTTGAGTAGAGTGGAGCGTAAGCCATCATGGTAAGTTTAAAAATGTATAAGTCCCGTTACGCTAAACTCAGCTTGGTTTTGCTAATGGCCTCGATGCTCAGCGGTTGTAAAACCCTCGATGCAGCGTTGGAAGATGATTACCGGCAGCCTTATGGTGGCTCTGATCGTCATCCGCTGACAGTCGTAAAGGCACCGATCACGATGGAAGTATCAAGCGCTCAAGGTACGCTGCAGCCACGACAAATTGATGCCGTCAATTCATTCGTGCATCAAGCACTACAAGCTGGTGTGACGCCTATTACCGTTGCTCAACCAAGCGGTGGCGGTGGCTCTGCCCGCGTCGCCAGCGAGATTGCAAGTTTGATGGTTCAACAGGGCGTTCCGCGCTCTTATGTGCGCTTTGCCAATTATAAAGGCGGAGCGTCCTCGCCGGTAAGACTGTCTTATGTTTCTGCCTATGGTCAGTCATTAAATTGTGGCAAGTGGCCCGATGACGCCACCGACACTGAAGAAAATATGCTGACAGCCAACCATGGTTGTGCGGTGCAGGCCAATATTGCTGCCATGGTTGCTAATCCAGAAACGTTGACAGTACCCACGGCATCGACGCCCGTCGTTGCGCAGCCACGTGTAGCGGCATTGACAAACTGGGCACAGGGTACGGCTACTTCGGGTTCATCATCGGGTTCAACAAACTCGACGGCGAATGCCCCTTCACCCACGCCATGACGTTAGTAAGAACTTCAACCCAACAAGCCGATCGATCAAGATCAGGAAAAAAGAAATGAATACCGATAATACCGCCCCTCAAATATCAATGTCGCACGAAAGCAATTTGATTGTGAACGTGCCGCGCATCAACATTGGGGTCTTTTGTGACAATCAGCAAACCGGGGAAACCGTTCAGGCTGCAAGTATTGATCGGCGTATGTCGAAAGCCCATACGACCATTCAGTTGGGCGGCATTGCATCGGCTGCTCAAGTTTATCAAGGCGAGGCGACACCAAATGTCGTGGTGGTTGAATCTCACGGTGATCGCGCACAAATTATGGCAGAGCTCGCCAGCTTCGCCGAAGTTTGCCAGCCCAATACGAAAGTTATCGTGATCGGTCATGTCAATGATGTGATTCTCTACCGCGAGTTGATTAAGAATGGTGTCAGCGAATATCTGGTTGCTCCGATTAACGCGATGCAATTCATTGAAACAATTGCTCATCTCTACAGTGATCCAAAAGCGGTTCCGCTTGGTCGCATCGTGGCGTTCGTCGGCTCTAAAGGCGGCGTTGGCTCATCGACGATTGCACATAACGTAGCATGGGCAATTTCGCAGCGCCTGAACATCGAAACAGTTATTACAGATCTTGATTTGCCATTTGGAACTTCAGCTTTGAACTTCAATCAAGATGCAGGCGGCGGCATATATGAAGCTCTGGGCCAGCCAGATCGTATTGATGGAACCTTAGTTGACCGCTTGATGACCAAACTGGGCAACAAATTGAGCTTGCTGAACGGTCCAAGTGGCATTGACCGGGAAATCAACTTTGATGCACATGCCGTAGAGACAGTACTTAATGTCGTGCGCCATTCTGCCCCCATGATTGCTGTGGACGTTCCAAATATCTGGGCACCTTGGGTTAAACAGACACTGTTAGGGGCTGATGAGGTGATCATCACGGCCACACCAGAATTGCCATCACTGCGCAATGCCAAAAATCTTATTGATATGCTGAAAGCCGGAAGGCCTCACGATCGCCATCCGCGTTTAATTCTCAATCAAGTCGGAGTTCCAAAGCGACCTGAAATTCCGCCAGCCGATTTTGGTAAAGCAATCGGCATTGAACCAAGCGTTATCATTCCTCACGATCCCCAAAGTTTTGGTCTTGCTCAAGGTAACGGCCAGATGCTGTTTGAAGTTGCTCCAAAGTCCAAGTCTGCGGAGATGCTAAATGAATTGGCAGAAATTATCGCGGGTTCGCGTCCTAAGGCTGCCAAAGCAGCCAAATTTGATCTTTCCAGCATGATGAAAAATTTTTCGATGAAGAAAAAGAAGAAGTAAGGATTACCAAGAATGTTCGGCAAAAAAACAGAAGCAGGCGGATCTGGTCCGGTCACCTTGCCACCAGGCCCAGCAGCACTTGCGCACGCAGCAGCAGCCTCTCCACTTGGCAAAGCCATACCTGATTTAAAACCAGCTGGTGCGCCGATAGCCGCCGCCGCTGGCCAACCTGCAAGGCCTGCTGCAATTGTTGCTGAGAAGCCTCAGGTTGAACACAAGCATAAATCCGAATCTTATTACGACATTAAAAGCACAATCTTTAATGCGTTGATTGACGCCATTGACCTCACTCAGTTAGGCCAACTCGACCGTGACGCCGCGCGCGACGAAATTCGCGACATCGTCAACGAAATCATCGCACTTAAAGATGTGGTGATGTCGATTGCTGAGCAGGAAGAACTGCTCGAAGATATTTGCAACGACGTGTTGGGTTACGGCCCACTAGAGCCTTTGCTCGCGCGTGATGATATCGCAGATATCATGGTCAATGGTGCTTCGCATGTGTTCATCGAAGTCGATGGCAAGATGCAGAAGACCGGCGTGCGCTTCCGCGACAATGGCCAGCTTCTAAACATATGCCAACGTATCGTGAGCCAAGTGGGCCGCCGCGTTGATGAAGCAAGCCCAATCTGCGACGCGCGTTTGCCAGATGGTTCACGTGTGAACGTCATTGCTCCGCCACTTTCAATTGACGGCTGTGCACTCACTATTCGTAAATTTAAAAAAGATCGGTTGCGCTTACCAGATTTGGTGAAGTTCAAGTCGATAACCCCTGAAGGTGCTACCGTTCTTGAAATCGTCGGCCGCGTTCGTTGCAATACGTTGATTTCAGGTGGTACTGGTTCGGGAAAAACGACTTTGCTGAATTGCCTTACGGGTTACATCGACTCGGATGAACGTATTATCACTTGCGAAGACGCAGCCGAACTTCAACTTCAACAGCCACATGTGGTGCGTCTTGAAACCAGGCCACCAAATTTGGAAGGCGAAGGTGCCATCACCATGCGCGAATTGGTGAAGAACTGTTTGCGTATGCGCCCTGAACGCATCATCGTCGGCGAAGTCCGCGGACCTGAAGCGTTCGATTTGCTTCAGGCCATGAACACAGGCCATGACGGCTCCATGGGCACACTGCACGCCAACTCTCCACGTGAAGCGATCTCGCGTTTGGAATCGATGATCACCATGGGCGGCTTCTCGCTGCCTTCACAAACCATCACCGAAATGATCGTGGGCTCAATCGACGTCATTGTGCAAGCCACGCGTCTTCGCGATGGTTCGCGTAAAATCACCCACATCACTGAGGTGGTTGGCATGGAAGGCGATGTGATCATCACGCAAGATTTGTTTATTTATGACATCTCCGGTGAAGACGCCAACGGCAAGATCGTTGGTAAGCATCGTTCGACTGGCATTGCACGCCCACATTTCTGGGATCGTGCACGCTATTACAACGAAGAACGCCGATTGGCTGAGGCTCTTGAAAAAGCTGAAGACCGCACTGCAAAAGATTGATTAAGAACGGATACTAAAAAATGTTTTTTGGCGAAGATCTGTCGTCTACTGCTTTCACAATCATGGTCTCTCTGGCTGTGGGTGGCTTGGCCATTGCGATCCTGTTTCCACTCTTCTCGAACGATAATAGTGCAAACCGCGTCAAAGCGATTTCGACAGGTAAAAAAACCGAATCGCTCGGGAGTTCAATTCGCGCTCGTCTTTCGGAAGACACCAAAGATACCCGTCGCCGCCAAATCCAAGATTCGTTGAAGCAAGTTGGCAAACAAGAAAAAGAGCTGAAAAAAAGACGTAACAGTTTACGCGTTAATCTAGAGCAAGCAGGACTCGATATTTCAGTGAGGGCCTATTGGGTTTCGGCTTGCATATTGGGCGGCGGCTTGGCTGCGGTCTCATTTGTTGTCTATCCAAATATTTACGTGGTCATTGCCATATTGTTTGTGGGTATATTTGGCCTTCCGCGTTGGATATTGAAAAATATGCGTGTCCGCCGCCAGAATATTTTCTTGAATGATTTTGCTGATGCGCTCGACGTTATGACCCGCGGCTTGAAGTCTGGTCTTCCTGTGACCGAAGCCATGAAAATTATTGCGACAGAATCTGGCCCTCCTGTGGGCCCTGAATTTGCTGAAGTTGTTGAAGGTCAGCGCCTTGGCATCTCACTCGAACAAGGCATAGAACGAATGGTCGAACGCATCCCATTACCTGAGGTCAATTTTCTTGCCATCGTGATGGCCATTCAAGCAAAAACTGGCGGTAATCTATCCGAAGCATTGGGCAATCTTTCGCGGGTGCTGCGTGACCGCAAGAAGATGAAGCAGAAAGTTCAGTCTGTGAGCCAGGAAGCAAAGTCTTCAGCCGCGATCATTGGTTCGTTGCCATTCGTCCTGATGGGTGCGCTCACAATGCTGAACCCAACCTATCTCAGTCCGCTTTTCAATACCCAGATGGGCCACATCCTTTTAATCGGCAGTGGCATATGGATGACCACGGGTGTTTTGGTAATGCGTAAAATGATTAACTTCCAAATCTAGTTGGAACTGCAGAAGGCTAATTAAGGTAAGAATATGAGCTTTGTAGCTAATCTTTTTCAAATTGAGACCCTCGTCATAATTTTTGCGGGGCTCGCGGTGTTTGGCACAATCATAACTGTTACTGCACCTTTTTTTGAAAATGACAAACTCCAAGCCCGTGCAAAAATAGTTGCATCCGAACGTGACCGTCTTAAGGCGCAGCAAAAAGCCAACTTTGCCAACACCGAAGTGCGCTTGCGTGAAAAAGTAAAGCCGAGCGCTTACACGCAAATTGTTGACTCTCTCAATTTACGCAAAATTTTCGAGTCAGAAGAATCACGCATCAAGTTGCGCCAAGCTGGCTTCAGAACAGAAAAACATTTGATGACGTTTCTGGCGATGCGCATCATCTCTCCAATTTTTATTGGTCTTGCTTCGTTTGTTTACACTTCGACAGTTGTTGCCGAAAAAGTTCCGCCAAATCTGCGCCTGACCACAGCGATGATGGGCCTCGTTATAGGCTTCTACCTTCCTTCACTCGTCGTAAAAAATTTCGCGAAAAAGCGCCAAGCCTCGATCAAGAAGTCTTGGTCTGATGCGCTTGATCTTTTGTTGATCTGCGTCGAATCTGGCATGGCGCTGGAGCCAGCCATGGGCCGCGTTGGGAAAGAAATCGGCAGCCAATCTGTGCCGCTAGCCGAGGAAATGGCATTGACTGTTGCTGAACTTTCGTTCTTGGGCGATCGCCGCAAGGCCCTTGATAATTTGAGTAAAC
Organism: Hyphomicrobiales bacterium; assembly: GCA_025359045.1. GTDB lineage: Bacteria > Pseudomonadota > Alphaproteobacteria > Rhizobiales > Aestuariivirgaceae > Aestuariivirga. The sequence goes on along the minus strand of JANYHN010000066.1, from coordinate 32,419 downwards.
GGACTGGCCTTGAAACCGTTCGCTCGGTCGTGACCAGTCTAATCCAATCTGAACGTTACGGCACGCCGCTGGGTTCGGCTTTGCGTGTCTTGGCCCAAGAAAACCGCAATGACCGAATGGCCGAAGCTGAGAAGAAAGCCGCTGCCCTTCCACCAAAACTGACTGTGCCGATGATTCTGTTCTTCTTGCCTGTTATTTTTGTGATCATCTTAGGTCCAGCAGGCATCACTGTGACCGGAACAAAATAAGGTTTGGAAATCGTCGTAAGTGTTGAAATTCCGTGCTTTGTTTTATTCCAATGAAATGGTGCCACAATAAATTGCCAAAGTGAAAGCCACGCAGCAACGCCCATAAGCAGCCAATAGAAAGGCATCGTTAAAAGCACCCCCCACCATATGTGGCCGTTTCGTTTGCAAACCAAATATCCAGCATACATAGAAGTCCCGTATCCCATGAGGGTAACGACGATACTCATCCCCGCTATGAAGGTTGTAAAAAATGAATGGTTTAGAGGCGTCTGCCAGTTTTGCCACAATTGATAACAGATTAAGCAGTTAAAAATCGGATGAACTGTCGACGAAAATATTGTCCCGAAACATGTCGCCTGAAAGGCCCATATTCCGTCCCAACCTATTTCACCATGGAGTGAATAAGGACGACGCATATGCACCAACCATGTTTGCAAAAAGCCTTTAAACCAACGCGCCCGCTGCGAAATCCAATTGCCCAATTCTGTATTGGCTTCTTCAAAAGTTTTGCTGTGCAAAACTTGAGTTGTGTAACCCAATCTGGCCAGCCTCATCCCCAAATCGGCATCTTCGGTTACATTATACGAATCCCACGCCCCAACATCGCGGAGAATCTTCGTCCGGAAATGATTTGATGTTCCCCCAAGTGGCAGAGGCATGCCCTCGCGCGCAAGACTGGGTAGAATTAATTGAAACAGCACCGCATATTCAACTGCAAACTGGCGGGTGATCCAGTTTTCATTAGCATTATAGAAGGCAAGTTCCGCTTGAAGACATGCGAGATTATGTGGCCCACGAGCAAATACTGCGGCGGCTTTTCGCAACTGGTCCGGCTCTGGCATATCTTCTGCATCATAAATTGTAAGCAATTCTCCCCGTGAAAATTGTAATGCATAGTTCAAAGCGCGCGGTTTGGTTTGAGGTTTGCCAGAAGGCACGACGATAACTTCAAAATAAGCTGGCAAGTCGAGCGAGGCAATTGCGCGGTGCATCGCGACATCATTTTCCTCAAGGATCAGTTTTATGTCGAGCAGATGCTGAGGGTAATCCAATTGGTTGAGGGCCGCCAACAACTGCCTGAGAACTCGTGTCTCACGAAACAATGGTACTAAGACCGAATAGACAGGAAGCTGCTTGTCGTTAAGTTTTCTCGCTTTAGTCTTAGTCTCTTGGCCTGGGCCCATGACACACATAAGACGCAAAGCCACAACACCTAAAAAGAACAACGAGAAGAGAAAGCTTGTGAAGGCAAAAGTGATCTCTAACGGCAAGCTGACCAAAGCAGTAAGATATATAACAATCAGAATTCCAAACCCCACAATTTGCGCAGGCATAAATCTGCGATGTGCAGAAAAATCTGGTTTACGACATTTTAGATTCTCGGTTGCATATTCTAAAATTTCTTTGCCGAGGTAACGTTTCACGCTGGCCTGAAATTGTTTGGCGATGATGCGCGCCACGGGTTTAAAATTGTTCTCCCGCGCCCGTCCAAGAGATTGACCCTCTACTGCAGCATAAAGTGTGCGATCCGGAAGCCAAGCCACCGGAAGTAATTTGTGTCGCAATGCGAGTTCTTTTTCAGCCGGATTGAGACGAGCAAAGATCGAACCGAGCAAATGGACAGGGAGTTCCGGCAAATCAGATGGATTGCCGACCAATTCGATAATTTCTGACCCGTCTGACGTGGTCAACTCATAAACTACTGACAAAATAGCCCCTCTGTGCGATGATCACACCGCAGTTCCCGCCGCAAAATTAAAACTGAGGAAATTCATCGTGAGTACTATCCGCCAATTGTATCACCTCCCGAAATTTCTTTTTCTGGTTGTGTTTATTTTCACCACTGAATCTTTAGCTGCAAATAATAACCCTGTTTTTCCACTTTTTCGTCATATCGATTCAGGTGCCGTTGCACCTTTGGAAATGCCAGTTGGCCCGATTAAATTTCTGACTGATATTGAGTTCCCCCCTTTCAGTTTCCAAACCGCAGAAGGTGCCATGACAGGCATTTCTGTTGATCTGGCGGTTGCAGCTTGTGCTGAGCTCAAAATTACCTGCCAGTTTATCCCCAAGCCATTTGCTGAATTACTTCCAGCTCTAAAAAATCATGAGGGCGATGCAGTCATCGGCGGCGTGAGGTTGAGCTCCGATGTGCTCAAACTCGCCACATCCACAAGACCTTATTTCTTTTCATCCGCACGCTTTATAACGCGCACCGGCATGCCGTTTTCCCAACCCGATGTGAAAGAGCTGGCGGGCCGCCGACTTGGCTATGTGAAAGGAACAAGTCATGCCGCTTTTCTCGAAAAATATTACGAAAGAGCCGCCCTCACGCCTTTCAATGATGAAAATGCACTGCTTGAATCATTACGAACAGCAGCAATCGATGCAGCCTTTACCGATAGTATGCACGCATCATTTTGGATAAAAGGTTCCAGTGCGCGGGGCTGTTGCGTTATGTTGGGCGACAGCTTTGTTGACCGCGCGAGTTTTTCAAAAAGCATGAGCGTGCTGGTGAGCTTGGATCAACCGAATTTGCGCGAAGCCTTGGACTATGCGCTCGACCGACTTGAGGAAAAAAATATCAGCGCGAAAATCTTCGCACGCTATTTGCCTGATAGTCCATTTTAGGGTCCAATTGCGTCACCGAGATGCTTAATGTTTTGTGCTGTCAATTTTCGCTCAAGCCCTGCGCAAATGTCTGAGATTAAAGAGGGGCCTTGATAAACCAACGCCGAATAAATTTGGATAAGCGAAGCCCCGGCTCTAATTTTAGCCCAAGCCGTTTCAACATCCGACACACCTCCCACGCCGATCAAAGGAATTTTGCCTGCCGTCATTTTGTAAAACAGCGCTAATTGCTGGGTTGATAAATTAAATAATGGCTGACCCGAAAGCCCACCCATTTCTGTGGCATGTAATGACCTTAAATTGGGCCGCGATAGTGTTGTATTCGAAACAATCACACCATCCACCGCTTCAATTGCGCAGACATCAGCCACATCCTGCAAGTCCGGCTCTGCCAAATCGGGTGCAATTTTCAGAAGCATTGGCAATCCCGTTTTGCGTTTAGCATTGAGAGCTGCAAGTAACTTTAACAACTCTTCGCGTCCCTGCATGGTGCGAAGCCCCGGCGTATTAGGCGAAGAAATATTGATCGTGATGTAACTCGCGACATTTTGAAACGCTTCAATCCCTGAAACATAATCGGCAATGCGGTCGCTTGAATCCTTGTTAGCTCCAACATTAACGCCAACAATGCCACCTCTATTTCGTCGCGCTTCCAACCGGCGCAACACAGCCTGCTGGCCATCATTGTTAAAACCCATGCGATTGATGACGGCCTGATCTTCGACCAAACGAAAAAGCCGTGGCTTGGCATTGCCACTTTGCGGACGCGGCGTGACGGTGCCGATTTCCACAAAGCCGAACCCTTGGCCCAACATGGCATCCGGCACTTCCGCATTTTTATCGAAACCGGGAGCCAGGCCCACTGGGTTGGCAAATGTGAGGCCGAACAATTTTGTTTCGAGCTTTGCAGATCTGATCGCGCCGCGACCACCCCCTAAACCTGCCTTCAAGGAACTTATGGTCAGGCCATGAGCCTGTTCGGCGTCCATCTTGTGCAAGAACGGTTTAGCTAGTGCAAAACCAAGATCAGCAAGACCCATTACGCAAACTCCTCCGGAAAGACATGCGCAACACCATCCCAAGGTAGAGGTTTGGCCCATAGTATTTGAGTGGGATCAATCACAGCATAGACATGCGGAAATAACTGCCCACCGCGCGAAGCCTCCCATTTCAAATGATCAGCAACCACCGATTCATCAATTGCCACCAGCAATAGATTTTCAACCACAGCAAAATGTAACCGTGCCGTTTCTTTCGCTTGGGCGCCTGTCGAGAGATGAATATATCCGTCAGTCAAATCAATCGCAGCGCCTTTGAATACGCCGGCATTCACGGCCTGCGCCCAAGTTGCCGCATCTATGATCTTGTAAAGAACCCTCAAATCCAGCCCCAAAAATAATTATAGCCAACCTCATGCTTTACGCTGGACAAATCTTTGTGCAAGAGGTATTGCTTCCTAATTGAGGCAAGAACAAGAATGCGGAGGATAAATCATGTTTTCACACAAGCAAGTTTGGGCGGCAATTGACACAATTGCTGAACGTTACGGCTTTTCAGCATCAGGCTTGGCCAAAAAGTCTGGCTTAGACCCAACCTCATTCAATCCGTCCAAGCGCATTGGCCCTGATGGCAGACCGCGTTGGCCAACCATGGAAAGCATTGCGCGGGTATTAAACGCTGCGGGCGCTCCAGTTGAAGAATTTATGGATTTACTGTCTGGCCGCAAAGGCCAAGCACCGCGGTTGAAGCAAATCCCTATGCTTGGCTTTGCCAAAGCGGGCAAGGGCGGCTTTTTTGACGATTCAGGTTTCCCTGCAGGCAATGGCTGGGAAGAAATCGACGTGCCGGGCGTAACAGATACAACAGCCTATGGCCTCGAAATCACCGGCAACTCTATGGAGCCGGTTTACCGCGAAGGCGACACCATCATCGTATCGCCCGGCGCTACAGTAAGGAAGGGTGACCGCGTTGTGGTGCGCACCTCTGACGGCCAAGTGATGTGCAAAATCATGCAACGCCAAACCGCACGCACATTGGAATTAGCCTCATTCAATTCCGCACACGAGACTAAGACCTTGGATATGAAGGACGTGGACTGGATGGCAAGGATTGTGTGGGCGAGCCAGTAAATTAAAATCCTAGAATAGATAAACAGACATAATTTCGCCAAGATCGTTTGCCATTCTTCTCTGGAAGGGAGAGGAATGGTTTGCATTACATTGTAATAGCTTTGCTACTTTTTGCGGTTCCACTTTCAATTGGACAATTGAATAGTATTGATTTTTTTGCTAGCTTACTTGTAGAGGCGCAGCAGACATTTGACTTGGTTGTTGATACCGCGACCTGTGGCCAATGTTGGCAAAGAAGCTTTGTGGCGCGGCGTGCTGCTATATGGGTAATGGCGCATCACGTGTTAGAAAAGGTAGATGTGTCTTTGGCTGCGCCTCAAATTCCAGAATCACAGTTGATTGTTGACGCGATCAACTATGACGACCTCTCAAAACTTCTAGGGATAACTGCGGCTCAACTTGGATTTCATCTCCACAAAGATAGGAAATTTTTTAAATACGCAAATTTTTAAATTCCAAAAAAATCTGGCGGAATAAGAACTATTAGTGTGCCAGACAAGAATTTGATGACCATGCAACGCCATCTAGCGCGTCACTTATCAAAAATCAGGACATTTCATCACTGTGTAACTGGCTTTGTTTCTGGACGCAGCATTAGAGATAATGCCAACACTCATGTTGGTCAAAAAACAATTCTCAACATCGATATAAGTGATTTCTTTGGCTCTATTAACTTTGGAAGAGTCTATGGGATGCTGTCCAAAAAACCATTTAATCTACCGCGTAGTATAGCTGCGGCAATTGCAAAAGCATCCACGTACCAGAATAAGCTGCCCCAAGGTGCGCCCACCTCGCCAATATTGTCCAATCTCATTTGCTCGAAGTTGGATTCTCAACTTCGCAGTTTAGCCAGAAAGCATAACTGCAGTTACTCGAGATATGCAGATGACATAACATTCTCTACCCATCGAAGCAGATTTAGTCTCGCCCACACTGAAATTGACGAAGGTGGCAGCACTCGAGTGGTAATAAATGCAGAGCTATTGCACATTATTGAAACCAATGGCTTCAAATTGAATGCACAAAAGACGCGCTTATTCCAAAAAATACATCGTCAAGAAGTGACGGGATTGATTGTAAATCAACACGTGAATGTCAAACGGAGATATATACGCAACATTCGCGGAGCGTTGCATGCCTGGAGGAAGTACGGATTTCCTGACGCCCAAAAGACATTGAACGAAAAATTTGGAATAAAAACTAGTTTAGACGACTTTTTGCTGGGCCAGATTTCATTTGTCGGGCAAATCAGGGGAAAAAGTGACCAGGTTTTTCGAAAGCTGGTTAGGGAGTTCAACGAGCTTCAGCCAAGAGCTAAAATTCAAATCAAGTTGACACCACGAGAAATCGCAGAACAAGCCACATGGGTAGTTGAGGATTTTGAAACCGATAACCAAGGAACAGCATTTTTTGTAAAGGACGTGGGAATTGCAACTTGCGCGCACTGCGTGAATAGCAAACCGTTTATTTATCATCGCAATTGGCCTGAAAAAAAATTCCCTCTAGTGATTAGAAAACGAGATAGCGATAGAGACTTAGTTATTTTTAATATTCCCGAAGCGTTGTCCGGAATTTTGCCTTTGGATATATCGGTAAGCACCCACGCAATAGAAACAAATTCAACTCTGACTCTTTTGGGATACCCCAACCACAGTAAATTCATGCCAATCAGAATCGAGTCTGGCCATGAAATTAGAAGGTTCGTTAGACATAGCATAGGATTTTTAGAAATAAGTCCAAGGGTTCGTGAAGGCAATAGCGGAGGTCCCGTCGTAGATTCAAACTTTAGGGTTATTGCGATCGCCAGCAAAGGCGCAAACCATGACACAAGTGAAGCAGTCGCAGAATATATTGCGATTAATGTCAACGAACTTCTCAATATGGCAAATTAGGTTCCCAGTTCCCCCTTCAGCGCCTTGTCAATTAACCCACGCGTATTGGCCAAACCATAAAGCGCAGCAAACGATCCAAACCGTGGCCCGCGTTCTTCACCCAGCAAGACTTGATAAAGCATGTTGAACCATGTCTGGCCCACACCAATGGTGCCGTCTTTTTGGGTGACGGTGTAGGGTTCGCGTCTGCCGATGTCATAAACCTTTTGCTGAATGGCTTCAGGGGTGGAGCCTTCGGGTAATTCGGCAAGCGCTGCATTGAGATCGGTGAGCGCCTTGGCTTCATCCTCCGTACACGGACGATAGACCTTGTTGGGTTTTATGAAATCGAGATAATAGCGAATGGCATAGCCCACCATTTTGTCCAAGCGTGGATGGGTGGTGGCGTCCATTTCCGGCATGTAGCGTTTGAGGAAAGCCCAGAGTACCGACTTATCCTCGGTGTTGGCAACTGAAACCAGATTGAGCAACAAGGCAAATGTAACGCCGCCAGTTTCGGGCTTGGGTGGTTGACCGCCGTGGATATGCCACACCGGATTCATCAATTGGTCTTTAGGCTCAGTCTGTTTTTGATAACCACCCAAATGCTGCGCATATTCATCAACCGCACGAGGGATAACGTCAAAGAACAATTTCTTGGCTTCGCGCGGACGGTTATACATATAGAGCGAGAGGGAATCTGGATCAGCGTAGGTCAGCCATTCATCAATGGTGAGGCCGTTGCCTTTGGATTTTGAAATCTTCTGGCCTTTATCATCCAAGAATAATTCGTAAACATAATGCTCTGGCGCAATGCCGCCCAGAATTTCACAATTGCGATCATAAATCGGCGCATTGGATTGGTGATCCTTGCCGAACATTTCAAAATCCACACCCAAAGCCGCAAAGCGCATGCCGAAATCTGGCTTCCATTGCAGCTTGGTGCGCCCACCGCGCACATCAACAGTGGTATCAGTTCCGTCTTCATCATTGAAAGTAATGGTGCCCTTCTTGGCATCGATGGCTTTCATCGGCACATAAAGCACACGGCCCGAAATCGGCGAGATCGGCAAGAACGGCGAATAAGTCGCTTGGCGTTCTTCACCCAAGCTGGGCAACATGACCCCCATGATGTCATCATATTTTTCCAGCGCTCGGATGAGCATGTCATCATATTTGCCAGACTTATAGTATTCTGTGGCCGAACCAAATTCATATTGGAATCCAAACGTGTCGAGGAACCGCCGCAGCATGGCATTGTTGTGATGGCCGAAGCTTTCATAATCGCCACCAAATGGATTAGGCACCGATGTGAGCGGCTTGTGCAAATGCGGCTCGAGGAATGATTTATCCGGCACATTATCCGGAATCTTGCGCATGCCGTCCATATCGTCCGAAAACACCAGCAATCGTGTGGGTACATCGCTCATCAGCTCAAAGGCGCGCCGCACCATTGTGGTGCGCGATACTTCGCCGAACGTGCCAATATGCGGCAGACCTGATGGCCCATAACCGGTTTCAAACAAAACTGATTTCTGGCCTGACTTTTCCACCCGCTTCAAAATCTTCCGCGCCTCCTCAAAAGGCCAAGCCTTAGATTCGAGTGCGGCATCGCGAAGGGCGGAGGAGACAGTCATTTCATTTACTCAAAAATTGGACATGCGTTTGGGCACGGGAACGCCGTGTTAGGCATGTCCAACTGTCCCGTCAATGAGTGAGGCGATTAGGCGGTATATTTCTTCAGGAACGTAACTGTGCGACCCCAAGCCAGATCAGCGGCTTCTTTATTGTATCGCGCTTGGTTTGTGTCGTTGTTGAAGGCATGGTTGGCACCTTCATATTTGAACAGCTCGTAAGTTTTGTTGCCGGCCTTGAGGGCTGTTTCAAACGCGGGAATCCCTGCATTGATCCGGTCATCAAGCGCGCCATAATGCAACAGCAATGGCGCTTTGATTTTGGCAACATCTTCGTCTTTAGGCTGCTCACCGTAATAAGCGACACCAGCATTGAGGCTTTCATCGGCAACGGCCAGCGCATTCACAGCGCTTCCACCCCAGCAAAAGCCCATAGCACTGGCTTTTTCGTTAGCCATGGGGTGAACGCGCACAGCAGCAAGCGCGGCCTTTGATGTCGCCAAAATATCTTCCGGCTTCAATGTGCCAATCATTTCTTTTGCTTTATCAGCATCATCAGGTGTGCCGCCAAGGCCAGCTAAGTAATCAGGAGCCAAAGCCACAAAACCCTCTGCAGCCATGCGCCGCGCAATGTCTTTTATGTGGGGGTTCAGTCCACGGTTTTCGTGAATGACGATGACAGCAGGATATTTGCTAGCAGCCGCAGGCGTTGCCAGATAGCCCGAACCACCCTCAAATTTCAGCGGTTCGGTGGCAATGCGCGCATCACCTTCGGGCAAAATATCAGCTTTGGCATAGTTATTTTCAAGCACTGGCAAAATAGCAATGGCCGCGGCTGTGCCACCTGCCAATGTCGTCAACTTATCCATAAATTCACGGCGGCTCATACCACCATGGGTAAAGCCGTCAAACAGATTGATGATTTTCTGATCCAAGATAATTCTCCTCGTTATAACCCGATTTTCTGCCCCAATTTTGACAGTCATATGGCGGCTTTGAATTTGGCTCAAAGCACATTAAAGCTTGAGAGTAATGAACGTTCATGACCATAAATTTGTTCCCCCACCTACAGCCATAGGCTTGGGGCTAGGTGCAGTTGTGTCCGGTGAGAAGCTCGGAGCTGCAGCGGCTCTGGCGCGTTTATCGGCGTCACCACATCTCATTTGTCATTCGCATTTTTTAATTGAACGCTTAGGGGCTGCGGCCTCTGCGCCAAAAAGCTTGATCCGTGCGGCGCGCGACCAGCGCCATTTTGATGTAGCGGAGTTGTTTGCCTTTGTGGTTCCAGCAAGGATTGCAACACCCACGCCAACAGGCTTGGCAAGGTCGCTTGCGGTTGAGCAATTGGCAAGCGACACGGAAACTTTACATGCTGTTGTTGACGATCTTCTCATGCGGCTCTCCAATAAAAATTATCCGCTGCTACGCGAGGCCGCAGAGCTTGCCACTTTCTTAGCACGCGCCAATTGGCCTTGGGCAAAACCTGTTATGGCCGCGTTGCTGAACGCTAATCCCAAAATGGATGTGGGTGGTTTTACAACGGGCCTTAATGTCTGGGACCGCATTGAAGAGTGGGAGGATGACGGCAGCCGCGCACCAGGAACGCAGGAAGCTATCAGCGGCAATGATGCCAAGCGTTTCTTGGCAGACATTTTGGGTAGCGATTCCGAAACCCGCGCGGCTCAGAGCGATTACGCCGCAATGGCCACCCATGCCTTCGAACCGCGCGACAGGAAAGACATCAATAATATTCTGCTTGCCGAGGCGGGCACAGGTTTGGGCAAGACGCTAGGTTATTTAGCGCCCTCATATTTATGGGCGCGCAAGAACAATGCGCCGGTTTGGATTTCGACCTACACCAAAAACCTACAACGCCAATTGGACCAGGAAACTGCGCGACTGGTGCAAGACCCTGCTGAACGCCGCGAACGTATCGTGATCCGCAAAGGCCGCGAGAATTATGCGTGTCTTCTGAATATGCAAGAGGTGTTTGGGCGCTTGACCGGGGCCAATGCGCGCTCGGCTTTGCTGGCATCGTTGATTGCACGCTGGGCCAGATTTTCGCGTGATGGTGACATTGTGGGAGGCGATTTTCCGTCTTGGTTGCTCAGCCTGTTTCAAGACGTTTCAATAGACGGCGAGGGGCGGGGCCTCACACCTTCGGCGCTTGGATTAACTGATCGGCGCGGCGAATGTATTTATGCTGGCTGCACGCACTATAAACGCTGCTTCATCGAACGCTCGGTGCGGGCCGGGCGCAACGCCGATATTGTGATCGCCAATCATGCTTTGGTTCTCCATCAGGCCGCAATTGATCAAGCTATTGGCGTGGCCACCACGCCCGATGAGGAAGCTGCACCGGGCGGTATCAGGCGTATCGTGTTTGACGAAGGCCACCACTTGTTTGACGCGGCAGACAGTGCATTCAGTGGCCATCTCACGGCGATGGAGGCTTCTGAACTGCGCCGCTGGTTACGCGGGCCTGAGACTGAGCGCCGTCGTGGACGGGGGCTGGCCGAACGCCTTGGTGATCTGGTGGCCGATCAAGACAACGCCGAAAAGCTTCTGCATCAAATTTTGCGCGCCGCCACAGCGCTGCCAGGCCCGGGCTGGACGAGGCGTATTCAAGGTGGCCAACCTGAGGGTTCAGCTGAAGATTTCCTCACACTCGTGCGCCAACAGGTTTTAGCGCGCTCAGAAGCATCAAACACCAATTCACTCGAAACCGATTGCCTACCCTTGGTGGAAGGTCTCGCCGTTGCAGTGGCTGATTTATCGACAGCGTTGATGGATTTAAAAAAGCCCATGTCGGCGCTGGCCAATGTGTTGCTGAAGAAGCTCGATGATGAAGCGTCAGAACTTAACACCAATGACCGTGGCCGTATTGAAAGTCTGGCGCGTTCACTTAAACGCCGTGGCGAACTTGTCGTGGGTGGCTGGGCTTCAATGCTCAATCATTTGCTGGAAAGCCCTGATGCATTGTTTGTCGACTGGTTTTCGATTGATCAAAGTTTTGGCCGTGAGGCTGACGTCGGGCTGCACAGCCACTGGATTGATCCAACTGTGCCGCTGGCCAACACCGTGCTGCGCTCTGCTGACGGTATCATCGTGACTTCGGCCACACTCAAAGACCGCCCGCCCGATGTGCCTGATGATTGGACCAATGCTGAAATGCGAACCGGTGCCATCCATCTGCCCTATCCGGTTAAACGCGCCGGATACGACTCACCTTTTGATTACAAAAAGATCAGCCGCGTGATCGTGGTAACCGACGTGAATCGCGAAGACATGGATCAGATTTCCGCCGCTTACCGTGAATTGTTCATGGCTTCGGGCGGCGGTGCGCTGGGCCTGTTCACCGCCATCGCCCGCCTTCGCGCTGTCCATAAACGCATTGCACAGCCACTGGCTAAAATTGGCTTGCCACTTTATGCCCAGCATGTTGACCCTATGGATACAGGAACCTTGGTTGATATGTTCCGCGCCGAGCGTGATGCCTGTTTACTCGGAACTGATGCCGTGCGCGACGGTGTGGATGTGCCCGGAGATTCGCTGCGCCTTATCGTTCTCGACCGTGTGCCATGGTCAACGCCGACGATTTTGGAACGCGCACGTTCTGAAGCCTTTGGGGGAAATGCTTACAAAGACATGTCAGTGCGTTTGAAACTCCGCCAAGCCTTTGGTAGGTTGATCCGCCGTGAGGGCGATCGTGGTTGTTTTGTCATTCTTGATCCAAGACTGGCCACACGTTTTACAACGGCCTTCCCACCCGGCATTCAAATTGACCGATTGGGATTGGTGGATGCCATTGACATCATAAAGTCTTTCACACCAAAACTGGACAAGATATCACGCGACCATTAGGTTTTGTTTCTAATATACAAGGAAGTAATTATGCCCGGCACGATCTCTCATCAACAAGCTTTAATCTACGTCATGGTCATGATGTCCGCCGTCGAAGGTCGCATCAGCACCGATGAGTTACAGGAAATTGAACTGCTGCTGCGCACCTTGCCTGCCTTTAAAACATTTGATCGTTCAAGGTTGGTGACAGTTGTGCAAGAGTGCAGCGATATTTTGCAAAATGAAGAGGGCATGACTACGGTGCTTGGTTTGGTGAACAATCAGTTGCCTGCGCGCCTTAAGGAAACTGCTTATGCGCTGGCGGTTGAAGTGGCGGCCGCAGATTTGGTGGTAGGGCGTGAAGAGTTACGGTTCTTGGCGATACTGCGCGATGCTTTGGATTTAGATAAACTGGTGACTGCTGCAATTGAGCGTTCTGCGATTGCAAGATATCAGGCGGTGTGAACGCAATTCTTCCCCCCACCTTCACCACATGGTTTGCCTCACGCGGCTGGCAACCTCGTGCGCACCAATTGCAAATGCTGGGGCATGGCCTCGCCAATGAAAGTGCTCTCCTCATTTCACCCACGGGTGGCGGTAAAACTTTGGCTGGCTTTCTGCCAACACTTGTTGATCTTGAAGCGCCGCATAAAAATGACGGAATTCACACGCTTTACATCTCGCCGCTAAAAGCCTTGGCCGTTGACATCGCGCGAAACTTAGAAGCGCCGATCAATGAAATGAAATTGCCCATCACCGTTGAAACCCGCACGGGCGACACTCCACATTCGCGTCGCCAACGTCAACGTATCAACCCGCCGGATATTCTAATCACCACGCCAGAACAGATGACACTGTTGATCGCCGATCCTACGGCAGCACATCTGATGAAAAGTCTCAATGCCGTGATCATTGATGAACTTCATTCGATTGTCTCGTCGAAACGTGGAGTGCTTCTTTCTCTCGCCCTTAGTCGCCTGAGAACTCATGCCCCAAACGCACGCTTCACCGGATTGTCCGCAACTGTGGCCGACCCCGATGCCTTGCGGGCGTGGCTCGCTCCCGCAAATCAGCCGCCCGTGCCCCTTGTTCTTGGCTCAGCGGGTGCGCCGCCTGATATTCATATTCTGGAATCTGCCGAGCGCGTGCCATGGAGCGGACACAAAGCGCTTTATGCCATTCCTGAAATTTATGCCGAAATCAAAAAAGCCAAAATGGCTTTGGTGTTTGTCAATACCCGTAGCCAAGCCGAAATGGTGTTTCAGGAATTATGGAACGCCAATGAAGATCACCTGCCCATTGCCCTGCATCACGGCTCGCTTGATGTCAGCCAACGCCGCAAGGTCGAGGCCGCTATGGCAGAAAACAAACTGAAAGCTGTGGTCTGCACCTCAACTTTGGATTTAGGTATCGACTGGGGCGATGTTGATTTGGTGATCCATGTAGGTGCTCCAAAAGGCTCAAGCCGCTTGCTGCAACGTATTGGCCGCGCCAATCACCGCTTGGACGAAGCCAGCAACGCCATCTTGGTGCCGTCCAATCGCTTTGAAGTTCTGGAATGCGAAGCAGCCCGCGCCGCTGCCAAAGAAAATGCACAAGACACTGAATATCCGCTGGTGATGAAACTTGATGTGCTGGCCCAACACATCATGGCTTGTGCATGTTCGGGGCCATTCTTCGCGGATGATCTTTATAACGAAATTATCACTGCCTTCACCTACCGCAAGCTTACCCGTGAACGCTTTGATCAAGCTTTGGATTATGTGGCCACAGGTGGCTATGCACTGAAAGCCTATGAACGCTATGCCAAATTAAAATTGGATATTGCAGGTAAATACCGACTTGCCCACCCCATGCTCGCCACACGCTACAAAATGAACATGGGCACCATCGTTGCCGATGAAATGTTGAAGGTCAGATTAGCTTCGGTCAAAAACCGTACAGGCAAGCGCACAGTGACAGGGGGGCGCGTGCTCGGCGAACTTGAAGAATACTTCCTAAGTCAATTGGCCATTGGCAACACGTTTCTTTTCGGCGGTGAAGTTTTGAAATTCGAAGGCTTGGATGAATTTGGCGCGTTGGCTTCAAGGGCCCATGGCCGCGACCCCATGATCCCGTCCTATGCCGGCGGTAAATTTCCGCTCTCCACCTATCTGGCTGAACGCGTGCGAGGACTGCTGGCCGATAGATCCAAATGGCAGCATTTGCCGACCCAAGTGAAAGACTGGCTCAATACGCAAAGCTGGGCTTCGGCAATTCCTCGTGCGGATCAGATGCTTGTCGAAACCTTCCCGCGCGCTGATAAGCATTATATGGTTTGCTATCCTTTCGAAGGTCGACTGGCGCAACAAACTCTGGGCATGTTGCTGACGCGTCGTCTTGAACGTTGGGGTGCCAAACCCATGGGATTTGTGTCATCAGAATATGCGCTGGTGATCTGGTGTCTCAGCGATGTGTCAGCGATGATCAAACAGGGACGCATCTCCCTTGCCAAACTTTTTGATGAAGACATGTTGGGCGACGACTTGGAAGCGTGGTTGGCGGAATCGAATTTGATGAAACGCAGCTTCCGTTATTGCGCCATCATTGCGGGGCTAATTGAACGAAACTTTCCGGGTAAAGAAAAGACTGCACGGCAGGTGACTGTGAACACCGATTTAATTTACGATGCCTTGCGCAGCCATCAGCCTGATCATCTTTTATTACGTGCTGCATGGGATGATGCTGCTGATGGTTTAATTGACATTCACCGCCTTGCTGCCCTGTTAAAGCGTATCAAAAACCAAATCCTTCACAAAGCCTTGGAACGAGTCTCGCCCCTGTCTGTTCCCGTACTGCTTGAGATTGGCCGCGAATCAATTTACGGCGAAGCTGATGATGCCCTTCTCGCCGAAGCTGCTGATAAACTCGAAGCCGAGGCCACAAGCCTTGTCTAGACAGCATAAAATTGCGTTAGGCGGTTTGGATCTGTTGCCGCATATCTCGGGCGCGCTTTATGTTCCCGAATATGAGACTTTGATCATTTCAGATTTACATTTAGAGCAAGGCACCAGTCTCGCGCGCCGTGGCATTCATGTGCCGCCCTTTGACACCGCCGTTACATTAGATCTACTTGAATCAACGCTAAGCACGACGCACGCAAAGCGCTTGATTTTTCTGGGTGATAGTTTTCATGACGCGCAAGGCGAAGAGCGACTGAATGAACTGCACTTAAGTCGCTTGCGCCTCATCACAAACAAATATGAAACCTTGTGGATCATTGGCAACCACGATCCGCATCCGCCGCAATCTTTGGGCGGCCACGGTGCCGAAACAATCGCATTAGGCCCGCTCACCTTGCGTCATGAGCCAGCCAAGAAATTGAAAAACGAAATCGAAATTGCAGGCCATCTACATCCCGGTTGTGGTTTAAGCCTACGGGGTCGACGGGTGCGGGGTAAATGTTTTATAGCGGATCAAACAAGATTGATCATGCCGGCCTTTGGTGCTTACACGGGCGGGCTTTCAATAAACTCAGATGCCTTCAAGGGTCTTTTTGATACCGAACAAACCAAAATCTGGATGATCGGGAAAAGCAGTTTGCACCGCTTTTCCCTTTAATGATTTCAACCTGTCTTCGATTCCATCGCAGCAATCAGCTCAGGCGTAATTTGCCCTGTCACCTTCATTCCTTGCTGAAGTTGAAATAACCGAACAGCGTTCGAAGTGCGCCCGCCTAATTTTCCATCGGCTTCACCAATATTATAGCCAAGTTGATCCAAAAGACCCTGTGCTTTACCGATCATGTTTTGTGGTACGGGCGCAGTTGCAGCGCTTTGCTCTGGTTGCGCATTAGCGCCCTTCCACGTGGTATCATTCACTGCAACGACATTTGCAATATCGGGCGCTTTTTCCGGCACCCAGATTTTAAGCCGTGCTTCAATGGCCTGTACTGTGTCGGGCGGTAATGATTTTGCCAAAGCATCAGCATGTGTCTTCGCGTCTTGGTCGCCTTGAGCGCCCGCCGCGTCATACCAGAACAAGGCTTCAGCTAAATTCACCTTGGTGCCCATGCCGCGCTCAATTAAAACCGCCAAATTGAACTGGCTGTCTTTAAGTCCGTGCTGAGCAGCAAGCGTGAACCACTTAAAAGCTCTCACATAATCAGGTGAACCAGCATCATTGCCTGCGGAAATCACTGCTGCATTATGCATCGCTTTCACATTACCCAATGCTGCAGCACGTTCATACCAAGACAGTGCGGCTTGCATATTTTTTTCAACACCAGTGCCCCGTTCATAAAGGGTGGCCATGCGGTATTGCGCTGGGGCTAGCCCAGTCACAGCGGCACGTCCATACCAATAAGCAGCCTTGGCGGCATCAGGTGTTACATTCTCGCCATTTAGATAACGTGTTGCGATTACAAACTGTGCATTGGCATCACCCGACGAGGCAGCTTTACGGAGACTGTCATTGCCGACCGCTGTATCAATTGCAGCGGATGCAGCAGATTTGGGCGCAACGGCGGCAGGAAGTGATCCCGTGAGGATTGGATCAACTTCTGGACTTGCGCTGTTTTCGCTGTGCTGTTGTGGTGTTGAGGCGGCAGCCGGCGTCTGCTCAAGCGGCGCTGGCTCTACAGCCTGCGGTGCTGGTACAGGTTGGGCAGCTGTCGTGGCGTCCGGCGCAATTGCTGCAGGTGCAGGGGCTGCTTGCGTTATAGGTGCAGCAGGTTGCTCAATAACAGCAGGTTGGGAAGCAGGTACAACAGCTTGCTGCCCCATCATGCTTTTGGTCACATAGAAGGCAACCAAGCTCAAGGCCAACAATCCCGACAAGATCAATGTGCGACGGCTGCCCGTGGCATTGCTGTTGGCAGGTTTAATCTCGGGCGGCATTTTCAAGTCGCCAGGAAGTGCGGTGTTTGCAGGGGCCTTTGCGCCCTTCTTAAATGGCATTTTAAAGCTGAGTAACTTTTTCGAGCTTTGATCAGACTTTTTGTGAGTTCCGGGGGTCAGCCCAGAAAGAATGCTTTTCTGGCCACCACTGGCAGCTTGTGCAGCTTTACGCGCCGCAGCAATAAAGTCATCGGGTGCAGCAGTGCTGGCTGATGCTTCGCCAGTGCCACGAGCCGCTTCGATGACCGCATCAAAGGGATTATGACCTGCAAATCCAGTAAATGACGCGTCATTAAAAGGGTTGTCGCTTGGTGGCGTGAAAGTGTTTTCAGGTTCAATATGGGTTGTTGGAATTTCGATGGATGTTGCTAAGCTTTCACCAAAACGGGTTGGAGCAGGATCGACATCCGCTGTCTGGAACGGGTTTGTCCCAATGTCTGATGCAACCGGGGCCGCAGCCTGAGCCACGCGCTGGCCAATGGCAGCGGTTTCAAGTTCGCTCAGTTTGGCTACAATCTGTTCAAGCGTTTCATGAACGGCTTCAAGCGTTTCTTGATTGCGTTGATCTGTCCCATGAGAAGCCTCACGCACCGCTTTAAGGCCTTCTTGCAAGGCTGCAATCTCAGGTGAACCAGCAATAGAAACAAGGCCTTGTGGCTGTTGGCTCATGACCTGTTGGCCCATGCGGTTTGCGGCATCTTCAGCCACTTGCTTGGTCCAATCGCGGTTCTGTTCCATCGAATCGTAAAGTTGGGCTATGGCTCGCTCAATGGTTTCAAGATGCGACATTTGATGTTCGGTCTTGCTCAAGCGGTCATTGACCACCGCCAAATGATGCACAAGTTCATCACTGTTTTGAGGAGTTGTGCTTTGCGTGTTCAATGCTTGCTCTAAGCGGTGATCAAGCTCGGCCATGCGCCGCTCAAGCTCATTGAGCTGTGGTAATTCCCGTGCCTGAGCCTGTGTCTGTTCTAGCCTTTGTGTGATGTCGATAAGGCGGCGATCCATATCCGCCAACGGCCGTGTATCGGCACCTTGTGCAACCCGCGTGGAAAGTTGTTCAACGGCTACTCGAAGGGCCGTCACGTCACGGTCAGAGGCTGTGCCCTTGCTGGCATCATCAATGCGTGAATTTAATTTTTCAATCTCGCTACGGAAGCGCTGAATTTCTGCAGGGCTGGTGGAACTGGCCACCATTGACGTTTGTGCCTCGCGCAGCAAACCAAGAATACGTTGTTCTATAATACGCAGTTCTGCTTGGCTGGCTTGCACTGCTTGGGTTTGGGCTTTGTGGGCCAGTGACTCTGCAGAATCCCGCACTGTTTCAATGCGACCTGCAAGATCATCAAGTTCGCGGCGCAACAAATTAGGCAGGCCAACAGCTGGTTGGCTCTGGCTTTGATCAATGCGCTGTGCAAGTTCAGACAAACGATTTTCAAGTGCTGAGAAAGCTGGTGCTTGGCGAAGTACTTGCTCGTTATTGGTGTTTGAGGCCCGCGTTGACATATCGCCAATGCGGTCTTGTAACGATTTCAGATTATCGCGTGTGCGTTTTTCTGAAACTTCCAAATGCTCAACAATATTCCGCACGGCTTTTTCAAGCGCCATGAAGCCTGGTGATTCTTCTGGCTTAGGCGCTACGACCGGTTGAGCGCGTTGAAATTGTCGACCTAAAAGGGCCAGCCGCTCATTAACAGCCGTGAATGCTTCAACGGTTTGGCGTTCATTACTTTCAACGCGGCTGAGAATGCGGGCGAAGTTGCCATTTTCTTCTTGCGGGGGCGAAACATATCGCGGCGCTGTTTCAGTTTCACGCATGGCCAAACGTGAAAGTTGCTCTGCAATATCCTCGAGGCGAGTGGCCGCGCGTTCAATGGGATGTGTCGAAATTCGGCCAGCTATTACTTTATCGGGCGCGGATGCATTTTCCGACACAGGCGCTTCTGCCTGTTCATTAATTGCTGAATTCAGCCATTCCCCCAGTGTCATGCCCGAGCGGCGCGCCGCCGTTTTGGCAATCTCGCGCAATTCAGGCTCAACACCCTTAACGCTCCATGGAATTCCTGGCTTCATCGACTTTAACTCTCCGGCGTGAGAAGAGGGTGATTTTCAATAGACAAATCACCCGCAACACGATTTTTCATGCTCCATCTGTTAACTTTCTTGGTAAATTTTGAGTTAACCTGTTGATGTTTTTTGCCAAATGATCATAACCACTGAATATTTAGGGCTTAATCTGAAATGACACGTCTTGCCTTTGTTTCATCGCCGCTCGACCGCAATGCTAATAATCGCGCAAATGCTGAGTTTATTGAACAGCGTCGCAACGATTCGGCTACTCATGTGGTCCAGATTGCAGGCGATACAGTTCGCATGGAAAATGACAGGCTTTTCACATCGAATGACACGCCGGAAAGTGATGCAATTTATCTAGGAGAGGACCCCGAAAGCCAGAGCTGGTTTGCCCGCGAAATTGAACCAAGTGAGACCCTTATTCCGATCCGTTCTTTAATGATTGACGGGGGGCTCACCCAGGAGAGATTATCGATTTTGGCGCAAGCCCGCAGCATTTTGCACTGGCATGCGTCGCATGGTTTTTGCGCCAAGTGTGGCGCGCAATCGTTAATGGCTGATGCGGGGTATAAGCGGGTATGCCCGGTCTGCAAAACCGAGCATTTTCCGCGCACAGATCCCGTCGTCATCATGGCAGTGCGTCACCACGATCAAATTTTGTTGGGCCGCCAAGCAAGCTGGCCGCCAAATATGTTCTCGGCCCTGGCTGGCTTTATGGAGCCGGGTGAGACCATCGAACAAGCCGTGGCGCGAGAAGTTTTGGAAGAAGCAGGTATTAAGGTGGGCGCGGTTTCATATGTCACCACCCAGCCTTGGCCGTTCCCTTCGAGCCTGATGATCGGCATGATCGCTGAAGCAACAACAACTGAGATCAAACTGGATCCCGCTGAATTGGAAGAGGCCCGCTGGTTCACTCGAGGCGATCTTGAGATGATGCTGGCAGGAACCCATCCTGAAGGCCTTTATGCCTCAAGGCCCCAAGCCATAGCCCATGCCGTAGTTACGGCGGCACTGAAAACCTGACGATTTACTTCGCCCTCCAAAATAAATAGGGAAAACAGCTTGCCGACACCTTGGCAAAGCCAAAAAAATGGTCAATTGTATTGTCTGACAATTGAGGCACCCTTCATGTATCTTGGACTGGATTTCGGCACGTCGAGTGTCAAAGGCGTATTGATCGATGCCAAGCAAAAAATCATCGCCACGGCATCGTCGCCTCTGAAAGTCTCCAGGCCGCATCCCGGTTGGTCAGAACAAAGCCCTGAACACTGGTGGAAAGCTGCCAACTTGGTTGTAGCGCAATTGCGCAAAGCAAAACCCAAAGCCATTGCCCAAGTTGCAGGCATCGGCATGTCAGGTCAACAGCATGGCGCAACCTTGCTTGATAAAAGCGGCAAGGTTCTGCGCCCCTGCATTTTGTGGAACGACGCACGCAGCTTTGAAGAGTGCAAAGATATTCTGGTTGCTTGTCCTGAGGCGATGGACATTACCGGCAATATTCCGCTGGCTGGTTTTACTGCGCCAAAGCTACTCTGGGTGCGCAAACATGAGCGCAAAATATTTGATCAAGTCGCCAAAGTTTTATTGCCCAAAGATTATATCCGTTTTCGCATGACGGGGACTTATGGCTCCGACATGTCAGACGCCAGTGGCACTTATTGGCTCGATGTTGCAAACCGCAAATGGTCTGAGCGTATGCTAAGCGCAACACATATGTACCGTGATCAGATGCCGGAACTATTTGAAGGGACAGACTCAACAGGTCAAATCACCCCCGCCCTCGCCAAAACCTGGGGCATGCCACTCCGCCCCGTTGTTGCAGGTGGTGGCGGCGATAATGCCGCTGCCGCTGTTGGTATTGGAGCTGTGAAGGATGGCCAAGCGCTGATTTCCATTGGCACGTCAGGCGTCATGTTTGTGTCCAACGATAAATATAGCCCCAATGCCGGAAAAGCCGTTCACGCCTTCTGCCATGCGGTGCCCAACACCTGGCATCAAATGGGTGTTATTCTCTCGGCCACCGATAGTCTTGAGTGGCTGGCAGGCTTGCTTAAAACACCCGCACCAAAACTGACTGCGGCCTTAGGCAAAAAACTTGAAGGCCCGTCGTCAGCATTGTTTTTACCCTATCTTTCAGGTGAGCGCACACCTGTGGGAGACTCGCAAATTCGTGGCGTGTTCATGGGCCTTGCGCATGAAACTGATGCAAAGGAAATGACCCATGCCGTGATGGACGGCGTGGCCTTTGCATTTCGGGATTCGCTCGAAGCATTGAAAGATGCAGGCACCGATGTAAAGCGCGTAATGGCCGTGGGTGGTGGCACGCATTCGGAGCTCTGGCTCAAAATCATTGCCACTGTTTTGGGTGTGCCCGTTGATCTGCCAGTGGCCGGTGATGTGGGTGGCGCCTTTGGTGGCGCACGCATGGCGTTAATGGCGGCAACTGGTGCATCATATAAAACTGTATGCACCGCCCCCAAAGTGGCCAAAACAATTTTGCCTGATGTAAAAATCAAGACTGCTTATGAAGCAGCTTACAAAAAATATACAAAAATCTATCCAGCGATAAAGGACATCAAATGAAATTTTATTCCGTCACCGACCCGATCAAATACGCTGGCCCATCATCTACCAATCCGCTGAGCTATCGTTGGTATAATCCAGACCAAAAAGTCATGGGCAAAACCATGCGTGATCATCTGCGCTTTGCAGTTTGCTATTGGCACACATTGTGCTGGCCGGGTGGTGACCCCTTTGGCGGCGAAACTTTCAACCGCGAATGGCACCATATGGCTGACCCGATGAAGGCTGCAGAAGTCAAAGCCGATGTGATGTTTGAAACCTTGCGCATCTTGGACATTGATTATTTCTCTTTCCACGATCTCGACATCGCGCCGGAGGGAAATTCGCTTCAAGAGTTTAATGCGAATGTCACAAGCATCGCCAAAATTCTTGAAAAGCAAATGGCCAAGCACAATAAGAAATTGCTCTGGGGTACGGCCAACATGTTCTCCAACCGCCGCTTCATGGCGGGTGCTGCAACCAACCCCGATCCTGACGTGTTTGCCTATTGCGCCGCGCAGGTGAAACATTGTCTCGACGTGACGCATGATTTGGGCGGCGAAAATTATGTGATGTGGGGTGGCCGCGAAGGTTATGAAACCTTGATCAACACCAAGATCGGCCATGAGTTGAAACAAGCAGGCCGTTTCCTTTCTCTGGTGGTCGATTACAAACACAAGATCGGCTTCAAAGGTCCGATTCTGATTGAACCAAAGCCTAAGGAACCATCAACTCACCAGTATGATTATGACGTGGCCACCATATACGGCCTGCTCAAATCATACGGGCTTGAAAATGATGTGAAGATGAACATCGAACAAAACCATGCTATTCTCGCTGGCCACACCTTCGAGCATGAAATTGCGCTCGCTTCAGCTTTGGGCATTTTTGGTTCACTCGATCTCAATCGCGGTGGTTATCAAGTGGGCTGGGATACCGATCAATTTGCGATGAATGTGCCGGAACTCACGCTGATGATGATTGAAGTCATCCGCGCTGGCGGATTCACCACAGGCGGCATGAATTTCGACGCTAAAATTCGTCGTCAGTCACTCGATCCGGATGATTTGCTTTATGCGCATGTTGCTTCGATGGATGCATGTGCGCAAGCTTTGCTCAACGCCGCGAAAATTATCGAAGACGGCAAGCTCGATGCCGAAGTGAATAAGCGCTACGCCAAATGGAGTGAACTCACCAATCAGGCCATGTTGGAAAAAGGTGCTAGCTTAGAAGCCATCGCCGCACGTGTTCATAAAGACAAAATCGAACCCCAACCCAAATCTGGCCGCCAAGAATATCTGGAAGGCCTGTTAAATAATATTTGAGGAACAACACCATGGCTATTGAAGGCAGTAAGTCGACGAAACATTCAGGCCGCATTCGTTATGGCATGGTGGGCGGCGGGCAAGGCGCGTTTATCGGCGCGGTGCACCGCATTGCCGCACGCATTGATGATAAGTATGAATTCGTGGCGGGTGCACTTTCGGCTGATCCAGCACGCGCAAAAGCATCGGGCCAAGAGCTAGGCCTTTCGCCTGACCGCATCTATTCTGATTTCCAAACCATGGCCAACGTCGAGGCCAAACGTGCCGACGGCATCGAAGCCGTCTCCATCGTCACGCCAAACCACATGCATTATCCGGTGGCCAAAGCCTTCATTGAAGCGGGCATTCATGTGATCTGCGATAAGCCGCTGTCGCTGAACCTGAAGGAAGGCAAAGCGCTGGCTGCATTGCTGAAGAAAAATCCAAAAATCATATTTGCCCTCACCCATAATTATTCTGGCTATCCGATGATCCGCCATGCCCAAGCCATGGTGCAGGCAGGGGAATTGGGCGATATCCGCTTGGTACAAGGCGAATATCCGCAAGATTGGTTGGCCACAGATTTGGAAAAGACTGGCCAAAAACAGGCCGCGTGGCGTACCGATCCAAAGCGTTCAGGGGCTGGCGGTTGCGTGGGCGACATCGGCACGCATACATATCAACTGGGTTGTTTTGTGTCAGGTCTTGAGGCCACAGAGCTTTCTGCCGAGCTCACTAGCTTTGTGAAGGGTCGCAAGCTTGATGATGATGTGGATGTACGTCTGCATTACAAAGGTGGTGCTAAAGGCCACATCTGGGCCAGCCAAGTGGCGGTGGGCCATGAGAATGGTTTGAAGCTCAGGGTTTACGGCACCAAGGGTGGCATCGAGTGGGTGCAAGCTGATCCCAATTATCTCTGGTTCACGCCACTGGGCGGCGAGAAGCGATTAATCACCCGTGGTGGAGCAGGCAGCGGCCCATCAGCCGCGCGCGTAACACGCGTTCCCCCCGGCCACCCCGAAGGATATCTCGAAGGCTTCGCCAACATCTACGCCGAAGTGGCGCGGGCCATTGAGGCAAAACGGGCGGGCAAGAAGTTGGATAAGGAAGTCCAATTCCCCGGCATCGAAGACGGTGTTGCGGGCATGGCGTTTATCGAGGCTTGCGTGAAGTCATCGGCAAAGAATGGGAAGTGGATGAAGGTTTAAGTGTCGGGTTACTGCCGTATAAGTTTCCACCTCCCCGCTTCACCTTCTCTAGATTTCCCTCTACAAGGGCGTCATGAAAACCCGACCTCTGATAATCTCACCTTCAATCCTCGCATCCGATTTTTCGAAACTTGGCGAAGAAGTGATCGCCGTCGACAAAGCGGGTGCTGACTGGATCCACATCGATGTGATGGATGGGCATTTTGTGCCCAATATCACGTTTGGTATTCCTGTGATGCAATCAATCCGCAAATGCACGGCAAAGCCATTTGATGTGCATCTGATGATCTCGCCAGCTGATCCATACCTTGTACAATTTGCAGCAGCGGGCGCAGATTTGATTTCTGTTCACGCCGAAGCCGGCCCCCATCTTGATCGTTCGCTACAGGCCATCAAAAATCTGGGCAAGAAAGCAGGTGTGGCGATTAATCCCGCAACGCCGCTTTCTGTGATTGAATATGTGATCGACAGGCTCGACCTCATCTTGATCATGACCGTGAACCCAGGCTTTGGCGGTCAAATTTTCATCCCAGCCATGCTTGATAAAATCCGCCAAGCGAAAGCCTTGGTTGCTGGTCGCAATATTGATATTGAAGTTGATGGTGGCGTGACGGCGGAAAACGCAGGCGCAATTTATCAGGCAGGGGCCAACGCAATGGTCGCAGGTTCCAGCATTTTTAAGGGCGATGATTATGGTGCCAACATCAAAGCCTTGCGCGTGGCCGCAACAACCATCTCAGCATGAGCGATAAATATCCAACAGTAAAAGACGAGGGTATTCGCCGCTTTCTTGAAGATGGTGAAAAACTTTATCCGGCTGATGCCGTGAATTTCACGATGGCCGATCAGCGTGAATTCTATAATAAATTCTGCGCGCATTTTGATTATCCGCATCCTGTGGGCATCACCACGCATGATTTCAAAGTAGGTAAAATTCCTTGCCGCACTTACAATCCCAAAGATCCAACAGCCAAGCTGCTTTATCTTCATGGCGGCGGATATGTGGTGGGTGGCATTGCCAGCCATGATTCAATTTGCGCAGAGATTGCGGGTCACGCGAATGTTGAAGTGACCGCCGTTGAATATCGTTTAGCTCCTGAACATCCATTCCCTGCTGCATTTGATGATTGCTGGGCGGTGCTGAATCATTTGGGGCCGTGCATCGTGGCGGGCGATAGTGCAGGCGGAAACATGGCTGCCGCGTTGTGCCTCAAATCGCGCGACGTAAATGGCCCTAAAATTAAAGCGCAAATCCTGATCTATCCCGGCCTCGGCGGCGATATGACCACGGGCTCTTATATCACCCAAGCCGATGCGCCGGGCCTCACAACTAAGGACGTGATCTTTTACCGCGACACCTACAAAGGCAGCCCCAATAAATATGCCGAGCCTTTGCGTGAAACCAATTACGCCAACTTGCCGCCCGCTTTCTTGATCGCGGCCTGCCTTGATCCGCTCCATGATGACTGCATGAACTATGCCACGAAACTCAAAGCCGCAGGCGTTAAGGTTCAAGTGCGCGATGAACCGCTGATGATCCACGCATTTCTCCGTGCCCGCCATATGAGCCAACCTGCCGCAGATTCTTTTGCAAGCATTATTGCCGCAATCAAGCGTTTTGCGGCATAAGGATGCAATGACCATCAAAACCGTTACAAAATTTCCGCGAAAAACCAAGTTTGTCGAAAACTTCTGGATCACCATGGCCGATGGCGTGAAGCTGTCTGCCAGCATGCACATTCCTGAAGACGCATCCAAAAATAAAGTACCATCGCTGCTCGAATTCTTGCCCTACCGGAAACGTGATGGCACTCATGTGCGCGACGCACTCACCCATCCTTACCTCGCAGGCCATGGCTATGCAGCGGTGCGCGTGGATATGCGTGGCTCTGGCGATTCAGAAGGTTTGCTAACTGACGAATACACCAAACAAGAACAAGACGATGCCATCGAAGTCATCGCGTGGCTGGCCAAACAAAAATGGTGTAACGGTAAGGTTGGCATGTTTGGTATTTCTTGGGGTGGATTTAACGCGCTGCAAGTGGCCGCCCGCCAACCTGAAGCACTCAAAGCTATCGTCACTATCTGCTCGACGGATGATCGCTATGAAGATGACATTCACTACAAGGGCGGAACACTTCTCAACGAAAACTTAGGCTGGGCCGCCACCATGCTGGCCTATTCTTCACGCCCGCCTGATCCAAAAATTGTCGGCATCAAGTGGAAAAAAATGTGGATGGAGCGTTTGAAGAACGAACCATTTTTGTTGATCCCCTGGCTGCAACATCCGCACCGCGATGCCTATTGGAAACATGGCTCGGTGAATGAGGATTTCGGCAAGATCACAGCAGCAGCACTTGTTGTGGGCGGTTGGAACGATGCGTATTCTAATGCGATCCCGCGTCTGATGCGTGGCCTCCGCGCGCCGCGCAAAGCCATCATCGGCCCATGGGTGCATAAATATCCGCACTTTGCGTCACCAGAACCAAAAATCGGTTTCCTTCAGGAAATGCTGCGCTGGTGGGATTTTTATTTGAAAGACATTGATACCCAGGTCACCACTGATGCTGATTATCGCTATTACATTATGGATGCCTATAAGCCTGGAAAATTCCCCAAGGAAATTCCAGGCCGCTGGGTCAGCGATCCATATTGGGGATATGGCAACGTCGAAACCAAAACATTCCAACTCTCATCACAAGGCATTTCCGCTGAAGCTGGAACAGAAAAAATGCTGTCGGTCACCTCAAAGCAAACCACGGGCTTTGACGGCGGCGAATATTGCATCATCTGGATGGGCCCAGAATTTCCGGGTGACCAAGCCAAAGACGATGCTCAATCGATATGCTTCGATAGCCCCGTGTTGAGCGCTGATATAGATATCGTAGGCCAGCCGACTATTGACCTCGAATTCATGGTCGATAAGCCCGTGGCACATGTGGCAATCCGCTTGAATGACGTCTGGCCATCTGGTGAGGTCAGCCGCATCACCTATCATTTGCAAAATCTGTGCATGCGCGACAGCCGCGAATATCCAACGCCGCTTGAGGCTTACAAGCGCTATAATATGAAAATTAAGTTGGATGACATCGCGTGGCGCATTCCAAAAGGTCACAAACTGCGTGTATCGATTTCGACAAGTTACTTCCCCATGATGTGGCCCGTAGCGGAACCGGTGCGGCTTAACGTGTTTGCTGGAAAATCTTCGCTCAGCCTGCCGATTAGAAAAACCATTGCTGACGAAAAAAAGGTTGAGTTCAAACCCGCAGAAGCCGCAAGCCCCGTGGTGCAAAAAGAAACCAACAAGCCTTCTCACAAACGTGATCTGACTGTGAACAAGAAAACCGGAGAAACAAAACTCTCAATTGTGGACGATTTTGGCACCCAAGAAATCAAACCCAACGGCATTGTGATCTGGGGGGCAGGGCGTGAGAATTATACGATCATGCCCGATGATCCTTTATCTGCCAAAATGGAAACCCATTGGACAGAAGGCAGAAAACGCGGCAAATGGGAATGCCGCACCGAAACCTATGGTCGCTTGACCGCAACTAAAACCCATTGGATTGTCTGGGGCAAAATTGATGCCTTTGAAGGCAAAAAACTGGTATTCACCAGAGAGTTTAATGAAACCATCGAACGGAAGCTCCAGTGATCCGAATGCGTCAAAAAGCCGTAAATAGAAATAACTTCAATCGGTTGTACGGCTGTGTCATTTGCAGCGCTATCCATGACTGAAACCTCTGTGCCAAACGCGCGGGGCGATCAATTCGTTGATTATTTGACGCGCATTGCGGCGTCCAAGGATCGCGCAGCATTTTCGTCGCTCTTTGACCATTTCGCTCCCCGCGTTAAAAGTTTTATGATGCGGAAAGGATCAAACGCGGAACAAGCCGAGGATTTGGTGCAAGAAACCATGATTGCGGTCTGGTCAAAAGCGGCAATGTTTTCCACTGAAAAAGGCTCAGTATCAACTTGGATATTCACAATCGCCCGTAATTTGCGCATTGATAAATTGCGCCGTGAGCGGTCTCAACTTTACACAGATTTGGAAGATTTCGATGCGCCCGACTTGAGCACAGGGGCAGAAGAAGCTTTGGGTCGTTCACAGGAAGATAACCAAGTTTCGCTGGCTTTGGCGCAAATTCCAGCAGAACAACGCGATTTATTGATCCTTTCCTTCGTTGAGGACGTACCTCAATCAGAGATAGCCACGCGGCTTGGAATCCCGCTCGGCACTGTTAAATCCCGTATGCGCTTAGGTTATCAGCGACTGCGCAAACTTTTGGAGACAATGAATTGAAGATTACCCATCATTTGGATGACGCCACACTCTTGGCCTTTGCCGCAGGCACCGTTGGTGAAGCGCATGGCATATTAGTGGCTTCACATCTGGCAATGTGCCCAATCTGCCGCAACTCTTTGCGCAAGGCCGAAGGCTTGGGTGGGGGCATTCTCGAATCACAGACTGAACAAGCCGTGTCAGACGTTTGCCGAGCTGCGACTTTGGCCAGCCTTGATGTGGTGATTGCGCCTAAAGCGACTCATAAGCCAAAGAGCGATTTGCCATTGGCTTTGGCCCGCGTCGTGGGCGATGTTAACTTGGCCGATATTCATTGGCATAAAAAGGCGCCGGGCGTTTCAGTGTTTGATGTGCCTTTATCAAAAGGTTCAAAAACGAAGTTGAAGCTTGTGAAGCTTGGCAAAGGTCGCACCATGCCAGAGCATGGTCATGGTGGCGAAGAACTCACCCTCATCTTGAAGGGGTCGTATCATGATAAAATGGGACGCTTCTCCCCCGGTGATGTCGCTGATCTTGACGCTGAAATTGAACATCAACCGATTGTCGACTCTGATGAAGATTGCATCTGCGTTATAGCCTTTGAAACACGCGCGATATATAAAACAATTTTGGCCAAACTCGCCCAGCCTTTTGTTGGCATCTAACCAATAAAAGAATTAGTAGCGCGAACCAGAGCATCAATCATGCCTGGTTCACTTCCTGCGTGACCAGCATCAGGCACCACAACAAATTTTGCTTTCGGCCACGCTTTGCTTAACGCATAAGCGGTATCGGGCGGAGTGATCACGTCATAACGCCCTTGCGCAATTACGCCCGGAATATCCGCAATGAGGCGCGCGTTGCGCAGAAGCTGATCATCAGTTTCAAGAAATCCCTTATTGATAAAGTAATGACATTCAATGCTGGCAAAGGCGATTGCAAAATGATCATTGCCAAATTGCAAAACACGTTCAGGATTTGGCAGCAATGAAGAAACAGCGCCTTCCCATTGGCTCCATGCGCGGGCACAGGCCAGTTTCACAACGTCATCATCACCCGTTAAACGTTTGTGATAAGCAGAAACAAAATCACTTCGCTCATCCTCTGGAATCGGACGCACATAATCTTCCCAAAATTCCGGAAAAAAAACTGAAGCGCCAAATTGATAAAGCCAATCTACTTCCTTTTTGCGCACTGTGAAAACACCGCGCATGATCAATTCCGTCACCCGTTCTGGATAACTTTCGGCATAAGCCAAGGCCAAAGTCGATCCCCACGAACCTCCGAAAACTTGCCACCGCTCAATGCTTAAATGCTCTCTCAATTTCTCGATGTCAGCGACCAAGTCCCATGTTGTGTTTTCTTCCAAAGACGCATAGGGCGTCGATGCTCCACACCCGCGCTGATCAAACAAAATGATGCGGTAAGAGGCAGGGTCATGGAACCGCCGTAAGTTTGGGGAAATGCCGCCCCCCGGCCCGCCATGCAAAATCACAACTGGTTTGCCAGCAGGGTTTCCACACTCTTCAAAGTAGATTTCGTGTAAATCTGAAACGCGAATACGACCGCGCATATAGGGTTGCAGTTCCGGAAAAAAAGCTAAACGATCAATCATATTGCTAAAATTAGAGCTAAGTCGTTGTTTTGGCTAGCCTCAAACATGGTTAACCCCTACTTAATATTAGCTTTTGATTTGGGTAACGTTCGTCTAAAAGGCCCAAGCGCTTACTCTGGCAGGGGATGCTGGGGCGCACTTTTGTGGGGGACTAAACCTATGTGGAATGAATTTAAAAATTTTGCGTTTAAAGGCAATGCTTTTGATCTTGCGATCGGCGTGATCATGGGCGGCGCTTTCGGTAAAATTGTTGGCTCAATGGTTGATGATCTGATCATGCCAATTGTAGGTCTTGCAACAGGTGGCATCGACTTCTCTAACAAGTTTATCCAACTTGCTGGCGCACCAGGTGCCACAGATCTTGAAGCCGCTAAAAAAGCTGGTGCAACTTTTGCTTACGGCAATTTCATCACGATTGTTATCGGCTTCCTCATCCTTGCATTCATTTTGATGCAATTGGTGAAGATTTCGAATGCAATGAAAAAGGCTGAACCACCAGCACCACCACCTGCCGCATCAACAACTGATGTGTTGCTGAAAGAAATCCGCGATGCACTGGCTTCACCTGCGGTTGTTGCAGCTGCAAAGAAAAAATAAACTTCCGAAGTATTTCTTAATTGACAGCCCGGGTGCTTGCCACCCGGGTTTTTTATTTGCATTATTGTCGTATGACCCTGATTTCCAAACTCACGAAACCAGCCCAAGTCGAACCCGACAGCGGCATCGTCAAAGCCGCCATGTATGGCTTCACCAAACCGGGCATCATTCCCTTCTGGTCAGGTGAAGGTAATATACCAACGCCTGAAAAATTCTCAAACGCAGCCGCCGCCAGCTTAGCCAAGGGCGAAACATTCTATACCTTTCAGCGCGGCATTCCTGAACTGCGCGAAGCCTTGGTGCGATATCACCAAAGACATTTAGGCAAAACCTTCCACATTGATAATTTCTGCATCACTGGCGGCGGCATGCAGGCCATCCAAACTGCCATTCAAATTATTGCTGGCGACGGTGATGAAATCATTATCCCAACCCCCGCTTGGCCAAACTATGCAGGGCCTTTGCGCATTCAAGGCACCAAGCCTGTCGAAGTGCCTATGACATTCGCCAATGGTAAATGGGCTTTGGATTTAGACCGGTTGTTTGCCGCCATCACTCCGCGCACCAAAGCGATATGCTTGTGCTCGCCGTCAAACCCGTTGGGTTGGGTTGCATCAAAAGCTGATCTCATCGCCATCCGCCATGCTTGCCGGAAAGCTGGCATTTGGATTTTAGCCGATGAAGTTTATTCCAAATTTTATTACGGTGCAGATGGCTCAAACCGCGCGCCATCATTCTTGGATATTTGCGACTCCGAAGAACAACTTATTCTCTGCAATACATTCTCGAAAAACTGGGCCATGACAGGTTGGCGCGTGGGCTGGATTCAAGCCCCAAAAATTCTGGCTCCCGTGATCGAACGCGTTATCCAATACAACACTTCAGGCACAGCTGTTTTCCTGCAGCGCGGCTGCGTGACGGCGCTGGATGAGGGCGATGATTTCATTGAATTGCAGGTGAACAAGGCGCGGAAAAATCGCGACACAGTAATTGACGCATTGAAAAATTTTCCGCAGCTCCGCCTATCGGTGCCCGATGGCGCTTTCTATGCTTTCTTCGGTATTGATGGCATGACCGATTCAATGATCACCGCGATGAAAATTATTGATGAAGCAAATGTCGGCTTTGCCCCCGGCATTGCTTTTGGGGACGCGGGTGAAGGATATCTGCGCATGTGTTATCTGAAGGAAGAGCATAAGCTGGCAGAAGGGTTGGAGCGTTTGTCCAACTGGTTAAAAAATAGCCACCCAGTCTAGTCTGCTGCTTTTTTAGATGGTGCGATGCACAATTTTTTACCGTACGTAATTTGAAAACAGGTTCATTCATTTTCTTAAAAATTTGTATTATACATTAAATACAATAACTTACGAAAAAGTTTACGTTTCTTTAAGAACTGGCACAAGGCTTGCGAAGTGTATTGCGTAGCACAATTCGATTAGGATCCTCCCATTTCCAAAATCACAACTGGTGCAACTTGGTTTGAGTTTATTCGCTTAGCTTCAAAACCAATAAAGGGATGAGCGCTGGCCCCCACGGCAAGCAATG
>JANYHN010000043.1 GCA_025359045.1 Hyphomicrobiales bacterium | reverse complement strand
TTTCGACCCCTTCAACCGGGTTTGTATGCTTAGCCCGCAGTCCGCAACGCTCACACCATGTAAATATCGCAGATAGGGAAGAGATGACTCGATTGGCTGTGACAGGAGTATTGCGCAGCCCATAATGCAGGATTGCGATGTCACTGAATCTAATTTGTGCAACCTTCACATGGCCCAACTTCGGATAAATAAGCCGATTAAGAAAATCTTTATAGAGAATTTGAGTTCCTTTGCGCCTCTTTGACACAACTGTTTCAAAGTATACCGCACCAGCCTGCCGAAGCGTTGGATTCCGAACACGCTCATCTCTGATTGCTGCCGGATCAAGGTCTTTAGCGATGTCGCCCTGGATGACTTTCACACGGTTCTCGGCATCTGCAACGGTCCAAGGCTGGCCATATTTGCCAATCGCGAACCAACGTTGCCTGTTGTCAATTCTGCACTTATAGACAAATACCTTATCGCGACGCTGGTAGCGCACCCCGAAGCCCATCAGCCTCGTGTCCCAAATCATTTCATCCGGTTTCATGCTTTCGACAACTGATTTGGTAATATGTTTTCGAACTGAAGTCATAACAAACCTACCTGATTTCTAGCAACCATCTAGCAACCAAATAGCAGTGATATCAGCGGGTATCAATTGGAACAGCCGGGAAATCACGGGCATTTATCTTATTGAATTTGTTAAATATAATGCATTTTAGTGAAAGTGCGAGAATCATAAAAATCGGCATGGCATGCAAGAGGTCAGCGGTTCGATCCCGCGTGTCTCGACTATTCATTCCTAGTATAATGCAATATTCATGCATATAGCGGAATAAAGCCGCTCTTGCCGCAGCTTGCATGTGAATACGCGCCCAAGAATGACCCCTCTAGAAAACGATCTAATCCCTTGTTTTGAATGACTATCTTATATCTAAAGAGGGTCGTCTTTGGACGCGAAACGTGACCTTACCCAAAACAACTATTGTCGAATAACTACAAAGCGGTACTCAACATATGATGTGGGGTCACTGTTGGTTGCGTTTTTACAAGCCTGCGCCAGCTGGCGCGCGGATAAGGTGCTGGCAACGGCGGGCGCAGGCCCGGTCTTATTGTGGATCAGCTCATGCCCTGAAGGCCGGATAGAAGTTTTGGGCAGGGTCAGGTCGCCGTCTCAAATATATCCTCGTACTCAGATGGCAAACGCGTCATTGGTGATCGCCGCGGAGGAAGCATCGGACGACTGGGAAGAAATGGCTCAAACGGTGGAAAATGCCAAGGCCGCGGCAATTCGTTTTTGTTTTTAACAATCCGATCGTCGCCACGAAGATATCCGACAAATTTCCTTGTCTTGAGAAAGACAAAATTTCCCTGCTTAAACCCGTACCAACGATTATCCGCGGTGAAAATCTTGTCGTTTTTTACATAAGCAACGTGGGCGCCGTGGGTATTAAATATATAGCGTACTGCGCTCATGAGCGCTCCTTTCTAAGTAGTATCTTGAATGCGAGTTTCTGTGATTAATAGCAATTATTGAACACATTGGCGGCCCCTCGAGATGGGACCGCCAGGGTTCACAATAAGACTCAATTACCGTCCGGGTGGTCGCCGCTCCGTCCTCGGATAAAAGCCGTTGCGATAGGGCGTGCGACTTAGTTTTCCCGCACCAAGAACGACTGGAGGGTGTTTTCGAACGGGTTGATAATCGCGATTCCAACTGAGGAACTGCGTGAGGGCATCTACGCAGTCATCATGTGTGCCGTATGGAAATGACGTGAGCTCATCAAGGAACTCCTCAAGAAGCGGAATTTTCTCGAGAGGTCGAACGAATGCGTTTTCAATTTGATCCATCACAGCATTCAGACGCTGCTCTTTTGACCAAGAGCCAACTTTTATATCGATCACATTCGCGTGCACTTTCCGTAAATCACTTAACAGCGCCACTCCCAACGATGTATTTTCGATAAGATGAATAGGTTTGAGCGCGGAATGGATTGAAAGTGCGCGTTCCCTAAGCTTGGTATACTCAAAACGTTCACGGATAATTTGCTTAAGATAAGCAGCTTCGGGAAAAACTTGAAAGACAAGCCCCACAGAATATGAACTGCCGTTGCGCTGGGAGGCGGCAATATCCCAAGAGATGACTGTGAATCCTCCCGCCGGAATAAGTGGGATCATGGGAAAGTGTTGACGTTTCAGAATGCCAGCCCCAACTGCGGTTGGCGCTTGCTGATATTGAGTGGCAAAGACGTGGGGGGTTAGGTCCATTTTAGTCGATTCAAGCGTGAGCCTACCGGGCTGCAGAATCTGGCCAATCGCGCGCGCGAAACTCACCCCGCCAATTTCATAAAGCTCATCGGTTGCCGCGACAAAAGGTAGTTTTAGATGCTCGAATCCTTGCTTCACAAGGTGAGCCGTCAAGTCCTCTTCATGGAGGCGATGAGCCATCGAAATAATAATGCCCGTGTTAGGGTCATTGATACGCGTCGAAAGCATTGTATCATAGACTTGCCGAACGGCTTCCCGTGCTCCCTCCCGGTAAGCGTCGTGGGCAGAAAGCGTGTCGTCGAGCAATAACAGGTGGGCTCCCCGGCCAGTCACCCCCTGATCAAAGCTCGCAGCTTTAAAGCCGCCACCTTGTTCTGTCCGAAAATCTGACATTCCCTCGCGTCCCTGTTGAAGCTCGAATGCGGGGAATGTCTCTTTGAATAATTTGGAATTCAGCAAGAGATTCAGTTTGCCCGCAATGTCGGCGGCTAAAGATTGCGAGTGGACCATCAGTAGGACTTCGCGGTCGGGATGACGCCCAAGGAACCATGCCGCCGCTGTAACCAAAACAAAGGTTTTGCCGTGTCTGGGTGGAACGTTGATGGCAATTCGCCCAGGTTGAGAGCTCAAGATTGGCTTCTCGATATGGGCAGCAACAAGACTGATGTACGGAAAATGAACATATCCTGGGATCATCACATGCATGGCCCGCTCGGCAAAAGTCACAAATGATTGGCGTGACGCTTGGCGAATTAAATTGAGTTCAATGTTCATTTTCGTTTTCCTTATCTGGAGTTGGTTTTTCTGGGTTTTGCTTCTGTAAAATGTTGATCGCAGCAAAGCGGCGTTCCACAAATCGTTCGAGGGCCGCGGCGTCTGTCGCTGAAATAGTCGTATCAACCGCCTCTGCTGGAACTTGAAACTGGGCCGGCAGCAGCTGAATAAGATAACCAATTGCGCGCATGTCACCTCCTAGGGCGCGCGCAACAAGTGACTTGGCCAGTGCCACAGACTTGGTTGTTTGCTGTTCGAAGCCATTTTCGCGAACTTTGATTTTGCGGTTAAGCTCAATAGCCAGTTCAGAGGTGACGGTAGGTTTTTTTGGTCTTCCCCGTGGGTTGCCAGATTGACCTGATTTAAAGCGGGAGTGGATGGGCGGCTTTTTATAACCAACAGGAAAATCATGAGGCTCGCTCATGATTGCACCTGATCGTCAGCAACATTCACGGGGTATGCGCTCTTTTCTGCCTCGGCGAAGCTAAGGCCGTCCGACAGGCGGAATGCCTCAAGGCCCGTTTCAAGTTGCCAGCGCCGGATGCCCAGATCGACATATTTTGGTTCGATCTCCATGGCGTGACAGCGCCGATGGGTGCGTTCAGCAGCGATGAGTGTTGTACCCGAACCTAGAAAAGGATCGAATACGATCTCGCCAGGTAAGGTGACGTCAAGAATAGCA
Organism: Hyphomicrobiales bacterium; assembly: GCA_025359045.1. GTDB lineage: Bacteria > Pseudomonadota > Alphaproteobacteria > Rhizobiales > Aestuariivirgaceae > Aestuariivirga. The sequence goes on along the minus strand of JANYHN010000043.1, from coordinate 133,771 downwards.
TCAGCAATCATCGCCGATGGCTTCGGCGTCGGATGGCTTTCAAGGAGGTGTCGTTCAGCACCAAAGACGTTCACGCCGCGGTAAGGCCACACGTTCGATCGTGAACGGCCGTGGCGTCCGAGTTCAATGTTGTTTCTATATGGCTGACCATTGAGCTTAAATACGAATATTAATTCGTGCTGCGAACGGTAGAATGAACCCATGCCTGGGTTGCTTTTGGTCCAGACACACACATTCAACAGTTCGAGTTCGCATGCTGCACCTGCGGCTGCTAAATGCCGACAATGACGCCAATCCACAGAAACGAAGGCGATAGCGTTGCGCAGGAGATGGCGGTAGATGATGACGAGCAGGGCGCGCAGGAATATTTCGTACTGTTCGTCTGTCATCTCTCCTGATGCAAAAGGAAACTCTTTATGCTTTTTCGTCCCTGACACGTGTCCCTGTATGCGGACATTGTAAGGAGGATCGGTAACGCAAGCCGCCGCCAAGCTTTCTCCAAAAATTCTTTTACGCAATTCTTCATCTCGAAAGTCACCACAACCTACGCGATGTTCGCCGTGGTTGCCTTTCAACAACCAAACATCCCCGAGTCTACTAACGGCGGCCATGGCAAGAGATGAGACGTTGAGATCTTCGACGTCGGCTACTGACTCACCGATTTCAAGATGGTTTTCAATTTCAGCAGTATCGAACGCTATTTCATCAAGATCAAACCCCTCGTTGATGAGAAAGCTTAGTTCAAGCGCAACCGCTTTCTTATTCCATTGAACCTCTTCTTGCAGGCGGTTGAGTGCAAGCCGGAGAGCGCGAAGCTCATTCTCACTAAAGTAAGAGATGTCGATCGTTGGTACAGCCTCAAGTCCAGCGCCCTTTGCAGCTTGGAAACGTGCAATACCGTCAACAATTTGATTCGAGCTGATTAACAACGGAGCCAGAATTCCGAATCTTTTTATGCTTTTTGTAAGTTTTCGAATTTTGGCTGGAGTGTGAGTGCGTTGTATCATCAGTGGCTCCTGTAGCGCTTCCAGTGGAGTCATTTCTATTTTGGGGGTGTTTTTCATCATTTGTCCGTTTCTGCCCGTTGAATTACAGCGGCTGGGCGGGGGCGAACATCACAGTCACTATAAGGGGGCGGTTATAAGGTGAGTAACACTTCAAATACTATCTGAGGTTGTGTTATGGCATTAGACTTTTGAACCCGCAGGAAGTGCGATCGGTCGAAGTTTCAAATGCCGTGATAGCCCCATAGGGTGGCTATTGCCTGCGAGGCAGGATAATTCCCTGCTTTTTTGGCAGGGAATTATCCTGACAAAAGCCTGTTTTGTTGGGCTTAATTCCGGCCGTGATCAGGAAGTCTGCCTGTTTTGAGATGGGAGTCCCAGTTAAGCCGCCAAAACAGGGAAGTTTGCACAAGAAACGGGTTCGCTATGGACTGCGTCCACCACCAATCTTTTCCTTAGAATATTGGCTAGCATCGCAACACCATTTACGTCAGCGTAAATTTTTGCATAAATCATATGTTACTATCGTTTAAAGTCTAAATGGAGTAAGGTCGGCTAGAACCTGTGAAGCTCCAGAAAAGTTTTCTTTTTTCGTAAAGATAGTTGGTGTTATCACTGTCTTGAGGCCTGCAGCTAAGGCTGATCTTAATCCGACACCTGAGTCTTCAAAAGCTATTGTTTCGTGAGATTCAACCTTTAGTTTTTCCAAACACAAAAGATAGACTTCCGGATCTGGTTTTTTGAGCTGCACGTCTTCGCCGCACACCAAGGAATCGAATCTATTTTTGCCATCAGGACCAAAACAACACAGCAGAAGTGCCAGAAGGTTTGATCTGCTTGTGGTAGTAGCAATACCAAGTTTGAGGTTTGCCATTTTTGCATCGCTGATCAGACGTGCGACCCCGGGACGGAGCGACAGCCCACCGTTCATCAAACTATCCGCGTAAATTCTATTTTTTACGACCTGAATATTGGCAATGTCAGCCTGTGAAATATGTTTAATTTTTTGCTCAGTAACATATCTGGCAATGCGCTCTTTACCACCCGTTGTCGTAAGTAATGCTGCATAGACAAGCTTACTCCATTTCCAATCCAATCCCGCATCAGCAAATGCCTTGTTTAAACTCTTTCGGTGTGTCTCCTCGGTTTCGGCAAGCGTGCCATCCACGTCAAAGTTCAACGCGCGTGGCCTATGAAAACTCACTTGGCCGTCAACGTTTTGACAAGTTGTTGAAAGTCAGCAACCGTTTTCCATGCACCAAGTTTCGCCGTTGCCTCCACTGTGTAGCCACCTTCGATGAGAATACAGGGTAACCCCGCAGCCTCAGCGGCTCTAACATCGGCAATACTATCACCAACAAATAATGCTTCATCAGACGCAGCAGAAAATTCGCGTAATGCAAAATATAACATGTCGGGCGCTGGCTTTTTGGGAAGCGTATCTCGCGCGCCAAGAATGAGATCAAAGCTGCTCGAAAGTTCAAGTTGTGTCAACAATTGGTCCGTCAAATGCTGTGCCTTATTGGACACCACGGCGATCTTTAAACCCTGTCGTCGCAATGCAGCCAAGCCAGCAATTACGCCCGGATAGGGTCTTGTATGATCGGCAATATGGGCTTCGTACAATTCTGCAAACTCCGCAGTACGAATGTTTAATTCAGTTAAACCCAATGTCTTTTGGCGAAGGGCGAAGGCCTTCTCCACCAGTCGATGAATACCCTCTCCAATTAAGGAGCGAACCACAATTACTGAATGTGGCGACAGGCCATGCTTTGCCATGACGGAGTTCAACGCTACCGCAATATCTGGAGCGGAATCTACCAAAGTTCCATCAAGGTCAAACAAAATAGCGCGAACGGATTTTCTGGAAAAGGGATGCACCAAGCCCTTATCAGACATGACTGCAAGCTTTGCGAATGGCGTTTATATTTCCAGCATAGGCTGAGACGTCGTTGTTCTTGAAAACAACAGATCCTGCAACCAGAACATTAGCGCCTGCCTTGGAAATTAATGTAGCATTGTCTGCGGTGACACCTCCATCTACTTCAATATCGATAAGACGATTGCCGATCATGCTCCGAGCTTGAGAGATTTTAGAGAGCATGGCAGGAATAAATGATTGCCCGCCAAAGCCAGGATTAACAGTCATGATCAATATCAGATCAATACGGTCCAACACGTGTTCCGAGAGTGGCGTTGATGGGTTAAGTGATACCCCAGCTTTTTTGCCCAATGCCTTAATGGCCTGCAGAGAACGGTCAAGATGTGGACCGGCTTCCGCGTGTACGGTAATCACATCGCAACCTGCATCAGCAAAGCCCGCCAAATATTGATCAGCGGGCGCAATCATCAAATGGGAATCAAAAAGTTTTTTTGTGTGTTTGCGTAAAGCTTTGATCACGGCTGGACCAAAACTGATGTTGGGCACAAAGTGACCATCCATTACGTCAAGGTGAATCCAGTCTGCTCCAGCCTGATCAATCGCCACAACTTCTTCACCAAGCCGCGCAAAGTCTGCCGATAAAATTGAAGGCGCAATCGTTATTTCGCGGCTCATTCGGATTTGCCCTTTTCAGTGAACACGCGGCTGGCGCGCACATCGCTCTCACGAATTAAAGACAGCTCGCTGACGTCAATGGGACCCTGTGAGAGTTCAAAAATCCGATTCGCCTGACGAAGCCTTGTCCTGTCCAAAGCATTGCGAATGGATCTGGCATTTGCAAAATGCGGTTGTGTGCGGCGCTTGCCCACATATTCCATCATCGCTTTTCGGGCCGGACCATCAAGCTTATAATTCTGCTGCTCAAGCATCTTTTCCGCAATTTCAAGTAGTTCTCCATCACCATAATCGGGGAAATCAATGTGATGAGCGATGCGTGAACGGAACCCTGGATTGGAGGAAAAAAATCTGTCCATGCGGTCCGCGTAGCCTGCAAGAATAACCACTAGATCGTCGCGCTGGTTTTCCATGACTTGCAACAAAATCTCTATCGCTTCCTGGCCATAGTCGCGCTCATTGTCCGGTTTGTAGAGATAGTAGGCCTCGTCAATGAACAACACGCCGCCCATCGCCCTTTTCAAAACCTCTTTGGTCTTGGGGGCGGTGTGCCCAATGTATTGCCCCACAAGATCATCACGCGTCACTGAAACCAGATGGCCTTCACGGACATAACCCATCTTGTGCAGGATTTGCGCCATGCGCAGTGCCACCGTTGTTTTACCAGTTCCAGGGTTTCCAGTAAAACTCATGTGCAGCGTGGGCGGGCTGACTGAGAGGCCCAGCCTTTTGCGCTCACGGTCAATCAGCAGAAGTGCAGCTATTTCGCGAATGCGCTTCTTAACGGGAACAAGGCCGATAAGTTCACGATTTAACGTATCCAACACTTCACTGATTCCGGTTGCGGCAAATTGCGCCTTCAGGTCAACCTTACCTGAAGGCGATGATTGGACCCCACTGTTCATTTAATAGCGTTCGCCTTCTGGTTTGTCGGTTGCATAGCTGCTGAGGGTATAGGTTATTGTCCGACCAACGCTTTCTGTTCGATTGAGCCGGAACCCCGGTTCATTCTTCGGTCGGTTGACAATGTAGGACATGCGCGGTGCCTCCCAGCCATAGCTCGAATCGAATGCGATCACCCGAATGTAGTAGTTTGGGAAAGTCTTGCGGCAGTTGTTGACCTCCATCAGGATTCCAGCTGGATCCTTGAGGTCGAACATCGGGTTTCCAAACATTTCCCAGTAGGTGTTACGGGGGTGAGGATCATCTGTGTATTCGACGCTCACTGCCCAATTGTGACTGAGGGCATATTTGATTTGAGCCGTGATTTGCTTGTCTGTGAGATCAGGCAGGAAAGAGAATTGCCCTTGTGTGATGCGGTTTCCGTGATGAGTCATCATGGTGAAAGTGTCCTTCTCAAAAAAATCAGAATGAAACAGAGGGGGTTGGTGCAAAATCGGCCGTATCGGTTGATTCATAATTGAAGCTGATCTCGCCCCAAGTATCAATTGCGGCCTTGAGAGGGCTGCACCATTTGGCCGCTTCCTTCAAAATCTCTGGACCTTCGCGGAAGTAATCGCGACCTTCATTGCGGGCCATGATCATGGTCTCCAGCGCCACACGGTTGGCTGTTGCACCCGCCTGAATGCCCATCGGGTGGCCAATGGTGCCGCCGCCGAATTGCAAGACGCAGTCTTCGCCTAGATAATGCAAAAGCTGATGCATTTGGCCCGCGTGAATACCGCCCGATGCCACAGGCATGACCTTGTTGAGAGAGGCCCACTCTTGATCGTAGAACAGCCCGGTTTCCAGATTCATCGGGGTGTGATTTTCGCGCAGCGTGTCATAGAAGCCCTTGATCATCAGCGGATCGCCTTCCAATTTGCCGACCACAGTGCCTGCATGGATATGATCCACGCCTGCCATGCGCATCCATTTGCAGATGACACGGAAATTCATGCCGTGGTTTTTCTGGCGCGAATAGGTTGAGTTGCCAGCACGATGAAGATGCAGGATCATGTCATTGCGACGCGACCATTTGGCCATGGATTGAATGGCCGTATAGCCGATCACGAGATCGATCATGATGATAGAGGATCCCAAGCTTTTGGCAAATTCCGCCCGCTCATACATTTCTTCCATGGTTCCGGCGGTGACGTTGAGATAGTGGCCCTTCACTTCTCCGGTTGCAGCTGCCGCGCGGTTGACGGCTTCCATGCAATAGAGGAAGCGGTCACGCCAATGCATAAAGGGTTGCGAATTGATATTTTCGTCATCTTTCACAAAATCCAGACCGCCTTTCAGGGCCTCGTAGACCACGCGCCCATAGTTGCGGCCGGACAAACCAAGCTTTGGCTTGGTTGTGGCACCCAAAAGCGGACGGCCAAACTTGTCGAGGCGTTCGCGCTCCACCACGATGCCAGTTGCCGGACCTTGGAAGGTCTTCAGATAGGCCACTGGAATGCGCATGTCCTCGAGGCGCAGTGCCTTCACCGCCTTTAAGCCGAACACATTGCCTATGATGGACGCCGTAAGATTGGCGATTGATCCCGGCTCAAACAGGTCGATGTCGTAGGCGATATAGGCAAAATACTGCGCTTCAGTCTTGGTACCAGGGCCTGTGTTTGGAACCAACTCGCTGCGATAAGCCTTAGCGCGATATTTTTCACAGGCTGTCAAGCGGTCTGTCCACACCACCGTCCAAGTGGCTGTTGATGATTCACCAGCAACGGCGGCCGCCGCTTCTTCGTGATCAACACCGGGCTGTGGTGTGATGCGGAACATCGCGAGGATATCGGTATCCTTAACCTTATAATCAGGTTCCCAATAGCCCATCTTTTTATAGGCCAATACGCCGGATTTATATCGGTCTTTACTGCTCATTTCTGTGGTTGATGTCGACATGGCTATCTCCTTTTTTCTCAGTTATTGTATAATTTTTTTTATTGGCTCACTTACAAAAGCCGCTTGCGCGCATCGTAAAGGCGCATAATTAAGGGGGTGAGGATCAGTTGCATGGCGATGTCCAGCTTGTTTCCCGGAATAACGATCGAATTTGCGCGTGACATAAAACTGTTGTGGATCATCGACACCAGATAGGGAAAGTCGATACCGCGCGGATTGCGGAAGCGAATAACCACCATCGACTCATCAGCGGTGGGAATCCAACGTGCGATAAAAGGATTTGATGTGTCAACCAAAGGTACCCTTTGAAAGTTCACATCCGTTTGGGTAAATTGAGGACAGATATGGCGCACATAATCAGGCATGCGCCGCAATATGGTATCCATGACAGCTTCGGTTGAATAACCTCGTTCTGCTTTGTCGCGGTGGATTTTCTGCGCCCATTCCAGATTAATGACGGGAACAACACCAATGCGAAGATCTGAATGCTTAGGAAGATCAAACCCGCCCCCGACATAAGCGCCATGCAGGCCTTCATAGAGCAAGATATCGGTGTCGGGTGGCAGTTCTTGCCACGGACCGAATGTGCCGGGAGGCGTTCCGTGTTCAGTGGCTTCGGCTTCATTATGTACATAGATGCGGCGTTTGCCTGAGCCATCTTTGCCATATTGTAAAAATAGGTTCTGCAATTCGTCCAACAAATTGGCTTCAGGCGAGAAATGACTGAGATGATTGTTCCCAGCCTTGGTTTGCTCTGCGATGGCAACTTTCATCGCAGCTCTGTCGTATCGATGATAAGAGTCACCTTCGACAAATACAGCTTTGATACCCTCGCGTCTGAATATTTGATCAAAGGTATGTTTGACGGTCGTCGTGCCTGCGCCCGAAGAACCGGTAACTGAAATGATGGGATGACGAGCTGACATATCTAGCCTTTCGTTCTGAAGAAGCCGCGGTCGGAAAACAGCGGAGATTTGTGTTCGGTAAGCTGATCATCAGCGGCTTCAAAATGTGCGATTTGCTCTGGTGACCCAAAACAGAACGGTACACGCGCGTGAAGTGATTTTGGCGTCAACTCAAGAATGGACGTCTTGCCATCGGTGGCCTTACCGCCGGCATTTTCAATTAAAAATGAAATGGGTGCGCACTCATAACAATAACGAAGCCTGCCCTGCTCGTAACCCTTGCGATTGTCGGAGGGGTAAATAAAGAGGCCACCCCTTGTTAGAATGCGGTGCGTTTCACCAACCAGAGCAGCAAGCCAGCGCATATTATAGTCTGCAGCATAGGGACCCTGTTTGCCGTCCAAACAATTATTGACAAAGGAGCGCACTTTACTGGACCAATGACGGTGGTTAGAGGCGTTGATTGCAAATTCACATGCGGTTTGCGGTACAATACAATCGCACACATACAACCAGTCTTGCCGGTCACCAGTCAAAACAAATTTCTTTGTCCCCGCACCAACAGACAACACCAACTCGGTGCGCGGCCCGTAAACCACATAAGCTGCAGCAACAAGATTTTTACCTGGTCTAAGGAACTGCGCGGTTATTCCGCCGACACCCACAGGGTACAAACCGAAAATACTTCCAATCGGAGCGTTAATTGCAATATTTGAAGAACCATCGAGAGGGTCGATGGCTAAAGCCAACAGACCGCTTGGATCAAGTGAAACAGCATCTTCTTCTTCCTCCGATAACATGGAATGAACACCAGCTTTTTTTGCAGCGTCAAGAAAAAGGTTGTGCGAAAGCACGTCAAGAAATTTTTGCGTCTCGCCCTGTACGTTAATTTCACCTTCATCTGCAAATTCTGCATTCCGAGATCCATCCGCCACTGCTGCAGCAACTTTGGCGGCTGCTTGTGCGAGATACGCAATGACTTTTACAAGTGCAGCGCCTTGAGCCGTCCTCGAATTAAGACCGTTCAAAAATTGTTGCAATGTGAGATGCAGTTGCATTTGAGATTGGGTCCAAACATTCTGTTGTGTATTGGACTTTCCTTCTAAAATCGCATAAAGTAAAATTAAATAATATTACGTAGGCTTTGAGTTTTATTTAATGCGAAATCCGACCTTTAAACAGCTTCAAGCTATAGCTCGTATCGCAGAGCTGGGAACTGTAACAGCCGCTGCAGAGAGACTGGGTCTTTCACCCTCGGCAGTGTCGATCACTTTGAAACAGGTAGAGGATGACTTTGGCCTCAGACTATTTGAACGTACTGAAAACGGCTTTAAGCCAACAGTTGCGGGAACAGAATTTATTATGGCAGAAGCGCAAATTGCTTCTGTTTTGGGCGAGTTGTTCGAAACTACCAGCGCATTGAAAGGTGGTCGTATTGGTCACTTGAATTTTGCTGTGGTCAGCACTGCCAAATATTTCGCACCCTTCCTTCTCAGTACCTTTGAGAAGCAACATCCGCGCATTGATATCAGCCTCATTGTGGGAAACCGCGGAGAGGTTCTGTCACGTCTGGCTGACTACCGGATTGATATGGCTTTGATTGGTAGACCACCACAGGACATCGAAGTCGTTATGGAGGAAATTGGCGCTCATCCGCACGTGGTTGTTGCAGCTCCGAGCCATCCTTTGGCCCACAAGAAAAAAATACCCGCAGCAAGCCTGTCTCGCGAAACAATGCTGGTGCGGGAAATCGGTTCTGGAACCCGATTGCTCGCCGAGCGTCTACTGTCTGATCTTCGTGCCACACCGAAATTGGGAATGGAAATTAGTTCAAACGAAACAATCAAACAGGCCGTCATGGCAGGTCTCGGAATTTCATTGTTATCTTACCATACAATTTCACATGAAGTTGAGGAGGGACGTCTTGTGATATTGAAGGTCGAAGGCACACCGGTTCTCAGGAAATGGTACATTGTCAGAAACAAACGAAAAAACCTACTGCCCTCTGGTCAAGCGCTTTGGGATTTCATTGTTGCAAAAGGCGCGTCCTATTTGCCGCCTCTTGGAAAGCCCGCTGGCAAGACACGCTAAAAATTCGGCATTGTTGGCATAGGGCTGCGTTGCCACCAATCATTTCAGTTTCGATAATTTTCCGCGCGCATCTCAAGCACAGATGGGTTTTGTCCATTAAGCGGATTATCAGGATTCCACGTAAGCTTGGTTTCAAAAAAACGAGCCAGTAAAGCGTCATACATGAGAATACGCCCAGCTAGGCTCTCACCAATTTGCAAAATTTCCTTGATTGCTTCCATCGCTTGCATGGAACCCAAAATACCAGGTAGCGCACCCAATATGCCAGCCTCTTCGCAAGCCGGAAATAATCCACGCTCGGGCAGATCGCCGATAAAGCAGCGATAGCTCGGAAAGGGGTCACCTGTTGGCGATTTCAGATAGGGTTTGAATGTTGAAATCTGTCCATCAAATTGGCCCACTGCGGCAGAGACCAAAGGCTTTCCCGCAAAGTAACAAGCATCGGCCACCAGAAAGCGCGTATTGAAATTATCGCATGCATCGCACACCACATCATATTGGCTGATGATTGCGATGGCATTGTCAGCGTCAATGCGCTGTGAGTGTTGCACGACTTGGACATGAGGGTTGATGGCCTGCATTATCTCAGCGGCGCTTTGAGTTTTCAATTTTCCGATTGTCGCCGTGGTATGAATAACTTGCCGCTGCAAATTGGAAAGCGACACAGTGTCATGATCACAGATGCCAATTGTGCCAATGCCAGCCGCAGCGAGATAAAGCAGAATCGGAGCACCTAAGCCGCCCGCGCCAATCACCAAGATTTTCGAAGCTTTGAGCATATTTTGCCCTGGCCCGCCAACTTCAGGAAGGACGATGTGGCGGGCGTAGCGTTCGATTTCTTCTGACGAGAGTGCCATCAGCTATTCCCCGAAGAGCCGAAACCCCCCGTGCCGCGTGCTGTGTCACCAAGCAAAGAAACCTCTTCGAGTATGACTTGCGGAGCAGGGGCAATCACCATCTGCGCAATGCGGTCACCACGTGCAATTACGAAATCTTCGTCGCCGTGATTGATCAAAGCTACTTTTATCTCACCACGATAATCACAATCAATTGTGCCCGGCGCATTCAGAACCGTCACACCATGTTTGACTGCAAGGCCAGAACGCGGGCGAACTTGGGCTTCAAGGCCTTGAGGCAGCGCTATTGCAATCCCTGTTGCAACCAACGCGCGGGCATGAGGTTTGATTGTGAGGGATTCGGCAGAGCGTAAATCCATGCCCGCTGCACCCGACGTGGCATAGGACGGCAAAGCCAAATCCACGCCATGGGTTAGCCGCATGATTTGCACATTCATTTCAGCTGGCCCGCAACGTACGCCATCAAGCGCTGGGCCACTTCAATCTTTGAAAGCCGTGGCCAATCTTCCACGCCTTTGGCACTCACCAGATGCACAATATTTTTATCACCACCAAACACGCCAGATGTCTCGCTCACATCATTGGCAATGATGAGGTCACAGCCTTTCCTCGCCAGTTTAGCTTTACCATTTAAGACAACGTCCTCGGTCTCGGCTGCAAATCCTACAACCAATTTCGCGCGCGACTTTCCGGCTTTTGAAAGTGTAGCCAGAATATCTGGGTTTTCAATAAATGAGAGTGATGGCACTCCACTAATTTTGTTCTTTTTTATTTTATTGCTTGATACTTCTGCCACTTTCCAATCGGCAACCGCAGCCGCGCAAATCACAACATCATAAACGCCCTCACAAGCGTTCAACATCTCATCGGCAGTCTGCACGTTCAAAAAAGTCATCCCTGTTGGCGGGGCAAGCGACACCGGCCCCGAAACTAAAGTAACGTCAGCGCCCATATTGCGAGCCGCTTCGGCAATGGCATAGCCTTGCTTGCCGGATGAATGATTGGAAATATAACGCACCGGATCAATCGGTTCACGTGTGGGGCCAGCGGTGACCAAAATCTTTTTGCCCTTCAGGAGCTGAATTGTGGGAGATAGCAGTTTTTCAATTGCCGCTAAAATCTCAACAGGCTCTGCCATCCGACCCGCGCCAAATTCGCCGCACGCCATGTCGCCCTCATTGGGGCCGACAAATTGAATACCGTCGTTTTCTAGCGTTGCAATATTGCGTTGTGTCGCTGCATGCAGCCACATGCGCACATTCATGGCAGGCGCGATCAAAACTTTTTTGTCAGTAGCAAGCAATGTGGTTGAAGCTAAATCATTGGCCAACCCGGCCGCCATCTTTGCCATTAAATCAGCCGTGGCCGGAACCACGACGACAAGATCAGCCGAACGCGATAACTCAATATGTCCCATCTCAACTTCATCTGTGAGATTAAACAACGCGCTATGAACTTTCTCGCCGGAAAGGCTGGCAACTGATAATGGGGTTACAAATTCTTCCGCAGCCTTGGTCATGATGGCGCGAACCCCAATGCTGCGGGCTTTTAAAAGCCGGATCAGCTCCAAGCTTTTATAAGCGGCGATGCCACCACCGATAATCATTAATACGGATTTGTTCATGGCGCTATTTAAGCACAAGCTTGATGGCAATCACAACCAAGGCCAACGCCCCAACCCAAAGGGCGGGCGCATGCCAGCGTTGCGGCGGTGGCTGATCGGTTAGTGCGTCTATTTTGCGGGTAAAACCATGCAACTCTTGCAATATTTCAGGCACGCGCAAAGCGAGCCTTGCTAGTGATAGGGCTGAGCCGCCTAACTGCTCCAGCTTGCCGATCGGTCCAAGCTTTCTTTCTATCCAATATCTCACTACAGGCTCACCGGCTTTCCAGATATTCAGGTTTGGATTCAGCGTGCGGGCTACACCTTCTGTCACCACCATGGTTTTTTGTAAGAGTAAAAGTTGCGGCTGGGTTTGCATTTGGAATTGTTCAGTCACTTCAAAAAGCTGCGTAAACAGCCGCGACATCGAAATTTGATCGGCAAGAAGCCCCATAATCGGTTCGCCAATGGCGCGCAAAGCTTGGGCAAAAGTATTCACATCCTGAGTGGTCGGAACATAGCCCGCATCAAAATGTACTTGAGCAATGCGCATATAATCACGGGTGATAAAGCCATAGAGAATTTCGGCAAGGAATAATCGGTCACCCTCTGACAGGCGCCCAGTGATCCCAAAATCCAGCGCTACTAAAGTGCCGTTGTCATCAACGATCAAATTGCCTTGGTGCATATCAGCATGAAAAAATCCGTCGCGAATGGCATGGCGCAAAAAACTTTGAATCACGGTATCGCCTAAAGCAGGCAGATCAAAGCCTTTAACGCGCAACGCTTCAACATCTGCCATCGGTGTGCCGTCAATCCATTCGGTGGTCAGAACCCGTTTGGAACTTAAAGCCCAATCAACGGCGGGAACACGAAAGCCGGGGTCATCTTTTGAATTTTGGGCAATCTCTGAAAGCGCTGCGGCTTCCATGCGGAGATCAAGCTCAAGCTTCATCGAATCTTCAAGCATATCCACCGCGGCGGTTGGCCGGAGCCTTTTTCCTTCTTTGCTAACGCGCTCGGCCATGCGCGCTGCGAAGCCAAAGCTTGCGATGTCATTGGCGAAGCGCTTTTCAACGCCGGGGCGCAGAATTTTAACGGCCACGTTACGTCCATCGAAAGTCACACATTTATGAACTTGCGCAATGGATGCTGCGGCAATCGACGGCCCGAAAGTTTTAAAAAGTTGCGCTATTGGTTTTCCCAATTCCGCTTCAACAATCTTGCGTGCCTCAGCATCGGCAAAGGGTGGCAAGCGGTCTTGCAAGGCTTTGAGTTCAAATGCACGTTTTGCCCCAATAATATCAGGTCGTGTCGCAAGAAACTGCCCAAGCTTAATATAGCTCGGCCCTAATGTTGAGAGCGCTGCGGTCAACTTATTTTGTTGACCACCTGTTACTTCGCCAGATCTGCCAAGCTTTGCAACCTTTAAAACAGCACGCGCTGGCAGCGGCGCTTGGGCCAACTGTTCAGGCGGCATCAAGGCATCATATCGCGCCAACACAAATCCAGCGTGAAGCAATCGCGCCGCATTCGAAATCGGATTTGCCATTAAATCTTCCAGCCCGAATGAATTGCGACTACACCGCCCGTGAGATTGCGGTAAGTCACGCGGTCAAAACCAGCAGCGCTGATCATATCGGCAAAAGCATCTTGTTTCGGAAACATCCGAATACTTTCGACCAGATAGCGATAAGGTTGGCCATCACCTGTAACCACTTTGCCCACAGCAGGGATAACCGTGAAGGAATAAGAATCATAAATTTTCTGCGCCAGTTCCAATTCCATGTGCGAGAATTCAAGACACATGAAACGCCCGCCCGGTTTTAGAACGCGGTAAGCCTCAGCCAGCGCCTTATCGATGTGGGTCACGTTCCGAATCCCAAAGGCGATCGTATAGGCATCGAAATGTGAATCCGGAAATGCCAGAGATTCTGCATTTCCTACGGTCAGCGAACACCGATCCAGCCGTCCCTCTGCCTCAGCCCGCTTCTGGCCCTCGCCCACCATTTCGGGCGAAATATCAGCAATAGTTACCCGCGTATTCGGGCCGCCTGCATCAAGAATACGAAACGCAATATCACCTGTGCCACCCGCTACATCCAACACGTTAAACGCGCGCTCGCCTTTTGGTGGGTTCAGCATAGTGATCATGTCATCTTTCCAGAGTCTATGCAGGCCCGATGACATCAAATCATTCATTTGATCATAACGGGCAGCGGCTTTGGAGAAAACCTCGTTCACCAAGCCCTGCTTTTCAGCTTCGGGCACAGTTTTAAAGCCAAAGGCGGCTTCGGGCTTTTGTTCGTTCTCGGTCATGAAATCCAAGATAGTGTATAATCCCCAAGACTTCTATTGCCAGCTTTGGCGCAGCTCACTACAGGGTTAACCATGCCAGAATTGCCCGAGGTTGAGACTGTAAAGCGCGGCTTGGAACCAATTTTGCTGGGCCAAGTGATTATCGCTGTTGAGCTGCGCCGTACCAATTTGCGTTTTCCCTTTCCTGAGGGTTTTGCGACAATTTTGGCCGGGGCAAAAATTTTAAGCCTCAACCGTCGTGCCAAGTATATTTTAGTCGATCTCGACAATGACCATACCCTGATCACTCATCTAGGCATGACTGGTCGTTTCACAGCGCTGAAGCCAGGTGGCAGCGGCACTAACTTGGGTGAATTCTATTTCGAAACCGGAGCCGGCCAATATGCCGATGGCGCGCACGACCATGTTGTCTTTACGCTGGGCAATGGTGTGAAGCTGGTCTACTCCGATCCTAGACGTTTCGGTATGATGGATTTGACAAAAACGTCCGAATTATCCCTGCATAAATTGCTGAAAAACATTGGTATCGAACCGCTCGGAAATGAACTGAGTTCTGATTATTTGGTTGAAAAATTAAGAGGTAAATCCGCACCTCTCAAAGCCGCATTGCTCGATCAACGCATCATTGCAGGTCTTGGCAATATTTATGTCTGCGAAGCTTTACACCGCGCCAGACTTTCACCCAAACGCAAAGCCGGAACTTTAATTAAGCATAAATCACATGATCCGCGTCTGGGTGATCTGCTGCGTCACATCAAAGATATCCTGAATGAAGCGATACTTGCTGGCGGCTCGACACTGCAAGATTTCGTTGGAGCCGACGGCGAAAAAGGGGATTACCAGCAACGCTTTTCTGCCTATGATCGTGAAGGTGAAAACTGCAATAATATAGGCTGCGGCGGCCAAATCAGACGCATCACGCAAGCCGGTCGTTCAACCTTCTACTGCCCAACCTGCCAGAAATAGGAGCAATCATGGTTTTTGAAAACATTATCACTGAAGTCAAAGGCAAAGTTGGCATTATCACATTGAATAGGCCCAAAGCTCTCAATGCCTTAAATTCAGCTTTAATTGCAGAACTAAATACAGCGCTCGACGCTTATGAAGCGGACTCCGACATCAGCGCCATCATCTTGACGGGCAATGAAAAAGCCTTTGCCGCGGGTGCTGACATTCGTGAGATGAAAGATAAAACTTTTGATGAGGTTACATCACAAAATTTCCTTCACGATTGGAACCATATTGACAACATCACAAAGCCTATAATCGCCGCGGTGTCTGGCTTTGCATTAGGCGGTGGATTTGAATTTGCTTTAATCTGCGACATCATTATTGCTAGCGAAACGGCAAAATTCAGTCTGCCAGAAACCACAATAGGCATAATCCCCGGCCTCGGTGGCACGCAGCGTCTCGTTCAAGCCATCGGTAAGTCTAAAACGATGGAGATGATTTTAACAGGCCGCATGATCGATGCCGCAGAGGCCGAGCGCACAGGCATCGTTGCCCGTGTTGTGTCAGTTGAAAAACTTCAGGACGAAGCGTTAGCCATAGCCACAAAAATCGCCAGTCTATCTAAGCCCGTGATTAAAGCTGCAAAACAAGCTGTGTTATCAGCTTATGAAATGCCAATGGCGCAAGGTTCTGCGCGAGAACGGACGTTGTTTTATTCTATGTTTAATTTGCATGATCAAAAAGAAGGCATGGCAGCCTTTCTCGAAAAACGTCCGCCCAAATTTGAAGACAGGTAATTAGACTGGGCGGACTTCCGTAACTTCCGGCACAAAATGACGTAGAAGATTTTCAATGCCATGTTTCAAAGTGGCCGTCGATGACGGACAGCCAGCGCAAGAGCCTTTCATATTCAAATAGACAATGCCTTCCTTGAAACCCTTGAAGGTAATGTCGCCACCATCTTGCGCCACTGCGGGGCGCACGCGGGTATCAAGCAGGTCTTTGATGGTCTTTACAACCTCACCATGTTCTTCGGCAAAAAACTCATCGCCCTGAATTTCTGTTTGGTCCTCGCCAACCAGAATGGGCGCTCCTGAAACATAATGGTCCATGATCAGGCCCAGAATAGCTGGCTTCAAATGCTGCCATTCGCCAACACCTTTGCTCACCGTGATAAAATCATGGCCTAAAAATACACCAGCAACGCCGCTAACGCTGAACAGCTTTTCAGCGAGCGGAGATTCTAAAGCGTCGGACGCCTTCTTATATTCACGCGTTGAACCTGGTAAAACAGGTTTGCCCGGTATGAATTTTAATGTTGTAGGGTTCGGCGTGGCTTCGGTTTGAATAAACATTAGTAATCCTCTCGGACTTTCATATAGGCCTGTTTAAGTCTGTTTTAAAGGGTCAGTTATGACCCAATAAAGCCGACAATCTTTCGAACATCACGCAATATAGGCGCTGCAATGGCGCGCGCCCGGGTTGAGCCATCAGCCAAAATAGCATCTACATAAGATGGATCGCCTTGCAGCTTAGTAATTTCACCCACAATCGGCGAAAGCTTAGCCACAGCCAAATCTGCCAGCGCGTTTTTCAAACCCGAAAACTGCCCGCCCCCGAATTGCGCCAAAACCTGTTCTTTCGTTTCGCCGTTCAAAGCGGCGAATATGTTCACTAGATTATCAGCTTCCGGACGACCTTTCAGTCCCGCCACTTCCGAAGGCAAAGCGTCCATATCAGTTTTAGCTTTGCGAATTTTCTTGGCAATGTCATCAGCTGAATCCATCAGATTGATGCGTGATAAATCAGATGGATCAGACTTCGACATTTTTTTGGTGCCATCACGCAATGACATAACCCTCGTGGCTGTGCCAGTGATCATCGGTTCGGTGAGCGGAAAAAACGCGTCACCAAAACCATTCTCAGCAATAGATTCCGCAAAATCAATATTGAACTTCTGGGCAATGTCGCGCGCCAGTTCCAAATGTTGCTTCTGGTCTTCGCCCACGGGCACATGGGTGGCCTTATAGGCCAAAATATCAGCCGCCATGAGGTTAGGATAAGCATAAAGCCCAACCGAAGCTTGCTCTTTATCTTTGCCCGCCTTGTCTTTGAATTGTGTCATGCGGTTCAACCAACCGAGACGCGCCACGCAATTGAAAATCCATGCTAGTTCCGCATGCTCTTGAACTTGTGATTGGTTGAAAATGATCGAACGCTTAGGATCAAGCCCGCAAGCAATATAAGCCGCTGTCACATCACGTGTGGCTTGACGCAGCGCTTTGGGCTCCTGCCACATGGTGATGGCATGCATGTCTACAACGCAATAAATGCAATCATTCGTTTCCTGCATTTTCACCCAGTTCAACATGGCGCCCAAATAATTGCCAAGATGCAAATTACCGGTGGGTTGCATACCTGAAAAAACGCGTGGGGTGAATGTGGTCATGGGTCAATACTTTCATTTAAGAAGCGGCGCTTATGCCCCGATTGTGGGTGTTTGGAAAGCCTGAATTAGCGCTTCATGGCGGCTCTGAGTTCAGAAATTTCGAAGGCACCAATGGCTTGCGCAATTGAAAAATAGCTCACAACGCCAGCCCCGACGACAAGGACCAAGCCCCAGACCGAATGAATGAAATGCGAATCTGCGGTAAAGTTTCCACGTAACAACCATGTGGTTGAAACTAATACGCCAGCCATAAACAGACTCGAAAAAACAATCAGTGGTAAACGTTTCCTGCTACGGGCATCAAAGTGAAAATGATTCAGCTGGCGGAGCTTCAAGCCTAATAATATTGCATTTGTCCAAGCGGCAAGACTTGTGGCCATGGCAATTCCGACATGGCCAAAAAAGCGCGATAGCACTAAACTTGCGACTATGTTGACGACGACCGATATAATCGAAAACCGCATCGGTGTCGCGGTGTCTTCGCGGGCATAAAAGCCGGGTTGAAAGACTTTTGTTAGTGCAAAAGCAGGCAGGCCGGAAGCAAATGCTGCAACAGCTGGAGCAACAGCCAAAGTATCGGAATAATGAAACGCACCATGCTCAAACACCGTATGCAAAATAGGAGCCGCAATCGTCATCAATGCTGCTGCTGCTGGCAATGTGAGAAAGAGCGAAAGTTCGAGACCTCGATTGCTGGCATCATTTGCCCCTTGATCATCACCTGTCCTCAGTTTGCGTGATAGCGTGGGCAAAAGAACTACGCCAATCGCAACGCCAATAATACCGAGTGGCAACTGGTAAAGGCGTTCGGCATAATAGAGATTGGCCACAGCACGATCAAGTCCGGTTGCAATCATTGTGGCAATCAGCAAATTAATTTGCATGATACCGCCTGAAATTATGCCCGGCACACTGCGTGTTGCAACGTTTTTGACGTCCTGCGTCAGCTTCGGCCAGCGCGGCCAGAAGCTTAATCCTGCGCGCCTGCAGGCAATCGCCAGCAACAAAAACTGCGCGACACCTGAAAGCGAAACGCCGTAAGCAAATATATACCCAGTGGCCGCCGAATTGCCCGTGCCAAAATACCAAGCAACTATGTTTGACGCGATCATCACAAGGTTCAACAGGATCGGTGCGGCTGCTGCCGCTGTAAATTTGTGTAAACTATTCAGCACACCACCTTGTAAAGCCGTGAGTGACATGAAGAGCAGATAAGGAAAACAAATGATTGTAAGATTTGTAGCAAGCGCAATCTTATCGGGCGAACCTGTAAAGCCCGGCGCGATAATGTAAATCAACCAAGGCATGGCAATCATGGCAAGTGAAGTAAAAACCACCATCCAAGCCAGCAATGCTGAAAAAACATCATGCGCAAATGCATATGCCGATTTAATACCCTCACCTTCAACGCGCTTGGCAAATAGCGGGACAAAAGCAGAATTAAAAGCACCCTCGGCGAACAGAGTTCGAAACAAATTTGGAATACGCTGTGCGATAAAAAATGCTTCAGCAACACCGCCCGTGCCCAATGTGAAGGCAACCAATTGATCTCTCACAAAACCCAGAACACGGCTTACTGTGGTATAACCACCGACAGTGGCTGCTGATTTGAAAAGTGACATTTTCTTTTCAACCCGCTGCCTTTAACTGTGCAGCAGGCGGCGCCAGCACATTCACCAAAGATTTTTCAATGGTCTCTTGGCGGTTTTGATTTTCAATCTTGGCACCTGTCAGATCAGTGACATAGAACACGTCAATAGCCTTTTCCCCGTAAGTAACGATATGAGCCGAGGCGATGTTCAAGTTGAGATGAAACAAAGCTTCAGTAAGGCCATGCAACAATCCGACACGATCAAGCCCATTAATTTCCACAACCGTATATTTGTTCGAAGGTGCGTTGTCGATGATCACACGAGGCGCAACAGTAAAGGCCTTAGCACGACCTTGAACTTGCTGCGCGCCTGCCAGAGCTTCACGTAATCGCAATTGCCCATGCAGCGTTTTTACAATTGAATCACAAACACGTGCTGCATGACGGCGTTCATCCTCTTCGCCCGCAAATTCGCGCTGAAGTAATATTGTATCAAGCGCCATGCCATCGGTTGTGGTAAAGATTTGCGCCCCAATAATATTTGAACCTGCCGCCGCACACGCGCCTGTGATCAGGGCCAAAAGCCGTGGATGATCGGGCGTGTAAATTGTAATTTCAGTGATAGCGGTAAATGCATCAGTATGCACATCGGTGATCGCTTCGCGCTCCTTTGCGCTGCCAATGAGAGTTTGATGTCGCAACTGGCGATCAACCGAAACATTCAACCAATAAGCATCATAATGCCGCAAGCTGGCAATTTTCTTCTGGTCTTCTGTCCAGTCAGCAAAATTATTTAAAAACACCTTTTGTGCTTCTTGTACACGCTCTTTGCGCGATACGGCGGTGTGCCCGCCGCTTAAGACGGGTTCAGCTTCAGCATAAAGCGTACGCAATAACTGGCCTTTCCATCCGTTCCAAACACCAGGGCCAACCGCGCGGATATCGGCGACAGTGAGGATGAGAAGAAGCTTCAACCGTTCAGGGCTCTGAACAATTGCCGTAAAGTCTAAAATGGTTTTGAAATCATTCAAGTCGCGCATTTGGGAAGTTTCGCTCATCAATAAATGATAGCGAATGAGCCACGCAACAGTTTCGGTTTCCGCTTCACTCATTCCCAATTTGGGGCAAATCTCGCGGGCCACGCGTTCACCCGCAATTGAATGATCTTCTTTGCGGCCCTTGGCAATGTCGTGAAGCAGCGTTGCCACATACAGCACGCGCCGCGATTTAAGTGTTGGAAACAATGCCGCTGAAAGTGGGTGGTCGCCTGTTAATGTCCCGCGTTCCAATTGCGAAAGAATACCAACTGCGCGAATCAAATGTTCATCAATCGTATAATGATGATACATGCTGAATTGCATCATCGCGACAATCTTGCCAAATTCAGGAATAAAACGGCCCAGAACACCTGCTTCATTCATCATGCGGAGCAGCGTTTCAGGTGCAGCACTTGCTGTCAAAATATCAAGAAAGATAGCATTAGCTTCGGCGTTCAAGCGCAAGGCTTCGTCAATTAAACGCAACGACTTGCGAATGAGTTTCAGCGCATCAGGATGAATTTCGAATCCTGAGTGACCTGCCAGTTTAAAAATTCGTAAAATATTGACAGGATTATTTTTGAAAACATCATCATTAGCGATACTAATGCGGCCGCTTTCAATCTTAAAATCTCTGTCACCTTTAAGGCCAATATTTTTGCGCGGGATAAGCTTTCCAATCATGCGTGAAAGCGACGGCGCATCTTTGAATTGTTTGGCCTCTAAGCTTGCACAGAATATGCGTGTAAGATCGCCTACATCCTTGGCAATCAGAAAATAATGTTTCATGAAGCGTTCAACATCACGCAGACCCTGATGAGATTTATAGCCAAGCCGTTCAGCCATTTCGACTTGGCGGTCAAAACTCAGACGGTCTTCACCGCGTTTTGCAAGAAAATGCAAATGACACCGCACGGCCCATAAAAAATCTTCGCATTTTTTAAACATTGCAAGTTCGGCGCGCGTGAATGCGCCTTTTTCAGCCAATTCCTCAGTCGAATTGGCATCAAACAAGAATTTAGCAATCCAGAACAATGTGTGCAGATCACGAAGGCCACCTTTACCATCCTTTAAGTCTGGCTCTACCGCATAACGACTCTCACCGGATTTAGCATGGCGCTGATCTCGCTCGGCCAGCTTTTCAGTCACGAATTTTTTTGCACTCGTTTGCACAATTTCGTGCCTGAACCGCTTCACAAGATTATCGAAAAGTTCTTTCTCACCACAAATGAAACGTGCTTCAAGGATGGAAGTGAGAATTGTGTTATCGCCCTTGGCAAGCTTAATGCACTCATCAATGCTGCGCGTTGCATGACCTACTTTCTGTCGCGCATCCCAAAGTGCATAGAGTAAGAATTCAACGACGCGTGACGCTCTCTCACGACCCTTACCAGACATCAAAAACAAAAGATCAATATCAGAACCTGGTGCCAAAGTCCCACGGCCATAACCGCCAACGGCGATGGCTGAAAGGCCAAGCTCGTTATCACTGGGGAAAACGAACGATGCTGCAAAATCGATCACGTTGCAAATAATGGAATCTTCGGTTCTTGAAAGATGTTCGGCACACCGCGTTCCTTGGCCGTCCTTCAATAATTGCTGTTCGGCTAATTTGCGCGAGCTCGAAAGGCATATTTTGATGAGGTCGGAGACAGCATTGCGCGTGGCCAAAACATCCTGCTTGGGCATCTTTTTTAGTGCATCGGCGAAATTTTGTTCAGGCGTCATGGCGAGGAGGGGTTATCCAAAAGCTGCTTGAGTTCATAGATTAAAGCATGGGCTTCGCGCGTTGAAATTTCATCGGGCATAATTTTCCGTAATCGTTCGCGAAGCTCATCTTTTTGAATTGGCGTGGTATCGGGCCGATTAACGGTGGAGAAAAGTGGAAGATCTTCGATCATGTTGGATTTTTGGTTTTGATTGCGATTCTGCTCCAAACGTTTCAACACTTCGGTTGCCCGTTGAATAACAGCTGCTGGTATACCTGCCAGTTTTGCCGCCTGAATGCCGTAAGATCTTTCAGCAGCGCCGGCAGCCACCTCATGCAAGAATATTAGTTCGCCCTTCCATTCTTTCACTTTCATCGTCGCGCAATAAAGCTGGTTCAGTCGTGCGGTAAGAGCGGTCAGTTCATGGTAGTGGGTCGCAAATAAGCCTCTGCAGCAATTAACATCGTGAAGATGTTCAAGTGTTGCCCAAGCAATCGAAAGCCCATCATAAGTCGCTGTTCCACGGCCAATTTCATCAAGGATGACGAGTGAACGCGAGGTTGACTGGTTCAGAATGGCTGCTGTCTCAATCATCTCAACCATAAATGTTGACCTTCCACGTGCTAAATCATCAGCTGCGCCGACTCTGCTATAGAGCCGATCAATGACACCGATATGCGCCTTGGCGGCAGGAACAAAACTTCCCATCTGCGCCATAATTGCAATCAAAGCATTCTGTCGCAGAAAGGTTGATTTGCCTGCCATATTCGGGCCCGTGAGAAGCCAAAGCTTCTTGTGATCATCACTTAAATTACAATCATTTGCAGCAAAAGCGCGTTCGGTTTGGCCACGTAAAGCCTCTTCAACAATGGGGTGTCGGCCCGCTTCAATTTCAAAAGCTAAACTATGATCAATGACTGGCCGCACATAGTGCCTTTGATGAGCCAAATGCGCAAAACTGACGAACACATCAAGTTGCGCCAATGCCATAGCCGCAGATGAAAGTATTGCGCGGTGTCCCACAATCTCTTCAACGAAAGATTTGAACATTTCAATTTCAAGTGCCAATGCGCGCGACGCAGCAAGCGCAATTTTCTGTTCCAAAGCGCCAAGTTCAATTGTAGTAAAGCGCACAGCGCTGGCAATAGTTTGGCGGTGAATATAGCGTTGCTCAGCATCTGAAAGCTTTAGAATTTCGGCTTGTTGGGCTGTGACCTCGATGAAATAGCCCAGCATATTATTGTATTTTATTTTGAGATTTTTGATACCACTCGCTTCGGCATATTGCGTTTGAAGTGTTGCAATCACTTGGCGTGTGTCATCGCGTAGCTTGCGATTCTCATCGAGATCAAAAGAAAATCCCTGAGCAATAAATCCGCCATCACGGGCAAGATGTGGTAAGTCATCAGATAGGGCACGCTTTAACTTTTCAGCAAGACCTAGGGGAACCAAACCCAATTGTCTGATCAACGCAACAAGTTTTTCTGGCTGCGGAGAAAGCCCAACATTTGAGTGTAAAGTTGCAAGAAGATTTTTACATGCAAAAATACTTTGGCTCACTGCTCCTATGTCGCGTGGCCCTCCACGATCAGCTGTGACCCTTGCCAAAGCTCGTTCAAGATCAGGCATCGCTTTTAAAGCTGCCTGCAATTCTTGCATCAAAATCTCGTTATGGTAAAAGAATGAAACGACATCAAGTCTAGCTTTGATAGCTTCGGAGTCCGCAAGTGGTGCTGCAACAACATCTGCTAGCAGGCGTGTTCCAGCGGCAGTCACGGTTTCTGTTAAACAACCAAGCAAGCTGCCCTTGCGCTCGCCACTCATGCTGCGCGTAAGTTCAAGGTTTAGCCGCGTTGCCGCATCAATCAAGAGTCCTGCATCCGGCATTTCGCGCCGTGGAGGACGAAGATAGGGCATGTGGCCAACTTGAGTAATTGAAACATAGTCGATCAAGGCACCAAGGGCGGCCACATCGACACGACGGAAATCGCCGAATGCATCCAAAGTCTCAACTTTGAAATGGCTCTTAAGGCGGTGTTCTGCAGCCGCACTTTCAAACCGACTTGAGGCAATCGCAGTGATTGCAACAGCGGTTCCGCCAAAAGTAGTTTTGATTATTTCTTCATCAAGCAAACTATCATTGATCAAAACTTCGCTAGGGTTCAGGCGGGCCAGATCAGCGCCAAGCCGTGCCTCATAGGTCTCAACAACAGCCAACTCGCCCGTTGAAATGTCAACATAAGCCAGTGCCATATCACCATTACCTTTGAAGGCGGTAAGGCAAGCCAGATAATTTCGGGCTTTGGAGTCGAGCAGTGAATCTTCAGTTAACGTGCCCGGCGTAATCAACCTGACAACATCGCGCGCCACGACAGATTTTGCGCCGCGCTTTTTTGCCTCGGCTGGGTCTTCGATTTGTTCACAAATTGCGGCACGGTGACCAAAGCGGATCAGTTTTTGCAGATATTGGTCGATTGCATGAATGGGAACACCACACATGGGGATATCAGCACCCCTATGTTTTCCCCGTTTAGTGAGCGCAATGCCTAGGGTCGCAGAAGCCTTTTCAGCATCCTCAAAGAATAACTCATAAAAATCGCCCATCCGGTAAAGCAGCAAGGCGTCGGGATATCTGGCCTTAATTGCCAAATATTGGGCCATCATCGGGGTTACAACGCTGTCTTCGGCGGTCGTTTGTAACTCGGGATTGCTAAAATTGCTACCTTCCATAAAAGTCACATAACAGATATGGCACCATACCTGCCAATGCTCTTTTGAATAAACTTAAAACTGGCTATGGTGATTCTAACTGACAACAACAGGCATTTCCCTAACATGGTTAAACCCCCGCATAAAGCAGCACGGCCTTCTTTTACCGATGAAGAAGCCTTACAATTTCATTCACGCGGGAAACCCGGAAAACTTGAAATCACGCCGACCAAGCCGATGGCGACCCAGCGCGATCTATCTCTCGCCTATAGCCCGGGCGTTGCAGTTCCCGTGCGCCGCATAGCCGAAAACCCTGATGCGGCCTATGACTATACGTCAAAAGGCAATCTGGTCGCTGTCATCTCAAACGGCACTGCAATTTTAGGTCTGGGCGATTTGGGCGCTCTTGCATCCAAACCTGTGATGGAAGGAAAGGCTGTATTGTTTAAGCGCTTTGCTGACGTCGATTCCATTGATCTTGAAGTTGATACCAAGGATGTTGATGAGTTTATTGGTGCGGTGCGTTACCTCGGCCCATCGTTTGGCGGCATTAATCTCGAAGATATCAAGGCACCGGATTGTTTTATCATCGAACAGCGTTTGCGCGAGCTGATGGACATTCCTGTTTTCCATGATGACCAGCATGGAACAGCAATTATTTCGATGGCAGGTCTGATCAATGCATTGCACATTACAGGTCGAGATATTAAGAAATTTAAACTTGTTTGCAATGGCGCGGGTGCTGCAGCCATCGCCTGTATTGAACTCGCCAAGTCATTCGGCGTTCCGCATGAGAATGTCATATTGTGCGATTCAAAAGGTGTCGTGTATCAAGGCCGGACCGAGGGCATGAACCAATGGAAATCGGCTCATGCCGTTCCTACATCTGCACGAACGCTTAGCGATGCGATGAAGGGGGCTGATGTTTTTCTGGGACTATCAATTGCAGGTGCGCTGACCAAAGACATGGTGAAATCTATGGCACCAAACCCGATTATTTTTGCCATGGCCAATCCCGATCCTGAAATTTTACCCGAAGATGTAGCCTCAGTCCGTTCTGACGCCATCATGGCAACGGGGCGCTCTGATTACCCAAATCAAGTCAACAATGTTTTGGGTTTTCCTTATATTTTCCGTGGTGCTTTGGATGTGCGGGCGCGTACGATTAACGAGGAAATGAAAATAGCTGCAGCCGAAGCACTGGCTGGGCTGGCGCGCGAAGACGTGCCAGATGAAGTGGCGGCCGCATATCATGGCACCAAACTTTCATTTGGCCGTGAGTATTTGATCCCAGCACCATTTGATCCGCGCCTGATTTCGCGCATTCCAGTAGCTGTTGCAAAAGCTGCAATGGCCACGGGCGTTGCCCGCAAGAATATTGATGATCTTAACGCCTATGCAGCACAGCTTTCAGCGCGGCTTGATCCGATCGCCGGTACTTTGCAAAACATCTACTCGTATGTGAAAGGCCAGCCCAAGCGCGTGATTTTCGCAGAAGGCGAAGAAGAACGCATGATCCGCGCGGCCCATAGTTTTGCAAGCCAAGGCTTGGGCAAAGCCATTTTGATTGGACGCGAAGACGCTGTGCAAAATGCACTCGATGCTTCAGGTCTCGAGTTACATGAGAATGTTGAAATTCTAAATGCGCGTATTTCTGAACGTACCAATGAATATGGTGATTTCCTATTTGGACGTTTGCAACGCGATGGGTTCTTGCACCGCGATTGTCAACGCATGGCCAATCAAGACCGGAACATCTTTGGCGCATGCATGTTAGCTTTGGGTGATGCCGATGCCATGGTGACCGGTTTAACACGTAACTATTCAGTGGCACTCGATAACGTGCGCCGTGCCATCGACGCAAAATCGGGCCACCGCCCGATTGCAGTGTCAATGGCCTTAGTGCGCGGTCGTACTGTATTTATCGCTGACACATCCATTCACGAGTTGCCAACAGCTGAAGAGTTAGCTGACATCGCGCAGGAAGCCGCTGGCGTGGCGCGGCGTTTTATGGCCGAGCCCCGTGTTGCCCTGCTCTCCTATTCGACATTTGGTTATCCAAAGGGCGAACGTTCTGAATATGTCCGCCGCGCTGTTAAAGTATTGGACGGCCGCAATGTTGATTTTGAATATGATGGTGAGATGGGTGCCGACGTTGCCTTATCTTCGGAAGCGATGGCACAATATCCGTTCTGTCGATTGAAAGGCCCAGCAAATGTGCTGGTCATGCCAGCCGCGCATTCCGCATCAATTTCAACCAAGATGTTGCAGCAACTGGGTGGCGTGACGGTTATAGGGCCACTTCTCACAGGCTTGTGTAAATCCGTTCAAATTGCGTCAATGTCTGCGACCACAAATGATATTGTAAATCTAGCTGCCATCGCCGCTTTTGACATCAACTGGTAGGCTCTCCGAACCTCGCAAAATAACGCGGATTTATGTTTGAAACAGGCAGTATAACCAACACATCGATAGTATTGAACATCTCATCGATGACAGCACCATCGCCGAAAAAGCAACCGAGGCGAAGATAACCTTTGATCAGCGGAGGGAGATGAAAAATAATTGATCTCGAATCTTGTTTTGTATCAGCGGCTGATTTCAAATCGATGCGGTGTTGAGGATGGGCCGATACATGCCATTCTTCAGGACCATTTTTATTGGCGAGTAGAAACTGAAGCGAATTCCTGTGAGTTTCGATATCCGTGCCATCGAAGCTGGCACAGCCAATCATTGCATCGATCTGATTTTGCCTAACATAGTTCCAAATGCCCTGCCACAGGATTTCGATCACGGCTGATCCACGCTCGTCTTTCAAAACACAAGAACGACCTAACTCAAGAAACTTGAGCTCCGGCTTTCGAGCCAGAAGTGGCATCACATCAAACTCAGCCTGGCTATAGAAACCATGGTTTTGAAGCGCAACGCTTTGTTTTAACAATCGGTAAGTGCCGATGACCGATCCGCCGAGAACTGAAAGTTCAGAATTGTTGCTTGCAGTTTCGCGGATGACCAGCAGGTGATCGCAAATATCGTCAAATGCATCGCTTTCAATTTTGGCCAAGCGATTTTTGGCGCTCAGCTTCGCACCTAACTCATCATGAAACACCAAGTATCGAAGCTTCTGCGCAACGCGAACCTCTTCGCTTGTCGTTGCCAGTCTAATTTTCAACGCGCCGCGTTTGGTGATTTGAGATTGGGAGTTCAATTCAGCTTCCTAAAACTGAAGGAAGCTATAACTGTTTTATTACAAGATTGCGAATTTTAAGCCACGGAAAAGGTCAGGCTGCAATGAGTTGGCCTACTAGACGTTCTATTTTTTCTTCCAGATCGACCTGATCGAAAGGCTTTGAAAGATGATCATTCATGCCTGCTGCAATGCAAGCTGCGATATCTTCGGCACGGACATTGGCTGTTAACGCCAAAATAGGAAGTGGATTTTGGTTTGGAAACTCTTTCTCGTGCAGGCGTATCGCCTTTGACGTTTCCAAGCCATCAAGCTTTGGCATTTCAATATCAAATAATGCGACATCAATTTTTTGGTGACTATTAAAATAATCCAGTGCTGCCAAACCATTGGAAACATGATGAACGAGATGACCGCTTCTTTCAAGCATCGTGCGAATAAGCAAGGCATTGACTGGGTTATCTTCTGCCAACAAAATTGACAAGCCAGCGTTGCGCTTTATTTTTGTCTTGGCACTTGCAACAATCGCCCTTAACTTGGAGCTGGCATTTTGAATAGCATCATTGCCCGGTTCGCACATGAGCGAGAGCAAGCTGGATTTTCGCAATGGTTTAAGCAGGTAGCCAGCAAAGGGTTTCCCTAAAAACAGTTTATGAGAGTGGCGCTCTTCAGCCTTCATCATCACCCAAATCTTAGGGCATAGATCAGAACTTTTAGAATTTCTCGTTGCCCATTTTTTCAAAATGGGTTGGAAACTCAAGTCGGAGATTAATCGCAGCTCAGCGTTGGGCAATCTGAGTAATTTATGAAGTTGATCCGCAGTCTTAACCCGAGTCACTTGAGCACCGAACTGACTTAGTCGCATTTCCAAGTGCTGAGAGCTCACACCGCAATCAAGGGCAAGGGCAAACTGAGCATTGGCTAAAGGCAGAACTTCCGCCTTCTTCGAGCGTTTGTATGGCCCGGGTAAGATGATCTCAAAGCAGCTGCCTTCGCCGGATTTGCTCGAGACGCCCAATGTCCCACCCATACCAGTGACCAACTTACGGCTGATGGAAAGTCCCAAACCTGTCCCGCCAAAGCGTTTTGAAGTACCAGTATTGGCCTGCACAAATTCTTCAAATATACGGGCTGTCTCTTCGCTCGTCATTCCAATGCCAGTATCGGTGACTTTGATGACCAACTGATCGTTTATGTCGAGATTTACATCGATCGCCACACCGCCATTTTCCGTAAATTTAATTGCGTTGCCCGCCAGATTGAAAAGGATTTGTCGCAATTGCAGTTCGTTACTCTCAATGAACTCCGGAATTTCACTGCCCACATAACCAGAAATTTCAATGCCCTTTGCATGCGCGCGAGGTGCCAGAAGTTCAGTAATGTTTTCAACGAGAAGATTAAGATCAACATCTTTCCTTGCCGCGATGCTTTGTGTCTTGGCAGTATCGAGAATTTCATCGATAATCGACAACAATGTCCGGCTTGATGAATTAGCCGTTGCGGCATAGTTGCGTTGTTCCAACGTAAGTTCGGTTTCAAGCAAAAGCCCAACCATGCCGATGACACCATTGAGTGGTGTTCGGATTTCATGGCTCATGGTGGCCAGTAACCGGGATTTCTCGCGGGCTGCTGCCTCGGCAGTGTCGCGCGCCAGTTCCGCTGTCGTGATTGCAGTTAAAAGTTCATGTAGTCGTTTCTCTTGGATCACATAAAGAATTCGAATTGCTGATATGGCAATCAAGAATGTACCGACCAGTAAAGTCGTACTTGCTATAATAAAATGACCCGAATGGGCGGCGGCCATAACAATTGCCACTAATGCTAAACTTGCCACGACAGCCGCCAAGGCGACAGCAAACGCAGTCTTCTGATTGCTGGCACTATTGGCCGTCAAGCGGCGCGCTAGAATTTTGTTATGATCTGTCTGTGTCAACGCAATGCAACTCACTCAGAATTTAAACGCCTTTTTGACATGTCCGGATTGCGAAATGATTACGCTGTTGAATCACAGTAAACAGGGTCTAAACGGTCATGCGGCCTGCCTGAGTCCCGCTGGTTTTTGCCGGTAACTCAAAGCCTCAGCCAAATGCAGCCTTGAAATATTTGCACTACCATCAAGGTCTGCGATGGTACGGGCCACACGGAGCACACGGTGATAACCACGCGCTGATAGGTTCATGGCATCAGCAGCATCGCGGATCAAAGTCATACCAGCGGCATCGAGAACGGTAATAGCTTCGAGCACATCACCGTCTGCCTGCGCGTTCACACGCAAATCCGGATGGCCCATTTCGGCAAAGCGTTGAAGTTGAATTGCGCGGGCTTTGGCCACGCGGATTGCCACATCTGCACTTTTTTCCTTAGGCGATGGCAAGATCAAATCCGTGGCGCGCACAGCTGATAATTCGATTTGTAAATCCATCCGGTCAAGCAAAGGCCCTGAAATGCGCTGTTGATAATCTGCTGCACATCGCGGGCCCTGCCTGCAGGTATGGCCTGGCTCACCAGCCATACCGCATTTGCACGGATTCATGGCGGTGATCAATTGAAAGCGTGCAGGGTAGGTGATGTGATAGTTGGCACGGGCCACCACAGCCTCACCGGATTCCATCGGTTGACGCAAAGCTTCCAGAACACGGGGCTGAAATTCGGGGAGTTCATCAAGGAATAATACACCATGATGAGCTAATGCCATCTCGCCAGGCTTGGCGCGAAGGCCACCGCCGACAAGAGCTGGCATAGACGCGGAATGATGCGGCGCCCTGAAGGGGCGACGCCTGGTGAGTTGCCCATCCTTCAATTCGCCACCTAGAGAAGCGATCATCGAAATGTCGAGCATCTCTCGCGCATCCATTGGCGGCAGGATGGAGGGCAGGCGCTGGGCCAGCATGGATTTGCCAGCACCCGGCGGGCCAACCATGATCATGTGATGGCCACCAGCTGCGGCCACTTCTAAGGCGCGCTTGGCCGCTTCTTGGCCTTTAATGTCAGATAGATCCGGCAGCTTGCTTTCAATAATTGCCAGATGTGGTTTGGGCCGCGTTAAAACTTGCGTGCCTTTCACATGATTGATCAGCTGAATCAAATTCTCCGGTGCTAAAATATCAATATCATCGCCCGCCCATGCGGCTTCCGATCCGGAGGCTTTTGGGCAAATCAAACCCAAATCTCGCGCATTCGCCGCCATCGCCGCAGGCAAAGCACCAGATACGGGTAACAAGCTTCCATCCAGCGCCAATTCTCCCATCACCACATAACGATCCAAAAAATCCGGCGGGATCACCCCGAGTGCTGACAAAACAGCCAGCGCAATCGGCAAATCATAATGGCTTCCTTCCTTTGGCAAATCAGCAGGTGATAAATTCACCACCAATCTTTTGCCTGGCAGCGCCAAACCAATGGCATGAAGGGCAGAACGCACGCGCTCGCGGCTTTCAGCAATGGCCTTATCGCCAAGGCCTACCACCTGAAACAACACCTGCCCGCCGATGAACTGCGCCTGCACATCAACAGCAACCGCCTCCACCCCCTGAAACGCAACCGTGCCAACCCGCGATGTCATAAATTAACTCCCCAGCCGCCCAAATGGTACGCTAGCAAAGCTGCTTGAGGAGGGCGATTATATATTTGACAAACCCATTTTGATTGGTTAGATTATTGGCTAGGAGTTAAGCCAATGTCTATTCTAGCTAAAAAATACTTTTATGATGAAGCCGCCGCCTTTGAGCATGTTGAAGCTGTACTGTGGCCAGAAGGCCCAGTTTGCCATCATTGCGGCTCGGTCAAGAAACCTTACAAACTGATTGGCGTACGTTCCAAGTCCTCCAAGAAAAACCCAGAAGGCCTAGAACGTCACGGCCTTTATAAGTGCGCCGATTGCCGTGGCCAGTTCACGGTTCGCATGGGCACCATTTTTGAAGAAAGCCATATTCAGCTTCACAAATGGCTACAGGCCATCCATTTAATGTGCAGCAGCAAAAAGGGCATTAGTGCTCATCAAATGCACCGCACTTTGGAAGTGACCTATAAGAGTGCTTGGTTTCTTTGCCATCGCATCCGTTTCGCCATGCAGGGTTCAAATACCGAACCTATGGGTGGCGAAGGCAAAATCGTTGAAGTCGACGAAACCTATATCGGTCGTCTCGAAGGCATTTCGAAAGGTGTAAAAGGCAACGGCACTAAAAATACCGTTGTCACTTTGGTGGAACGCGGTGGCCAGTCTCGCAGTTTCCATACCGAGGGCCATCGTCGCGTTGACGTTGAGGGCATCATGCTTGCCAACATTAAAAAAGACACCGCACTCATGACAGATGAAGCTTTACAGTATCGCGCTGTAGGCAAGAACTTTGCCAGCCATGAGGTCGTTAATCACTCCAAAGACGAATATGCGCGTGGCAAGGCGTATACCAACACCGTTGAAGGTTTTTATTCGGTTTTCAAGCGTGGCATGAAAGGCGTTTATCAGCATTGCTCTGAAAAACACCTTCACCGCTATCTTGCTGAATTTGATTTTCGTTATTCAAACCGTGTTAAACTTGGCTTCAATGACGAAGGCCGTAGTCACAACGCTTTGGTCAAGGTAGTTGGTAAGCGCCTTACTTATCAACAACCTCACAAAATCTAAAAGATTTAAGAAGCGAGCGATTCAGCTCACGTTCCCGTTCTGGAAATATTCATTTCGGAACGGGAATAAATGAAAGCTTGTGCGACAAGTTGACTCATTTGACAAGTAGTAGGTGTTGACTCAATCTGCTCACCAGATGGGTGACACGGTGATATTCTGCAGGCCGTAGCACTGAGAAATCAGGCGCATGATGAAGGGTTATTTGCAGGCCCTTTCCTATCCTTAAAGGCCCCCTCATAAAGATGGGGCCTTTTGCCTATTATTTCTAATAATATCTGCTCGCTTTAGTATCGCAGCACATTGCTTAGGCTTTGTTCGGTGCATGGTTGAGACCCAAACTTCATGGCCTCCTGAGGCGACTTTCATCGCTATTTTGTAAGAATTACCATTATGATCCGATATTGCGATAAAAGATTTAGGCCTATGATGCTCTCTCGCTATTTGACCGTTGGAAATCATGACAGGCAAATTCCGAACCAGTGTAAGATCGACATGACGTAACAAATGATGGAGTTCCGCCGTTTTTAAAAATACGTAGGGTGTTTGTAGGCCAAGTAGACTAACTGTGATTGGGGGGAACGTGCACATGAGTAATTCACTAATACGACCGTCTTTTAGATCAAGAAGGTAACTAATATCCATGAAACACAAAAACTCCGACTCACAAAACAATGAGTCAAAACAAACGCTTAGCAAGCTAAGGAGTCAATCGCAATCCGATAAGTTCAAAGCTATAGCCAAAGAGGTTGAGGCTGATAGCGATGAAAAAACGTTCGACACAAAGCTCAGTAAAATTGCGCACCCCAAACGAACGGCAAAATAGTATGGCGTAATTCCTTAGCAGAGCGCAAAAAGAGTTATTGAACTTGGTCAGGCTTAGTAGTTTTAGGAAGAAAGTTCTTTGACGAAACAACCTTTCGTCCGGTCTGGCCCTCTAATGCGCGTCTAGCATCACCGGCAATTTTTCCACCTTTGCGGGCTGCTTCTTTGTTTGGCGCAAACCCCTGAGCGTCAGTTGTCTGTGCTATTTCTTTCGTTGATTTTTCACCCAGCATGGTCAGGATTAATTCCATATCTGTCATATGGTCGCGCAAATTATGGGTGCGTTTAAGATTTTTGATTTTTCTGTGGTCTGCAATCCCGACCCCGAACGTTCCCATTGAAAGGACGCTAGTCAGAATCGCAAACTCGTGACTTTCATCGACGCCTCGTTTTTTCCATTCGTTGGTCAGTTCTTTTCTGACCAAGATTGAACGAATGCGCTGTTCAATCCAGTCCATAGGGCGGCCCTGCGCCTGATATTCTGCAACAGCACGTTTGATCGCTATTTCAGGGTCTTGGATTTCCTGAATACGTTCATAAGCTACTTTGGCTAGCCATCGTTTTAGAGGCTCTGCCTTAGGGGATGGTACTGATTGAATTATGCGAAACAATGTTTCAGGGTTTGCAGCGTCGGTTTCCCGCATTTTCCCGTCTTCTGCCATAAATTTCA
Source organism: Hyphomicrobiales bacterium (assembly GCA_025359045.1). Classification (GTDB taxonomy): domain Bacteria; phylum Pseudomonadota; class Alphaproteobacteria; order Rhizobiales; family Aestuariivirgaceae; genus Aestuariivirga. Next base: position 99,842 of record JANYHN010000043.1, on the reverse strand, counting down.
ACTGTACGATTTCCTCGTACACTTCAGAAAAACCTTCTTTTTCAGCAAGTTGCCGTTTTAAATCAGACCAATAACGACGTGGAGTTTTTGATTCAGTCAGGGCTTCAACGATATCGACAATTGAAAACCACCATTCACTCTCATGAAACGTTTTGCGCACTGTAATGCCTTTGAAGGGTACTACTTCGGTATGTCCTTCAACGATCAATTCATCAGATGGTTCACTATCTAAGTCATCAAGGGTTGCATTGGCAAACCGTTGGATAGCCTCGTCGAGAGGAATATCCAAATTATGCTTCTTTTTCAGTTTTTCGCCTTCGCCGCTCATGACAATCTCCCTAAAAGCGACAGACTGTACATCGTTCAATTCAGAGTCGCAACGGGTTTGTCAAGTATACAATCACCTTGAGGAGTCAAGAACAATAAGAGAACAATGCGCCTTTCTTGTTTTAGTCTTTGATTTCCCGCACCAAATCCACCACCCCACTCAAATCTTTCACTTCATAAAAGCGCTCAGTGTCTGCCGGCACAACTTCATGCTCGTGATCCCAGATCATTTCGTAGGGAACGTAAACACCTATTCCTCCCGCTTCAATCATCGGCAGCACATCTGAGCGGACGGAATTTCCAGCCATCAGCATTTGCGCGGTTGTGCTAGAATGGCGTTTGGCGATGCGGTGATAGGTTTGGGGCTTTTTGTCCGAAACGATTTCAACGCCTTCAAAATAATGCGCTAAACCTGAGGCCAGAACTTTACGCTCCTGATGATGCAGATCGCCCTTGGTGATGAGCAACAATTTACAATCACCTTGCAGGGCTTTCAATGTTTCTTCAACATGCGGCAGAAGTTCGATATCGTGATCCAGCATATCACGGCCCATATCCATGAGTTTGGAAATAATATGGGCTTCCACTTTGCCATCGGAAATTTTAATTGCTGTTTCAATCATCGACAAGGTGAAGCTTTTCACACCGAAGCCATAAGTTTTTATATTATGACTTTCATTTTTTTCAAGCGCGGCGATGGCTTGTTTCTCGGGTACATAGTTTGAAAACATCTGGCCAAATTGTTTTTGCGCGGTATCGAAATGGATGAGGTTATGCCACAACGTATCGTCGGCATCGAAAGCAATAAGGTCTAGTTTGCTCAACGCTTGGCCTCAATTGCATCCATAATCAGTGCAGCAATATCCGCGCCACCAAAGCGCTTAACCTGCCTGATACCTGTGGGAGACGTCACATTGATCTCTGTCATATAATCGCCGATTACGTCAATGCCTGTGAAAACTAAACCGCGCTTTTTAAGCTCCGGCCCGATGGCTTCGCAGATTTCATGTTCGCGTTTGGTCAACTCTGTAGGCGCAGCCACGCCGCCTGCGTGCATATTAGAACGATTATCATGGGCAGCTGGAATGCGGTTGATTGCACCTGCCACTTTGCCATCAACGAGAATGATCCGTTTGTCGCCTTTGCGCACATCGGGCAGATATTTCTGGGCAATGTAAGGCTCATTATAAAGCTCGCTGAACATTTCAAGGATTGATGAAAAGTTCTGATCATTATTGCTGGTGCGGTAAACGCCTGAACCGCCATTGCCGTAAAGCGGTTTTAAAATTACATCATTGTGGAGCTTTCGAAATTTTTCGATTTCAGAGACGTCACGTGTGATCAAAGTGGGTGGCATTAGGTCTGGGAATTTCAGGATAAAAAGTTTTTCCGGTGCGTTGCGCACTTCAGTAGGATCGTTCACCACCAGCACTTTTGGATGGATCATATCCAGCAAATGCGTGGCGGTGATATAGCCCATATCAAAAGGCGGGTCTTGGCGCATGAGGATTGAATCTTGCGACGCAAGATCGATGCGCTTCCTCGACCCGAGTTCAAAATGTGCGCCCTTTTTGTCTTGCACTTTCACTTCATGGCCTTCGGCAGAAAGTGTTCCGTCCATATAGGCCAGGGTTTTCACGTGATAATAAAACAAAGAATGGCCGCGCGCTTGAGCTTCCAGCATCATGGCGAAGGTCGAGTCGCCTTCAATCTGAAAAAGTTCGATGGGGTCGCATTGCACTGCGATCTTAAGGCTCATTATATCTCTCCTGAAAAGGCATTCGTAATATGAGTAGGCCAAAGATAGGCGTTGACCGCCACAATATCAAACCGACAAAATCCAGCCGCTGCCTTTGCATCGCGCAGCATCCACAATCCTGCAGCGGCACTGATGCGTTTGGATTGATACGTGGTAACGGAAGATATAGCGGCATCTGTCGTGCTGCGGGCTTTCACTTCGATGAAAGCTGTGGTTTGGCCTTTACGCATAATGAGATCAATTTCGCCATGATATGATTTGAACCGGCGAGCGAGCAGGCGGTATCCTTTGAGGCGCAATAGGATAAGCGCGGCAGTTTCCGCTCTATGTCCACGCTTTTCGTTGCGCTGTCTATTTGCGCTTGAGGATGCGGGCATAAATATCCTCTTTTTTAAGATCATACTTCTTGGCCACGATGTTGGCTGCTTTTGACGATGCGTTTTCTTTCAACGCTTCAGTGATCGAGTCTTCAATTTCATCAACTTCAACAACGACGAATTCATTTTGCGGTGGCGCAATGACGAGGCAAATTTCACCTTTTACAGATTCACGTGTTGATAGAGTAGCATGAATTTCGAGCGCCGTGCCACGCAACACCTCTTCATGCAGCTTGGTGAGCTCGCGGGCCATCGCCATCTGGCGCGTTCCCAATGCTTCATTGATATCAAGTAGCGCATCTACAATCCGGTGAGGGCTTTCGAAGGCGATGAGGGTTGATGGCACAGATTTGAATTTGGTGAGGAGGTCGACGCGGGCTTTATGCTTTTGCGGCAGAAAACCCAGAAATGTAAAAGTATCTGTCGGTAGGCCGGAAAGTGCGAGTGCTGTAAGCACGGCTGAAGCACCGGGCAGGCCAGTGACCATGATGTTCTCGGCTATGCAGGCTTGCACCAAGCGAAAGCCAGGGTCTGACACCAGCGGCACGCCAGCATCGCTCACAAGCACAAAAGATTTACCTTCTTGCAGCGCCGCAAGAATCGCAGGCCGCACTTTTTCGGCGTTGTGTTCGTGATAAGGCTTCATAGTGTTGCGAATGCCAAAGCGTTCGAGCAGCCGCGAGGTGACGCGCGTGTCTTCACATAAAATGTAATCAGCCGCAGCGAGAGAGGCTAATGCGCGGATCGTCACATCTCCCAAATTGCCAATTGGTGTGGCCGTCACATAGAGACCAGCTTCTAAGCTCGGTGCATCATAACGATTGGGGCCAATGAAATATTCAGCCATTGAGTTCTCGTATAATTGCGTTGAGAATGGGCCGCCCGCGATGTGTAGCCATGAGTCGTGTGCCCTCGCGTTCAACAAGGCCAAGATTTTCGAGGGCCTCGATTTTTGCGACATCAATTGCTTCGCCAGCAAGTTTTGCATGGCGTGCTAGATCAATTCCCTCTTTTATGCGCAGCCCCATCAGCAGATATTCAGGCGCCTGTTCTTGCGGAGTCAACATACCGTTTTCCACGATAGAGTGGCCATGGCTACTCACATTTTGCCGCCACGTTTCGGGGTGCTTTTCACTCATCAAAGCGAGGCGCTTTGGACCTGATGCAATGCGACTATGCGCACCAGGGCCAGCCCCTGCATATTCACCATAACGCCAATAAGTGAGGTTGTGTCGGCTTTCATGGCCAGCGCTTGCGTGATTAGAAATTTCGTATGCGGGCAGATTATGTTTATCGGTCAGCTCTTGCGTTAACTCATAGAGCGAAGCTGCATCATCATCATTGGGAACCTGTAATTTGCCAGCATCATACAAATCTTGATACCGAGTCTCTGGTTCTATTGTGAGTTGATACAGCGACATGTGGCCTTGTTGCTCTTTGAGCGCGATGGAAAGTTCATCACCCCACGCTGCTAATGACTGTTGCGGACGCGCATAGATGAGATCAAATGATACGCGCGGAAAAATTTTGGCTGCTAAGCGAAAGGCGGCCAGTGCTTCGTCTGGCGTGTGCTGACGGCCCAATGCTTTGAGATCGGCTTCATTTAGCGATTGCACGCCGACAGAAACGCGGTTCACACCTGCGGTACGGTAGCCTCGAAAATTCCCGGCTTCCACACTGGTGGGATTGGCTTCAAGCGTAATCTCTGCTGTCGGCAACACAGTCCACAATGATGCAATATGATCGAGCACATGAGCCACAGCTTCTGGTGGCATGAGGCTAGGTGTGCCACCACCGAAGAATATGCTGGTGACCTGTTTAGGCCCTGTGCGTTCTTTCAACCAACTGAGCTCACGCGTAATGCCTCGCGCATAAGACATATGATCAACTGCTTCATGGCGCACATGGCTGTTGAAATCGCAATAAGGGCATTTGGCCTTGCAGAATGGCCAATGAATATAAACGCCGAAATCTTGATCAGAAGAGGTCACGGAGCAATTTCTCTAGCGCTAGCCCGCGATGCGACAGTGAGTTCTTTTTCGAGTGCGTCATCTCCGCGAAAGTTTGATCTTGCCCATCTGGCACAAACACTGGATCATAACCATGGCCCAATGCGCCGCGTGGTGGCCACACCAATTGACCATGGGCGACCCCTTCATAAAAGCGCTCATGTCCATCCGGCCACATCACGCAGAGTGTGCATTTAAATTGCCCCTTACGCAGAACTGGAGTTATTGCACCAGCAGCTTGCAGCTTTTCTTCCACATTGCGCATGGCCAAATTCCAATCACGCGATGGCCCAGCCCAATCAGCGGTATAAACGCCGGGGTCACCATTTAAAGCATTTACGCACAAGCCTGAATCATCCGAGATTGAAATCAAACCGGAATGCGTCATTGCAAACAAAGCTTTAATGCGGGCGTTGCCACGAAAACTATCTTCGGTTTCTTCTGGTTCAGTAAGACCTAACCCACCCGCCGAAAATGTCGTCACACCATGCGGCTTAAACAATTCAGCAAACTCTTCAAGCTTGCCCCTGTTGTGCGTAGCGATGACTATCTTCTCGTTGTTGAGTTTACGGATCACTTCATGGTTTCTTTCTGCATCGCCACCAAAGTTTTAATGCCGCCATTGGCGAGTCCCAGAAGTTGCAGCAACATATCTTGTGAGAAGGGTTCGCCCTCTGCCGTACCTTGAACCTCGATAATGCCGCCAGAACCTGTCATCACGAAATTCGCATCGGTTTCTGCAGTTGAGTCCTCGGCATAATCTAAATCTAAAACTGCTTGTCCGCCGTGAATGCCACAAGAGATAGCTGCCACATGATCTTTGATTGGTGACGTTTTCAACATCTCGCGTGCCATCATCCAATTAATGCAATCTTGCAGTGCTACAAAGCTGCCCGTGATTGCAGCTGTTCGAGTACCCCCGTCAGCTTGAATTACATCGCAATCCAGAGTGATTTGCTTTTCGCCGAGGGCGCGCAAATCCACCACCGCACGCAAGCTGCGGCCAATGAGACGTTGAATTTCCTGGGTGCGGCCTGATTGTTTGCCCGCTGCGGCCTCGCGCTTCATGCGGTCGCCGGTGGCGCGTGGCAACATGCCATATTCCGCCGTTACCCAGCCCTTGCCGCCGCCCTTCAACCATGGTGGCACGCGCTCTTCGAGTGAAGCGGTGCACAGCACATGCGTATCACCAAATTTGATGAGGCAAGAGCCTTCAGCATGTTTGGATACATTGCGCTCAAATGAAACGGCGCGGAGTTGATCAGGATTACGGCCAGAAGGGCGCATGGGAAGTTCCTTGTTGAAAAAGGTTCCTTAGCGCAGGATTTGGGCAGTGGGAATGATTAACTCGTCCTCTACCGCATGGCGGGAGAGGAAAGGGCCCATCCGGCGAAGCTGGATGGGATAGGTGAGGGGAAGACAGAGTCTGCGGTCCCTCATCTATCCCATCTCACTTCGTTCGATGGGCACCTTTCTTCCCCCGCAAGCGGTGGAAGACGAAGAGTTAAGTGTCCCACACCGGACACCACGCCCCATTCACTAAACGCCGACCTTCATCGAGCTTGCGGATAGTAGTTATATCGTCGGCGGTGAGCACCACATCCTTTGCATCAAAATTTTCTTTAATGCGGGCTTTGTTGCTGGACGATGGAATAGTCACATAACCTTCAGCTAACAGAAATGCCAAAGCCACTTGATTTGCCGAGCAGTTATGTTTTTTCCCGATGGTCTCCAGTGTTGGATTATCCGTCAACGCACCCCGAGCCAGAGGCGAATAGGCTGTCATTGGAATATTTCTGGATTTACAATAATCGACGATGATATGATTTTGATTGAGCACATGAATTTCGCATTGATTGGTGCTGATCGGTCGGTTACCCAGTATACGAATAGCCGCATCGATATATTTTTTAGTGAAGTTGGAAACGCCGATATGTTTGGCTAAACCTGTATCATAGACTTCGGCAAATTGTTGCACATAGTCATTCACATCATATTGGTCTTTGATTGCTGGCCAATGCAGCAGCAGCAGATCAACTCTATCGACGCGCAATTTTTCGAGTGAGGTTTTGACATGCCCCATGATTTTGCCCGGTGCAAAGCTCTCAGGCGCGATTTTGGTAGTTATAAAAACGTCGTTGCGAACAATTCCTGATTCAGCAATGGCACGACCGACAAATTCTTCATTGTTATAACCCTCAGCAGTATCGATATGGCGAAAACCAATTTCCAAAGCCCAGCGCGTCACGTGATAGGCTTCCTCACCATTATGGTTCCAAGTGCCAAAACCGAGCTGCGGAATGGGGCCGATATTTTTGATCGCGGTCATTTAGACACCCTCAACTATAATAATATCCGCCTCCCCAGCGCCAGCGCGTTTGGCCTTGGCCGATTGATATTCCTCTGAATTATAGCAATCAATCGCCGCTTGCAGTGAAAGAAATTCAATCACCACATTTCGTTGTCGGCCTTGGCCTTCCATTATTTCATGCGGCCCACCCCGCGCGAGAATTGTCGCGCTAAATTTTTTAAACGCGATACCAGCCTCAGTGGCATAGAATTTATATTGGTCAGGGTTGCTGACCGTAACATGGGCGATCCAATAGGCTTTAGGCATGGGCGAAACTCCGATTGACACTAAGTAAGCAATATGCTTACATTGCTTGGTGATTGCAAGTTTTAAAGACAAGGCGCTAGCAGATTTGTGGTCAGCAGGACGAACTGGCAAAATTGACAAGCGACTGCATGGAAGGATTTTGTTGCGACTGGATCGTTTAGACGCTTGCTCTGTACCCGATGAAATGAATTTGCCGGGATTTGATTTTCACGCGCTGCGGGGTTTTAATCCAACGCGGTATACTGTCCATGTGAATGGTCCGTGGTGCATTACATTTGAATTTCTAGAAGGTGATGCAGTACGCATTGCTCTTGAACAGTATCATTGAGGACAGATATGGTTGAATATCAAGCAAAGAGAAATACCAACCGTTGCCCCAGCCATCCGGGCTCGTTGTTGCGTGAAGTCGTTATCCCGGCGACTGGTCGAACCAAAGTTGAGATCGCTTCTCTGCTTGGCATTTCTCGCCAACATCTTTATGATGTATTGAGAGAGGCAAAGCCTGTATCGCCTTCGGTTGCTGTGCGGCTGGGAAAATTGTTTGGCGATGGAGCGGCACCTTGGCTTCGCATGCAAGCAGCTCATGACACTTGGTATGCAGAACGTGAGATAGATATGACTGCGATACCGACGATAGGGGCGGCTTAATCTGTGGCAGCAACTGCCCATTTTTGAACCCATGACCGCTAGAGCAAAATGTCCTTGACGGTTAGCCAACAACGATTCAAAAAGCAACTCGAGGCAGCCTAAAGAGGGCTGCCTCGAGTTGGCGGAAACAGCGGGATTCGAACCCGCGAGGTCAGGTGATCTTCTCAGAGAAGCCTGATTCACATCCTATTAACAGTCAGTTGCCTTACCGCTCAGCCACATTTCTTATCCTCTTTCTTTTGGTAGCGGATTTGTATCGGGTTTTTGAAGGAATAATGAGCTGCAAAAATATCCACTGAATCTGTGCAAAACTATGTGCATAGCTTTTGGATATCTAACCCCCAAACCCGTCCCAAAAAGCCTTGGCCTTGGCAAAAAAACCCTCAGATTCCGGCGAGTTATTGCGGGCCTCTTTATCAAACTCTTGCATCAACTCGCGTTGGCGGCGCGATAGGTTGACCGGGGTTTCAACGCTCACCTGAATATACATATCGCCATGTTGGGCCGAGCGCAGCACGGGCATGCCTTTGGCTTTCAGGCGGAACTGTTTGCCATTCTGAGCCCCATCGGGAATAGTCACGCGGGCTTTTTTGCCGTCAATGGTCGGCACTTCAATTTCACCGCCCAGTGAGGCGGTGGCCATCGAGATCGGCACTTTGCAATAAAGGTCAGCACCATCACGTTGGAAAAACTCATGGGCGCGCATTGAAATGAAAATATAGAGATCGCCAGATGGGCCGCCACGCATGCCGGCTTCGCCTTCGCCCGTCATGCGAATGCGCGTGCCATCTTCAACGCCGGGCGGAATGGCAACTGTCAGATTGCGTTCTTTCGTAACACGGCCTTGGCCACCGCAGGTCATGCAGGGATCAGCGATAACCTGGCCACGGCCTGCGCAGGTGGGGCAAGCCCTTTCGACAGTAAAGAATCCAGATTGCGAACGCACCGCACCGGCACCGCCACATGTGCCACAGGTTTTAGGTTGTGTGCCGGGCTTGGCGCCAGAACCCTTACATGTGTCGCAAGCGACAGATGAAGGCACGCGTACGGTCGCGGATTTACCAGAATAAGCCTCAGTGAGATTGATTTCGAGATTATAGCGCAAATCGCTGCCGCGTGTTGCGCCATTGCCGCGCGCACCGCCACGTCCGCGCTGGCCAGCAGCGCCCGCGCGCTGGCCGCCCATAAAGTCACCAAACAAATCTTCGAAAATATCGGACATCGAGGAATTGAATTCAGGCCCAAAGCCTGGGCCACCAGCGCTACTGCGCCCACCACCATTTTCAAAAGCCTGATGACCGAACCGATCATATGCTGCTTTTTTCTGAGGATCTTTGAGCACGTCATAAGCCTCGTTCAATTCCTTGAATTTGGCATCTGTTTCTTTCGAGCCGTGATTGGCATCCGGGTGAAGTTTTTTTGCAAGGTTGCGATAAGCGGTTTTCAGCACCTTTTCATCGGCACCTTTGGCAACACCTAAAACTTCATAAAAATCGCGCTTGGCCATTAAAGTGTCACACTCAAATTTGTCGTCCGAAGAAATCCCATAAGTTAAAATTAGAAACCCATCAACCCGTCAAACCAGCGAAAGCTGGCATCCCGCTTACTTTAATATATTGATCTCGATTAAAGCGGGACCCCAGCCGGAGCCGGGGTGACGGTAAGATGGGAGTTCACAAACTCAAGCAAACTTACTTCTTCTTATCATCAACTTCGGTGAACTCGGCATCCAAGATGTCATCCATCTCGTCGCGTTCGACCTTGTCGTCAGCCTCGTCATGATCATTGTCTGCGGCCCCTGATGGAGCATCAGCCGCACTACCAGCCTTATACAAAGCTTCGCCCATCTTCATGGAAAGCTGCATAAGTGCGGTGTTTTTGGCCTGAATGTCATCAGCATCGCCAGCTTCGATTGAGGCTTTAAGATCGGCAATGGCTGCTTCAATGGCAGACTTATCAGAAACCGCAACCTTATCGCCAGCCTCCTTCAAAGTCTTCTGCGTGGAGTGGATCAAGCTTTCAGCTTGGTTTTTGGCCTCCACAGCATCTTTGCGTTTTTTATCTTCGCCAGCATTGGCCTCGGCTTCCTTCACCATCTTTTCGATTTCCGCATCGCTCAAACCGCCTGAGGCCTGAATGCGAATCTGCTGTTCTTTGTTGGTGGCTTTATCTTTGGCCGACACATTCACAATGCCGTTGGCGTCAATATCAAACGTCACTTCAATTTGTGGAATGCCGCGTGGTGCAGACGGAATGCCCATCAAATCAAACTGGCCTAGTGACTTATTATCAGCCGCCATTTCGCGCTCGCCTTGGAACACGCGGATGGTAACCGCGGTTTGGTTATCGTCAGCCGTTGAGAACACTTGGCTCTTCTTGGTTGGGATCGTGGTGTTGCGGTCGATCAACCGTGTAAACACGCCGCCCAAGGTTTCAATGCCAAGTGACAATGGTGTCACGTCAAGCAACAACACGTCCTTGACTTCACCTTTGAGAACGCCGCCTTGAATAGCAGCACCAATGGCCACAACTTCATCAGGGTTCACACCCTTATGGGGTTCCTTGCCGAAGAATTGCTTTACCAGCTCAATCACCTTAGGCATACGGGTCATACCACCCACCAATACCACTTGATCGATCTGGGCGGCTGTTACGCCAGCATCTTTGAGTGCCATGCGGCATGGCTCGATGGTTTTTTGAATCAAATCATCAACCAAAGCTTCAAGCTTGGAACGCGAGAGCTTTACGGTCAGATGTTTTGGCCCAGATGCATCAGCTGTGATGAAGGGTAAGTTGATTTCAGTCTGCATTGCAGATGAAAGTTCAACTTTGGCCTTTTCAGATGCTTCGCGCAAACGTTGAAGGGCAAGCTTATCCTTACGCAAATCCAAGCCATTTTCTTTTTTGAATTCATCAGCAAGATAATCAACAATGCGCATGTCGAAATCTTCACCGCCGAGGAATGTATCGCCGTTGGTGGATTTCACTTCAAACACACCATCGCCGATTTCGAGGATGGAAACGTCGAATGTGCCGCCGCCCAAGTCATAAACTGCAATTGTGCCGGCTTCTTTCTTATCGAGGCCATAAGCCAAGGCAGCAGCCGTCGGTTCGTTGATGATGCGGAGCACTTCAAGGCCCGCAATGCGGCCAGCATCTTTGGTAGCTTGGCGTTGGCTGTCGTTGAAATAGGCTGGAACTGTGATCACAGCTTGTGTCACAGGCTCGCCTAAATAACGTTCAGCGGTTTCCTTCATCTTGGTCAATGTGAAGGCCGAGATCTGTGATGGGGCATATTTCGTGCCACGGCTTTCAACCCAAGCATCACCGTTGTCAGCTTTGACAATTGAATATGGAACCAATTTCTTATCTTTGGCAACCATCGGGTCTTCCATGCGGCGGCCAATCAGGCGCTTGATCGCAAAGAATGTATTTTCCGGATTGGTCACACCTTGGCGTTTGGCAGGCTGGCCCACCAAGGTTTCGCCTTCAGCGTTAAACGCAACAATTGAAGGCGTGGTGCGCGCACCCTCGGCGTTTTCGATAACTTTCGGATTTTTGCCTTCCATGACAGCCACGCAGGAATTGGTGGTGCCAAGATCAATACCAATAACTTTACCCATTTCGTCTTCTCCTCTGGCAGGCTTGTTACCTCAGCCCCTTAACCAGGCACTGAGGGGTTTGCCCCCGCAATTAATTATGCCCAATAGGCGGGCTTTTGACCCATCTGATTTGGCGTTCGGGCGGTATATAGGGGGGCATTCAGATGCTATCAAGGTTTTGTGATGCGAGATTCAGATGATTTATGACGGTGTGAAGCATTTTCCCGGCTTTCTTGACCGTGAGGCTCAGGAATGGCTGGTTTTGACGTTGCGAGAAGCTGTTTTAGCGGCTCCGCTGTTCATTCCGCTAATGCCCAGAACCGGAAGGCCATTCAGCGTGCGCATGACTAATATGGGAAGTCTTGGTTGGGTATCGGACCGCAATGGCTATCGTTATCAGGCAACCCATCCCGATACAGGCGACCCGTGGCCCGCAATGCCTAAAGCGATTTTGGAGATTTGGCAAAAACTTGCGGGCTATCCCCACCCACCCGAAGCCTGTTTGGTTAACTTCTACCAAGGCGGTGCGAAGATGGGCCTGCACCAAGATAAAGACGAGGAAGATTTTAGCGCGCCCGTGGTTTCGATCTCATTGGGAGACACCGCGCTCTTCCGCTTCGGCGGCACGGAACGCGGCGGCAAGACTTCGACCGTAAAGCTAGCATCCGGTGATGTTCTGGTCATGGGTGGAAATTCTCGGCTGTGCTTCCATGGGATAGACAGGGTCTATTCAGGAACAAGCACATTGCTGAAAGAGGGCGGGCGGATTAATTTGACGATGAGGCGTGTGAGAGGGCCAATGTAATGCCAAGCGAGATATACCAAGGCTACGAGTTCTACGGATCCCAGTACGCACGATTTGGAACCGCCGTGGCGGCCGAAATCAGGCGTAAGGTATATGGCATCGATATTGGCCAACAAGGTTGGCGGTCGATGGATGAGCAAAGACAGATTGTTGAAATCTTGCGAAAATATTCGTGCAGAGATGTAATTGATGTAGCTTGTGGTTCAGGTGGCCCCTCGCTTGCAATTGCCCAAGCAATTGGATGCAACTTAACTGGTGTTGATGTTGAACAAAACGCCATAACAGCCGCGCTTGGCTTTGCTGCCAGTCTCGGCAAGTCTGATTCGACGCAGTTTATTGTCGCCGATTGCGGCAAGCAACTTCCGTTTCCCGACGTAAGTTTTGATGCAGTTATTTGTATCGACGCAATCCTTCATTTTGCACATCGTGATGACGTGATGGGTGACTGGCACCGTCTCTTACGACCAAATGGCATTTTAATTTTTGCCGATGCGGCAGTGGTGACGGGCGCAATTTCGAAAGAAGAAATCATTATAAGGGCTTCGCAAGGAAGCTTTGTGTGTGTACCAGTTGGCTATAACGAAGCAGCTCTCCAAAGCATCGGCTTTAAAGTGATTGGTTCATTTGACACAACGAAGATCGAGGCAGAAATTGCTTGTAATCTCGTACGGGTGCGGGAAAAGCACCGCACCGCATTGATCCGTGAAGAAGGTGCCGAATGGTTTCAGAGTAGGCAAAAGTTTTTGTCGGTCACAAGTGAGTTGGCGAATAACAGGAAATTGTCGCGACTCTTCTATATGGCAAGTAAACTATAATACAATTGGAACCCTAAAATGCCCCTCACCCTCAATCTCGCCCAATCCATCATCGCCAAAACCCTCGACCACGCCAAGCAAGCAAACTTCAAAGTCCTTGGCGTTGTGGTACTGGATACACGTGGCACTGTGGTCGCCGCTGCCATTCAAGATGGTTCATCCCTCGCCCGGTTTGACATTGCCAAAACAAAAGCCAATGGCGCAATTTCGTTTAATATGGGATCGCGCGGGATTGAAAAGCTGGCCAAGGATCGCCCACATTTTCTGGCTGGTGCCTTGGGTGTGATTGATGGGATTATTCCGGTAGCGGGTGGCGTGTTGATCAAATCAGCCGAGGGTCAGATTATTGGCGCTGTGGGCGTGTCGGGTGATACATCTGATAATGATGAGCTTGCAGCACTTGCAGGCATTCAAGCGGCCGGGTTCGTTGGTGATGGTGGGTAAAATGAAAGGCCGCATCTGCATGCGGCCTTTGCGCAGAACTTAGCCTGTATAGCCATTCATCCTAGCATTGCCTTTGCAGCCTGATGGCGATTTAAAACCTTCAGAAGCGCGGCCTACTTGTTTGCCATTGGCTTTCGAGAAGCAGCGCCAGCGGCTTTCGCCGCGCTTGTCCTTATAAAATTCCCACTTGTCGCCAGAGGTATCGCGGTTTGCATTGGCTTCGCAATCTTTCTTGGCTTTGTAGCTTTCAGAAGAGGCGCCAACGATTTCGCCATTGGACGCGGTGCGCCGCCAGCGGAATTCGCCGCGCTTATCTTTATAAATGTCGAGTGTGTAGTCAGCCATTATAATTTCCATCCCAGTTAGTAATTCATCATAAACGTGAATCTGAAATGGAAACTGCTACGATTTCAACGCGCTGTAAAGACCCTATTCGGCCTTGGACACGCCAACCATCGCAGGTCGCAGACAGCGTTCACCCACTTGATAACCAGATTGCAATTCTTGCATCACAATGCCCGGTGGCTTTTCGGAGGTTGGCACTTCGAAAATAGCTTGATGGAAATTCGGATCAAATTTTGTACCGACAGTTTCAATCTTTCGAATGCCGTGACGCTGAAACACATTGAGCAATTCGCGCTCTGTGGCTTCAACGCCAATGATCAAATTCTTTTCAATCGTGCCCGCATGATCGCGCTCTTCAGCCGGCAAGGCTTGTAAAGCGCGGCCCAAATTATCTGCAACAGTCAATAAGTCACGCGCAAAATTTGAGGCTGCATAAAGTGTGGCTTCAGCCTTTTCGCGCTCGGTGCGCTTGCGCAGATTTTCCATTTCAGCCGCAAGGCGCAAAAGGCGGTCTTTGGAAGCTGCCACTTCATCCTTCAGCATGATGATCTCAACATCTTTGGGATCAACTGCGGCGCTGCCGTTCAGGGCTTCGTTCAAAGCATCAGCAGCCAAATTTTCATCATGACCGTCTTCGGTCTCGTCATGGTTTTGGGTCATTAAAATTGAATCCGGTTCAAACTGGGTTGAATGTTAACCCGCATATCGGTCGAATTCTTCTAAAAATCAAGAGAGTAATCGCCCTACTACTTTTGCCGTATAATCCACCATCGGAATGATACGGGCATAATTTAGTCGCGTCGGGCCGATAATGCCCAAAACACCAACGATTTTTTCCTCATCATTCTTGAAGGGTGCCACAATCAGAGAGGAACCCGACATCGAAAACAACTTGTTTTCCGAACCAATAAAAATCCGCACACCTTCGGCTTTTTCGGCCAATCCTAGGACATCAACCAAATCACGCTTATTCTCGATGTCATCAAACAATTTGCGAATACGCTCCAGATCGGCAAGCGCACCCGGCTGTTCCAGAAGATTAGCCTGCCCGCGCACAATCAGATTTTTCGAATCAACATTGCTGTCGCCAGACCACACGGCCACACCCTGTTGCACAAGCCGTGCCGAAACATCATCCAATTCGCTGCGCAATTTTTCAACTTCGGATGCCACGAGTTTTTGCACGTCTTCTATGCTGCGGCCTTGGCCCATGGCTGAAAGATAATTTGTGGCACGAATAAAAACTGATGCAGGCAAACCCGGCGGCACATCAATGACGCGGTTTTCAACACTGCCATCTTCACTGACAAGAATGACCAGCGCACGACCCGGCGACAGGTTCACAAATTCGATATGCTTGAGGCGGGAATTGTACTTTGGCGACATCACGATGCCTGCGCATTGAGAGAGGCCAGACAGCATGGTGGAAGCCTCACCCAACACCTCTTCATAACGTCGATTGCGATTGGTGGCCTTCACCTGCGCATCGATATTGGCGCGTTCAGATGCATTGATAGCGCCAACTTCGAGAAGTGCATCAACAAAGAAGCGCAAACCCGCCTCAGTCGGCATGCGCCCAGCAGATGTATGCGGCGAATAAATCAACCCAGAGTCTTCCAAATCCATCATCACATTGCGGACTGAGGCTGGCGACAATCCGGCAGGCAGCGCCTTGGAAATCGTGCGCGATCCAACAGCTTCACCCGTTTCTAAATAAGTATCGACCAATTTCCGAAAAATTTCGCGCGAACGCTGATCAAGCCCGGCAAGACCTGTGGCTTTATCGTCGGTAAAGGAACGCGGTGGAATTATGGTCATGGGCAGAACTTAGGAACTGTGATGCCATAGGTCAATCACACTCAATTTTCCTAAAGCGGGCAGTTTGATGGCGAAGTCATTGAAATCAATACCGATGGTGGAACCAATAAGTCCCAGCTCAATGCCTTCTTCACGAGCAATGGTGAGCGCCACATAACCATCCACTGAAATGGTGTAACCCGTATCACTGGGTGCGCGCGCCATTTGAAAGCCCGGCCCCAGATAATCTTTGCCCACGGCCACGGAAGAAAGCTCAGCATCAAACCCATATGTGTGGCGTACCACCCATGAAACAAACGTGTTCGAGTTTGGCCCGGGCACAATGTGGTAGCTACCTTGAGCGGAATAAGGATATTTGGCTATGTTGTTTTCGATCGCCGGAATAAGCGCCGCCGCCTTATCGCCCCTTAAATCATAAATCACCCGTGGCGTGTTGCCATACCAATATGCATCGGCCACATAATTATCTTTGCGCACGGGCGCGTCCCATCCCACCACATCATAGCGCGTCCATTGTGTGGCACCTGCTAGCTTGAATACCAATGACATGTGTTCCGAAAATATGCCCTTCCACCGCCCCGTGCGAGTGGCCAAAATAATCACTTCGGCGTCGGTGCAGGCCGTGGCTGGCTGGAGAACATGCGAAGAAGACCAATCCGCCTGCCGCCAATTGGCTGGCCACCCATGAGCAAGGTTCAGCCCCGTGCCAATGGCGATGGGAAGGATGACGAGGATAAGAAGGAAGCGGCCAAGGAATTTCACTATTGTTTTCATGAGTGTGACTGATTGAGGGAACTTATGGCGGATTTATGGAAAAAATCTTCCCTTCGCGTAATCTCTTTGCTAATCCCTCATCTCATGACACTCAAAATCGCAATTGCAGGTGCAGCTGGCCGGATGGGGCGGGAGCTGGCGCGCATCGTTGATGAAACCAAAGGCTGCCAGCTTTCCGGCGGACTTGAGGCACCCGGTTCGCAGCATATTGGCGCTGACTATGGCGAGCTGATGGGCATTGGTAAGAATGGCATTATCATTTCTGACATGCCCGAAAAGGTATTGGCGGCTTGTGATGCGATTATTGATTTCACAATTGCACCTGCCACCATGGCTTTGGTGAAGCTGACGTCAGCCATGAGGAAAATCCACGTGATCGGCACAACGGGCATCAGCGCCGATGAGGACGCCGAGATCAAAGCCGCAGCCGCACACACCGTGATCATGAAGACTGGCAATTATTCCCTGGGTGTCAACTTGCTCGCCGCGCTGGTCAAAAAAGCCGCCGCTGCTTTGGGCGAAGAGTTTGATATCGAGATTTTGGAAATGCACCACCGTAACAAAGTGGATGCGCCTTCAGGCACAGCTTATTTGCTGGGCAAGGCTGCGGCTGATGGCCGGACGATTTCACTCAAAGATAGATCGGTGCGGTCTCGGGATGGTATTACGGGTGCTCGCAACGCGGGCGATATTGGTTTTGCCACGTTGCGCGGCGGATCAGTGGTGGGTGATCACACGGTGATTTTTGCAGGTGGGGGCGAGCGTTTGGAACTGCGTCACGTGGCCGAAAATCGCGAGTTATTTGCGCGCGGTGCTGTGAGAGCTGCAATGTGGTGCGAAAATCAAAAGCCCGGACTTTATAATATGTTTGATGTTTTAGGATTGGAATAAATATGAGCGGAACTCTTGTTTTAGTACGTCACGGGCAAAGCGACTGGAATTTGAAAAACCTATTCACAGGTTGGAAAGACCCAGATTTGTCGCCCCAAGGCGTGAATGAAGCCAAGGCCGCTGGCCAACGGTTGAAGGCCAAAGGTCTGAAATTTGATTTGTGCTTTACTTCCGCTCTCACGCGCGCGCAGCACACTTTGAAATTGATCCTTGCTGAGCTTGGCCAAACTGGATTGCCTGAAACCCGCGATCAAGCTTTGAATGAACGCGATTATGGCGAACTCACAGGCCTCAATAAAGATGACGCCCGCGCCAAATGGGGCGAAGAACAAGTCTTGATCTGGCGTCGGAGCTATGACGTGCCGCCGCCCGGAGGTGAGTCGCTTAAAGACACGCTGGCCCGCTCACTGCCATATTATGTGCATATGATTCAGCCACATGTGCTGGACGGTAAAACAGTTCTTGTTGCAGCCCATGGCAATTCACTGCGTTCGCTGATTATGGCGATTGAAGGACTGACACCTGAACAGATATTGAAGCGCGAGCTCGAAACCGGTGTACCGATTGTTTATAAGTTGAAGGCCAACTCTTTGCCTGAAAAAGTGGAAACCCTTTCTGCATGAGTTCAAGAATTTGGATTGATGAGGCAGATGCGTTCGAAAAGCGCATTCCCCGTCTTGCAGAAATTTTGATTGATGCTGTGGCAGGTGGCGCTGGTGTTTCATTCATGCATCCGCTCTCACAAACAGATGCCGAAGCGTTTTGGCGCGGGCAATTAGATGGGGTTAAAGCGGGCAAGACATTTCCGGTGATCGCCGAACATGAAGGCGAAACTGTTGGAATTGTGTTGCTAATGAAAGCTTGGGCACCCAACCAACCACACCGTGCTGACATCGCAAAAATGCTCGTGCATGGCAAACATCGCCGCCATGGTTTTGCAACACACCTGATTGGGGCCTTGGAAGACAAGGCGCGGGATTTGGGCTTAACGCTGCTGACATTTGATGCGGTTGCGGGCAGCGGCGCTGCAAAATTCTATGAGCGCTTGGGATTTACCAATGTGGGCGAAATTCCGGGTTATGCATATTCTGGAATCGGCAAACTGGACAGCACGTGCTTCTTCTATAAGGCACTTTAAACCTTTCCCGCTTCCCATCCTAAAATCGCTCGCTTGCGGGTGAGCCCCCAATGATAGCCCGTAATATCACCGGATTTCCCGATCACCCGGTGACACGGCACCACAAATGAAATCGGGTTGCGCCCAACAGCTGCCCCCACAGCGCGAGCCGCCTTGGGTTTTTCAATTGATGTCGCGATGTCGCCATAAGTGACCGCACGGCCCACTGGAATTTTGAGCAGTGATTCCCAAACTCGAATTTCAAAATCACTGCCAATGAAAGTAATACGCAAGGGCTGTCCATCTTTCCATTTGTCGGGTGCAAAAATCCGCGCCGCATAGGGCGCGGTACGTGCTGAATCTTCCGTATACTGAGCATTATACCAGCGCCTTTGCATATCAGCGAGTGTTATGGCTTCTTCTCTGGGGTCAGCAAAAGCCAAACCGCATAGGCCATAGTCCGTCACCATCACCAAAGCCAAACCAAAGGGCGATGGATGAAAGCCGTAATAGATCGTGAGACCCTCGCCTTTTGATTTGTAAGCGCCAGGCGACATGCCCTCATGAACCACAAACAAATCATGCAATCGCCCAGGGCCGGAAAGGCCAACTTCGAGAGACGTTTCTAATATGCTGGCCGAGTCCTTCAACATGGCCCGGGCATGATCAAGCGTTAAAGCTTGCAGAAACGCTTTTGGCGTGAGACCCGCCCATCTCGTAAACACCCGTTGCAGCTGTTCAGCATTCATTCCCACTGGCCCTGCCAATTCGTCGAGCGAGGGTTGGTCGCGCCAATTATCGTAAAGATTAGCCAATACGCTCCGCACTTTTTCATAGTCTTCGAGATTTGAATGTTCCATGAGCCAAAACTAGGATAAGGCTGTGCCGGAAGCCACCCGTTTTCTGGACAAATCAATAAAAATGCCGCGCCGTCTTAAAGCCCCTGAGATTGAAGAGATTTTCAAACGTTTTCAAAATGCCGTTGCCGAGCCGCAGGGCGAGCTTCATTCCGTCAATGATTTCACGTTTCTAGTGGCCGTCGTTCTCTCCGCCCAAGCCACAGATGCAGGTGTGAACCGCGCCACTATTCCACTGTTTAAAATTGCCGACACACCTGAAAAAATCGTCGCATTAGGCGATGAAAAACTGCGCGATGCTGTGAAATCAATTGGCCTTTACCGCACCAAGGCTGTGAATGTGATGGCTTTATCTAAAATTCTCATCGCTGAACACGGTTCGAATTTGCCTAACACACGCGAGGCATTAGAAGCTTTGCCGGGCGTGGGACGCAAGACCGCCAATGTCGTGCTCAACCATGTGTTTGGCGAAGCCACGATTGCAGTTGATACGCATCTGTTTCGCTTAGGCAATCGCATCGGCTTTGCCCAAGGTAAAACGCCTTTGGAAGTTGAAACCAAGTTGATGAAAGTGGTGCCCGCAAGCTATGCCAAGAACGCTCATCATTGGCTCATCTTGCATGGTCGCTATGTGTGCAAAGCAAAGCGGCCTGAATGTTGGAAATGCTTGATCAACGATCTATGCCAGTTCAAACCGAAGACGCCGAAACCTTCTTGAAAAGATGCACAAAGTAAGATGTTGCAAACAGCGGTACGATCAAGTTTACAACTGGAATAAGTGAAAGGCCCGCAGGCACAAGGCCTGCAACAAATAACATCCGGCCATTTTTTATCCGAAGCGCACTGGCTGCGGCTGGTGGCATAAACCGCATGGCCGCCATTTCAAAATATTCGCGGGAGATCAAATAGGCATTTACGAAGAGCAACAAGAAGACGCCGAAGCCGAAGAAAAATACAAGTGGCAAAGCGATGATGTTCAACAGCAAAGCAACGCCAGCAAACTTCAGACCAAAGAAAAAAGCTGGAATTATAGGCAGTGGTTTGCCCTTTACATCGCGGGGGTAATGCCGTGCTTCAACTTTCGCTGCAATGTTATCAAGAAATAATCCGGCGAACATGGCAATCACTGGGCCTACCAAGAAAAAAAACGCAGCCAACAATCCAAGCCCCGTTCCGAGTGCTATGGTTGTTTGAAGCCAAGGCCAGGGCACCAGCGTGACAAACGATAAGACGGTTTCAATACCCACCAAAATGCCGACAAATAATGCCATCGTCAGGCCAATGGATTTCCACAATACGTTGCGAAATTCAGGTGAGGTCACATCGTTGATGGCGTTGAAGAAAGCTTTGAACATTGGGGCAGAGGTAATGGCTCGCCCTTGTTTCTGCAAGTGGCTTGGGTTAGGTGGAATTTAAACAATTTGGGGATTTTCATGAGCCAAGCAGATTTCGACGTTCTCACCATCGGCAATGCCATTGTTGATGTGATTGCCAAGGTGGACGAAGTTTTTGTGCAAAAGGAACAACTGGTCAAAGGCTCGATGAATTTGATCGATGAAGACCGCGCCGAACATCTTTATGCGGTAATGGGGCCAGCCATAGAAATTTCAGGCGGCTCAGCGGGAAACACCGCGGCCGGTGTTGCAAGCTTTGGCGGGAAGGCGGCTTATTTTGGCAAAGTGCGCAGCGATCAATTGGGTGAAATTTACCGCCATGATATGCGCTCCACAGGCGTGGCTTTTGATACGCCTGCTGCTTCATCTGGCCCTGCAACGGCACGCTCATTTATTTTGGTAACACCTGATGGTGAGCGCACCATGAACACATATCTCGGCGCTTGTGTGAATTTGAGCGTGGGCGATGTTGACATAGCAGTTGTTGAAGCAGCTCAAGTCACCTACATGGAAGGTTATCTTTGGGATAAGCCCGAAGCCAAGGAAGCATTTCGCCTTGCTTCGAAAATTGCACGGGCCGCCGGGCGTTTAACCTCCATCACATTGTCGGATTCTTTTTGCGTTGAACGTCACCGCGAAAGCTTTCTTGATCTGATTAGGAGCTCTATCGATATTGTATTTGCCAATGAAAGCGAAATCACTTCACTTTATAAAACGCAAAGCTTTGATGGTGCTTTGCAGGCCATCCGCAAAGATTGCCCGATGGCCGTACTCACCCGATCCGAAAAGGGTTCTATGGTGGTGCGTGGATCCGAAACAATTGAGGTCAAAGCCCATCCGGTTGCTCAGGTCGTTGACGTGACTGGGGCTGGCGATCTTTACGCTGCTGGTTTCTTGTTTGGTCACACACGCCAGATGCCTCTGGCGAAATCTGCTTCGCTAGGCAGTTTGGCTGCCGCCGAAATTATTTCACACACGGGCGCCAGGCCTGAAGTGAATTTGGGAGAATATGCAAAGAACATGGGGTTGATTTAACCCTCATTCTCCAGCGTAGATTCATCCACCTTCTTCACATGAATACGCACTTTCTTCACACGGCGCGGATCTGATTCCATAATTTCAAATTCAAGGCCAGATGGATGCTTGATGATCTCACCTCGAGATGGAACACGGCCCGCCATCTCAAAGACCAGGCCACCCAAAGTATCGGCTTCATCTTCTTGGTCGTCGGATAGCAGATCAACTTTGAACATTTCGTCCAGTGTTGCAATACTGATAAGTGCGCTGGCAACATAGGTCACGTCATCCTGCTTGCGTAACATGCCTTCCTCGGCATCGGTATCGTGCTCATCGGCAATGTCACCGATAATTTCTTCAACCAAATCTTCGAGTGACACCAGCCCGTCAGTTCCACCATATTCATCCACCACTATAGCCAGATGGATATGTGAAGCTTTCATCTTAATCAGAAGATCAGGCGCAGGCATTGAAGGCGGCACGAACAGCACATCGCGGATCATGCTGGGATGTTGTTTGATTGTGGATGAAAGCTCAGATGCAGCAAGCGCAATACCAACCTCTGCCGCCGATTTTGATTTCTTCTTACCGCCCTTGGTTTTCATCCAACGAAGATAATCTTTAACGTGAATCATACCGGTAATCTCGTCAAGTGAGTCACGGTAAATGGGCATGCGTGAATGATTGGCTTGGATGAATTGTTCCAGCAGTTCGCGCATTGTTGAAGTTTCATCCGCCGCAACAATATTGGCTCTGGGCACCATTAAATCATCAACGCGCATATCGGCAAAGCCAAGCAGATTGAGCATCATAGACTTTGCATCAGAATCGAGTGCCGTAGCGCCTGTTTTTTCGGCATGACTATCAATCACACCCTCTAAACTCTCGCGCAATGCGGAATTTCCGCCAATAAATCTGCGCCTGATTTTGGATAGAAAACTGGGTCTCTTCGGGGGTAACATTTTTGAACTCATGACAGGTATGGGTTATCAATGCCAAGCGTGGATAGGATTTTGGTTTCCGCCGCTTCCATCACTTCTGCATCTTTATCATTCTCGTGATCATAGCCTAAAAGATGCAAAACACCATGCACGATCAAATGACAGGTATGATCGCCTAAAGTTTTACCTGCTACTTTGGCCTCCTGTGCGCAAGTGCCAAAGCCTAAAACAATATCACCGAGCAACGGAAGTTCACCAGGTGGCACGGGTTGATTTTTTGGCGCAGGGAATGACAAAACATTGGTGGGCTTGTCTATCCCCCGCCATTCTTTATTTAAATCTTGCATGGTTTCATCATCAGAAAATAACAGTGTGATGATTTTGCCTTGCTCGCCCGGTGGCAAAGCAGCGGTTACTGCTTGCTCAGCCATCATTTCCAAATTAGGCAAGACCGCCCAGCCATCATCTTCAATCGCAATATCAATCGGCATGAAAAATCAAACGCCGCGTGGTTTGCGTTGAGCAGAAATAGCAATACCCTTTTTATCATAAGCGGCAACAATGCGCCCCACCAGCGCATGGCGCACAATGTCTGTGGTAGTAAAGTGCGTCACACCAACGCCTGAAACACCGTCCAAAACCGAAAGCGCATCGTCAAGTCCGGACGTCATGCCGTAAGGCAAATCGATCTGTGATGGATCGCCCGTGATCACCATGCGGCTGCCTTCGCCAAGGCGCGTCAAAAACATTTTCATTTGCATGGGCGTAGTGTTCTGCGCTTCATCGAGAATGATGAATGATGAAGCAAGTGTGCGTCCACGCATAAAGGCCAATGGTGCAATTTCGATTTGGTTTTCAGCAATCGCCTTGGCCACATTGCTTTGCGGCATCATGTCGTAAAGTGCGTCATAAAGCGGGCGCAGATAAGGATCGACCTTTTCTTTCATGTCACCGGGCAAAAAGCCCAGACGCTCACCTGCTTCAACAGCAGGGCGGGACAATATAATTCGGTCAACTTCACCATTCATCAAAGCTTCAGCAGCGCAAGCCACCGCCAGATAGGTTTTGCCGGTGCCAGCTGGCCCCACGCCGAATACCAACTCTTGCTTGCGGATCAACTCAATATATGCGCCCTGATTGGTCGTACGTGCGGAAACAGTTTTACGCCGTGTACGCACACCACCTTCCGTGGTGTCTTTCTCGTCGGCCACTTTGACCATGCGAATGGTGCCTTCAATCTCGCCTTTAGTAATATCGCCGCCGCGCGCCGCTTTGGTATAAAGTTGCATCAGCACAGCACGCGCCAGCTCGGCATTGCCACGGTCACCACGAATGGAAAGGCGGTTGCCGCGCGGTGTAATGGCCACATTGAGTTTTTGTTCGATCAGAGCAAGATGGGAATCATGTTCCCCCATCAAAGAAGCCAGTACGCGGTTATCATCAAAGGCCAAAGACAGTGCGCCATCTTCGTGATGGCTGGTTTTTTCGGCGGATTTTAAAGCGTTTGAAATGGGGCTCAAATCGATGTGACTCCTTTTTGGGTTTCAGGCACATATTGCCCCGAAAGTGAGTTCGGGCCAACAGCTAATATTTTGGCGTTAACAATCTGTCCTAAAGCCTCGGTTTCGAGGTCCAGATGCACCGATTGCAGATAGGGCGACCTACCAATCATCTGGCCTTTTTGGCGACCAGGCTTTTCGACAAGAACGGGCAATGTGAGGCCCACGCAGGTTTGATTAAAAGCGATTTGCTGGGCATTAAGCAGATTCTGCAACCTTGCCAAACGTTCGGATTTCACATCTTCGGGAATTTGTTTTTTGTTCTCAGCCGCAGGTGTTCCAGGGCGGGGCGAATATTTGAACGAAAATGCCGAAGCATAATTGATACCCCGAATAAGATCCAATGTTTCATCAAATTCAGCATCCGTTTCACCCGGAAAACCGACGATGAAATCGCTGGTCAAAGCAATGCTCGGACAGGCGGCGCGCAAGCGTTCAATGACATTTAGATATTCATCAGTCGTGTGTCCGCGGTTCATGGCTTTTAATACGCGGTTGGAACCTGATTGGATGGGCAAATGCAGGTAGGGCATCAGCTTGGGATTGCTGCCATGGGCTTCAATCAAATCATCACTCATATCGCGCGGATGGCTGGTCATATATCTGATTCTTTGAATACCGCTGATTTGTGACAGTTCGTTGATCAACGTGCCAAGCTGCGACGGAGTTCCATTTAAGCTTGGGCCTCGGTAAGCATTGACATTTTGTCCCAGTAGAGTGAGTTCCTTCACACCTTGGCCGGCCAATTTTTTGGCTTCTTCAACAATCTGAACAACAGGCCGCGAAAATTCGGCCCCGCGCGTATAAGGTACCACGCAAAACGTGCAGAATTTGTCGCACCCTTCTTGAATCGTGAGAAAAGCAGTAACGCTGCGCGAGGTTGGGTGACGAACCTGTTCCTCAGCCAAACCAACAAATTTATCTGCAACGGAAAATTCAGTTTCAATAACTGCTTTCCGACTTATCTCGTTCTGCCGCAAAAGTTCCGGCAGGCGGTGATAAGTCTGCGGTCCAAAAACCAAATCAACCGATTTCATCCGCCTTGTAATTTCTTCGCCTTCTGCTTGGCCCACACAGCCCGCGACCGCAATTTTCATTTCTAAACCAAGAGCGGCGCGCTGTGCTTTGAGATCACGGTAACGCCCCAGTTCCGAATAAACTTTCTCCACAGCTTTTTCACGAATGTGACAGGTATTAATAATCACGAGATCAGCATTTTCGGCGTTATCGATTGCCACATAGCCCGCGGGTGCCAACACATCTTGCATGCGCTGACTGTCATAGACATTCATCTGACATCCATAGGTTTTGACATACACGGATTTACTCATGGACTTCTGCTAGCGGATTTATCGCTCGCCGTGAAGCGCCTGAGCCAAACTGTTGGCAATCGTGACATGCGCCAATTTAGCCATATCCTTGCGCGGAATTTTAGGCAAAGCCTCATGAAAATGAACAATAACTTCAATCGGCCCAGCCTTTAGAGCCTCCCACAAATGCGGCACTAAATTCATATCACCATACCAAGCAAAGCTTGGCCGCTGGCGCTTGGTGAGGGGCAGATTGTAATTGCTTTTATAGGCCAGCATGACGGGTATAACAACCACATCCAAATTTTCCGCGGCCCCAAAATAGGATGACTTGAAAGGCATAACGCAATGACCATCATTGGAAGTGCCTTCCGGAAACAACACCAAAGTGTCACCTTCATGCAAGCGATCTGCAATTTGAGTAGATGATTTTCCCGTGCTGTGCCGTTTGTCTCTATTCACAAAAACGCAGCGCTGCAATTTGGCCATCCAACCAAACAACGGCCATCCACCCACTTCGCGTTTGGCAATGAAGGACAGCGGCATAACCGAACTCAAAATTGGAATGTCGAGCCATGAAACGTGATTGCTGACGAGGAGAGCGGGTGCGATAGGCAGGGGGCCTTCAATTGTAACGCTAACGCCAAGCAAGCGACACAAGATGCGGTGATAATGCCATGGCAGCAAAAGAGCAGCGCGCGATTGAATTATTAATAACAAAAATTGAACAAGCATAAGCGGCAAAGTGAGGCACAAAAAACCGAGCAGAATCAAGCCAGCTCGCAATTGTCGCATCAATTCAGTTGCACTCGCATGATTAATGCATCTTCGATCTCGCCATTCTTATGCGCGTAATATCCCTTGCGCTTCCCAACTTCCAAAAAGCCCGCTCGATTGTAGACCGAGATCGCCTCCGTATTGCCAGCTGCCACCTCCAAAAATAAACTACTGATTTTAAATGATCTCAACAATTCTTGTGTCGTTGAAACAATCTGCAAACCAGCGCCGCGCCTTTGATAAGCAGGTGCAACACACACAGTAATGATCTCGGCCTCGTCCGCAACTGTACGGTACATCAAAAAACCAATAGGCCCGTCATCAGATGTGGCTAGCAGTGCAACACATCCCGGACTTCCCAAAAGTTCAGCAATATCTTTTTCGCTCCATCCGCTGTCGAAGCTTGCCGCATGAAGCTTAGCCAAGAGCCCCAAATCTTGCGACGGCGCAATTTCCAAACCAGCCAAACCCCGAAGTGCGTCTTTCTGTGGCTTGGCATCTGCCTCACGCAGATAAATTGGGGTTGGCATTCCCGTGGGGTCAGGCTGTTTTGCTGCGTAGGCCGCAAACCCCGAAGCTGACGGCAAATCAAATTGCTTAAGTGGTCTGAGATCAGAACGACCTGAAAGAGCAATGATCGCTTCTGCCCCAGTTCCTATTATAAGTTTTCCGCTGCCAAGGCGGGGTACGATGTCTTGAGGTGCGAGCAGTTCAACGTCTGCTCCAGCATAAAAATAATACAATCCACTCATGCCCGCTTGATGCACAACAATAGAAACTGATTCAGAAACAGCTGCTTGCGTTGCAATCATCGTGTTGATACCAAGCACCTTAATGTTACGTGCAAGGCCCAAAGCGCGCGCAAAACTTAGGCCGATGCGAATTCCGGTAAATGTACCAGGCCCCGTCGTCACCGCAATGCGTCCCAAATCGCTGTAAGAAATTTCAGCCTGCGCCATCACCCGCGCCACCATGGGCGGCAATGCCTCCGCATGTCCGCGCTCCATGAACAGCTGTTCGGCAGCCAAAAAACTTGCTGTGTTGGCATCATAAACGCACACCGAGCAAGAAGCCAAAGCCGTATCAATGCAGAGAAGTTTCATGGCGCTGGCTTTAAGGGCAAAGCCAGTCAGCGGCAACACCCGTCACTTCGGATGAATAACGCCCTTTCTCAAAATAATATTGCCATAAAGCCGGGCTTCGCTTGAGGCGACAATGGCATAACATCCTTTCACACGATTATAAAAATCGGCACCCACCAAAATGGTTAAATGGCGCTTGGGTTCGTGTTTTTTGACGATTGTCTCAAACTCAGCAAAAATCGGCTGCGTGTTTTTAGGATCATTATTGGCCGCCGGGCGAAATGCGCAGTCGGGCACCATTTCATCAAGCGGCATCACCGATAAAATTGCATCTAGAATGGCCGTTGCTGAATGCCCATCCATACGCACCAAACGCTTGGCATCGGTGTCTGCTGGATAATTACCATCGACGATAGCTATCTCGTCGCCATGCCCCATGGCGCGTAACACTTTCAAAAGCTCCGGACCCAACAAAGGGTCAATATTTTTTAGCATCTTAAACGGCCTCTTTAAATAAAACGTCTCGGTCAATCGCAAAATTTGCCATCAATGAAAGTGCGGCTCCGCCCAATGCGCGTGCATCAGCGCCAATGGTTCCGGCGATAATGGTAAGCGGTGCAATACCGCGCTTATCAAGCTTGGCAAAATATTTTTGTGCTGCTGCTACAATCTGATCACGAATAGCAACAGGCAGAGAGCCATCAATCACCACGGCTTCAAAATCAATAAGCCCTGCAGCAGAAAGGGCCGCGTGCGCGAGATTCTTTCCTGTATCATCGATCCATTGTTCAAGCTCTGGCCCCAACTCGCTCCAATTATCCGGGTTGCGTGACAATACCAGTTCATCATGACCGCGTGCTATCAGCTGTCGTTCCAACAAATAAAGAGAAGCATGTCTGATCAATTGCTCGCTGCCCGATTTTGCTGGCACAGGTAATGGCCCAATCGCACCAGCACTGCCGGTGCGCCCTTGAAACAGACTGCCATTGAGAACAACGCCACCGCCCACAAAAAAGCCGACATAGAAATAGGCAAAGTCGCGGTAGGTGCGGCCGCGGCCAAAGAACAATTCGGCCGCACAGGCGGCACTGGCATCATTGCAAAACATAACCGGCCAGTCACCAAGTTTTGAAATTTCATGGGTAATGTCGAAATTGCGCCAAGCTTCAAGAACGTCATGGGGTGCACCCACTTCTTCTTCCCAGTTCCAAAGCTCAAAAGGCGAAGCAATGCCAAGCCCAGAAATGCGGCTATGCAGCTCTGCTGGCAAACCCGCCAAAAGCTCTGCAATGCCTCTCTTTGCAAATTCAAGAAATTGCGCAGGTGAAGGGAAATGATAGGGTTGGCGCACAATTTTGCGCACTTTTCCGGCCAGATCGAGCAAAATCAAATCACCTGATCTTCGCCCAACTTTAAGGCCAATGGCAAACGCACCATCGGGATTAAGCGCAAATGGAATGAGCGGCTGACCCACCTTGCCGCGCTGCTTTTCACCGGCAATCACCAGATCATCGCGCTCTAATTGGCGCACAATCACCGAAACAGTTTGCGCCGAAAGCCCCGTCAACCGCGCAATTTCCGCTTTTGGCAGCTGGCCATATTGCCTGATCAGCGAAAGCGCCAAGCGCTCATTATAAAGCCGCATGCCATTCTGAGTGCTGCCACGGGCCAACGTTGGGCTGTTGCCCATAGTCTTTTCAGCTATGCCACGCTCGCTATTCACGTTGAGTTTCCCATCTGCCTGTTTTCGCGGCAGTTCTAAAATATTTGAACCAGCTTCTCGTAATGAGGTTTAGCTGTCAATAAATAAATCATCCCGATTTACTTATTGACAGACACTGTTTTTTTCGTCCATGATGGAAAATGAAAAACAGAGTGCTTTGGCACGCCTGCTCTTCAAAAACGTAAAATCAGTTCGTACGCGGCACCATAATGGGCCGTTCCATGGGAGGATACCTTATGAAATCAGTTTTGAAAGCTGCGCTTGTTGGCGTTGCACTAACGAGCTTTGCTTCAGTTGCATCAGCTGGCACATTGGCTTGCTTGATCACCAAAAACAACTCGAACCCTTTCTTCGTAAAAATGAAGGAAGGCGCTGCTGCCGCCGCTAAGGAAGCGGGCTTGGACTTCCAAGCTTATGCTGGCGAAAAGGATGGAGATGCTGCTCCACAAATCACTGCAATTGAAAACTGCGTTGCTGCAGGTGCCAAGGGCATTTTGATCACTGCATCAAACGAGTCAGTTGTTCCAGCTCTCAAGGCTG
Organism: Hyphomicrobiales bacterium; assembly: GCA_025359045.1. Lineage (GTDB taxonomy): Bacteria > Pseudomonadota > Alphaproteobacteria > Rhizobiales > Aestuariivirgaceae > Aestuariivirga. The sequence goes on along the minus strand of JANYHN010000043.1, from coordinate 70,294 downwards.
CAAAAGCCGCTGGTGCTTTGGTTATCGCTCTTGATACACCATTGGCTGATGCTTCAGCACAAGACATGACGTTCGCAACCGACAACTTTGAAGCTGGCACATTGATCGGTGCTTGGGCTTTGGCAACGATGGGCGACAAGGCAAAAGATGCCAAGATCGCCATGCTCGACATTAACAAAGATAACATCTCGGTTGACGTTGCACGCGACACGGGCTTCCTCAAGGGCTTTGGCATTGATGTTCCAGATCTCAAAGTTTTGGGTTCTGAAAAAGATCCACGCGTTGTTGGTCACGAGTCTTCAGGTGCAAATCCAGAAGGCGGCCAAAAATCAATGGAAACATTGTTGGCCAAGAACCCTGACATCAACGTTGTCTATACCATCAACGAACCAGCTGCTGAAGGCGCCTATGCTGCACTCAAAGCTGCTGGCAAAGAAAAGCAAGCCATCATCGTTTCCGTTGACGGCGGCTGCCCTGGCATTAAGTCAGTTGCAGGCGGTGTGATCGGTGCAACGTCACAACAATATCCATTGTTGATGGCCGCAAAGGGCATTGAAGCAATTAAGGCATTCGCTGCTGATGGCACAAAGCCAAAAGCAACTGATGGACTTTCATTCTTCAACACAGGCGTGAACTTGGTCACCGACAAGCCAGCTGCTGGCGTGAAGTCGATTGATTCCAAGGAAGGCACTGCAAAGTGCTGGGGCTAACAGCTCTCTAAAATAGGCTTGACGAAGCGAAGGGCGACGATAATGTCGCCTTTCGTATATAATGCCCGCAAAGAGGCAACGGCAGTTGAGGGATGGGAGTAAAGTATGAGCGACACAAGTGCGCCAACTAAAACAATTTCTGATTTTGAAGCCAAGCTGAACGAGGCCGACAAAAATGTTGCCAGCTTTGAAACGGATGATAAGTCACCCATAGCGCGTATTCGCGCCTATCTCGGGGCCAACCCCACAGCAATCCCTGCAATTATTCTGATCGTCAGTGTTCTTGCTTTTGGTGCCATCGCCCATAACTTTATGTCGGCAAGCACGCTCTCAACCATTCTCAAGCAAGTGACAGTCACTGGCATCGTGGCAATTGCACAAACAATTATTATTCTAACCGCCGGTATTGATCTTTCAGTAGGGGCTATTCTGGTCATCTCTGCCATGGTGATGGGTCGACTAGCAACCCTTTACGGCCTGCCTGAATTTGTCGCTATTCCTGTGGGCGTGGCAATCGGCACTTTGATGGGCACATTTAACGGCCTGCTTGTAACCAAGGCACGAATCCCCCCCTTCATCGTAACGCTGGGTACGCTCTATATCTTTAACTCTTTGAAACTTTGGTACACGGGTTCTGAATCAGTGCGCAACGCCGACCTTGTTGAAAAGGCACCAGGCCTCCTTTGGTTTGGTACACCACTCAATATTGGTAGTTCGTCCATTATCTACGGCACGTTCGCAATGCTCGTTATGGCGGTTATCGCTTGGTATATGTTAAACCGTACGGCTTGGGGCAGACATGTGCATGCGGTCGGCGACGATCCTGATGCAGCGATGCTGTCAGGTATCCAAATCGACAAAACACTGATCTCAGTTTATGCGCTTGCAGGCTTGATCTGCGGCTTTGGGGCATGGATTGCGATCGGTCGCGTTCAATCCATTTCGCCCATCGCTTTTGAAACGGTAAACCTCGATTCAATCACCGCCGTGGTGATCGGAGGTACATCACTGTTTGGTGGCCGTGCTTCGATTGCAGGCTCAGTTCTCGGGGCCATCATTGTGGGTGTGTTCAACACAGGCCTTTCACTTGCCGGAGTCGACAGCTATTGGCAGCTTTTTGCGTCGGGCTGTTTGACGATTATCGCCGTCGCAATTGACCAATGGTTGAGGAGGGCTTCGAAATGAGCGCTAAGAAAGTGATTGTAAAAAAATCAGCAAAGAAGGCTGTGGCGAAAAAACAATCCTCGAAAGTGGTTGCAAAGGCTGTTGAGCACTATGAAGCCGTAAGCAAGGCTCCGATCAACCATGATATTGAAAAAGGAACACCCATTCTCACTGCGCGCGGCCTTTTTAAGCGTTACGGCACAGTGGTAGCTTTAAACGGCGCAGACTTTGATCTTTACCCAAACGAAATTCTGGGGGTGATCGGTGATAACGGTGCGGGAAAATCCAGCTTGATAAAAGCAATCACCGGCGCCGTTACACCTGATCATGGTGAAATAAAACTTGAAGGTAAAGTCATTCACTTTAAAGGCCCACAAGAGGCAAGTGCGGCGGGCATTGAAGCGGTTTATCAAAACCTTGCTCTCTCTCCTGCTCTTTCAATTGCTGACAACATGTTCCTTGGCCGTGAAATCAAGAAGCCTGGTTGGCTCGGTAAACTCTTGCGAATGTCAGACCGCGCCGCCATGCAGAAATTTGCGCGCGATAAATTATCCGAACTTGGTTTGATGACCATTCAAAATATCAACCAACCCGTTGAAACACTTTCAGGTGGCCAACGTCAGGGCGTGGCTGTGGCCCGTGCTGCGGCCTTCGGCTCAAAGGTGGTGATCATGGATGAACCAACAGCAGCTTTAGGTGTGAAAGAATCGCGCCGGGTGCTTGAATTGATCCGCGATGTGAAAAAACGCGGCATGCCAATTGTATTGATCTCACATAACATGCCACACGTGTTTGAAGTGTGCGACCGCATCCACATTCACCGTCTGGGTAAGCGCCTCTGTGTGATCAATCCAAAAGAATATTCAATGTCGGATGCTGTAGCTTTTATGACTGGTGCAAAAGAACCACCCGCCGAACTGCTGGTCTAATCTTGTGATCGACTTGGCTGAACTCAGCGCAAGACTCCGCTCGCAAGCGGGGTCTGCGCAGCGTTATATGGTGGCCATTGCCGCCCCTCCTGGTTCCGGCAAAACCACAATCGTCGAGCAGCTCCGTGCTGGTCTCGTGGCCACTGGTGAGTCCGCCGTTGTTGTGCCGATGGACGGTTTTCATTTTGATGATATTGTTCTGAATGCCAGAGGTCACCGCGCGCGCAAAGGTGCTCCCGATACATTTGATGCACTCGGTTTTGAAGTATTGCTGAAGCGCATCAAAGCTAGGGAGCCTGATATCGCAATCCCGGTGTTTGACCGTACTATGGAACTCTCTCGCGCCGCCGCCGATATCATTTCCGCAGACACAAAGTTTATTTTAGTCGAAGGAAATTACTTACTCTTGAAAGACCAACCATGGGCCAGGCTCAAAGCCCTGTTTGATTTTTCAATCTATATGAATGTGCCGATTGAAGAATTAGAGCGCCGCCTGACCAAACGCATTTTGGAACACGGACATGACGCAGCCTACGCCAAAATGTGGATCGCTTCGAATGATATGCTCAATATCAATTATGTGATTGAGAACAGTGTTGCCGCTGATCTTACGATATAGCGCCAAAAATCTCTGACGCATCAAATGCCTGAATGCGTCCAAAGCCACCCACCACAAAAACTTTATTTGGCTTCAATGTCCAAAAACTGAAATCACCAAAGTCGATGTAAGTTTCTGAATATGGATGCTTAGCAAGATATTGCGCGCGCAAATGATCACCTGAAACTTGCTCAGCATGCCCACTGATCGTTGCTCGAAATCCAACCAATGGATCACCTTCGCTTGGTAGTTCAGAAACCAGCAAACTTGCCCGGGGATCAGCAATCAAGCATTTCGTGTGCCGCGCCAGACTTGAAAACAAAAAGAATAGACGGCCAATTTCGTTCGTCGCAACATTCACCAGTGCTCCAAACGGCCCACCCGTCTCAAAATCGATAACCGACAATGTGCCCGCCTTCGCGCGTGCCAAAACTGATTTAATCTCGTCTTTCATAGCCCTCGCCTTTTGCCTTATTTTGTTCTATTTCTCTCTGCCACAATTTGTTCTCTTTTGACGCCTAACCGACCTCCAACGTAGCAATAAGGATAAAAGCATATGCCCATCGTGGCCTTGGTTGATGATGATCGCAATATCTTAACGTCAGTTGGCATGGTTCTGGAAGCGGAAGGTTACACCGTACAGAAATATAATGATGGTGCCGCTGCATTGCAGGGCATTCAAGACAACCCGCCAGATATGGCAATCTTTGATATTAAGATGCCGCGCATGGACGGCATGGAACTTTTGCGCCGCATTCGCCAGAAGACTGATTTACCGGTGATTTTCCTGACCTCCAAAGATGACGAAATCGACGAGCTTTTCGGCTTGAAAATGGGTGCAGATGATTTTGTGAAAAAGCCATTCTCACAACGCCTGCTGGTTGAACGTGTGAAAGCCGTGATGCGCCGGGCTGTTCCGCGCGACGGCACACCTGTGGTAACCGATGCCACCAAGATTATCGAACGCGGCAAGCTTTCGATGGATTCAGATCGCCATGCCTGCAATTGGGCTGGTAAACCCGTGACACTGACAGTCACCGAATTCTTGATCCTTCAAGCACTTGCCCTGCGGCCTGGGATTGTCAAAAGCCGCGATGCTTTGATGGATGCCGCCTATGATGATCAAGTCTATGTTGACGACCGCACCATCGACAGTCACATCAAGCGTTTACGCAAAAAGTTCACACAAGTCGATGAAACTTTCGATGGCATCGAAACACTCTATGGTGTGGGGTATCGGTTTAAGGAACAATGAACCCATCCTTAATCCATGGATCAATATGACCGTCACGAGGCCGAAGATTCTGCAGAGGTTGATGAAAACCATCAACAGCCTCTAAAGCGGCGCGGGCTTTTCAACCGTATCTCGCCAGGCAGTCTGACGGCACGAATTGCATTGATCAATATTCTGGGTCTGGTCATTTTGGCTCTAGGCATTCTTTATTTTAATCAATATCGCCAAAGCCTAATTAATGCGCGTGTTCAAAGCTTGATGGTGCAAGGCCAGATTATCGCCGCAGCTATTGCTGGCTCCGCATCAGCAGATACAAGTTCAATTGTCATCAATCCAGACCAGCTGGATGATAAAACACAAGGTGACCAAACACTCCAAGATCAAGCCAGTCTCGATTTTCCAATCTCGCCCGAAACCGCAGGCCCTGTGCTGCGGCGATTGCTGGCCAATACCACGATCCGCGCCCAGATCATTGATAGCGGCGGAAACCTTCTGGTCGATTCAATGTCGCTCTATGGCGGCAATGAAATTATTGAAAACAATATCAGTCAACCAGAACAAACCAAACTGCAAACCGCTTGGAGACTTATCGCCAAACCAATCGACAGATTATTCGCTTCTGATTATCCAATCCATTTGGATTACGGAATGGACAATAACCAAGCCATTCCTGAAGTAGCCGCCGCCCTCAACGGGGCCACGGTGAGTGTGGTCCGGCTTAACGTCAATCACGAAATTATCGTTTTAGTTTCTGTCCCAGTCCAGCGTTTTCGCCAAGTGTTGGGTGCACTCGTGTTATCGACCAAGGGTGGTGAAATTGATGCGGTGATTAGTGCAGAACGTCGCGTGGTTCTGCTCACCTTCGGCTTTGCAGCTTTGGTGGCATTGATGCTATCGGCCTTGCTGGCTGGCACAATAGCCCAACCCATTCGCAGACTTTCGGCTGCTGCCGTGCGAGTGCGGCGAGGCATCAATAAGCGCGTTGAAATTCCAGACTTTACATCACGTAAAGATGAAATTGGGCAACTTTCCGGTTCACTGCGTGATATGACCAGCGCGCTTTATCAACGCATTGAGGCAATTGAAGCCTTTGCCGCCGATGTAAGTCATGAGTTGAAAAACCCGCTTACATCATTGCGTAGCGCAGTTGAAACTTTGTCGTTTGTAAAAACGGATGAACAACGCAATCGCCTGATTGAAATCGTTGTGCATGACGTAAAGCGTATGGACCGCCTGATCACCGATATTTCAGATGCCTCGCGCCTTGATGCGGAGTTGGCGCGCGCTGAAATTCATCCGGTTGATTTGGCCAAGCTTTTGGGTTCCATTGTCGGCCTAGCCAATGAAACAGCAAAGGCCAACCAAGCTGAAATCCTGCTCGTCGTGCAGCCGGTGACAGATAAACATAATGCCGAAACCAAATATCAAGTGTTGGGCAATGATTCACGACTTGGCCAAGTGTTCCGAAATTTGATTGATAATGCCAGGTCTTTCACGGCAGACGGAACAAAGATCACAGCGCGTTTGCGGCGCATTGGCGAGAATGTTGAGATTCGCGTGGAAGATTCTGGTCCCGGCATTCAACCCGAGAATTTGGAGCGCGTTTTCGAACGATTCTATACTGACAGGCCCCAGCATAGTTTTGGAAGAAACTCAGGGTTAGGATTGGCCATTTCGCGCCAAGTGGTGGAAGCCCACAAGGGACGGATTTATGCCGAAAACCGCATAGGCAAAGCCGATGATAAGGGCCAAAAGCCGATCTTGGGTGCAAGGTTTGTGGTGCGCATTCCAGCCATGCCAGAAGGCTGGACACCAGCTGATCACCAATGACAAGTTTAACTGTTCATGCAAGTTGCGTGGCCTTTGGTAATAGAGCGGTTCTGATCAGGGGAAAATCTGGAACCGGAAAATCAGATTTGGTTTTACAGTTGATGGATAGCCCAGGTTACGGACTCGGAGGAAAACTTTTGCGCGCCAAGTTGGTGGCCGATGATCAAGTCATTCTTCAACGAGAGAAGGATTTTATTTTCGCAAGCCCGCCGCAAATTCTGAGGGGGAAACTAGAAATCAGAGGTCGAGGGATTGTGTCCACGTCCTACCGAAAAAAATCTAAATTATGCCTTGTAATAGACCTGAAAGCACACGTCGAAATCACCCGCATGCCAGAGCCGGGTGACATGATCACCGACATACTTGGGCTGCAATTTCCACTCTATTGTGTCGATCCGACGGCCCCATCAGCTGCGGCGCGAATTCGCAGCTTCCTGAGCGAATTGCATTTTACTTAGGGCTAAAAGGCGCTAGACAGTGCAATCTTATCTTACGGGGCGCATGTTATTTTTATGAAATTCGGATCGTTCTTTTAATGATCGGCTTAGTTCTTGTAACCCATGGGCGTTTGGCGGCTGAGTTTATCAGTGCGCTCGAACATGTCGTGGGAAAGCAGCCCCATATGGAAGCCATCTGTATTGGCCCCGACGATAAAATGGACGAACGCCGTCGTGACATCGCGGCCTCCATTGCCAAGGTCGATCAGGGGCTGGGCGTTATCGTGCTGACCGACATGTTTGGTGGAACACCATCTAACCTTGCGATTTCGCTTCTCGAAGAAGGTCGTGTTGAAGTTGTTGCCGGCTTAAACTTGCCTATGCTCGTGAAACTGGCGCGCGTGCGCAAAGATTGCCCACTTGCCAAAGCGGCCTTCGCGGCACAAGATGCTGGCCGTAAATATATTAACATCGCCAGCCAAGTGTTGCAGGGGGATTGATTGGCGACAATTTCTAGAGAATTGGCGATCGTCAATCAACGCGGTCTCCATGCCAGAGCGTCCGCAAAATTTGTCAAATGCGCCGAAGGATTTGACGCAAATATTACAGTCAGTAAAGACGGGCAAACTGTGCCTGCAACTTCGATCATGGGATTGATGATGTTAGCTGCCAGCATTGGCACCAGCATTAGTGTTGAAGCCTCAGGCCCGCAAGCCGCACAAGCCGTGGCGGCGTTGGAAATTTTAGTAGCCGACAAATTCCAAGAGGATTAATTTGAACATTTTAGCCTCAGCGCTGAAACCCGATGGCCGCCAATCTGAAACGGCAGCGGCGATCCAGCGTGGTGTGGGCAGATTGTTGCGCGCGCATGATTACGCGTTACTCACCGAATTTACACTCGCCTCGGGAAGGCGCGCTGATGTCATTGGCCTTTCGCCAAAAGGGCTGCTCTGGATCATCGAAATAAAATCATCACCGCTCGATTTCAAGGTCGATTTAAAGTGGCCAGAATACCGCGACTATTGCGATCATTTTTCATTTGCAATTCCGCAATCAATGGATCCAGCTTTAATACCAGTGGAAGCAGGCTTGATTATAGCTGATCAGTGGAGTGCTGAAATTATGCGACCAGCGTCGCAACACCCGCTTCATGCATCGCGTAAGCGCGCTGTACATATGGCCTTTGCCCGCGTCGCAGCACAAAGGTTGCATGGACTGTGGGATCCTTAGATTTTAGCCTTGTGATAAACGCAAATTTTATGCGTCTCATTTGTGTTGATATTCACTTTCAATACTTTGCACCAGACATCGCCTTGGTCTTTTGAAGCGTAAGCACAACCAGCGCAATTGCCAAAGCTCGGCTCACCTTGCCTGCCAACTTCAATCTGAAGCAATTCAATCAACCCTTTGGAGAAACGCTTTGATGTTTTATCTCCCAACTTCGCAATTGCCTTTTCCAGACTGAGCAGTGGATCATCGTCAAGAATTTTTTGCCCCGCCTCTGTCAGGACCAGCACCACAGAACGCCCATCATTATTTCGCAATGTTTTTGTGACGGCACCTTTTTTAATAAGTGACAATACGGTTTGAGATGTTGTGCCTTTTGTGGCTCCCAAATACCTTGTGAGCGCGCCCGGCGAATTTGAAAAACTGTTAGCCCTGTCAAGATAACGCAACGCCTCCCATTGCGCCGCATTCAGACCTTTTGTGTGACTAGCTGAGCGCATAAGCCGCGCCAGACGTTCCAGTTGGGCGAGGGTTTGCCCAACTGCAACATCATCTGCGCGATCAGATTTTCTACTCAAGCAGCAACACCAATCCCAATCGGGCAGGAAACGCCAGTACCGCCCAACCCGCAATAACCACTGGGATTCTTCGCCAGATACTGTTGATGATAAGCCTCAGCAAAATAGAATGGCCCGGCAGCGGCAAGCTCAGTGGTGATTTTACCCATGCCAGCTTTTGTCAAAGCAGTTTGATAAGTGTCTGTTGCCATCCGCACGGTTTCCTCCTGCGCCGGATCAGTCCAATAAATTGCTGAACGATATTGAGTGCCCACATCGTTGCCCTGAGCGTTACGCTGGGTAGGATTATGAGCTTCGTAAAAAACTTTCAGCAACTGCTCAAGACTGACCTGAGCAGGATCAAATACCACCACAACTGATTCGGCATGTCCGGTCATGCCGGAACAAACTTCCTCGTAAGTGGGATTGGGCGAAAAACCACCGGCGTTGCCAACAGCTGTCACCCAGACACCGGGCACTTCCCAAAATTTACGCTCAGCACCCCAGTAACACCCAAGGGCAAAAATAATCTGTTGGCTGCCTTCAGGGTAAGGCCCTTTCAAAGCATGGCCACTTACGAAATGGTTTTGGGCTGTTGGGATTGCAGCAGAACGCCCCGGCAAGGCATCAGCAGCTGAAACGGCTTCAGGTTTACGGCGGGAAAACAACATGGGGTATCTCCTCTTTCTTCGTTTTACTCTGTTGAGATAGGAATTCGAGCAGTATTTTTGAAGTCACAAGTGCTTGAACAGACGGTCACAATAGGCTACTCCCCCGTGACCAAACACGTGGTGGCCGTTACCAGTTCCAAGCCAACCGTGATATAAACAGCGGAAGGATGGCCGAGTGGTTTAAGGCACACGCCTGGAACGCGTGCGTAGGTTAATAGCCTACCGAGGGTTCGAATCCCTCTTCTTCCGCCAATTCTTTGAGCAAAGGATTAGGCCATGGGAATCTCGCGTCGTGATCTTATAAGCTCCGGGCTATCAGGCGGTCTATTGTTCAAGCTTCAAGGCCAAGCCGCAGCATCTGAGCCCTTCAAGATCAATGCATCTGAAGCCAAGGAAGTTGAATACAAATATCAGCGCCGCGAAATGGCCTATCAGTCAAATGAGCCCCCAGGCACAATCATCATCGATCCGGTTTATCGGTTTTTATATCTTGTTTTGGGGGCGGGCCAAGCGCGGCGCTATGGTGTTTCGGTGGGCAAGAGCACCAAAGCTTGGACAGGTGAAGTTGTTATAAAGAAAATGGCTGAGTGGCCTGTTTGGACGCCAGCCCCATATCATATTGCTGTGAAACCTGATCTTGCGAAATATCTGCCAAATGGCATGCCCGGTGGCCCCGATAATCCTTTGGGTGCCCGTGCGCTTTATCTTTATAAAGGCGAGGTTGACACCATCAACCGCATTCATGGCGGTGCAAAGCCCATTGATATTGGTCAAAAACATACAGCAGGCTGCATTGGCATGCTAAACGTGGATGTAGTGCATCTTTATGATCACGTTCAGGTCGGCACGCGAGTTTTGATGCTCGGTTAACTTAAAAGGCCAATGTTCTCTCGTAGAAATGGATTAGTGTAGATCTTGTCCGTGTTTGGCAAAGGCTTTGCAAGCGTGAGAGCATAAATTGGCGTGTGCGTAAGCGCTTCCAGACCCAAATGTTCACTCAAAGTGCCATGTGCGAGGGCTGCTGTCGGGCAGGCACAAAGCCCCATATTGGTCGCTGCCACCATGATGTTTTGCGCAATATGCCCGGCCTCTATGAGAACCACACGGTAGGCATTGGCATCTGAATACTTCCACATTGTGCGCTCAAGAACGGCAACCAGCACAATCACAGCGGCCATATCGTTGGTCCATTCCTGATTGGCCAAAAACTGCTGTAATTGTTCGGGTACAGCGCTTTGCAGCTTCTTAAGCGAATGTTCAGCGCCACTATAGTGGTAAACACCCGCAGCCAATTCCGCGCCACGGTTCAGGATGACAAATGCCTCAAATGGATTCCGCGCTCCCCCTGAAGGCGTCATCGAAAGAGGCAAATCACCTGTGGGGGTTTCAACGTAACTGGTGATTCCAAGGCCTGCAAAAAGGCATGAGCTAAGCTCTTCATTTGTCAATTCATGGCCACTATTGGTACGATTGGTTCTTCTTTTGGCCATCAAACTCAAGAGCTCGGCATTTTTTCCGCCAAACGGCGAAGGCAGTGCGACAGCGTGTGAACCATTTCTCCAAGTCAGCGCTGGTTGATCGTCGTGTTCAAGTTTAGCGAGCTGGATTGAGGTAGATTCATCTTGGCTTTCAAACTCATTGTCCAAAATTGTAAAATGGAAAAGTGCAGAAGACAGATCCCATTTCCACTCTTTTGAAAAACGATCATATTTCTTGGCTTCTGCTCCGTCACCCGCCACGAGAAATCCTAAATTGGTAAGTTTTGCGATATCATAGCTTAAAGTCTCAGGATTGGCCGTTTTGTGATCTGACAGAACTTGGGGCCAAGACTTCTTTTCCGCAAAATATTCCAACCAATATATGTTGGAGATGGAAACATAAGCATATTTCTTGGTGAGATAATCATACACACCAATGCTGCCCGGCGATTTGTCCTCATTGCTGGCAGGCGATTTGTCCTCATTGCTGGCAGGCATGACTATTAGGGTTGGCGACGTGCGATATTCCTCGGCCTTCATGTTTTTACTCCGGATCTTCCGAATCAATTGAGGCACTGAAGCCAAATCGGCTCCAGTGCCTAGAAGTTGAACGCAAATTAAACCTTGTTGTAATGAAGGCCTTTTTTTGACAGGGCTGCTGGCTTAAGAACGGGTTGTTTGTTGCTAGTTGCGGTCATTTTGAAATCCTTTGTCATTTGAGGTTTTCGCCTTATTGGCCCACACAAATTTGCAGACTTATCCATTCAGAAGAATGTATTCAAAATTGAATCTGCTATTCGCAAATTTTAATTAAAAATGCGAAAGCTGCGCAAAATATTGAGAAATTGAGTTTTCCTCGAATGCGATGAATAAAGATTCTGCAAACATAACAAACCAATTGGGGGTGCAGAAAATGCAGGACAGTAAGTTTTTCGAACCGCGAAAATTACAAGGCACCCGAATCGAAACGAGGAATTTGTTAAGGCGTTTGATGGTGGGCAAAAGCAGTTTAGACCAATTATCCAAACAAAAACTGCACAGCACAGAGGTTGCAGCCTACACAGCAACCCAAGTTAGAAGCTTGTGGTTGGCGTCAAAATCTGCCGGCCTTTATAAAATAGCCAAACATTTGGAAGATACATTTTATGAGGCGTGTTCAGCAGCAGAAGGAGAGGTTGATCCTGAAACGTTTAAAAAACATCTCGAGAAAATGGAAGTTGGTTAAAACTAAGCGTTTTGTGGTTCGAGACTGTTATGCAGTTGATTGGCTTGTATTGACGCAATAATTTTCTCGAAAGCTGGCAAGTCAAGCTGGCCAGGATAATTGTCTTCCTGTTCCGAAAATGCTGCGCGAATCGATGGGTGAATTGACTTACTGTTTAGGCCTATAACGCCTACAAACTTCGCCATCTGTTTGGCATCCGAAAACGTGTTTCCGAGAAACTCAAAGCATACCCTGCAGGTGAGAGATTGTGAAATTCCACGTGTTAAACCGAGACCCATTCTAATTGGGTCAACGCCATTGGGAACTGTTATAAGACTCAAGTGATACGGTTCAAATGAATTCATGCCAAACATATAAGTCTCGCCATCTGCCATTATAATCAAACCACGATGTCTACCCCGAGCAATGAACTTTGATGGAAATTCAGCGGATCGGAAGTAAGTATGCCTCGTAAAACTGGTCAAACCATGAGAAGTCGAAATTTTCATGGCTGCGCGAACTAAAAAATTGCGTTGGTTTTGAAGTGGGAAGTAGCAATAATAATATCCGTCAGCCAAATTGCATTTGGGTAAATTTGAATTTCTTTGCAAAAATATTCGTGCTATCGCTTCCAAGCTTTTCAAAGTGTCGTGCGACGGCTTTAAAGTTCCATCAGCCGCATAGATCCCCTCTTTTACCACCGACTTATGACCATCTGGTGGCGCAAACATTTCTTCCTCGGGGACATTAAAAAATTCGCAAAGTCGCCGCCTTGTGCGGACGTTCGGCAGATTTTCGCCACGCAAATATTTATTGAATTGTTGCCGATTAAGAGACGTGCCTCTGCAAACCTCGGCAATCGAACCAAATTTGTCGCACTGAATGCGCAAATTCAGGCCAAAATATCTGCTCGCAAACTTCGTCATAACTTAACCGTCCAATATTGTCGCAAAATGAACATCCTTCCCAATTCGCAATTTAAATTAACACACCTTGGCCGAAAGTGAACATGCCAATTCCGGTGAAGGGACGCATCAAAGTGTTAATTAAGGCAAACTCATTTGATCATCAGCCGAATACCGTAAGCCACAGCGCCCACGGCCATTACGCCACCCGCCCAATAAACAACAAACCAAACCAGTCGCTGTGCAGTTTTGTTGATGGCCATTAATGATAACCTTCATCTGGGTTCACTTTCCCCCAAAATACCCAATAGGAATAGGCCGTATAAGCCAAGATAAGAGGCACTAAAATAACTGTACCCACCAGCAGAAATGCCAAGCTCTTATCAGGGGCAGCAGCATCCCAGATCGAAAGTGCTGGTGGCACAATGTTGGGATAAAAGCTGATGCCGAGACCGACAAAGCACAACACAAAAATACCCAGTGCTGAGAGAAAGGGCCGAAGATCGCGCTTATCACGAAGGCCCGTATAAAGCCCATAAGCACAAGTCGCTACGAGCAATGGCACAATGAAACTAAAAATCATGGTTGGCCAAGCAAACCAACGCCCGAAATATTCCGGTCTCAAAAATGGCGTCCATTGGCTGACCACGCCAATAAGAATAAGCGTGGCCAAACCTGTGACATAGGCTTGTTGCCTTGATCTTTCTTGAAGGGCACCCTCCGTTTTAAGAACCAACCAGGTGGAGCCCAGCAAAGCATAACCCATCACCACGGCAATACTGGTAAGCACGCTAAATGGTGTCAGCCAATCCCACCATCCACCTGCATAGGCCCTAGCCTCCATGGGTATGCCTTGAACCAACGCACCTACGGCCAAACCTTGCGAGAGTGCAGCAATTATCGATCCACCAATGAAAGCCCAATCCCACAGAAACTGGCCGCGCTTGGTATGCCAGCGAAATTCAAAGGCCACGCCGCGTAACACTAAACCCAAAAGCATTGCCATTAAGGGCACATAAAGCGCGGGAAGGACAACCGAATAGGCCAGTGGAAATACCGCAAGCAATCCGCCGCCGCCCAGCACCAACCAGGTTTCATTACCGTCCCACACTGGGGCCACAGAATTCATCATGATATCGCGGTCACGAGTCGTCTTGGCGAAGGGAAATAAAATTCCCACACCTAAGTCAAAACCATCAAGCACCACATAGGCAAGCACGGCAAAGGCTATCAACCCGGCCCAGATAAATGGAAGGTCAAATGTCATCATGCACTCCTATTCACCAGCAGCCATTGCGGGGCCAGGGGTTATGCCCGCAGCGTGCATCGGTCTTTGTTCCAAATCAGGCTTCGCGTCATCCGGTGGCCTTTTGGCCAGCCGTATCAGATAAAAAATACCCGCCGCGTAAACAAAGAAATAAACAATAATAAAACCTAAAAACGACGCCGCGACGGCAGGCGCCGCAACCGGCGAGATTGATTGCGCTGTCGTGAGCAGACCATAAACCGTGTAGGGCTGACGGCCAACTTCGGTGGTCGTCCAACCAGCCAGCACCGCCACGAAGCCTGATGGCAGCATCACCAATGAGGCCCAGTGGAGCCAGCGATCTTGATAAAGTGCTACACCTTGCCAGCGCCGCATGAGACTCCACAAGCCAATGCCCAGCATTAAGAAACCAATTCCAACCATAATGCGAAAGCTCCAAAAAACAATTGCCGCAGGCGGACGCTGATCCTTGGGAAAAGATTTGAGGCCCTTGATTTCGCCATCTCGTTTATGCGTTAAAATCAGCGCACCGAGGTTTGGAATAGCAATTTGATAGCGCGTAATTTCAGCCTGATCATCAGGGATTCCAAACAGGATTAAGGCTGAACCCTTTTCAGTTTCAAAATCACCTTCCATCGCGGCAATCTTCGCAGGTTGATATTCGAGCGTGTTAAGCCCGTGAATATCACCTGCTGCAATTTGCAGAGGAGCCACAATCACCGCCATCCACATGGCCATCGAAAACATTTTGCGAGCAGCGGGTGATTTATTGTCTTTCAAGAGATGCCAAGCCCCAACGCCACCGACGACAAACGCAGTCGTCAAATATGCGGCCAGAACCATATGGACAAATCGGTAGGGGAAAGATGGATTAAAGATAATCTCCATCCAACTCTCGGGCACAAATTGCCCTTTTGTATTGATCGAATATCCAGCCGGTGTTTGCATCCAGCTATTGACCGCCAAAATCCATGTGGCAGAAATCAAAGTGCCCAGCGCCACCATGCATGTTGCCACATAATGGAGGCCAGCACCTACGCGCTTTTCACCAAATAACATGACACCCAAAAAGCCAGCTTCGAGGAAGAAGGCAGTAAACACTTCATAGCCCATAAGTGGTCCAATGACAGGGCCTGCTTTGTCTGAGAACACACTCCAATTTGTGCCAAATTGATAAGACATGACAATGCCTGAAACCACGCCCATGCCAAACGCCACGGCAAAGATCTTTTTCCAGAAATTGAACAGATCTTTATAAACCTGTTGTTTTTTCCAGAGCCATAAACCTTCCAGCACGGCTAAATAGCTCGCGAGTCCAATCGAGAAAGCTGGAAAGACAATGTGAAATGCCATTGTAAATGCAAATTGCATTCTGGCGAGTGTTAGGGCTGTCAATTCCGTGATCATGGTTAGATCCTTTTATCTCGACCTTAACATAAGCGCTCAAGTAATCTGGCGCATTATTATTCTGGTCACATGCGACAGAATTCCCCAACGTATATGTACTTAGAGAACCGCGCGTTTGATCAGCCAAAAATACAAACTGTATGGTAACACTCGCGCAATCTTTAAAATCGTCACAAAGCGGGTTGGGTAAGCCACCTCAAATTTACCGCGCGCCAAGCCCTCAATCGTCCGGCGTGCGGCATCTTCCGGTTTCATCAGAAACGGCATGGGAAAATCATTTCCCTTCGTCATCGGAGTTTCAACAAAGCCAGGATTGACGACGCTGATTTTTATGCCGATTGAATCAAGTTCTGGTTTCAAACTCTCGGCCAAATTGATAAGCGCTGCTTTCGTAGGGCCATAGCCTGCGGCCTTTGGCAGTCCGCGATATCCTGCGACCGACGCAATCCAAGCAATGCGGCCGGCGCGTCGCTTGCCCATGATCGGTAAAAGTCCGGAAATGCAATTGACCACACCTAGAAAATTGACTTGCATCATGTGCGCAAAAGGTTCGGGCTCAAATGCGGTGATATCAATTGGTGCATAAGCACCAGCGGCCATCAAAGCCATATCAATCGGCCCAAGTTCAATTTCAATCTTGGCAATTGTATCACGCACCGCCTTTACGTCGGTTACATCTAAAGGGTAGGCCTTGACAAGCCCGCCCATACCTTCAAGTTTGTCCACTGAACGCGCTGAAACCGCAACTTTCACACCACGCGCTGCCAACTGCAACGCAACCTCGCGGCCAATCCCAGTTGAAGCGCCCGTAATCCACACTATTTTCCACGGCAGATCACGAAGCGGTGAGGCGTGAGAGGTATTTTCCATGTGATTTCAAGTCCTTTGCCCTGCTAACGAGAAGTCTCAAGGGGTGGATCACCTTGATTGACACAATGTTATTTGAACCTTTAAGCAACCCACAACGTACCAAAACTAACAATACCAAATAAGGTTCAAATCAATTGAGTTCGTTAAAAATTGCGGTGGTCGGGTCGGGCATTTCAGGGCTTTCCGCAGCGTGGCTTTTATCCCAGCGTCACCACGTGACGCTGATCGAAGCCGATAAACGTATTGGCGGCCATTCAAACACATTTAATTGCCCCACGCCAGAAGGCGAGGTTGCGGTCGATACCGGCTTTATCGTCTACAACGATAGAACCTACCCCAATCTTGCAGCACTTTTTAATTATTTGAGCGTGCCGACCGCGGATTCCAAAATGGGCTTTGCAGTGTCTTTGGGCAAAGGCGCCTATGAATATTCAGGCGCGGGCTTGACGAGTCTTATAGGACATACAAGCAATTTATTGAACCTCAACCACCTTCGCATGATGCGCGATTTAGTACGGTTTTTTTCAAGTTCCGCTGCAAAGAGCAGGAAGTTGCACGAAAATATTTCATTGGCTGAATTTATGCGCGCGCAAAGATATAGCCAGGAATTCGTTGATCTGCATCTCTTGCCCATGGCAGGTGCCATCTGGTCTTGCACCCCAAGTCAAATGTTGAACTATCCTGCGAAATGCTTTTTGCGGTTTTGCGAGAATCATGGCCTGCTAAATTTTTACGATCGCCCAACCTGGCGCACAGTGGAAGGCGGTTCGGTCGAATATGTGCAAAGATTGGTCGGTGATAGTCGGATGAAAATCATCACGGATTGTCCCATTTCTAAAATTGATCGCAACGGATTTAACGTCACGATCAATGGCACAAAAGATTTTTCTGAAAACTTTGATCATGTGGTGATTGCAACCCATGCCGATCAGGCATTAAAAATGTTGTCTGATCCAACCTCTGAAGAGTCTAATATTTTATCGCCGTTTCACTATTCCAAAAACCGCGCCTCACTGCATCATGATGAAAGCTTCATGCCACGCCGCAAGCGTCTTTGGTCGAGCTGGAACTATGTAAGCCAAACCGCCAAGGCCAATGAAGCGTCTGTCACATATTGGATGAATGCGCTGCAACCATTAAACAGCAAAACCAATATTTTTGTGACGCTCAATGCCGATAGACAGCCAAATACAGTGGTTAAAGAATTTGAATACACACACCCCGTATTTAATTCTGAAACGAGCAAAATGCAAAAGCATCTTTGGTCATTGCAAGGTCAAAACCGCACGTGGTTTTGTGGCGCGCATTTTGGTTCAGGCTTTCATGAAGATGGCCTCCAGTCAGGTCTTGCCGTGGCTGAACAATTAGGCGGCGCATTGCGGCCGTGGAATTTGGCAAGGCCTGATGATCGCATCCATGTGACAGTTGCAGCGCCGCGCGAAAAACCAAATTTCCTTGAGGCTGCTGAATGAGCACACTCAGCTCATGTCTTTATGTTGGCGAGGTGATGCATCGCCGATTGTTACCTGTGCGGCACGAACTGCGCTACAAAGTTTACAATCTCTTTGTGGATGTCGATGAAATCGCCAAACTCGCAAAACGGTTAAAATTGCTGAGTTATAATCGCTTTAATGTCTTTTCATTGAATGACCGCAATTTTGGTCCGGGCGATGGCACCAGCATCAGAGATTACGCGTGGTCACTGGTCAAGCGCAGTTCAGATGGCGATAAAATCAAGCGCATTTTTATGTTTTGTTATCCAAGCGTATTGGGACGCGTATTCAATCCGCTCACCACTTACTATTGCTTCGACGCCCAAGAACAGCTTCGTTTGATGATCTATGAGGTCAGCAACACTTTTGGCGAACGCCATTCTTATGTGGTGCCCGTTGATGACACTAACCGGCAATCTTGTGAGAAGAAGTTTTATGTTTCGCCCTTCAATAAGGTTGAAGGCCATTATGATTTTACCATCCATTCTCCGGCAGATGAATTGAAATTGGGCATAAGACTGACCGATTCAAACGGCCCGTGCCTTAGCGCTTGGTTTTCCGGAACCAAACAAGAGTTAACAGATAAGGCCTTATTGCGCTCGTTCCTAAGCCTACCTCTGCTGCCTCTAAAAATTATCGGCGGCATTCATTGGGAAGCGCTGAAACTTTGGATCAAGGGCATGCGCTTGCAACAGCGCCCAAAGCCTTTAGTGCCACCTATCAGCTTTTCAAAAACGCCTAAACTCGAAAGGAAAAACAAATGACCAAGATCATTGTTACTTATTTGATTACGCTGATAGCTTTTGTCGCCATTGATATGGTCTGGCTGGTCTGGCTGGCCCGCGCAACTTACGTGGCGGAGATTGGTGATCTGCTGCGCAAACAACCCAATTTTGCGGCGGCGTTTGCATTTTATCTAGTTTTTGCTGCGGGTCTTGTTTTCTTCGCGGTTAGCCCGGGCCTCAAATCTGGTTCGCTGTTTCAAACCATGGCACTCGCCGCGGCGCTGGGTTTCGTCGCTTACGGCACTTATGATTTGACAAATCTTTCAGTCATGAACGGTTTTGGAATAAAAATAGCAATCATCGACCTGCTCTGGGGCACATGCCTTTCTGCAATGACCAGCGCAGTCGCTTATCTACTGGTTTCTAAATTCAACTAATGACTTGGCGGTACAGAAGTTGATGACACATTGGGAAAAACCAAATCTATGATTTGGATCCCGCCGACATCACATTCTCCCTTGCGCACAATAAGCCGATCATTCAGCTGCATGTAATTCTTTTATAGCCATAGACTTGAGGTTTTTGAGCGACACCTCGAACATCGAGCTCAATTTATATGCTGCCTCATCATAGGCAACGGCATCAGACCAGCAGTCGCGTGGGTTCATCAACGCTAAATCTACCCCCGATATTTCTAACGGAACTGAGAAGCCAAAATTTTCATCAATGCGGTAAGAGGCATTATCGAGTTGACCAGATAAAATGGCAGCTAACATAGCGCGCGTTTGGGAAAGCTTAATCCGCGACCCAGTACCATACGCCCCTCCGATCCAACCTGTATTCAACAGAAAGCACCGTGCATTATGTTTAGCCATCAACTTACCCAACAGTGCAGCATAAACTTTAGGATGACGTGGAAGGAACGGTGCGCCAAAGCACGCGGAAAACGTGGCTTCGGGTTGTTTAACACCACGTTCAGTGCCCGCCAGTTTTGCGGTGTAACCTGCTAGATACATATCCATCGCTTGCTCGGCATTTAGCTTTGCCAATGGCGGCAGAACGCCAAATGCATCGGCACACAGCATAATGATTGTCTTTGGTGCTGGCCCCTTGCGCGTTGTTGATGCGTTTGTAATGGCGCTCAAGGGATAGGCCGCGCGCGTGTTTTCGGTAAGTGACCCATCGTTAAAATCTGGTTCGCCTGTCAAATGATCAACAACAACGTTTTCAAGAATGGTATGGGATTTTTTTGTCGCTGCAAAAATATCGGGCTCAGCTTCAGCACTGAGCTTGATTGCTTTGGCATAACAACCATTTTCCATATTGAACACCCCAGCCTCAGCCCAACCATGTTCATCATCACCAATCAGTGTACGTGATGGATTAGCTGAAAGCGTAGTCTTGCCTGTGCCTGACAAGCCAAAGAAGATTGCCGTGTCGCCACCAGGACTAACATTTGCCGAACAATGCATCGGCAAAACGCCAGCTTCAGGCAACACATAGTTGAGATAAGTGAAGACCGCCTTCTTCATTTCGCCCGCATAAGCCGTGCCGCCGATCAATACAGTCTTGCTCGCAAAATCAATGGCGATGACTGTTTCACTTGAAGTGCCATGTCTGGCTGGGTCGGCCTTGAAACTGGGAAGATCAATAATCGTCAGTCCACTGATGAAATTGCTTTGCGTCGATGGTTTCAGCAAATGACGCATGAACAGGCTGTGCCAGGCAAACTCCGTTATGACCCGTGTGTTGAGAAGATGAGCCTGATCTGCGCAGGCTTCCAAATCTTGGACGAATACATTTCTCAACCGTGCGTGGTTCAGAAAATCTGCCTTAAGGTTCTCGAAATGTTTGGTGCTCATTGGGCGGTTTTGATCCCACCACACGCTGCGTGCCGTGCTGTCGTCCATAACGATATATTTATCTTTGGGGCTCCGTCCGGTGTGAGAGCCAGTCGTGGCAGCAAGCGCTCCTGTAGACGTCTGTTGAACTTCACCCTCAGCAAGAGCCTTCGCTGCCAAAGCAACCTCATCTTCATTCCAGGAAATATTCTTCAACCATGAAAAACCAAAGGCAACGAGCTCTGCGCGAATTTTTGGATGATCGAGTGGAGCAGAAGTGGGGTCAGTCATGATTTTGGTCTCCTCTGAAGTGAGACCACCATGCGCAAATTTTAAAATGATGTAAAGATATTTTTACATCAAAAAATTATGTGATCGAACCTTATTTTTTGATGTATTGTAATCATTTATGAATGCGATAGAAATTTGCCGCCGTTTCTCCAAATATTGCATTAAAATCAGATGGTTGGACAATTTCTTTAGCGGCATGAATCCATGAATCATAACTGCCATTAAGTTCTAGGACAGGCCAGTCCGAGCCAAACATGGTACGTTCTGCGCTAAACACCTCAATGATATGACGGGCATAGGGCAAAAGCGTCTGCGTTTCCCATCCGTAATTGGCTTCGGTGGCCAGTCCCGAAAGCTTGCAAAACACCGAGGTCTCTTGGGCAATCTTGGCAATTCCCGGTGCCCATTCCAGAAATCCACCATCCTTGATGCGCGGTTTCATGCAGTGATCAATCACAATTCGCATTTTTGGATATCGGTTGAACAGCCGCAAAAACGGTTCGAGATGGATTGGAAAACCCAGCGCATCAAAAGTCAGATCAAGATCAATGATCGCATCAAAAGCCCATTGGATATCTTTGCGGTGCATCCATTCAACGTCAGACAAATCTTGAATCATGGGCCGCACACCGGAAAATTTGGGATGTTTTGCAAAGCGCTGTAAATGTTTCAAATCATCACGTGATTCAAAATCCACCCACCCCACCACTTTCGCAACGCTTGGCGTAGCATCGGCAAGGCCTAACATATATTCGGTTTCGTTCACTGTGGGTGCGGCTTGCACCAACACTGTTTTATCAATGCCAAATTTTATCAAATGTGCCGCAAGGTCACTTGGCAAAATGGCACGGCGCAAATGCTCTAACCCAAGCCCATTCATCCAACCATAATCACCTCGCGCTGGGTTCCAATAATGCTGGTGTGAATCGATGATCATGTTTTGGCTCGCACATCCATCAGTTCTGCCGACTTCAAATCCTTCCACATCGCTTTTGGAATTTTAGCACTCAACGTTTTGACATTGAGCGCCACTTCCTTCGGGCTCACAGCACCGGGGATGATCGATACGACAGAAGGATGCAGCAATGGAAAGCGTAATGCTGCTTCCGGAAGTTTCACTTTATGCTTTTTGCAAATGGCCTCAATCTGACCCACGCGTTCAAGAATATGTTTGGGAGCTGGATCATAATTATAGAACGCACCCTTTTTTGGGCCTGTTGCCAGAATGCCTGAGTTGTAAGGCCCGCCCAAGACAATGCCGATACCTCGTTCTTCGCATAGTGGCAAAAATGAATTGAGCGCTTCTTGTTCCAGCAACGTATAACGACCAGCGAGCAAGAACAAATCAAAATCACCACCCCTGGTCAGAGTTTCACACACATGCCACTCATTGACCCCAGCACCAATCGCCTTGATCACTTTCTGATCGCGGAGTTTTACCAGCGCTTTGTAACCACCTTCCATAAAGACCTTGACATAGGCATCACGTTTTTCAGCTGAGCCATGCGTAAACACATCGCAATCATGCGCAAATACAATATCAATGGAATCAACGCCTAAACGTTCAAGCGAAAATTCAAGCGAACGCATGACCCCGTCATAGCTGTAATCAAAAACCTCGCGGCGGTTTGGTGTGTTGAAAAACTTGCCGATACCGGTGCGTTTGTCTGACGGACACACTTCGAGTAGGCGTCCAACTTTTGAAGACAACACATAGTCACTTCGCTTCTTGCCTCGCAAAAACTGGTTAAGCCGCGTTTCTGAAAGACCCAGTCCATAAAGTGGCGCAGTATCATAGTAACGAACTCCAGCTTTCCACGTCGCATCCAAAGTGGCTTGGGCGTCCTTATCAGTCGTTGCGCGGTAAAGATTACCCAATGGTGCTGTGCCAAAGCCCAGCTCTGTAAATGAGATTAAAGCGCCCGATGGTGCCTTGAATTGTCGTTTTTTCATGTAATCCGCCCTTTTCAGCTTTATTGTTTTTGCCGCGTTGAGCGACTATGAAACTGTTATAACAGTTTAAGAAAGAGATTCTAGACCATGCAAGCCCCAGCCATGCTTCGCCTCAACGCCCAAGACAATGTGCTCATTTCCAACCGCATCATTAATAAGGGCGAATTGGGTGCTGAAGGGATTGTGACCACAGCTCGCATCATGCGCGGTCATAAGATGGCTTCCACGGCGATTTCAAAAGGAACACCCATCCGCAAATTTGGCCAGATCATCGGCTTTGCCAAATCTGATATTCAAGTGGGTGATTGGGTGCACGAGCATAATGTAGAAATGGGAGAGCTCGCCCACGACTATGCATTTGCGCAAGCTGCCAAAAAAGAAGTGATGGTGCCTGAAAGCGAGCGCGCCACTTTCCAAGGCTTTCGCCGTAAAAATGGCAAAGTAGGGACGCGCAATTATATTGGCATAATGACGTCAGTAAATTGTTCTGCAACAGTTGCCACTTTCATCGCTCAAGAAATCAATCGTTCAGGCATCCTCAAAGATTATCCAAACATCGATGGTGTTGTCGCTCTCACCCAAGATAATGGCTGCGTTATTGATTATCGCGGCGTGATTTTTGATACATTTAAACGCACCGCATGGGGCTATGCCACAAACCCAAATATGGGCGGCGTGATGATGGTGGGTTTGGGTTGTGAAGGCTTTCAAATTCCGCGTTTCAAAGAAGCTTACAAAGTGGAAGAGGGTGAAACCTTCCGCACTATGACCATTCAAGAAATTGGCGGCACAAAGAAAACCGTTGCCGCTGGCGTTGAAGCCGTCAAAGCAATGTTGCCTGCGGTCAATAACGTAAAGCGCGAAACCTGTTCGGCCTCGGAATTGATCTTAGCCCTGCAATGCGGCGGCTCAGATGGTTATTCCGGCATCACTGCCAATCCCGCTTTGGGTGCAGCTGTTGATATTCTTGTGCGTCATGGCGGCACCGCAATTTTATCGGAAACACCTGAAATTTATGGTGCCGAACATTTGCTCACGAGGCGCGCTGCAACCAAAGAAGTGGGTGAGAAACTTATTGGCATTATTAAATGGTGGGAAGATTATGCAGTCCGCAACAATATGGAAATGAACAATAATCCCTCACCTGGCAATAAACTTGGCGGCCTGACCACTATTCTTGAAAAATCCTTGGGAGCGGCAGCCAAAGGCGGTACGACCACACTCAACGCAGTTTATCATTACGCCGAACCCGTCACTGCTAAGGGTTTCGTATTTATGGACACACCGGGTTACGATCCAGTCTCAGCTACAGGTCAAGTGGCGGGCGGTGCAAACCTCATGTGCTTTACCACCGGTCGTGGCTCAGCTTACGGAAATAAACCCTGCCCTTCGATCAAGCTCGCCACCAACACGCCCATTTACGAGCGCATGATTGACGATATGGATATTAACTGCGGTGATGTTGTTGAAGGCGTTTCGATTGAAGCCAAGGGACAAGAAATTTTCGATCTCATTCTCAAATCGGCATCCGGGCAGAAAACCAAATCTGAAGAATTAGGTTACGGCGATAATGAATATGTGCCTTGGTATGTGGGCGCGGTGATGTAAGCATGTTCTGATCAGGTGGAATCACCTGATCGACAAGAGTATGCATGTAAATTTCAAGTTACATCAAGCGATTTGACGGAGACAAATCGCAAACTAATCGAACTCCAAAAATAGCCATCATTGCCTTCCAAACAAAATCCAATTGAAATTGGGGAGTATTAACCTACCCATTGCCGAGCTGGCCTATAGTTTGCAGCACGCGCTTTGGGGGTGAGTCGTAATGGGAATTTTTGGGAACGGCAAGAAGCGGAAAAAGCAAAACCGAACAGAGCCACAGCTTTTTTCCGATGGCGGGAATAATTTAAGATCCGATGCGAGAAGAAACAAACGCAAGCGCGGCTTCCTGAGCCGCATCATCGGGTTTTTCCTCATATTGGGTTTTTGGGGTGTCGTCGCGGGAGTGCTGGCCACCAGTTATATTTTCTTTTCCCTGAATGAGCGCGGATTGCTTAAAATCCCGGAGCGCGAGCCTGGAATCATGATGCTGTCAAATAACGGCGCTGTTCTTTCAGAGCAGGGTGCATTTTTTGGTGACGCCGCCCATATTGCTGATCTACCAGATTATGTGCCCAATGCGGTGATCGCCATTGAAGACCGCAGATTCCGCAGCCATTTTGGCATTGATCCTATTGGCTTGGCGCGCGCCATGACGCGCAATTTATCGTCAGGCCGCATGGTTCAGGGGGGATCAACGCTAACCCAGCAATTGGCCAAAAATCTATTTTTGACACAGGAAAAAACCGCAACCCGCAAAGCTCAGGAAGCCGTTCTTGCGGTTTGGCTCGAATCCAAATTTAACAAAGATGAAATTCTCCAGCTTTATTTAAACCGCGTCTATTTCGGTTCCGGCGCTTACGGCATCGAACAGGCAGCCCATGTCTATTACAACAAATCCGCCAACGAGCTGACCATTATGGAGGCAGCCACCTTGGCTGGTGTGCTCAAAGCGCCTTCAAATTATAATCCCGCCAAAAATCCAGATGCATCGATGGCCCGCGCCAAGCTGGTGATCAATTCCATGGTCGATGAAAAATTCATCACCGCAGATGATGCTGCTGAAGCCATAGGTACAGCGGGAGGTGTGACCCCAGAAGTAAGCTTGCCTGCCAAACAATATGCGGTTGATTGGATATCAAAACAGTTGCCGTTGCTGGTTAAAAACTATGACCAATCCATTATTATCGAAACCACGATCGACCCAGCTATTCAGGCCAATGCCGAAAAAGCCATGCGCAAACGTTTGAATGAAAGTGGCAAGAAAATGAATGTATCTGAAGGAGCCATGGTGGTCATGGATCCTACAGGCGCTGTCATTGCGATGATTGGCGGCAAGTCCTATCAGAAGAGCCAATATAACCGTGCTATTTCCGCCAGCCGCCAGCCGGGCTCCGCATTCAAGCCCTTTGTTTATGAAGCCGCGATGGAAAATGGTTTCACGCCAGATTCAGTTGAAATTGATGAACCAGTGCGCATCGGAAATTGGTCACCAGAAAATTATAAACAAAAATATGTGGGTGAAGTTTCCTTGGAGCAGGCTTTTGCACAATCAATCAACACGGTTGCAGCAAAACTTGCGGTTAATGTGGGCACAGATAAAGTTGCAGCCGTGGCGCAGCGCTTCGGCATCACATCTCCGCTAACCCATGATGCATCGTTAGCTTTGGGCACATCCGAAGTGTCGCCCATGGAACTTGTGACCGCCTATGTGCCGTTTGCCAATGGCGGCACGGCGGTGCAGCCCTATGTCGTCAAACGTATTGTGACGCGTGATGGCAAAGTTCTATATGAGCGCAAGGGTGACGGCCTGGGCCAGGTGATTTCTGAAAATAATTTAGGTCAGATGAACCGCCTGTTCCGGGCTGTTGTGCAAAACGGCACCGGGGTTAAAGCCCAATTTGGAAATTTTGATATTGGTGGCAAAACCGGCACCAGCCAAAATTATCGCGACGCTTGGTTTGTGGGTTTCACCCCTTACATGATCGCCGGTGTGTGGATGGGCAATGATGATAATAGTCCGACCCAAAATGTCACAGGCGGTTCGCTCCCTACTCTCGTGTGGCGCGATGTTATGGAACAAGCACATCAAGGGTTAGCCGTCGCCGTGCTACCGGGCTATGTTGAGCCTGTTGTACCAGCCGATCAAACTCTAGCGGCTCAAGAGCAAACTGCTGATCCGGCGGAAATTATCACCGCGCCACCGCCGCAGCCTGAACCCCCCAAACGCAAGACGCTCCTCGATGTTTTATTCGGTGCTCCCGATCCCACTGCCCCAAAGCGCAAAAAACCAATTTGGGAGCAACGGCAAGACGACGAGAGAAATTTATATTAAGTGTAATCAGTATTTCGTAACAGATAGCCGCCGAAAAATAGCACCCGGTAGATTTGAAAAATCATCAGTCCACTGATCAATTCCTGCCACTGGTACGAGGGGCTTCACATCACTGCTTTGATCAAGCGCTTCCAGACTTTTGCCCGACTTTGATATGGCAATAGCGATGGAATGCGCCGCGTTAAGATCGCCCGCTTTAGCGGGTACATAGTCAATGACGCGGCCTTGAAGTGCCGGATCAATGGCATGCATGTTGGCTGCAACCACCGGAACCAAGTCCATATACCGATTGGTCACATGGATTACCAACACGCCGTCATCTTTGACATGGGCAAGATAGAGTTGAATTGCTTCTGAGGTAATCAAGTGTACCGGAATTGAATCTGACGAAAACGCGTCGACTAAAAGATAATCTGCTTTATCATCTTTTGATTGACCAAGCGTAATGCGTGCATCACCCTCGATCATTTTCATATTCGGAGCGCAAGATGATAAAAAGGTAAACTGGTTTTTATCCTGAGCAACCTTGATTACATCGCGGTCAATTTCGTAATAAGCCCAATCTTCATTTGGCTTGGCATAGCAGGCAAGCGAACCTGTTCCCAAACCAATGACGCGAATGATGGCATTTCTTCCTTCACCAGCAAGGCGAGATTGCGTCGTAAGCAGCGCCCGCGCCATGCCGCCTTCGGGGCTGTAATAGGTCAGCGGATGGGGCTTGCCAGTAAAACCTTCGGTCAACTCATCAAGCCGCTGAGCGCCATGAACTGTGGTACCATGATTGAGCAGGCGGTAACCTTGAGCCCCGCCATTATCAGTAACACTTAACACGCCAAAGTAACTGCGCATGGCCACGCGTTCTGGGGTTTGGCCCGTGAGCGAACTCAAAACCACCATAACCATGGAGAGGGCAGCAACGGCCATGTGTTGAGCGCGGAATGCGATGAACGCAAAGGCACCAAATAGTCCTGCTTCAATCACGCGTGTTGAAACCAGCAAGTGAAACCCACCTTGTGGTGCTGTTAAAGCCGTGAGCAACATCAAACCAACGCAGATGGCGATAGGGAGCAGTGGCTGCTTTAAAACATCGGTGACTTTTGAGTTGCGGAAAATGTCTTGGCGCGCCGCGACACCAATCACCAAGAGCAACGGATATTCGAAAACTGAATTGAAAACCAAAGGTGCAATCAAAGAAACAAACAAGCCGCCAAGCACACCACCCAGAGACATGAGCATGTAAAATTCTGTGAGATGGGAAGCATCAGGCCGCGCTTCATAGAGCTGGCGGTGGCAGATGATGGCGGTGGAGAAAAACGACAAGGCACCAATAATCATCACGGGGACTGCCAATGAAAGCGGCAATGCAAATTGCACCACAAAGGCAATCGGCAGGCTGACCAATTGTACAATACGCATGAGCTTCAGCGAAATTAGGGGTCGGTCACGGAACACCAAAACGAACGTGAGCAAAAACAAAACCAATGGTGGCAACCACAGAAAGGGGGCAGAGGCTATGTCAGTGGTGATATGGTTGGTCCAAGCCACCAGCAAAGCAGAAGGGACAAAAGACAAGAAAATCCACCATCCACGTTCTTTCCATGTGATGGAACTGACTGATTGAGTTGATCCAGAATCTTCAACAACAGCCCGTCCTTGCAACATCATCAAACCACATAGACCTATTGCAATCGCAAGGCCCATGAAGCCAAAACTCCACAACAAGGCTTGGTTGTGTAGGCCCAATAAAGGCTCAACCACAAAAGGATAAGCAATCAATGCGCCAAGGCTGCCGATGTTGCTTGCGCTATACAAGAAATACGGATTGGCCGCATCCTTATGGGTGGTGCGGGCAAACCAACTTTGTAAAAGTGGTGCAGTGGCTGAGATAAAAAAGAATGGATAACCAATGGCCTTTGCCATCAGGCCAATCAGCCAAAGCCCGGCAGTGGCACCACCTGCTGGCACATCCGCCATGGGAAGATTAACGGGCAAACTGAACCAAGCCAGAGCCATTAATCCAACATGCAAAGGAACTGCATAAACTGGCGGCACGAATTTCTTCAAAAGATGCGCATAGCAATAGCCCCCCAGCAAAACGCCTTGGAAGAAGCACATGGCAATGGCCCAAACAGCTGGCGTGCCACCGAGAAGCGGCAGCGCCATGCGGGCAAACATCGGCTGCACCAAAAACAGCAGGGAAGCGCTGAGCAGCATGGTGGCAACATAAGCCGGAACCAGCATTCTGGTATTTGGGTGGGTTAATAAAGTGTTAACGGCCATGCCATCTTCCTCTTGGATAGGTGGCCTATTTAGCGATGGAGAGTTGATAGCTGATTAAGACACTTTAACGCCGTAGCGATGCAAATCCCGGGCCTCATGCTTGAGCCAGGTGCGGGCGTCTTTGGCGTTTTTGCAGTGGGTTAAAACCAAACGCCAAAATCGAGGACCATGGTTCATTTCACGAATATGCGCCACCTCATGGGCTGCCACATAATCGAGCACATAACGCGGTGCCAAAACCAATCGCCAAGAATAGGAAAGCGCACGCGCCGCAGAGCATGAGCCCCAGCGGCTCGATTGGTCGCGCACGGTTAAAGCAGAATATTCAACACTCATCGCATTGGCATAATATTCGGAAGCGAGTGTTAGGTCTTTAGCTGCTTGCTGTTTGAACCAATCGGTCAGTCGGCGGTTTACATGGGCCAAATCACCCGGGACGATGATCGATTTTGCAATCTGGTCCAGTTGCACCAAGCCGCGTCTTCCACCTGAACAAACGATGCTATAGGTTTCGCCGCGAAACGGAACTGCAACACCATCTTCAAAGGCTAAAGCTGGCAAGCGGTTTGAAATATTTTTAAGAACCCAGGCTTTGGAGGCGTGAGCAAACCTCAGCGCCTCGGCTTGCGTCGTACGCTTGGGCAAAGTCATCGTAAGCCCAGTTCCATCTTTTGCCACGCGCATAATCATACGTTTGCAGCGCGCATTGCGTTTGAAATTCAGCTTGATCTCTTGCCCCTCAATCTGCATCACACAAGGATCTGGAGCAGGGTGACTGCGCAGAACCGCAATGCGGCCGAGAAGATTGATCATTTTTCGTTGTTCTGGAAGAAGCCCTTGATCTTAGGTGCTACTTCAGCGCGAAATTTTGAACCGGAGAAAACGCCGTAATGCCCAACTCTCATTTGCAGGTGATGAAGTTTTTTGGCTGCGGGAATGTTAGGGCAAAGATCATGTGCAGCCTCGGTTTGGCCCACGCCTGAAATATCATCACGTTCGCCTTCAACCGTCATCAATGCTGTCTTTGTAATTTTCGCTGGATCTACCAATTGCCCGCGATGCCGATAAGTGCCGTGCGGTAAATCAAAATGCACAAATACACGGTCGACAGTTTGAAGATAAAATTCAGCGGTCAAATCCATCACCGCCATATATTCATCATAAAAAATTCTGTGGCGCTCTGAATCGGTTTCGTCGCCTTCAACCAAACTTTGATAAAGCTCTTTATGGGCTTTCACATGACGGTCAGCATTCATCGCCAGAAAACTGCCAAGCTGCATAAAGCCCGGATAAACTTCGCGGCCTTGGCCGGCATGACCACCAGTGACGCTCATGATCATATTATCTTGCAGCCATTTCGAGCCTTTTTCTTGCGCCAACTTATTGACTGCGGTTGGGTTGCGTTGCGTATCAATGGGTCCACCCATCAACACCATCGACAACGGCACGAGAGGATCATTGGAGGCACTCATCAGAGATACCGCAGCCATCACAGGAACCGAAGGCTGGCATACCGCCATGATATGAACGCGCGATTTTAAATGATGCATCATGGCAATCAACGAATCTGCGTAATCATCAAGATCAAACGCGCCAGCGGAAAGCGGAACTTCGCGCGCGTCGTTCCAGTCTGTCACATAGACATCATAGTCTGGCAACATTTCTTCAACAGTGCCTTTGAGCAATGTTGCATAGTGACCCGACATGGGGGCGACCATAAGAAGCTTTGTCTGGGGTTTTGATTTTGCGGCTAAATCTTTTTTAAAATTTACAAGATTGCAAAATGGCATCTGCCATACAATTTCTTCGCGCACGGCAATTTCTTTGCCATTTATTTGGATTGAGTTGATATAAAACCTAGGTTTGTCATAGCGACGCGTGGCACGCTCAAACATATGGAGCGATGCAGTGGCGCTGCGGCCCAGCGAAGTGTGAGCCAGTGGATTAAATTGATTGCCCCAAAAGGCCAAACCGGCGTCTGCCAAAAAGCGCATGGGCGCCATGGCGGCGTGGTTCATTTCATAAAGTGGATACAACATCTTTGTTCCAAACATCCTTCAAGCATCAAACATGCTCGTTAATAAACCAACAAGAATGGGATAACCCCCGTTAGCCACTGTAACCTTGTAACACGCTTTTCAGTTCCAATGCCAAGGCTTTTGCATCTGTTGTATATGAGAAGTGTTTGGCAAATTTTCCATCCGGCCCCATGAGAAAGAGGATGGAGGAGTGATCCATGTCATAATTTTGCGGATCTTTCGCATTTGGCACTTTCTGGTAAAAAACATGAAAGGCCCGCGCCATGGCGGCCAACTGTTCTGGCTTTCCTGTTAATCCGACCAACCGCGAATCGAAATTGGCCACATATTCGCCAATAATTTTTGGCGTGTCGCGCTCAGGATCGATGGAGACGAAAACCGGTGTAATCTTTGTGGCATCAGGTCCCAGCTCTTTCAACGCTGCAGATAGAACTTGAAGTTCCGTTGGGCAGACGTCAGGGCAAAAAGTGTAGCCGAAGAAATAAATCGTATATTGGCCCTCGAAATTTTTGTTTGTAACCGCCTCGCCCTTTTGGTTGATCATGGTGAAAGGCCCACCGATCAACGCCGTGCCCGAGCCAATGGGGCCCTTGGTGGGCCATTGGGTGAGCGCCAAAGCGGCGATTGCAATGGCCGCAATGATCATAATTGCAGCGGCAATGAGTTTTGGGCGTGAGGGCAAGAGTTTTGAATCAGACATCAGGATTTGGAGCATAGATGATTTCCATATATATGGAAATTACATCATGACTCAGACTTTCGCTTTTTCAAATCCAACTGAACATCAAGGCCTTTTGCGTCTGCGCACTTTAGTGCGGCTTCGGTGGCTAGCTGTCATTGGCCAATCGGCGGCCGTGCTGGGTGTGGAGTATATTTTAGGCTTCAAGCTGCCGTTGGCTTTATGTTTGGCAATGATCGCGATGAGCGCATGGTTAAATGTATTTCTCACCTTGCGCTGGCGCAGTGGGCAACGCTTGGCGGCTAGGCCAGCGGGATTGCTTCTGGGTTACGACATAATCCAATTGGCGGTTTTATTGTATCTGACGGGCGGATTGGAAAACCCATTTGCATTCTTGTTTTTAGTGCCAGTGACAATCTCTGCAACGTCACTGCCACTGACCTGGACGTTGAGCTTAGCTTCCTTAGCCTTCGTGTGTTCAACAATCCTGGCTTTCATTCACAAACCTTTGCCTTGGGCCGGTGATGCGGCCCTTGTGATACCACCGACTTACATTGCAGGAATGTGGGCAGCACTGGTCTGCGGCACTGTGTTCTCTGCAATTTATGCAAGGCGCATTGCAGAGGAAGCGCGGCTTATGTCTTCGGCCTTATCTGCCACCGAAATTGTTTTGGCGCGTGAACAGCGTCTATCGGCGCTTGATGGTTTGGCGGCAGCTGCGGCGCATGAACTGGGAACACCGCTGGCGACGATTGCGTTGGTAGCCAAGGAACTAAAACGTGAAGTCCCCAAAAATTCTCCGCATACGGAGGATATTGACTTGCTGATTTCGCAAGCTGCTAGGTGCCGTGATATTCTAAAGCGTTTGGCTGTGCCGGATCAAATTTCTGATGATGTTTATCAGCAGGTCACACTCGAAGCGATGATCGAAGATATGGTGGCCCCACTTCGGGGCTCCGAAATAAAAATCACCATTGATGCCGCGCCCGATTCAAAATCATCAACGCCAGAGCCTGTATTTCGCCGTAATCCGGCAATCACTTACGGTCTCGGCAATTTGCTGGAGAATGCTTTTGACTTTGCTGTTTCTTCTGTTGAGGTGAAAGCGCGATGGAATGCGAACCAGATCATTTTGACGGTGGCCGATGATGGCCCGGGTTTTGACCAAGCGATTTTTGATCAATTGGGTGATCCGTTTGTGACCACCCGTCCAGGCTATGGCGAAAAGGCGGCAAAGGAAGAGGGCCAGCATGAAGGCATGGGACTAGGTCTATTTATAGCCAAAACGCTGCTCGAAAGATCAGGCGCTATTGTGGCCTTGGCGAACCGTAAGCATCCAGCCAAAGGGGCCATGATCCAAATCACCTGGCCGCGCAGTGTTGTGGATGTTGGCAAAAATGCTTGACGTGAACTGGCAGCCGCCGCACAACGTAACATCACCATGACAGACATTATTGAAAAAAACCTCCTTCTCGTTGATGACGACAATCCGTTCCTGACCAGGCTTGGCCGCGCTATGGAAACCCGTGGGTTTACCGTGCGCCTTGCTGGAACAGTAGCTGACGGCATTGCCGAAGTTAAAAAAGACGCGCCCAATTATGCCGTGGTTGATTTACGATTGACTGACGGCAATGGTTTGGACGTGATTGAAGCGCTCCACGCCAAACGACCTGAAGCTCGCGTGGTGGTGCTTACGGGATACGGCAATATCGCCACTGCTGTAACCGCTGTAAAACTGGGTGCCATAGATTATTTGGCCAAACCTGCTGATGCCGATGCCGTTTATGGCGCGCTGACAGGCGACACAGAAAATCGCAACGCTTTGCCGGATAATCCGATGTCGGCTGACAGGGTGCGCTGGGAACATATCCAGCGCGTATTCGAACTGTGCAGCCGCAATGTTTCAGAAACCGCAAGGCGCTTGAACATGCACAGGCGAACCCTGCAACGCATCTTGGCCAAACGCGCACCAAAATAAAAATCCTATTTATTTAAAATAAACCTTGACACCGTACGGTGAGGTGCCTATATCTGGCTGGTCTCCACAAATGGGCCTCCCCAATCAACAAGTCTTGCAAGGTGACTGAAGACGACGTTTTTGTGGGGGTGGCGACTCAGTGAGCATGTTGCGAACATAGTAATTAAAAACTTTTAGTACTGTCATGCGCTAAATCGTCAAGTTGACGCCTCAAAATGGCCCATGTAAGGAAGTATTAACAAATAATAAATAAAGCTACCAAGTCAGTCAAACAATGAGGGAGTGCCACGATGACAGACCTTCGTACCCGTCAGAGCTTGTTGGACAAGTTGAAAAATTCAGCTTCGAAACCAATGACATATGATGAAATTCGAAAACAAAAAATTTCTTATGTAATGGGAAGTTTGAAAGACAGCAGCTCAGTTACTTTGGCAAAAGTAAAGGAAGTGCTTTCAGTTCATGATGGTAAGAAAACAGCTGCATAAGTGATAATATTCGAATTAACGGAATCTGAAGCCCATCCCGCTTATCAAGAGATGGAAATCGCTAATGGTATTAGACAATACGACTTTCTAAGATCAATCGTGGCCGCCTCAATCAGTTTGGGACGGCCATTTCTTTCTCAACAGCTGTTGAAAGCGCTCAACTTTCATGCCATCGCATGCCTGCATACAAATGCTGGAGAGTTCAGGCCATGTCCCGTTACTGTAGGGGACTATGAACCACCAGCGCACTATCGCGTCCAAGCGCAAATGGACGATTTCACAAATATGGTGAATAGAAATTGGGAGGGCGCTGATCCCGTAGCCTTGGCCGCTTATGTACTTTGGAGATTAAACTACATTCATCCATTTATAAACGGAAACGGAAGAACCGCTCGTGCAGCCTGCTATTTGATTCTCTGCATAAAGGCCGGTGGTTGGCTTCATGGACAAACAATACTACCTGAACTTCTAAAAGAGAATAGACATGAATATGTGATTGCGTTAAAGCAAGCAGACGAATCTGCCAGAGTTGGCAGACTGGACCTATCAGCTTTACACACGCTCATATCCAAACTTTTAGATATCCAACTTGCCGATATAAAAACCGAAGAAGCGCCCGATAACAATACATCAGGCAGTTGATTGGTTTTAATTAAACATCCAAATTCGCAACATTCAGCGCGTTGTCTCTGATGAAATCACGTCGTGGTTCGACCACGTCGCCCATAAGTTTCGAGAACAAATTATCGGCGTCATCCATCTCGGCCACTTTCACGCGCAGCAAGGAGCGTGCATTGGGGTCGAGTGTGGTTTCCCATAATTGGTCGGGGTTCATTTCGCCGAGGCCTTTGTAGCGTTGCATTGAAACGCCTTTGCGGCCTGCGGTGAAGATGCTTTCGAGCAACGATAAGGGGCCATAAACTGCGGTTTCAGAATCTTTGCGGCGCAGCTTTGCGGTGCGGGCATAGATTTCTTGGAGGTGCGCGGTCTTTTTATCCAGACGAAGTGCGTCTTGGCTGGCGATCAATTTACCATCAATGTGCCAGCTTTCTTTGACACCCCTTAATGTGCGTTCAAACAACAAGCCGCCATCTGAGGCCACGAGACCTTGCCAGTTGCGCTCGGTTTCTTCGGACACGGCATCAAGGCGCTTGGCGATATAAGCGGCGGCTTGAGAAGCGTTTTCTTGCGACGACATGACCTCAGGATTGAGCACACCTGCGATGGCCACTTGCTCCACAATGTAGCCGGGGTAGCGCGAATGCAGCGCTTCAATCATGCTGCGGATAGCTAGGGCTTCTTCGACAATCGCCCGCAAATCAGCGCCGATCCTTTCATCACCGCCAGCCAGAGCCAGCGTGACGCCCTCTAAGCCCACATCAACCAGATTGGCTTCGAGTTCTTTATTGTCTTTCAAATATTGCTCAGACGAACCGCGCTTAATTTTATAAAGTGGCGGCTGGGCAATATAGAGATGGCCACGATCAACCACTTCGCGCATCTGGCGGTAAAAGAAAGTGAGCAGCAAAGTTCTGATATGGGCACCGTCGACGTCGGCGTCGGTCATGATGATGATTTTGTGATAACGCAGTTTATCGGCGTTGAATTCCTCGCGGCCTATGCCTGTGCCCAAGGCAGTGATCAAAGTGCCAATTTCGGCAGATCCCAACATGCGGTCAAAGCGGGCGCGCTCAACGTTCAAGATTTTACCGCGCAAAGGTAACACGGCTTGGTTTTCACGGTTGCGGGCTTGCTTGGCGGAACCGCCTGCAGAGTCGCCTTCCACGATGAAGAGTTCACACAAAGCCGGATCCCGCTCCTGGCAATCGGCCAGTTTGCCGGGCAGTGACGACATATCAAGAGCGCCCTTGCGCCGGGTTAACTCACGTGCCTTGCGCGCGGCTTCACGCGCGGCTGCTGCTTCGCAGACTTTGCCAACAATGGTTTTGGCGTCGGCTGGGTGTTCTTCAAACCACGCGCCCAATTGCTCGTTGATCAAACCTTCAACCACGGGTCGGACTTCAGAGGAGACAAGTTTATCTTTCGTCTGCGATGAGAATTTTGGATCGGGCACTTTCACTGAAAGCACACATGTCAAACCTTCGCGCGCGTCATCGCCAGTGATGGCGACTTTCTCGCGCTTGGCGATGCCGCTTTCTGTAGCATAGGTGTTGATAATGCGCGTTAGACCACCACGAAAGCCCGCCAGATGCGTGCCGCCATCGCGTTGGGGAATGTTATTGGTAAAACAGAACACGCCTTCATGGTAACTATCATTCCACCACAACGCGCATTCCATTGTGATGCCGTCACGTTCACCAGAAATCATGATCGGCTTGGCGATCAAGCCTTGCTTGGTGCGGTCAAGATATTTTACAAACTCAACAATACCGCCTTCATAGAACAGCTCAACCACATGCGGCTCCACATGGCGCTTGTCAGTGATCAGAATACGCACACCAGAGTTGAGAAAGGCCAGCTCGCGCAGACGGTGTTCTAGTGTTGCAAAATCAAATTCGGTTTTGGTGAAGGTCTCTGTGCTGGGCAGGAAAGTAACTTCGGTGCCGCGCTTGCCCTCTGAATCGCCGATCACCTTCAGTGGCGCATCAGGAACACCGTGGGTGAAGCTCATGTAATGTGTTTTACCATTACGGTGGATGGTGAGTTCAAGCTTAACAGATAAAGCATTCACCACGGAAACGCCTACACCATGCAATCCACCTGAAACTTTGTAGGAGTTCTGGTCAAACTTGCCGCCTGCGTGAAGCTCGGTCATGACGATTTCTGCAGCCGAGCGCTTTGGCTCAATATCATCGTCTTGCTTGATGTCGGTCGGAATGCCGCGACCATTGTCGGTGATGGTCACTGAGCCATCGGCATTCAGCGTCAGTGTGACGTGGGTAGCATGGCCTGCCAGAGCTTCATCGATGCCGTTATCAATGACTTCATAGGCCATATGATGCAAGCCTGAGCCATCATCGGTGTCACCGATATACATGCCAGGGCGCTTGCGCACGGCATCAAGACCCTTGAGAATTTTAATCGAGTCCGCGCCATAATCGGCAATCGCTTCAGCGCGCTTTTCTTCGGCCTTTCTTTCGGTCTCGTTTTTTTCGTCGTCGGTCATTATTTCACTTCCACTATCGATCCATGTTCCACGTGGTAAAGCGCTGAGAAAGCTCCAGCCTCGTGAAACAAATTTTCATCCGTGCCCGTCATCCAGGCCTGCACACCAAGCTCCGTCAAAGCCTCAAACAAACCGCGCCGCCGAAACGCATCCAGATGCGCTGCCACTTCATCGAGAAGCAGAATGGGGGCGGCCCCCACTAACTCTTTCACGCTACGCGCCTGCGCCAAAATCAAACCAATCAACAAGGCCTTTTGCTCACCCGTGGAACAGAGTTCAGCGGGGGCATTTTTAGGGCCATGGGTGACTGCAAAATCAGTTCTGTGCGGGCCTTTTAACGTGCGCTGTTGTGCACGATCCACATTGCGCGAATCGTACAAGATCTTAGCATATTCCTCTTCGGCTTGCACGGCTGGAATATGCTCCGAAAGCTGCTCAATATCGCCAACCAGTTGCAGGATTCCCCATGGAAAGGGGCTGGCTTCGGCACGTGCTGCAAAGTGCCTAGAAAGCGTGTTTGCGGCAGCATTTCGGGCAGATGCGATGGCAATGGCATGTTCGGCCATTTGGCGTTCAATAGAGGTGAGCCAAGTGTAATCACAACGCGGGTCTTGGAGCAGAAAATTACGCTCGCGCATGAGCTTTTCAAAGGCCGAAACGCGGGCCCCATGATGAGCATCGAATGCGGCTACAAGTCGGTCGAAGAAACGGCGGCGATCTGAGGCGGGGCCAGCAAATAATCTATCCATAGCAGGCGTGAGCCAGAGCATTTTGAGATAATTTGTCAGCACGCCCGAGGAGCGCTGAACTTCGCCATCAACCATGGCGTTACGACCGGTATTGCCACCATCTTCGGAGGTGGGGTCGCCTTCAAAACTGGTGCCAATTTTAAATTCGTCGTCTGGTGTTTCAATGTCTGCTGCCACAGCCCAAGAACTGGAGCCATTTAACCGCGCAATGACGTTGAAGGCCGAGCCTCGAAGGCCTCGCCCAGGCACGAGCAAAGACAACGCTTCTAGTACATTGGTTTTGCCAGCACCGTTTTGGCCTGTCAGCGCCACAAGCGGGCGCGAGGTCTCGATCCGCAAAGATGTATAATTGCGAAAATCTGAGAGCGTGAGGCGGTTGATTCTATAGTGCAAGTTCACACAAGAACTTTATCACACTCGCATCGGCATAAGCACATAAAGCGACTTGGCATCATCAGGATCTTTGATCACAGTGGGCGAGCCTGAATCATTCAGTTCAAAGCGCATGGTGGAGGCCGAAACCTGGGCTGCCACATCCATCAAATAGCGCGAATTAAAACCAATCTCGATGGGATCACGGTCATAGGTGACGGGGATTTCTTCTTCAGCTGAGCCAGAATCTGGGTTGTTGACAGTGAGTGTGAGCTTGCCCGCGGAGATGTTGAGCTTCACCGCACGGCTTTTCTCGAATGAGATGGTCGACACGCGGTCAACGGCTTCGGCAAATGTCTTGGTATCAGCATCCAGAAATTTATCATTATTGCGCGGGATCACCCGCTCATAATCCGGGAATGTGCCGTCGATGAGTTTTGAGGTCAGAACCAATTTACCGACATTGAAACGAATTTTGGCAGACGAGAGCGAAATTTCCACATCGCCATCTTCGCCTTCCATCAGCTTGACGATTTCTAAAACAGTTTTGCGCGGCACGATAATGCCGGGCATGCCTTTGGCCCCTTCTGGCAAATCAAGTTGGGCTTGTGCCAAACGGTGACCATCGGTGGCAACAGCGCGAAGGTGTCCACCCGCTGAAACTTCATGCAGATAAATGCCGTTCAAATAATAGCGCGTCTCTTCGGTGGAGATTGCAAAGCGGGTGCGCTCAATCAGGAATTTCAAATCTTTCGTAGGCAGAGAGAAGGTATTGCCGAATTCACCGCTGGAAAGGTCAGGGAAATCTTCAGGCGGCAAGGCTTGCAGCGCAAACCGCGAACGGCCAGCAACGATGGAGATACGGCCTGAGTCAGGTCCTTGTTCAAGTTCAAGCTGCGCACCATCAGGAAGCTTACGAACAATATCATAAAGCATGTGCGCTGGCACAGTGACTGAGCCTTCGCGTGAGACATCAGCCGCAACAGATTCCACAATCTCAATATCAAGGTCAGTGGCAGTGAGCTTCACCGCACCCTTAGCAGCGTGGATCAAAACGTTTGAAAGAATTGGAATGGTATTGCGCCGCTCCACCACGCTTTGCACGTGGTTTAGGGCTTTCAAAAAACTCGATCTTTCAATGGTCACGCGCATGGCAAAACTCTATTCCTCAATCCCCATCGGGATAAGGACATTGGCTGTTTATCCCGCCAATTTCAAGGTTTCTTACGCTTGTTCCACAAGTCTAATGAGCATTGCGACTTCCCGGGCCAATTTATCATCAGCCTTCATTTGCTCATCAATTTTGCGCACAGCGTGAAGCACTGTCGAGTGGTCCCGGCCACCAAAACGACGGCCAATTTCGGGCAGCGAACGTGCGGTCAATTTCTTGGCTAGATACATGCCGATTTGGCGTGGCACCACCACAGCACGAGCCCGGCGTGGTGACAGCAAATCGGTGCGGCCCACATTGTAATGACGGCCGACCACTTTCAGAATGTCATCAATTTTGATGCGTCCAAGATCAGCGGTTCCCGCAGCATCACGAAGCACCATGGAAGCAAGGTCAAGCGTGATTGGAGATTTGTTAAATTGCTGATAAGCAATCACACGGTTAAGAGCGCCTTCGAGTTCACGACCACCGCCAGTGATGCGGTTGGCAATGAGTTCCAGCACTTCGCCACTAATGGCCGAAGCATGATCACCCTTCACCATCGCGGCATGGCGCACGTCAACAATCTTGCGGCGTTGGTCGAGGTCTGGCGATTCAATATCAATTACCAAACCGCCCATGAGGCGTGAACGCATGCGCTGATCAATCGTATCAAGTTGGGCTGGCGGCACATCGGCCGCCACGACAACCTGGCGCTTTGAATCAACCAGTGAGTTAAAAGCGTGACAAAATTCTTGTTGGATCGCTTTGCCTTGCAAAAACTGGAAATCATCAATCAGCAACACATCAACCGATTGGAATTGATCTTTAAACGCCAAAGTATCGCGCTGGCGAATGGCATGAATAAAGCCATACATGAAGCGCTCGGCTGTGAGCATCAAAACCTTACGCGTGGGTTGGCTTTGGCGCACACGCGCTGCAATGGCATTGAGCAAATGGGTTTTGCCAAGGCCAGCAGAAGAATGAATGAAAAGCGGATTAAAGGTGAGTGCAGAACCCGTAATGGCATTGGCCACCCGCATCGCCGCGGCATGAGCCAATTGGTTTGAAGGCCCAACGATAAAACTATCAAAGGTTTGGCTTTCGTCCAGCGTTGAACCACGCTCGGCTTGCAGGAAGCTCTGGATTTGTTGGGCAACAGCACTGTTGCGCTCTGGTTGAGGCGCTGATGCGCGCGCGGTTTCGGCAAGTGCCGCATTAGCGGCGCGGGAGGCTTCGCCTTGAATACGCACTCGCACTTGCACAGTTTCTAAACCTGCAAATTCGGCAGCAGCAATCTTGGTGAGCTTAGAAACATAATGGCTTTCAATCCAGCTGCGCAAAAAGCGTGTTGGCACTGAAACAGTAAGTTGTTTTTCTGTCAGCTCTTCTGCATCCATGCGGGCAAACCAGCTGGTATAGAGATCATCCCCAAGTTCTGCGCGAATGCGCATGGCCACACGTTGCCACTGCTCTTTGAGTGAGCTGTTCTTACCGTGTGCTGCAGCCGTGCCTGCTGAAAAAGAATTCATTATTCGTCGCATCCTGTTTTGTTCGCCTCAAGACACAGCAAAACTCCATTCAACACGGGCCTCGTGCTGAAGGTGCTGGTCTTGATTGATTGAATTTGTTGTTCGTGACTTAATTTACTAACGCGTCAAATACACACGCATACCTTTTTGCTCACAACACAACTCCCCATTTGCTGTGCGCCTCAAAAGCACAGACTTAAAATGTTCTAGCCTCAAGCTGTTAGTGTTGATCTTTGATCGCGCACAACAGCCGCCCCATGTTGATCTTGTCCAGATTGATCCAGCCAAACCGTCAACTTAAAAAGACGGTAACGGCTTGTTCACGATTAAGGCAAACGGATTCATCAATCCATCCGTACACGGAGTAGCGGTTTTCGGTCTTGACAGAATTTAGAGAAACTAAGAAATAGAGCTAACCTGTTGATTTAAAAATATAAATTTATACACGTTGAAAAACTACAAATGCTCTAGGCAAATCAAAAAAACTAAAATCGGTGCGATATAATTATGACTGTCCTACGACATTTCCATTCAAAAAAGTCCTAAAATTGGCAACTCAATGATTTCAAAAGATTTTTACTGCTCAACATCATCCGTATTCGGACAAGAAAAAAGCCACTTGAGAGACTCAAGCGGCTTCAAATTCAATTCAACCGAGAATTTCTCAGTTAGGTCTTAAGCCTTCATGGCGCGAACGCGCAGTGTAAGACGCGAAACTTTGCGCGAAGCAGCGTTCTTATGCATAATGCCCTTCTGAGCGCCGCGCATCACTTCTGGTGTCGCAACAGCGAGAGCTGCCTCAGCATCTTGTTTCTTGCCGCCGGTTATAGCTTCTTCAACTTTACGCACAATTGAGCGAATGCGGCTAGTGCGGGCTTGGTTAACTTCTGCACGACGGGCCGAAGCGCGTGTGGCTTTTTTTGCAGATGATGTATTGGCCATAATAATTCCTGATAAAATAAACGTCTATGGCGAAAACCTTTAGTCCCAACTGCCTGAACGGCATGTTAAGAAGGCCCTACACCTTTTGTGATGGCGGGCTTATAGGGTGACAAAACTAAAACGTCAATTGCCCATTATAAGCCATTTTTGGGCTTCTGAGAATGAGAGTAAACCAGATGTATAGCGAAAGT
Source organism: Hyphomicrobiales bacterium (assembly GCA_025359045.1). Lineage (GTDB taxonomy): Bacteria > Pseudomonadota > Alphaproteobacteria > Rhizobiales > Aestuariivirgaceae > Aestuariivirga. Next base: position 28,042 of record JANYHN010000043.1, on the reverse strand, counting down.
CGCCCTTGGGGCTCATTTCATGTGCTTGAAGAAAAGCCGGGCTTTAAGGTGAAGCGGCTGGTTGCCATCGAAGGTGGCAGGCTTTCACTGCAAAGTCACAAGCACCGCAGCGAGCATTGGACCGTGGTTTCAGGCACAGCAACCGTGACCGTGGGCGAGAAGGTTACGACCATGACCCGTGGACAATCGATTGACATTCCACTGGGAGCCAAGCACCGCTTAGAGAATCTGCATCAGGGTGACGTGGAGATTATCGAAGTGCAGTTTGGTGATTATTTGGGTGAGGATGATATTGTTCGATATCAAGATGTTTATAACCGGACTTAAATGTCCTCTCCCGCTATGCGGCAGAGGACTTCAAACCTTCTCCCACTTATTGCTCTTTTCAGCCTTAAACATCGCATCAATAATTTTCATATTGCATATCGCATCTTCAACACCCCACGCCGATTTCTTCTTCGCGCGGATGGAACGGCTAAAGGCTTCGGCTTGCAACTGGTATTGATCGGCAATCGGATAGGCCAGCCATTGGCCCTCATTCATGTCCATGCCTTGAATAAACACTTTGTTGGGCACATCAGGCGGTGCGTTGAACGGAATTTCAATTTCAATACGACCCTTGGTGCCCAGAATATGTACGCGCTGATAAGGTGCAAGTTGCGTAGAAATCGAGAATGATAAATGTCGCCCTTTGCCAAAATCAGCAAGCCCTCCCGCAACGCGGTCAGTCTTGAATTTTGGATCGCGGTCAATTGTCGAAGTCACCCGCAAAGGTTCCGCACCAAAAATAAAGCGTGAGATCGTGATAGGATAACAGCCAATATCCAACATCCCACCGCCACCAATATCGGCCATGTTGCGCACGTTCTTCGGATCGCGGTTCATATAGCTGAACAAACATTGGATGACTTTAACTTCGCCAATCTCCCCAGCCTTCACACGGGCGCGCGCATCGATCCATTGTGGATTATGGCGCACCATGAAAGCTTCAGCGATCAGTACTTTGGTTTCCGTTTTGCGAAGCTGGGTTGCTTCCTTGGCGGTAATTGCAATTGGCTTCTCGCACAGTACGTGCTTGCCGTGTTTTGCCGCAAGCAATGTTAAAGCCACATGCAAATGATTTGGCAGCGGGTTGTAAACCGCTTCGATTTCAGGATCAGCCAGCATCTCTTCATAAGAGCCATAAGCTTTCGCGATGCCGAGTTTGGCGGCAGCGGCTTTGGCATGTTTCAAACTGCGCGAGGCAATGGCCACCACCTCGAGCTCTGATGATTTCATCATGCCCGGCGTTACTTTTTCCATGCCGATATTGGCGGTGGAGATAATGCCCCATTTTACAGGTTTCATGGTTTTTGCCTCGGTTTTTGATTTAAGACATCAATACAGGAACAAAGCTGTCGTTTGCCAGCTTTAAATCGCCGGATTCGGGTGGTTTATTGTCATTCATTAAGTTGACGCAATCATTACAAACCAGTTTACTGTTCACCAGTCACGTTAGGGAGAAACTCGATGACCAATACGATGAAGAAACTTATTGCAGGCCTAGCCTTTGGCGCAAGCTTGCTTTCCATGTCAATCAGCGCGTCTGCTGGCGATGCTGAATCGTGCAAAGATGTGCGCATGTCGGATGTGGGCTGGACTGATATTACCGCCATTACTGCAATGACTGGAGCAATCGTTGAGCAGATGGGCTATAAAGGCGACATCAAGCAACTTGCTGTTCCGGTGACTTTCGCATCAATGAAGAGCAAAGATATTGATGTGTTTCTCGGCAATTGGATGCCTTCCATGGTCGCGGATATTGAAGCCTATTCCAAGGACGGTTCGGTCGAAACAATTGGCGCTAATCTTGAAGGTGCAAAATATACTCTTGCCGTAAATCAAGAATTGTTTGACGCGGGTCTGCATGATTTTAAAGACATTGCGAAATTCAAAGATAAGCTTGGCGGCAAGCTTTACGGCATTGAACCCGGCAACGATGGCAACCGCCATATTCTGGATATGATCAAAGATCCAGCGTTTGGCCTTGATGGTTTTGAACTGGTTGAAAGCTCTGAAGCTGGCATGTTAGCTCAAGTTGCCAAACTGACAGGCGATAAGAAAGACATCTTGTTTTTGGGTTGGGCACCTCATCCGATGAACGCCAACTTCAAAATTCAATATCTCACGGGTGGTGACGCCTTGTTCGGACCAAACTTCGGCGGCGCGTCAGTCTTCACAACAGTGCGCAAAGGCTATGTGGCTGAATGCCCCAATATTGGCAAACTTGTTTCCAACCTGAAATTTACGATGGATATGGAAAACAACGTCATGGGCGACATCTTGAACAAGGGCGCTGATCCAAAAACGGCTGCACTTGCTTGGATCAAGGCCAATCCAACCGCTTTGGATGCTTGGCTGAAAGATGTGACCACTTTTGATGGCTCAGGCCCAGCGCTTGATGCCGTAAAGAAGGGTCTTGGCTTATAACAATACAGGCCTTTGACAAATAGGCACGGGCTGGCTGATACTCTTAGCCAGCCCGTTTTTATAAGTGGGCAGGGGAGAAGGCATATGGGCGCACTTGTTGATTTCATCACAGCAAATAAAATTCCAATCGGCCCGTGGGGCAAAGCATTTTTCGCGTTTCTCACAACGAATTTTAAAGCTTTTTTCAATGGCATTTCTGATGGCCTCACGTGGTTTTTAGAAACCCTCACAAATATACTTTTATGGTTTCCGCCGCTGATGATTATTATCGCAGTGGTAGCGCTTGCGTGGTATCTGCAAAAATCATGGAAGCTGGCTTTGGGTGTAGGGTTAGGCTTGCTGTTCATTCTCAATCAGGGCCTATGGAAGGGCATGATTGAAACAATTGTTTTAGTTGTTTCAGCCGCAGGTGCATCGATGGCCATTGGTGTGCCAATCGGCATTTGGGCAGCCCATAACCCCAGAGTTTACCGTTTCTTATTGCCCATTCTTGATTTGATGCAAACCCTGCCAACTTTCGTTTATTTAATTCCCATCATTATCATGTTTGGTTTGGGCGTTGCTCCCGGCCTGATCGTGACTGTGATATTTGCAGCCCCGGCCCCCATCCGCCTCACGCATTTGGGCATAACATCAGTCCCGCGGCCACTGATTGAAGCTGGAGAAGCGTTTGGTGCCACCAAACAGCAACTTCTGTGGAAAGTGGAGTTACCGTCAGCACTGCCCACTATTATGGCGGGCCTCACACAATGCATTATGCTTTCACTTTCCATGGTGGTGATTTCGGCATTGATCGGCGCAAATGGTTTGGGCTCGCCCGTGGTGCGCGCTCTTAATTCACTCAACATTCCGCTTGGTATTGAAGCGGGCCTCGCCATTGTGGTGTTGGCGATTATTTTGGACCGCATGTGCAAGGTTACAACAGGAGCCAAATCATGACCGCTGTTGTTGAATTTAAAAACGTCGACATTCTTTTTGGCAGGGACACAAGCACTGCTCAGGCCATGTTGGACAAAGGTGAGAGCCGTTCTGCCATTCTTGATAAGACGGGCGTGGTGCTGGGTTGTGCTGGTGCAAATCTCACCGTGAAAGAAGGCGAGATCAGTGTTCTGATGGGCCTCTCAGGTTCTGGCAAATCGACTTTGCTCCGCGCCGTCAACGGCCTCAATAAAGTCACACGCGGAAATGTCTTGGTGCGTGATGGCGATAAAATGGTTGATGTGGTCACATGTGATGAGGCCACTTTGCGCCACATCCGCCAAGGTCAAGTGGCTATGGTGTTCCAGCAATTTGCCCTGCTGCCGTGGCGTACCGTGGCGCAAAATGTGGGCTTTGGGTTAGAGCTTGCGGGCATGGATGAAGCCACGCGCAAAAGTAAAGTGGATGCGCAATTAAAGCTCGTCGGTCTTGATCAATGGGCTGGCAAATATGCCCATGAACTATCAGGCGGCATGCAACAGCGTGTTGGCCTGGCCCGTGCTTTTGCAACGGAAGCGCCGATTTTGCTGATGGATGAACCGTTCTCGGCGCTTGATCCTTTGATCCGCACCAAACTGCAAGATGAGCTTTTGCAGCTGCAAAAGAAATTGAAGAAGACCATCATTTTCGTTAGCCACGATCTGGAAGAAGCTTTGAAGATTGGCAACACCATCACCATCATGGAGGGGGGTCGCATTGTGCAATCAGGCCGCCCTGAAGATATCGTTCTGCGCCCTGCCAATGCCTATGTGAGTGAATTCATCGCCAACGTAAACCCACTCTCGGTTCTCACCGCGTGGAATGTGATGCGCGGTGTGCATGAACTGGCCAAGGATAAAGGTGGATGGGTGTGGCTTGATCGGCGCATGACCACGCGCTTTAAGCTGGGCAAGGATAATAAGGTGACAGTGGTCGAGCGTGACGGTGTGATGGCCACATGGGTGTCATGCGTCGAGGCTGAAAAAGCGGTGGATGCAAAGTCAAAACCCGTCTTCTGGGCCACCCCCGGCACATCGCTCAAAACCGTAATGCTCGCCATGCATAGATCTGAAACAGCACCCGTGGCCTTGTTTAATGACGACAGCACCTTTGCAGGTGCCATTGGCGTGAAGGACGTGTTGCAGGCGGTGTTGAAGCGTGCCGAATGATTACTTGATCGGTGTCAAGACTTCGGTGCCTGCACCCCCATTGCCAGCAATGGTCCACACGCCGTCTAGCGCACCTTCGGGCGAAACTTTGTAGATGATCAAGCCCACGGCATCCTGAATTTTATAGGCGGCGGCAAAGCTATCATCATTGCGCATACAGATGCCGTCTGATGTTGTGCCACCCGTGTCCCAATGGATTTCACAAGTGGTTTCTGATGTGATGGTGATAGTTGCTTCACCCTCATATTTAGTGCCGTTAATGTTGGAGCCTTCAACCTTATATTTGCCGCCAAAATCAATAGCGCTGGCTGGCAAGGAAAATATTGCGCTGAATAACAGTGCGCCCAAAATTTTTTTCATTTTAATTTCTCCGGTTAGCCCCTCAGCGACGGCTAATATAATCTAAAACCTGTTAAGAAGTTCAACTAAAGAAATGATGTCCCCGCCACCAGCTTGGGTGCTCCTAACCATTTAGCAACGCTCTGCCCAATATCTGAGAAGCTTTCGCGTCTGCCTATTTCAATCTTTCGATTGCACAAGATCGGAATGCACTCGCGTGTGTGATCGGTGCCAGCCCATGTGGGATCATTGCCGTGATCGGCGGTGATGATGAGCAGGTCATTTTTGCGCAATTTGGCAAATATCTTTGGCAGTTCGGCGTCAAACCATTCAAGTTCCTTGCCATAGCCAAGAGGATCGCGGCGGTGGCCATAATTGGTGTCAAAGTCGACAAAGTTTGTCATCAGGAATCCACCGTCTTTGACGGTGTCCATGGCATCCAATGTTGTCTGCATCAAGGTGGGGTTGCCGGATACCTTCATCTCTCGCCCCGTGCCCACATGGGCATAGATGTCGCCGATCTTGCCGACCGAAACCACGTCACGGCCCGCATCGGTCAACACTTTAAGCAGGCTCGGCGTGGGCGGTGTGATCGCATAGTCTTTGCGGTTGCCGGTACGCCCAAAAGTCTTTGCGGTTTCACCTAAAAACGGCCGCGCAATCACCCGGCCAATATTCATTGGGTAAGTGAGCTCACGGGCAATTTTGCAGACATCATAAAGCTGTTGCAAACCAAAATGCGTTTCATGAGCGGCAATCTGGATCACACTATCAGCACTGGTGTAGATGATGGGTTTTCCAGTCCGAATATGCTCCTCGCCAAAGTCTTCAATCACCTGAGTGCCTGAGGCATGGGCCATGCAGAGCAAGCCCGGCAATTTGGCGCGGGCAATAATTTCATCCATTATATTTTGCGGGAAAGCAGGGATTGTTTCTGGGAAATAGCCCCATGAAAATTGCAAAGGCACACCGCCCATTTCCCAATGCCCCGTGATGGTATCCTTGCCTTGAGAAACTTCCACGGCATATCCCCAGCCACCTTTCACAGCTGCAGTCACGTCAAGCCCATGCGCCGAGCCACTCGCCGCATGCACCGCTTTGGCCACTCCCAACGAAACGAGATTTGGAATATTGAGTTTCATGTGATCAGAGATGTGGCCGAGCGTGTTGGAACCCGCGTCACCAAACTTCGCGGCATCAGGCGCACCACCAATGCCGACGGAATCCATCACGAATAGGAACGCCCTGCTCATGCTGTGATGCGCTCAATCACTGGCGGCGTTTCTTTCACAACATCGCCGATGGCGTAAGCCGTTTTGACAATCTGGGCGGCGCGATTAAAACTGGTTTCGTCTTGCGCATGGATCATGCACAGCGGCGTATTCATATCAGCGCGGAAGTTTTTACCAAGCAGATTGGATAAGCCCACCGCGTGATCAATTTTATCATCTGCACGCAAGCGTCCTCCGCCAAGCTCAATCACCGCAAGTCCGAGCTGACGCGTTTCGATCTTTGAAACCGCACCTTCATCATCAGCATAAACGGGTCGGATGATTTTGGCTGACTTCATATAATGATCGGGTCGTTCCATAAAATCTTTAGGCCCACCGAGCAACGCCGTCATTTTGGCAAAATGCTCCGCAGCAAGGCCGAACGTTATCGTAGCGGCAAGCTTCTGTGTTCCATCTTCAAGTGTTGGGGCGATTCCTGCACTGAACAAAAGCTCCGCACCTAACGCCAATGTAATCGCTTCAACACGCTTGTTGATTAATCGACCTTTCAGAAATTCTATCGCGTGAAGAACTTCAAGCGCATTGCCCGCCGCTGATGCCAACGGTTCATCCATGTCGGTGATCAATGCTGTAGTTTTAAGGCCAGCCCCATTTGCTACACTAACCAAACTTCTGGCCAGCATCACCGCGTCTTCATGCTTGGCCATAAAGGCACCTGAACCTGTTTTCACATCCATCACCAAGTGTTGCAATCCAGCAGCGAGTTTTTTCGACAAGATCGAAGCCGTGATTAGCGGCACAGATTCAACCGTGGCCGTTACATCCCTGATGCCATAAAGCCGTTTATCTGCTGGCGCTAAATCCGCCGTTTGCCCGATGATGGCACAGCCAGCCTCGCGCACCACTTTGCGAAAGAGCACAAGATCAGGCTGTGTGGTGTAACCTGGAATCGAATCCAGCTTATCCAGCGTGCCCCCTGTGTGGCCAAGCCCGCGCCCCGAAATCATCGGCACAAAACAACCGCATGCTGCAAGCATTGGTGCGAGCATCAAGGAGATATTATCGCCAATCCCACCAGTCGAATGCTTATCAACCACCGGCCCCGGCATATCCCACGTCAGCACCGTGCCGGAGTCGCGCATCGCAATTGTGAGGCCCACAGCTTCTTCAGCACTCATGCCTTTAAAAAATACCGCCATCGCAAAAGCCGCTACCTGACCTTCGGAGATAGTACCCTTGGTCAGCCCACTGATGAATTCACGCACTTCATCTCTGGTGAGTGGTGCGCCATCACGCTTCTTGCGGATGATTTCTTGCGGCAGCATTTATAAATCCATGAAAAAGCGCGTGAGCAATTGACCCATGCGTGCTGAAGCCTTGGCCCCTTCAGATTTGGTTTCGGCATGGCTGGGAGATGCACCTTCAATGCCTGCTGCGAGATTGGTGATCACTGACAAGCCCGCCACCTTCAATCCGTAACGCCGCGCCAAAATTGTTTCAGGCGCAGTCGACATGCCAACCGCCGTGCCACCAATCATGCGGAACATTTTAATCTCAGCTGGTGTTTCAAACGATGGGCCAGAATACCAAACATAAACGCCGCGGTGCAGCGCCAGTTTTTCGACTTCCGCGGCAACGATGATCTTGGCACGTAACTCCGGATCATAGGCATTGGTCATCGGCACGAAATTTTCATCGCCATGCTGGCCGATAAGCGGGTTCATGCCCGATTGGTTGATGTGATCTTCAATCAACATAATGGAACCGGGACGCATCGCAGGATCAAGCGAGCCTGCCGCATTAGTCAGGATCAGATTTTCGATGCCAGCATTTTTCAGCGCTTCAATAGCTGGCCGCATCACAGCCGCATTGCCGCTTTCATAAGCATGCGCCCGCCCGGCAAGCACAGCAATCTCTTTGCCACCGACAGTGCCGAGCACCAACTCACCTGCGTGGCCGGAAATTTTTGGAACAGGAAAACCTTCAAGATCGCGGTAAGGAATGCGGATGGCGTTTTGAACTGAGTCAGCAAATGCGCCAAGGCTTGAGCCGAGAATGATGGCCGACTTAGGTTTGCGACCCGCAAATTTAGAAACGAGATCACTCATGCTAAATTCTCCGGGCCGAATGAATACGGCAATAATTCCTCTAATGTAAACGTGCGGATGAGCTTGCCATCTTCAGTGCAGCAATGAATTTTTACATCGCCATTTGCAAATTCACGGATCTTCTGTCGACATCCGCCGCACGGTGTGCACAGCGTATCACCATTCCCCATAACAGCAACTTCGGTCACACGCTTGCCACCAGAGGCAATCAGCGTTGCAATTGCCGATGACTCAGCGCACCAGCCCTGCGGATAGGCGGCGTTTTCGATGTTACAACCACCAAACACGCGGCCATGTTCATCTCGCATTGCAGCGCCGACATAGAACTTGGAGTATGGCGCATGCGCTGTTAGACGAGCAGCTTTGGCGGCTTTGATCAAATCATCCATCAGCGATCCTTTGTATAGGGAATGCCTGAAGCGCGCGGCGGAATCGATTTGCCGATAAAGCCCGCAAGCAACACCACAGTCATCACGTAAGGCAGCATGTTGATGAACTGCACGGGAATTTCGACATCACCAATCTTAAAGCCCTGCATGCGCAAACCGACGGCCTGCAAATAACCAAACAGCAGACACGCCCACATCGAAGGCCATGCCCGCCAATTGGCAAATATTAAAGCAGCCAGCGCCATAAAGCCCCGCCCCGCCGACATGTCACGCACAAATGAGCCCTGCAGGGCGACCGATAAATATGTGCCGGCAAAACCACATAGAATGCCTGCGATAATCACGGCTTGATAGCGCAACTTGGCAACTGAGATGCCCGCTGTATCGACTGCGTGCGGGTTTTCACCTACTGCCCGCAACCTTAAGCCAAAACGGGTTTTTGCCAAAGCCCATGCGGTCAGCGGAACCAACAAAAAGGCGAGATAGACCAATACCGAATGGCCAGAAAGGATATTGATGTAAGGCCCCACCAGAGGAATGGATTGTACTGCGTCAAAGCCCGGCATGTGAAAAATTGGAAATTGTGCTTCGGGCGGCAAAGGCGGCGTGCGGCCACCTTCCTTGAACCATTCATTGCCAAGCACAACCGCAAGACCAGCAGCGAGCATATTAATCGCCACACCTGAGACGACCTGATTGCCACGTTGATTGATTGAGGCATAACCATGCACCAGCGAAAACAAAATGCTCACACCAATGGCCAGCAGCAGCGCGATCCAAGGTGATTGGAAATAGGCACCAGCCGCCGCCGCTGTGAAAGCTGCCGCCAGCATTTTACCCTCTAAGCCAATATCAACGATGCCGGAACGCTCCGACCACAGGCCTGCAAGACACGCAAAGATCAGCGGCACCGACATGCGAATTGTTGATGATAAAGTTTCGGCGCTGAGGAAAATATCGAGCATCAATCATCCGCCTTGAAGAATAGTGCCGTGAGATAAGGACGGAAAGCGTTTTCAAGAGCGCCCATGAACAAGATGATAAGGCCTTGGATCACCACCACCATATCGCGGTTGATATGTTGCTTGGCAAATGAAAGCTCAGTACCACCCTGATAAAGCAGACCAAACAACATGGCCGCTAATACAATTCCAATCGGATGATTGCGGCCCATGAGTGCAACGGCGATACCGACAAAACCAGCACCCTGCACATATTCCAAAAGCAAGCGGTGCTGGGCGCCTAAAACTTCATTGACCGCCACCAATCCAGCAAGGCCGCCAGACACGGCCATGGCAATCATGATGATGCGCTGCGGCTTTATACCTGCATAAACTGCTGCATCTTGGTTCAGTCCCACGGCACGAATTTCATAACCAAGCTTCGTACGCCATAAGAAATACCACACGGCCCACGCCACGAAGAAGGCGAGGAAGACAGTGAGGTTGAGGGGTGAAGCGGGATATTTATAATCAAAAAACTGCCGTGCGATTTCGCGGAAACTCAAAATATAAGCGCCTGTCACTTCGCGGCTTTCCACCGCCATTTTACCAATGGGGCGGAACCAATAATTGATCAGATAAACCATCAAGCTTGAAGCAATGAAATTAAACATGATTGTGGTGATGACGATGTGGCTGCCACGCTTGGCTTGCAAATAGCCAGGCACCAAGCCCCAGAAGGCACCAAACAAAACCGATGCGATAATCGAAAGCGGAATGACAATGGGCCATGGCAGGAATTCAAGATTGAGGCCAACGATGGCAGCGCCCAATCCTGCAAAATAAGCCTGGCCCTCTCCGCCGATATTAAATAGCCCTGCATGAAATGCCACCGCGACACAAAGACCTGTGAAGATGAAGTTCGTCGCGTAGTAAAGCAAATAGCTCCAGCCCTTGAGCGAGCCAACCGCACCCTTGATCATGATACCTAAACATTCAATCGGGTTTTCATTAATGAGCAGAAAAACCACTGATGCGGCAGCAAGTGCGAGCAGCAGATTGAGCAACGGGATCAAACCCACATCAACCCAAGTTGGAAGGTCGCCACGCTGGCTCATCAAGCAGCATCCTTCTGCACACCAGCCATTAAAAGACCAATATCGCGCTCGGTAGCATTTGCATCGCGCTCACCCATTATGCGGCCTGCAAACATCACAATGATCCGGTCTGACAGGGAACGGATTTCATCAAGTTCGACAGAAACCAATAAGATCGCTTTGCCCTGATCGCGCAGTGCGATGAGGCGTTTATGGATAAATTCAATTGCACCAATATCAACACCGCGCGTCGGTTGCCCCACAATCAGCAGATCAGGGTTACTCGACATTTCACGCGCCAGAATTATTTTTTGTTGGTTGCCACCCGAAAATTTTCCCGAACGTAAAAGCGGATCAGACGGTCTGACATCAAAATCCTGCATTTCCTTTTTGCAGTTTGCGATGACGAGGTCGCGGTTCAGTCTAAATCCCTTGCCTAATTCATCTTCAAATTGCCAACCGAGGATAGCAGACTCAGACGCATCAAACGCTGTAATTAATCCGCGGTGCTGACGGTCTTCGGGCACATGGGCCAAGCCTTCTTGGCGCAAATGGCGTGGATCACCCAAGTGGCCGATGCTCTTTCCTTCAAAAATAATATCGCCGGTGGAGGGTGTTGTGATGCCAGCGATACAATCCAATAATTCCGATTGGCCATTGCCAGAGACCCCAGCAATGCCAACGATTTCGCCTCGTCTCACCGTGAACGAAACATCGTCCACCCGCGCAATGTTTTTGCGGTCGCGCCATGTGACGTTTTTGACTTCGAGAACGACATCGCCCGGACTGGCTTTGCTCTTTTCCACATGCAGCAAAACGCTTCGTCCAACCATGGCTTCAGCGAGTTCACCAACCGAGGTATTTTTTGTTTCAAGATTGGCCACCACTTCACCGCGCCGCATCACTGATACATGATCAGTGATCGCCATGATCTCGCGCAGTTTATGGGTGATTAAAATGACAGTTTTGCCTTGGTCGCGCAGCGTGCCCAAAATCCGGAACAGATGATCAGCCTCATCAGGAGTCAGCACGCCAGTGGGTTCATCAAGAATAAGCACTTCGGCACCCTTATAAAGCGCCTTCAGAATTTCCACGCGCTGTTGCAGGCCAACGGGCAATTCACCGACGATTGCATCAGGTTCGACATCCATTTCATATTCTTCTGCAAGACGCTTGAGTTCACTGCGGGCTTTGGTGAGTGCAGGGCCAATCAATGCGCCACCTTCAACGCCAAGCACAACATTCTCCAGAACCGTAAATGGATCAACCAACATGAAATGTTGGTGCACCATGCCAATGCCGTGGGCGATGGCATCTGATGATGATTTGATTTTAATGGGCTTGCCACGCACTTTGATTTCGCCACTATCAGCGGCGTAAAACCCAAACAAGATCGACATCAATGTTGATTTGCCAGCACCATTTTCGCCAATGATGCCGTGAATCGAGCCTTGCCCAATAGACAGCGATACATCCTTATTGGCATGCACCGCGCCAAAGCGTTTGTCGATATGAATGAGTTCAATTGCGGGGGTCATGATAAAATGTCCTCTGCCGCTTGCGGGAGAGGAAGGGACCCGTTGCTTTTGCAACGGGGAGGTGAGGGGCAGTCAATCGAATCTCGTCCCCTCACCTATCCCACCTCACTAACGTTCGATGGGCCCCTTTCCTCTCCCGCTAAAGCGGGCGAGGACTGCTCCCTTACTCAACAGGGCACTTATTATCTTCCATATAGTCATGCACCTTGATTTTACCGGAGATGATGTCGGCCTTGGCGGCTTCCACCTTGGCGGCCATATCGGCAGTGACCAATGGCTTGTTGTTGTCATCCATCGCAACGCCCACGCCGTCTTCAGCAAGGCCCAAAGCTTGAATGCCAGGCTTGAAGCCTGCATTGCCGTTCTTCATTGTGTTATAAACAGCAACGTCAACACGCTTCATCATCGATGTCAGCATTTTGCCGGGATAAAGATAGTTTTGATTGGCATCAACGCCGATGGCCAGACCACCGCCTTCAGTGGCAGCCTTCAAAACACCAAGACCAGTTGCACCAGCTGCGGCATAAACCACGTCTGAACCCTTGCTCATTTGGCCCTTGGTGATTTCGCCACCCTTTACAGGGTCGTTCCATGCAGCACCCGTATCACCTGTCATATTCTGGATGATCTTGGCATCAGCCTTGGCAGCCTTAACACCCTGAGCGTAACCACAAGCAAACTTGTGGATCAAAGGAATGTCCATGCCGCCCACGAATGAAACCGTGCCAGATTTTGTGCTCAAACCAGCCATCATACCAGCAAGGTAAGAACCTTCATGTTCTTTGAACACGATAGATGAAACGTTTGGCAGATCAACAACCATATCGACGATTGCAAATTTCAAATCTGGATATTCTTTTGCAACTTTTTCAACTGCGGCAGCCTGAGCAAAGCCAGCCGCGATGATGGGTGAATAGCCTTGATCTGCAAAATTGCGGATGGCTTGCTCGCGCTGAGCTTCGTTGGCAATTTCAAATTCGCCATAAGCAACGCCTGATTCTTTCTTGAATTTTTCAGCACCGCCAAACATTGATTCGTTGAATGACTTGTCGAACTTGCCGCCAATATCGAAAACGATAGCTGGCTTGTCAGCAGCAAATGCTGAAACCGCCATAATGGCTGTCAACGCCGCAGCGCCGAGCAATTTTTTTAACATGTATGTTACTCCCTGAGTTTTTGACCGGCTGATCAAGCCTTAAGGGTAATCAACGCTAAAATCAGTCATTTTGCAAGCGTTTCGCATCTTGAAATTTTCGGAATGCGTCACAATCTCAGTTACAAGACAGTGCGCTCGACGCGCATAAATGGAGAAACGAGATGATTGACCAAAAAATAAGCGCTGAGCAATTGGCCCAAATGGGCAATGGAGTTTTGGCCTATGTGCGCGAAATTGAAGGCCGCTCTGCCGCAGCTATGGTCGGTGGGCAACTGAATGTGGCCCCAGATGCCAAGCTATTTTGCCTTTACAACGCAAATGGCCAGCCGATTTCTATTTCACAAACCCATCAAGCAGCCTTGGGTTCAGCTTTTGAACACGAGTTGATTGCAGCAACGCTGCAATAAATAGATCAACCTGACTTTTGACTTTTCCGTGAAAAGTCAAAACGCCCTACGCGGCTGCGGTTGACGCTACGGCTGCTGGCGGTTCGGTCAAAATCGCATAGAGGCCCTCAGCAGTTGTTGTGCCGCGCAACTTGGCCATGGTGCCGGTTGCGCGGAGCAAGCGCGATATACGCGCCAATGCCGTTAAATGATCAGCGCCAGCATGGTTGGGTGAAAGCAAAACAAAAACTAAATCAACAGGCTCGCCATCAACACTGTCATAGGCAATTGGCGTCGTTAGTTTCGCAAACAGGCCATAAACCCGGTTTATATTCGGCAAGCGGCCATGTGGAATTGCAATGCCTTGGCCAAGCCCAGTTGAACCCAGTTTTTCACGCGTCAGCAAAGTTTCAAAAATAATCCGGTGATCAACAGCCAGAATGCCGCCCATGGATTGCGATAATTCCTGCAGCAATTGCTTTTTATTCTGAGCTTTCACGGCGGGCAATATCGCGCGCGAGTCGATGATTTCAGCTAAGTTCATGTGTTTAAAACTTTCCGCTGATTATACTTTTACTGCGCCAGAGCCGTGTGGATCAAGCCAACCAATATTGCCGTCTGGCCTGCGGTAAACAACATTCAAGCGGCCTTCCTTGCTATTGTGAAAAAGCACAAAATTTGTCGTTGAAATATCAAGTTGCATCACGGCTTCTCCAACCGAGAGTTCAGGAATTTTTGCGGACGATTCAGCAATCACAGGCGCATGCATGCCTGACGGTTCATCTCCCACATGATCATCATCATGAGGAATCACATAAGCGGATGCCTCACGCGCAACACGCTCTAGGCGTGGAGTACGGTGATGATCTTTAAGGCGCTGCTTATATTTTTTAAGCTGCTTTTCCAAATGGGCCATCGCAGCATCAGCACTGGCCATTGCCGTTGCTTCTTCAGCATGAGATTGCAAAACGAGGCCAGTAGCCAAATGCAATGTGCAATCAGTCAAGAAAAATGAACGGCGTTTTTCCAGCGTCACATGGCCATGAACCGAGCCTTCAAAAAACCGATCGCGAAATGATTGGAGCTTTGTTTCAATATGAGATCGTAAAGCATCGCCAACGTCGATATGCTTTCCGGTGATCTGAATTTGCATGGTCTAATACTTCCTTGCTTACCATCCGGTGTCCTCTAGACATGGGCCTTAAACACCCATTCGTCAACCAGAACACCAAAAGATTTGAAAACCGAGACGCGAGTTTTGTGATTAAATTAAATCAGCTTCATTGGGAAGCGGGCGCACACATATGGCCGACCTAACCAAAAGTCAATGTGTGGTCACCGTTTTGAGCGGGCTTCACGCCTGCGTTGAACAGAGGATAATATATTCAGTGATTCCCGATATTTAGCAACGGTTCGCCGGGCAATATCAACATTTTCAGCTTTCAACAAATCAACAATGTCGTCATCTGAAAGTACTTTTTCGGCAGTTTCTTTTTCGATCAGTTCACGTATGCGTTGGCGCACCGACTCTGCTGAATGCGCTTCTCCGTGAAGAGTTCCAGACTGAATGGCATTGGAAAAAAAATATTTCAGTTCAAAAGTGCCGCGCGGTGTGGCCATATATTTGTTGGAGGTGACTCTGCTCACCGTCGACTCATGCATCTCAATGGCATCAGCAACGGTTTTTAATGTGATCGGGCGCAAATGTTGCACGCCCAAAACCAAAAATGCATCTTGTTGCTTTACGATTTCGCGCGCCACTTTCAAAATTGTTTTGGCGCGTTGATCCAAACTTTTCACGAGCCAGCTGGCCTGCGCTTGGCATTCACTCAAAAATAATTTGTCTTCTGTCTTCTGCGCTTCGCGCGAAACTTGTGCGGCATATTGATTATTGACCAACACGCGCGGCAAGGTTTCGGAATTCAGCTCCACCATCCACGATCCATCATTGGAAGCACGTACTGAAACATCAGGCACCACCGGCATTACCGGCTCAGAGCCAAAAGCATGGCCTGGCTTGGGGTTCAGTGCGCGCAACTCAGCGATCATATCATGAATATCATCGAGCCCCACATGGCAGATATTTTTGAGCGCGGGATAATCGCGTTTGGCAACCAGAGGCAAATTATCAAGCAACGCATCCATGGCCGGATCAAACCGATTGAGATCTAAAAGTTGAAGCCGCAAACAATCTTTAAGATCGGCAGCAAACACTCCAACAGGATCAAATGTTTTGAGAACAGCAAGCACCCGTTCAATGTGCGAAACATCCGTGCCCATTGTTTCGGCGATACTGGCCGGAAGGGAAGTCAGATAGCCCGCCTCATTGACCGTGCCGATTAAGTGCTGACCAATCAGAATATCGGCGGGGTCACGAAAATGCATAAATAACTGTGCGGTCAAATGATCAGCCAGTGTTTCCTCACGGGTGACATTGGCCGCAAAATCATATGCTTCACCATCAAGGGAGACTTGGCCGCCGCCTCTTGAGCTTGCCCAGCCAGAATCAGGGCCAGGCCCCGACATGCTGGGCGAAGGAGTGGCCACACCATCAGAGCCTGACGTTGCCCCATCGCCATCAGAGCCACGCGCATCAGCGGCTGAAAATGGCGCATCGGGAATTTCAGATTTTATTTCAGGAGTGGTGACTTCACGAAGCTCACCGCGCTCGAGCAGCGGATTGCGCTCAAGTTCAGCTTCAATAAAACTCTGAACTTCAATATTAGACATTTGCAAAAGCTTAATCGCTTGTTGCAGCTGCGGGGTCATGACCAGGGATTGCCCCTGCTTCATAACAAGTCTTTGCATTAATGCCATGGTCGTCCCATAGCCCTAAAGCGTAAAATTATCCCCAAGATAATACTGCCGCACATTTGCATCCTTAACAATGTCTTGCGGCGTTCCCTCAGTTAGGACATGGCCTTCATGGATGATGAGCGCACGATCGATAAGGTCGAGGGTTTCTCGTACATTGTGATCCGTAATAAGCACCCCGATGCCCCGAGCGGTGAGCTGTCGCACCAGCTTGCGAATATCATTGATCGCAATCGGGTCAACTCCAGCGAAGGGCTCGTCGAGGAGCATATATTGGGGGGAGGCTGCAAGGGCGCGGGCGATTTCCACGCGCCGACGCTCTCCACCAGAGAGCGCAACAGCCGGAGAATGCCGGAGGTGGGCGATTGAGAACTCATCATACAACTCACGCAACAAACGTTCACGTTGGGCCTTCTCGAGCTCATGTAGCTCGAGAACCGAACGTAGATTTTCTTCCACTGTGAGGCCGCGGAAAATCGAACTTTCCTGCGGCAGATAGCCAATCCCCAGACGCGCCCGTTGATACATAGGCAATTGGGTAATGTCTTCGCCGTCCAGTCTGATTGATCCCTGATCTGCGGCAATCAAACCGGTGATCATATAGAACACGGTCGTTTTGCCAGCACCATTGGGGCCAAGCAGGCCAACAGCCTCACCACGCCGAACCGAAAGCGACACATCCTTGACAACTGGCCGCTTACCATAGGTTTTAGCCAACATGGTCGCAACAAGTCCGTCAGAAACCTGCTTTTCGCTCGCCCTTGTTGCTCCGCGGTTAATGCCGCGGGGTGCCATCGGGGCAGGGCGAGTAAATTTACTTTCGTTCTGCGTCACCTATTAAGGCCTCATTTGTCTTAATTTTGAGTGAAATTATTTACTTTGGGATAAAAGAACCCTTCACCCGCCCGCCTGACATCTGCAAATGATTGGTATCAAGGTCAACCACCAGCTTCTCACCAGTCAATTTGCTATCCCCTTGGGTCACGCGTACATTGCCCATCACTTCCAGAGTATTGGCCTGCACATCAAAAATAGCAGCGCTCCCGGTAATCACTTGGCTTCTCGTTTTAATTGTCACATGGCCCGTGGCGTTCACTTTATCTGTGACAGTTTTGATGGTGCCATCGGTTTGTTTTACATCAGCAGTTGTCACAACCATCTGGTCCGATTTAATGGTTTCAGAAGGTCTTGTTGAAACCACATTGCCGCTGAAAATTGTTTTGTGTTCGGCATCGATGATTTCCATCTGATCGGCCTCAACCTCCACATTCACAGCCTCTTTCGCAGTGGCTGCGCGAAGTGGCATTATGATAAAAACGATGGTCGCTAAAATTGTGCCGATGTGTTTCAGTGTCATTGCTTCACTCCATAATTGCTGTTGGTCTCAAAAGTGGCTTTCACATGGCCTTTAAACACAATGCGCCCGCCGTAAGGGCCAACCGTCATGCCGTCAGCCTCCACTGTCCCAGTGGACGTGTCAACCTTGACGGGGGTTTGTGAAACCAAACTATGATCATCCACATTCACATTTGCGGATTCCATCCGGGCTTCATAACGGCCCTCTTCCTTGAG
The DNA here is from genome assembly GCA_025359045.1 of Hyphomicrobiales bacterium. Lineage (GTDB taxonomy): Bacteria > Pseudomonadota > Alphaproteobacteria > Rhizobiales > Aestuariivirgaceae > Aestuariivirga. The sequence continues at coordinate 9,875 of JANYHN010000043.1, read as the reverse complement.
TATCACTTTACCTTGCATGTTTAAGGATTTTGACTTGGAATCATATTGCGCAGTGTTTGAGGCAAGGGCAATGGCCCCGCCATCTTCGCGGTGAAAAGTTCCGGTCACGGTTTGCAGGTGCACCAAGTCGAGATTGGCGGTGTCTTGCGTACCATTGACCGCAGAGAGTTCAAACGGTTGTTTGTTTTTATCAAAACCCGTGATCTTGGAAGCTTGACCGCTTACCACTTTTTCGACCTTCGGCGGCGTTGCAACAACATTTACTTTAGGTGGATCAGGATTGATGAACAGTGATTGGGTTAAAAACGCACCCACCACACCAAGCCCGATAATGCCTGCAGCGAGGCCGAGCAGTGGCGCAAAGCGGGCACGTGTGATAGCGCGCCGTGCACGCCCATCAGCCGAACCATCTTTGCTTTGGTCAATGGGCGAAGACATCTTCTTCAGACCAACCTAGAAGGTCAAGTGCGGTACGTGTTGGTAAAAATTCAAAACACGATTTTGCAAGAGCCGTTCGCCCCTCACGTTCCAGCATTTGCTCCAGACGTTGCTTTAACTCATGCAGATAAACCACATCTTCGGCCGCGTAAGCCTTCTGCGCATCGGTCAGCGAATGGGCGCCCCAATCCGAACTCTGCTGCAACTTATTCAGATCAATCCCCAACAATTCACGCACCAACTCTTTTAGCCCATGGCGATCTGTATAAGTGCGCACCAGCTTTGAAGCAATTTTGGTGCAGAACAAAGGCGCTGTATCAACATCGAGATATTGCTTGAGCACGGCGACATCAAACCTTGCAAAATGGAATATCTTCAAAACCTTCGGGTTTGCCAGCAGTGCCTTCAAATTCGGCGCATCATATTTGCTGCGGTCCATCTGCACCAAAACCGCATTGCCATCGCCCGTCGAAATTTGCACCAGACATAATTTATCGCGCGCAGGCTTGAGGCCCAGTGTTTCAGTGTCAATGGCTACAGACGTACCTGGATTAAAATCAGCAGGCAAGTCCCCGCGATAAAGTTTGACAGTCATAAAAGTGGGCCACCTTTTGCTTTAAACGTTGACGCCATCGATAGACGTCAGTTCCAGTGGGCTACTTAATGGCCAAACTGGAATCATTCAAGCTATGAATGGCAGCCACAATCAAGCGGGGTTTTTTCGAATTGCCAGACGAGATTGTAAGATCACAACAAAAAGCAGAAACAATCCGCGGATGACCGATTGCCAATATGCTGACAGCGAAATCCAGCCCAGACCGTTTTCAAAATTCAGCACATTGAAAATCAATCCAAGCAATAACACGCCAGCCAAAGTAGCTCCGACAGAGCCAACGCCGCCGGTCAGCAATGTTCCACCAACCACGACAGATGCAATTGCAAACAACTCCCAGCCAACGCCTTCGATGGGTTGGCCCGCGCCAAATTGCGAGGCCAGAATAACGCCAGCCAGACCTGATAGCCCGCCGCTCAAAACATAAACCATGAATTTGACGCGGTCGACGGGAAGTCCCATCATCCGGCTTGCGTCTTCATTACCGCCTATAGCCAGAACCGAACGGCCCGTGCTGGTGAAGTTGAGAACGATTGAACCAATCACATAAGCCGCTACAGCGATGATGGCGGGAATAGGAATATTGAAAATATCACCTTGGCCCAAATTGACAAATGTTCCGTCATAGGAAACCGAAACAGTTTGGTCATGGGCCAAAAGCAACGCCGTTCCGTTGGCGGCCAACATCGTCGCTAGTGTTGCAATAAATGGTAAGATGCGCAACTTCACGATTACAAACCCGTTGAGAATGCCAACGCAGAGGCCCGCGGCAATACCCACAAGTGATCCAACCAACATACCTTGATCGCTGACCAAGGCGGATACCACACTGCCCAATGCTGCTGTTGAACCGACCGACAGATCAATACCACCTGCCATAATAACAAAGCACATGCCAAGCGCTACGAGTGCGAACATGGAGTTATAGCGCAGCACAGTTGATATATTGAACAAGCCTAAAAAATTTTCATAGCGCAGCCAGCCAAATAGAATGAGCAGGGCAAGCGCAATCAAAACACCCTGGCTTGAAATCGTCGCGATAAGTGAAGTTTTTTTCATGGTTTAAGCCTTCCCATGTCGTTGTAACCAAACGGCGATGATAATGAGTGCAGCTTTTACAAGCTTGGCCACATCATCAGGAACGCCGTTAGCCAGCAATGTGTAACGCACAAGTTGAATGATCAGAGCACCAATCAGCGTGCCCGTCACGGTCGCGCGTCCGCCACTCAGCAGGGTGCCACCCACCGCCACCGCGGCAATAGCATCAAGCTCCATGCCAAGGCCAACAAGATTGGCGTCACTCGATGAGTTGATCGCAATCACTACAAGACCTGCAATGCCCGAGCACAAGCCACTGATACAATAAACCCATCGCTTCACCTTGGCCACAGGAACACCAGCAAGCCGTGCCGCGCGTTCATTGCCACCAATCGCTAAAATCTGTCTTCCGAATAATGATCGCTTCAAAATCCACGCGGCCAGTGCCACCAAGGCAATCATGATGACCACTTGAACCGGAACTCCAAACCAGCGCCCAAGTCCAATCCATTGAAACTCACCTAATTTAAAAGGCTGCAAATTTCCGTTGGTTGAGACCTGCGCGATACCGCGCCCGGCGATAAATAAAACGAGAGTGGCAATGATCGGTTGAATATGAAAGCGCGTAATCAACCATCCATTAAACCAGCCAAATGCGCCAGCAGCTAAAACGGCAACGATCATACCTACGGCAACGGCAACATGAATTTCACCGATGTGAACGGCAGTGCCAAGAAAAATGAGCGGCGCAATCGCACCAGATATGGCCATTAACGAGCCAACTGATAGATCAATACCGCCTGTGGCAATCACCAAAGTCATGCCAACTCCGACAATCACAATGGTAGCAACCTGCGTAAGATTGACGTTAAGCGTTTGAATGGAGACGAAATGATTAGTGAAAATCACATTGAACAAAACCAGTGCCAACAAAGCGAGTAATGTTGAATATCTTGTAACGAACTTCATCACATCAAATTGTATAGATGTACTGGCATGAGGAGGCGCAACATCGCTCATGATGCATTCCCCAATTTGGTCTCAGATTCACTGCCATGTGCCATAGCTGCCATAACAGCAGCTTCGTTAATGTCCTTGCCAACAAATTCAGCAACGTTTTTGCCTTCACGCAAAACAAAAACCCGGTCTGATCCTTCAATGACTTCTTCTAATTCTGATGAAATCATCAACACGCCCAATCCTTGTTCGGCCAATTCCTTGATCAATGATTGGATTTCAGCTTTGGCGCCCACATCAATGCCGCGCGTTGGCTCATCAAGTATGACTAACTTGGGGTTCATCGCAAGCCAGCGGGCCAACAAAACTTTTTGTTGGTTGCCGCCTGAAAGCTCACGAATTCTTTGTTCAGGGCCGCTGCACTTCACACCCAATCGCGCGATAAATTTTTCCACGATGACGCGTTGTTTTTCTTCATCAACAATGCCAGCCTTGGTGATCTGTGGCATAAGTGCCAGGGTCAAATTTTCAGCCACCGACATATCCGGAATAATGCCTTCGAGCTTTCTATCTTCCGATGAAAAACCAATTCCTCGATCAATCGCATCGATCGGATGGCGCGGGGCAAGGGATTGACCGTCCAGCTCCATCGTTCCACTGCGCATGGCATCGGCGCCAAAAACCAGCCGCGCCGTCTCTGTGCGGCCTGCACCCAGCAAACCTGCAAAGCCGACAATTTCGCCGCTCTTGACGCTAAATGAAACATCTTGAACCATATGGCCAGCGCTCAGGTTTTTTGCTTCAAGGACAGTTTCGCCAATCTTGCCCTTGCGATTGCCAAATGCTGTTGCGCTTTTTGCAACCTGTGCCACATCGCGGCCCAGCATGCTGGCCACCAGCTCAATTTTGCTGATTGATTTCAAGTCAGCAATTTTGACAGTGCGACCGTCTCGCATAATCGTGACGCGGTCGCATACTTGGTAAAGTTCGTCCAATTTATGACTGACAAAGATGACCGAGATGCCGGATTGCTTGAGCTGACGAATGACATCGAACAACACATTGACTTCACGCTCATCAAGCGACGAGGTGGGTTCGTCCATGATAACCAATTTGGCTTTGAACCCTATGGCTCGAGCAATGGCAACCATCTGTTGGGTTGCTGTGTTGAATTCATAAAGCGGTTTTCGCACATCAATATTGATGTTGAACCGTCCCATCAAACTGCGCGCTTCGTCGTGCATCGCATTCCAATTCAAAAACCCGTAGCGGCGAGACTCGCGTCCAAGGCAGATGTTTTCGGTAATCGATCTAAATGGAACCAGGTTGATTTCCTGGTAAATTGTGCTGATGCCTTTGGCTTGTGCATCTTGAGGAGAGCGCGCTTCAAAGGCTGCACCATCAAAATTGATCTCACCTGAATCACGGCTGACATAACCCGTTAGAATTTTGATCATTGTCGATTTGCCAGCACCGTTCTGGCCAATCAACGCATGCACTTCACCTGCAGCAACTTCGAGCGAAGCAGAACTGAGGGCTGCAATACCCGCAAATGCCTTGTTGATGTTCTGCATTGAAAGCAGTGGTGTATTATATGGAGAAGCCTCTGAGACCATTTTGCCTGCTACTTTTCAGAGTTTTATTGATGCCTCGTCCAGCCCGTTTGTCAAGTGGCGAACAGGTCAAAAACATTTAAGAAAAAATGAAGCGCGCTCAAAAAAGCAGAGCCCAACTTTGGTTCACACAAAGCCGGGCCCTTGGGGAGGAACGCGGTTACTTAACTCAGATCAATATGAGTCCGCCATGCTGTCTTTGGCATTGCTGATATCAAAGAAGCGATCGGTGTTTGTCATTGTTGCGGGAAGCGTATCGCCTTTGGCATAGGACATTGCGGCAGCAAAAGCTGCAGGGCCAAATTTAGGATTGCATTCGACTGAAAATGCCATCTTGCCGTCAATAATTGCTTGCAACGCATCCTTTTCACCATCGATTGATACGACGATGACGTCTTTGCCCGGAACCTTGCCTGCAGCTTCAAGAGCAGAGATTGCACCAATGGCCATTTCGTCATTGTGTGCATAGATTACATTCGCTTCAGGGTGAGCTTGCAAAAGGGCTTCTGCAACTTGACGTCCTTTGTCACGGTTAAAGTCACCAGTTTGCGAGGCAACGATTTTCATACCCGGATTTTGGGCAATGACTGCATCAAATCCTTTTTTGCGGTCATTGGCAGGTGATGAACCCGTTGAACCTTCGAGCTCTAGGATAATGCCTTTGCCGCCCATAATCTTGACCAGGTTTTCGCCAGCTGTTGTGCCTTCCTTCAGGAAGTCAGAACCGATGAAGGTGACATAGTCAACGCCGCCCTTGGCAAGCGTGGCATCAACACCGCGGTCAATCAGGAACAATGGAATGCCAGCTTTTTTGGCGGCCATAACAGCAGGAATCAAAGGCTTCTCTTCACGGGGTGACAAGAAGATAGCATCGACGCCTTGGGCAATCATGCTGTTAACGTCGGCCACTTGCTTTGCTGCTGAACCGGCAGCATCAGTATAAACCAGTTGCCAGCCCAGTTTTTCAGCTTCGGCTTTCATGCTTGCAGTTTGTGCCAAGCGCCAAGGATTGTTGCTTTCGGTTTGGGCAAAGCCAACCTTGTAGGTTTTCTTGACAGCGAGTTTTGGCAAGCCATCAGCCAGTGCGCCTGTAGCAAATGCACCAGCAAATGCCAGCGTCGAAATCAGCGCCGTGCGGCGTGTCAACAATGTCATAAATATTCTCCCTTTAATGTTCACGCACTTGTTGGGGGGTGGCGTGTCCAAAATGAATTAAAGAGCGAATGCGACATTCAGTCAACAATTAAATTGTCATACAAATAGTTTTGCATCGCAACATTTGCTGCATTGCACATGCGTGATCCAAATCAAAATTCATGCTGGAGGGTGAAATCAGTTGCCCAAACCAAAATTACTGCGGAGTTCGCATTGGCTCAAAACATAAAATGTAAATCTGAATTTTGGTGCCTGAAGAGGACTCGAATAAGCGTGATAAAATATTGATTCTATTGATCGTTTTAAATATGATTTAGAAAGATACCAACATATCTACCAACAAATTTAAATTTGCGCCTGTCATTTTGATAGCTTCAGTTTGGCTTCTTTCGGGTCGAATTTTAATAAACCCACCTTTTACAATTATGCTATAAGTATTTCCTCTGCTTTTTCGATCAACATGACTCCGTCTTAAGATGGATTCAACTATTGCGTTTGGCGTATGGCAAGTTGGAGCTCATCTGCATAAACTTTGATCGGAATGCCAATTAAGGATTGAATGCAAACCGCCACCTGATCAGGCCCTAAGCTTGAACAAAATTCAGCAATGTCAGTGGTCTTTGCAGCTTCTTTTGTCCACAACGTTTTGCAATAGATGGTGTTATCTTCATAAAGATGCGGATTGGATTTCTGAATGTAATTCACAAACATAATATAGAGCATATATTCTGAGAACATGATCTTTGAGCCAATGGCCTCGTGCCATGGCTTGTTGTGCAATTTGGAAAGGTAGTCTTGCATGGCGACTGCGGTGGGGCGATGCCAAGTTACAATTGGATCTTTATAGACGCACTTCGTTGCATCACGAGATAAGCCCAACAATTTAAGGCTGGTGCTCTTCATACTTATTTCTGATTCCACCGGAGATTCCTCCGAGCTGAACCGCACTTTACCCTCGCGCGCAAACTTACTAATATTGAATGGCTTGAGAAAAAAAATGTCCGAGTCTAAAAACAACATGGCCTCTTGCTTCACATAAGACGCCATCATAATTTTTACATACTGCTGCATTTGCCATCCGAAAACAGGGCCATGCCTCCCCGACCACCAAAGCCGACCAAGCCGCATGAAGGGCACTTTGCCAACATAACGCATGCCCTTCGGTAAAATATCGGTTTTATTGACGACGGTGCGACGCGGCCCTTTCAATGAAGTAAAAAGGGAACTATCCACCGGATCGACCACGATATAGTGATGCCAAGGGCCGCTCAAAAAAGCATCCATACTGCGACACAGAAGTTTGCAGCGTTCAAGATCAAGATTATAGCTTGGAGTTATGACGGCCCAGTCAATCATCGTCGCCTTCGCACCCCCGTTTAACATCAAGTCTCAAACACATGAATTAATCGCATAAGATTGGCCCGGATGTTGAGAATGAGGGCCCGTAAGAAAAGAATAATGCGCGTGCGCAAGGAAAAATCCTTAGAAATTTCCTTCAAGACCATGCAAAGTTCCCAATGCGGAAAAAAATATTCGATGCGCCGTTTTCGCATATTGCGCAAATGGCGAATGCCTTTGCTGATGCCACCGGTGCCCAATAACAACTCGCCTTGCTCAACCCTTTGCATATGACCCAATTTAGCAGTGTGCAAGATTATCGCCCAATCTTGAGCCAAAAAATTCGGCTTATATAGTTGTGGGTGTCCAATCAATACTTCGCGCCTATAGATTGAGTAAAAAATTGCTGCCCGATGCCAACCTTTAAAGAAGACCAAGATTTTCTTTTCGTAACAATCTTGGTTGAGGGGCCTGTCACCAACCCAGTAAGGACTAAACTTCCCACCTTCATTTCGTGACTTAGAAATTGATGCACAATAATCAAGATTGGATTCAAGAAATGTAACATTCGCTTCGATGAAATCAGAAGATCGCGTATCATCGGCGGCGGCCCAAAAAAAATAATCTCCCGTAGCTTGTTCAAGAACGAACCTGAAATTCAGATAAGCACCAATGTTAGTCGTTTGGCGAATATATCTTATTCGAGAATCCCTTGCAGCAAAGCTTTCACAGATGTGCGAGGTATCATCTGTTGAGCCGTTATCAGAAATAATAAGTTCGAAATTGAAATAGGTTTGAGACAATATGGATTCAATGGCAGAAATTATTGACTTTCCGCCGTTAAATACTGGCAGCCCTATCGAGACAAACGACGAATTGTTTGATCTAGCAGAGTCCGGTTTTGGATGGGCATTATTCAATTAATTAACTTTCAAATATTTTGACTGAGCCATTGCCTAATTTTATTCTGCCACAATACCCCTGTTTATCTAATCCCGTTTGAACTCGCCATAGGGTGCAATGAAGAAAAACCTTAGGTAATATTTGGTCGATAGAGAATATCAAACTATTGGAGAGCTCGTTAAAGTGATGTGGATTAAGCCAATACCGTCAAAGAGTAACAACTATTATACCGTCAAGTCGATGACGCTGAAGCTCTTTCAATATCTCTTCATGGTAATTGGAATTTGAGATCAGCAGAACATCGTCGTCTTTTGCAACCCTAAAGAAATCTTCCATCGACTTTATGGCAACAAGAGAGCCAGGTAAAAATTTCCCAATTTTATGTGGGTTCAAATCTACCGCAAAACCGATTTTATCCAATAGTTTTCCGCGATTTGCACAATGAGTTAAGAACATGCACCCCTTTGTAGCTGCCCCCCATATATAGAGCTTGCTATTCCGGTTCAGCAGTTTCTCGATAGACGAGATTCTTTCTGCGATGTTAGGAAAAAGAAGTTCAAAATCTAATTCCTTCCACTCCTTGCCATTATACAAGTCGGAAAAGTTGGTGGATAATGAGCCAATATCGGCAATCAAATATTGGTATTGGTCTCCAAAAAAGATCCCAGACTTTGACTCACTATCTTTAAATAGCATCCTCAATGACTGTTGGGAAAAGTAGTTTACATGTTCATACGTTACATCAAAAAATGCTTGATTATCGGCAATCCAATCGTAGTTCGGAACTTCAATATAGATTTTACCTTTACCAAAAATACCCTTCAGCATTGCAACAAAACTATGAGGAGATGGAATGTGTTCTAAAACATGACGAAGGACTATGATGTCAGCATCTAGTCTGTCGCTGGGATTTAGATATCTCTTCTGGATAGAAATACTGGTTCCCTCATATGTTGCGTCATAACCAGTAATTTCAAAATATCCATCTGCCTCGATGAGCTCTACAAAGCTGCCTTTGCCACAACCAACTTCGACGATACGGCTCCCTCGCGGAAATTCTTTTTTTAAAAGCTCAATTACATTCTGCATGTGCAGAATAAAAAAATTGGAATAAGATTGATTGTTCTGATAATTTTTATCGTAAGTAGCGCGCGATGATTCAAATTCTGCATTTTCAACGAAGTTAAGATGTGAGTTGAGCCGTAGGCGCATAAATCCAAAATCTTGTGGATCATCAGTGGAGTTCAGTGGACTGTTTGGTATTGTTGGTATCCGAAAACTATTCATTCTGATGATCTCATTCAAACAATTGGGAGAAACTGTAATTTTTGTGTTGTTGTTTTTTAGGTATTGTTGAAACTCAGCTGTACATTTAAAGTCGAAATTACGGTCGTCAGTCATCGTTATCTCTTATTTCTCACCCCAAAATGCCATCGGCTCGAATTCTGGATAAGGGTAGTATCCCAAATTCATTTTAATTGTTGCGCCTTTTTCTTGAATTCTATTTTCGACCAACCGCCTTATTGAAATCGGTGCGCCACTACAGACATTAAACACTCCGCCATCATTCTTCTCAAATATTGCCAGCAGCTGAAGTGCAACCTCTTCAATTGGCAGATAATCCCTGAGCTGTTCACCACCACTCATATTAAATATCGCATCGCCATTTTGTATTGCTGTATCAAGCTGCGCAAGGATTGATTTGGGGTTCTGCCCTTTTCCATACATATAAAATAATCTCGCCCACTGAAACGTAAAACCAGTTTGCACCTTTAAAGTGGTTAGCTGTTTCCTGAGACTGTCCTTTGCCAGCGCATAGG
>JANYHN010000015.1 GCA_025359045.1 Hyphomicrobiales bacterium | reverse complement strand
TGGAATAGACCACGGCCAGGGCCACACCGCTTGCGAATGCCAAAACCCACAGTGGATATTTGTGGGGTGGCATTGTCAGAACCACATTTTCGTGCTGCACTTCATCCGGTTCTTCTTGCATTGTTTCCCCATTGCCAAAGACTTACAGCGCAACCACTGGGAGCCACAACACCATTTGCTTGCTAAGCTGTCAACGTCACGTTGTTTCTTTGTAAAACTCGCCCCTTGCCCCCAACTCCACTCCAGTATTAAGGGCGTGCGCCAACTCCTCTTTTCTTGCTGATTTACGAGGTTCGCTATGGCTCACCTGTTCGCGGAATATTTGACTTTTGATGATGTGCGGATGAAGCCCGGTGCTTCTTCGGTTTTGCCGGTTGATGTTTCAACGCGCACGCAATTGACGAAGGCCATTTCTCTTTCGATCCCAATCATTTCCGCCGCGATGGACACGGTGACTGAGGCACCGATGGCCATTGCCATGGCGCAGGCAGGTGGGCTTGGGGTGATTCACAAGAACCTCACTGTCAATTCGCATTGAACAGTGACCCCTGTTCCGAGACGATATTGTTGGTGTTTTGAGCTGGATGGATCTGCCTTTTGTGGTATAAGAATCAACGCACCTGCGCGCATCTGAGGAAGTGGAAAAGATTGAGATGAAATCGAAATATGGCGCGGCCGCGATTGCGGCCTTTGCATTGGCCACACCAGCTGAGGCCCATGTCAAATGGTTCGCGCCGTATATTGTTAAAGCCTCACCGCAACCCGTGAGTAGCACATTGGCCAACCCTTGGTTTTGGACTGGAATTGCATTGGTCATGCTGTTCCTGATTTTGACGCGGTTTGTTGAAAAATCACGATTCGGCGCAACCGTGATGACGGCAATGGACCGCGCCACCGATCCGCTGTGGAACCGTCTCGATGATTTCATCCGCTGTGTCATTGCTGCTTTTTTCGTGGCGATTTTCGCTGTGGGTGGCATTTATCTCACGCCCGACCTCAAGACCCCCGCCGAATGGGTTTCGTGGGTTCAGCTGTTGATCGCTGTTGGCATTTTCTCGAAGCGAACTATGCCGCTGTCAGCCGTCGGCATCATCGGGCTGTGGCTTCTGGCGCTTCGAGATTATGAACTTTTTCATCTCTTCGATTATCTGGCACTTGGCGTGGGTGTTGCGGCCTATCTGGTCCTCGCTGTGTCGTCGAATGAACAGTGGCGCTCGCATCGCTTTGAAGTGCTGCGTTGGGCTGTGGCCATTGCGCTGATGTGGTCAAGCCTAGAAAAATTCGCTTATCCCGACTGGTTTTATCCGCTTGTGCAAGAACGACCCTTTCTCACCTTCGGCATCCCGCGCGACGCCTTTATCCCCATGGCGGGCGTTTCAGAATTCACGCTAGGCTTTGGCCTTTTGGCCACCCCTTTGCTGCGCAGGCTTTCGGCCTTGGGCCTATTAATTATCTTCATCTCAGCCGTGTACCCTTTTGGCCGAATTGACATGATTGGTCACGCCCTCATCATGATGATCATCATCGCTATCGCCGTCGATCACACCAGGGATCTACATTTCATGACTGCAATACGGCAGAACATTGTGCTGCTGCCGGCATCGCTTGCGGGTTTTCTTGCAGTGTTTGCGATCAGCTATTGGGGGCTGCATGGCGCGATGTATGGCAATACTGGCGCAGCCTCGAATGCCCCCTTGTCAACCCACAGTCAAGACCCAGAAAACCCACACCCCACGGCAGAAGACAAGCCCGTGCCCTAATTCGCGGAGAACAGGTGGATACCAAAGTTACTTCGATACATTGTTCCTGCCCTTGAGATGGGGCTTGGGAGGGATGAACGTCAAAAGCAAAAGACCAAGAATGACTTCAGCCTTCTCCCACGTCTTCAAGCGGAGGAGACTTGATGCTAGGGCGAGGGAATTTAGTTATTATATTGAATGCGCCACAATTCTAACACCCGGATATCCATCGAGGACGAAGAATTGCTGGATCAGTTGCAGCGCGCTGCATTCGATTATTTTGTGCAGACTGTGAACCCGGTCAACGGCCTGGTGGCCGACACGTCGCGTAAAAATTCGCCGGTCAGCATTGCAGTGGTCGGTTTTGCGATGTCGTGCCGCTCGGCGCTATTCCCAAATTTGCAACGGAGCCCTACTGTCGATGCACAAATCAGTTCTCGCAGTTCAAACAAAATTGCGTTGGGCTTTATCGGATTCCAAAACGGGCTACTTCGCTTCACCAAGTCGCGGCAAAACATTTTCAACGAGGCGCAAACGGCTGCTGTCCCTGTGATCGTGGCGCGAGAACGGAGGAACAATTTCTTCGTACATCGCGATCGCCATTTTTGTTGCGAA